>JBJHBL010000027.1:0-67908 GCA_050485465.1 Limnoraphis sp. | reverse complement strand
TACACGTTGTTCATCCCGTCAACAAGGGGATACAGCGTTTTGATGAACAATGTACACGGGGTGATGAACAGATGTACAGAGTCACTGCCCTGCGGGTAGGGTTAGGGGGGTTATAGGGTTAGCCCCCCCTTATATTATTTATATAAGGAGACCCCCCTAACCTAAACACCCCCCCCTAACCCATTAGAACCTTTACACAGTAGTCATTACAGACGTTACCTCTACTCGATGTTTACATTGTGTACACTCTGTTTTCCCGGGAAAATTTAACAGGGTTAGGGGGGGTAGTTTGACTGACAGGGTTAGGGGGGTTCCCTATATTATTTATATAAGGGAGGGGGCTAACCTTTTAGGGGGGGCTAACCCATTGAAACTCTTTCCCTATCGGCACTCTAGAGGTTAGCCCCCTTAGAGATGGTTAGGACAATTTGCTGAATTTAGCGATCGCCCTAACCTTAATCTGCTCACCTTGTCGGGATAGAAAATTTCTATCCCCGCTTCTGAATCCCGTTGAGTTTTCTGATTGCTTCACTGAGTTGTTTAGCGATCGCATCTTCGCCCCTAGCAGTAGCCAAGCTCTCAATCTTTCTCAGTTGCTCTACTGTTTGGGATAGAATATCAGTTCTATCACCCTTAACTGATTGGAGATGTTGCCCGTGTCGTTTCACCCACTCAACACCGGGTAAGTTAATCTCATCAGCTACCTCCTCTAAGCGTTCTTGACTAGGTATAGATTTACCTAGATAGATTTGACGCTTCACCCCCCTTACTTTCTTGATAGCGTAGTAGTACCCCTGACGGTGAACAATCGAGAGTTCACCCCAATCTGTTGTTACCCTGGTAGTTTTCTGGCTCATAAATTATTCTTCATTTAGCGATCGCTATTTTGCCTAACTCGCCGCTGTTGTCACGAACGTTTACCGCTTGTCTCGCCAGGACTTGAGCCGTTTTGTCTCTCCGAGAATTACCTAAAATTATTTACCTAATTCTCCTTAAAACAGAGACTTGTGGCTACAGTTCAGGGATGCTGATTTTTGTTGGGTCAAACCTTAAGTAATGCTTTTCAATAATCTGAGCAGAATTACCCACTAACCTAGAGACATCTACAAGAGAGAGAGAACCTTCTTTCAGGCAAAGGGTTATGAATGTGTGGCGAGTTGAGTACGGAACCTTATAGGGGATACCAAGCTTGGCTAACGCCCCTCTCCAGTAGGTCGTGTTAAATATACAAGTTGAATCCATCAGCTTTCCCGTGTGGGTCTTAAACAGGTAGTCCGAATCCCCCCCTCTGGGTATAGCTTTTAAAATTTCTTTCAGTTGCTTGTTGATAGTAAAGATTCTGTAATTTTGAGTCTTTAATCCGTTACAGGTCTTTCTTTCTTTCTCTGTTCTAATAATTTTTTTGTTGAAATTTATAATCCCTTTTTCTAGATTAACATCTCCCCAAGTTAAAGCCGCTAATTCACTCGGTCTAGCCCCCGTAAAAAAAGCTAACATCAAATAGCCGTAATAGTGTCTGTAGCGATGATCTGGGTGACTTTTGAAGTAATTTATAACCTCATCTCTTTCCTCTTTTGTAAAGGCGTATTGAGTACAATCCTCTGGGTTTTTCTTGGCTTTTATAGACGTACTCATCCCCTCGAACGGTGACTTTTCTAAATGGGGAATTTTACCCGTTCTAATTCCCCACTTGAAAGCCGCGTTGACTTGCGTGATAACTCGTTTAGTCATATCCTGAGAAGTTTGACTCAACAAATTATCCATGAGTTTCTGAGCGTAGCCTACTGACTCTGACAAAACATTTATCTTAGCAAGATGAGGGCTTTTCTTGATATGACTAATAGTATTTTTGTACGTCGTTAACGCTGTATTTTCCTGAGACTTGACTTTAGTTTTAAAGTAACTTTCACAGAGTTCTATCAACGCCAATGAAGTCTCGACCTTCTGAGGTTGCCTGTCTCTAATTACCTTGTACTTAGAGAAGGTGTAATCAACTTTATCCATAAGAATATCACCCATTAAATCATTAGCCTTGATTTGGGCTAACTTGCGACCGTGAGGTGTGTCATCAATCCCTAGATGAATGTAAGTTCCAACGGGTTTACCCAAACATCTGGGAACTGTCAATCTCAGCTTCCCTCTGTTTACAGATATTCCGACATGACCTTTTTGACCTTTCCTCGGAAACATTTTACTGCTCTGTTAGTGATGAAAGCAGTGTAAGCAAAAGATTTTAAATTGTCAATAGCTGTCAAACCCTTTCTATGATAGGATTATAGGGCAATCAATTTGTTAGAGTAGAAATCTTATCATGTCTGAGTGGATTGAAATTGGTAAAATTGTCGCCGCCCAAGGATTATACGGAGAAGTGCGGGTTTATCCCAATTCTGACTTCCCCGAACGTTTTCTCGAACCGGGAACTCGTTGGTTACTTCAACCCGGACAGTCTGAACCACAACCGATAGAACTTCTGGGGGGTCGTTTGGTTCCCGGAAAGGGTTTGTATGTGCTAGAGTTAGAAGGGATCGAAGACCGAGAACAGGCGGAAGCATTACGAGATAGCACGTTATTTGTCTCAAAAAGCGATCGCCCCCATTTAGAAGAAAATGAGTTTTATTTAGAGGATTTGATCGGTTTAAAAGTATTCAATCAATTCACTCAAGCGGTGATTGGTGTTGTTATTAGTTTGGTTCCCGCCGGAAATGATTTATTAGAAGTTGAACTCTATCCGTCAACGGTAGAGACTTCAGAAACTTCAGATGATTCATCAACTCCTGACAAAAAACGTCTTTCTAAACCCAAAACTGTTTTGATTCCCTTTGTTGAAGAAATTGTTCCGGTTGTGGACTTGGAAAAAGGTCAAATTGAAATTACACCGCCTGTCGGATTAATTGATTAGTTAGGCGAGATTAAATTCTTTCAAAGCGGGTAGAAAGTTATTGTTTTCATGGCTAGGACGACTCAGTTTAATCAGCGCAAAGCGTTGAATTGGGGTTAAATTTTGCCATTGTTCTAGGGTGAGTTGGATTCCTATTTCTTCCGCTTTGTGGTGAATCGTTTCAGGAATAGTCTCAGTATTTAACCAAGCTGGATTTTCCTCAATAGGTAAATCTTTGAGGGGAATATCGGTATATTTTTCAGCGAGTTGTTGTAATAAATTGCGATAACTTTGGATTTCTGCGGGGGTGGTTATCGGTTGTTCTACGAGGGTTTGACGTTCAGTTTGAGGAAATTGATTCCAATGGGCTAATTTTAATTTAACGCCACAGGTATCGAGTTTATAGCGAACAATCATTGGAATACAGCGTAAGGAAGCCACAAAGTCATCTTCAAATTTAAAAAAGTATGTCATCACCCTTTTCTCTGAATGTTATCAGTCTGAATCTTATCGCGTCATTTATCATTTTACCGTCAATTCACTGAAGATTCAAGCTAGTGATGATTGCGATTCGCATTTGTTCGATGAATAATCCAATAACTAATTGATAAGGCGAATAACGCTAACGCCAACCCCATTAAATCTACACCGCCTTGTTTATCTGTATTAAATAAAATAATTTTCCGAGCGACTGCAATTAAAGAGGTAACAATCACTAATTCAACTTGAATAATATGTTTTCTGAGATAGGCGGAAATATTTTCTAAAAGTTCGAGTGCAATTAATAAATTTAAAAATAATCCAAAAATTTCAAACAGAGTCTCTTTCACCAGCAGATTACTATTAAAAAGTAACTCTTTACCCAAGAAAAACACTAAATGACCCGTCGCAAAAATAATCAAAGCCACCATCGCTAGAGAGAGAATTTTAGAGATGATGACTTCAATCTGTTCTATAATGTGGATGAAATTTTCATCCTGAGACCAAAACCGAATCAATTGCCAGCTTTTTCTGAACCGCCTCATCATACAATCAACCTAAAAACTCATTTAGATTGTAGCGGTTTTTTGAGCTTTTAACCCAGTGATTAACGAACCTTTTCCGCAATCAAACCCTCAGCCCAGGCTAAACACTGATATCCTTGTTGCGCCCAAAACTCCGAACCCCAATAGACAAAACAACTGGTTTCACATAACAATAAAGCCCGTTTTTGTTCATCGGAGAGGGATGATTGGGTTGCTTGTCGTTCACAGGCTTGGCTTAACTGTTCAACCGCTTTCAAAACCCCCTGACGCAAGTCTCCCTCGTTCCAACTTTGATGTCCGCCTATCCAAGATCCACCTGTGGGTTTGAGGCGAATTTCTGTTGTCGGATTCTTAGCATAACTATCAATATACTGGCTAACAGTCATAAAGGCAATATCCGGCCAGTTGTGAGATTCTCTAAACAAGGGTGCAAAGGAATTTTTGAAATACTCAAACATCATCACATTGCCATTTTCTCCGTCAGAAGTCGGAACCACTAAAGGCGGAATATTAGATGATTTTAAAGTATTTCCTCGATAGCGAATATCTTGAATACATCCATCTGTATTTTGACCACTTTGTTGGCGAATTCCCATGTCAGTATCCCGCACAACACAGAGGATTCGTTCCGTTTCTCCCCCAGATTCAACCACTAACCAATGCACTCGATTTTCAACTTCTGGGGTACTCCAATCTTGAGGATATTCTAAGGCAGAATGAGGTAAGATTAGCCATTCATAACCGCATTTTTTTAACAAACGAATTAATCGTAATGCTTCGGAGGGTTCCCCCGTCATTCCCATTTCAGGAAGCCAAAAACCCCGTACATTTGAGAGGGCTTCTGTTCCAAATAAATCCGCAAAAACTCGCCGCCATTCCATAATTTGGGCTTCGTGATCTCGTTCAGGCGTTGCGGGAAAATAACAATGGCTGTAAGCGGTTCCCGTAAATTCAACCGCTTCTGAATGTTCGCTTAAAACCTCTCGCCATAAACCAATTACATCCCCCATCATTTCTCCATCGACTTCGAGATGATGAAAATGACCATTACTCGAAAGTTTCGCTAATTCTTCTAACAAAACTCCCGAATAATCCACCATAATTCTAGGATTTAAACCCTCAGCTTTCAGATTTTTAACATAACGAGCCGGGTTTTTGTAGGCTTGAGCAAACCATCGAGAATTCCAACTTTCCTCGGAATTGGGTTCACTATTCAGCATTTTTTCTAAATTCCCAATCAGTCTCGCATCTGAACCGTGACCGACCCAAATTGGCGGTTGGTGCATATGCAACCAGGGAACAAATACAGCCAGAGGATTAGTATTTGATGACATCAGGAAAATATTATTGATTCTTGTACTCACAAATAGGTTAACGTCTTTTGAATGCGATCACGAATTTCTATCAATTTATTTAACATTTTAAATATGATTTTTTGTAAAATGTGATCAGGCTAAATTCTGTTAAACTGTTGATAGCAGAATACAAATCATAATCTATGGTTACAGGTACGGGAATTACAGATGTTATCAAAAGTTTCAGCGATTTGCAAACTCGCTTTGATTTATATCAAACAAATCAAGATGATTTTTTTCAGGAGTGGACGGAAGATTTACCCGCTCTAAATGAGCAGGAAGAAGCCGGAATAGAACGAATAAAACGTCGTTATGAATATCATCGAGTCGATCATCTCTTATTAGAAGGTACAGTTAATTTAATAGTCGTTTCACCTCTGCTGGAATTAGCAGGTTTTCTCGATCCTCCGTTCCGCATTCGTTCACCCTATGGAGTTGAATTAGAACTTGATGATCCTGATGAACAAATTAGAGGTTTTATTGATGCTTTAATTCTACAAAATAGATTGTGGATATTAACGGTAGAATCTAAAGGAAACAGTATTCCTGTTTTAGCCGCACTGCCTCAATTATTGGCTTATCTATTAGCAAATCCTCAAACAAATTCCCCCGCGTTTGGTTTGGCAACAAATGGCGATGAATTTATTTTCCTCAAACTGATTAAAAGCGATACTTCACAATATGATATTTCCCGAACGTTTTCTCTATTTCCCCGAAACCATGAGTTAGGTGAAGTCTTGAAAATTTTAAAACGCTTGGGAGAAATTGTATTAGAATGATCGCTGATCTATCAGTTTGTTAAAATATGATCATAGTCTTGAGGTGGTATAATTATGTTAAAGACTCTAAAAATAGAAAACTTTCGAGGTTTTCAGTCCTTTGAACTTCAGCCACTCGGTCGAGTTAATTTGTTGGTGGGTGAAAACAATAGCGGAAAAACATCTATTTTAGAAGCAATTCAACTTTTGTGTTCAAAAGGTACATTTAACTCTGCAATTATTGAAAGTTTGATTCGTCGAGGAGAGTGTTTTTGGAGTCAAGATAATCACTGGAAAGTTTCAGAACTTAATATTTGTCACCTTTTTAGGGGACATCAACTAAAAAATTCAAGCCAATTTTTAATTTCAGGCTGGAATGGGAAAGACTTAGAAAACTTGTTAATCAATATTCAATCTTCTAAACCCGGAACTGGCCTACTTCAAACCAGATGGGAATGTAATCAATCCTTCTCGGAAAAACATATTAAACTATCATTAGATTTAGGAGTTAATATAGACGACTTAACAAATCATCCAATATTTTATGATAATCCAATGGATGAATTAATGAAAACTTTCTTTGTAGTTTCATCCTCTTTGACCGCCGAAAAAATGATTGAACTCTTTGAGGATATTGTATTAACACCTGAAGAAAAATTTTTATACGAAGCACTGAAAACCATTGAACCGACAATTGATCGAATTGCTTCTATTGGTTCTAAGCGATACAAATATTCTGACTCAAGAGGAGGATTCGTTGTACTTTTTTCTGACAGAGAACAACGGATACCCATCGGAAGTTTAGGAGATGGAATTTGGCGAATGTTAGGACTTTCACTGGCGTTAGCTTCTGTAAAAGGAGGAGTTTTATTAGTCGATGAAATTGATACCGGATTACATTATTCTACGATGTCCGATCTGTGGAAACTGATTTGGGAAGCTGCAAAAAAACTCGATGTTCAAGTCTTTGCAACAACCCATAATAGTGACTGTTGGACAAGTTTAGCCAGCATTGCAAGTCGAGAAGATGCAACAGAAGATGGAATTACAATTCATCGCATTGAACGAGGCAAAGAAAAAAGCGTTGTTTTTACCGAAAAAGAAATCGTTATGGCTGCGGAACGGGAAATTGAGGTTCGTTAAACATGGCAAAAATACACAAAAATTTGCTTTTAGTTGAAGGCGAACAGGATAAACGAACGATACCTTATTTAATAGAAGCAAATGGAGTAAATTGGGGAACAACAAACAACCCTATTGTCTATATTGATGTCTGTGGTAATGATGACAAACTCATCGATCCGGTATTAATTTCTACGGAACTTAAAGCATCTGGACGAGTGGCATTAGGGATAATCGTTGATGCTGATGATAACCCTTTAGGACGCTGGCAAAGTGTCAGAAATTCCTGTCTTCCCAGTATTCCCGATATTCCTAAAAATCTCCCCGAAACCGGACTCATTCATAACACTTCCGATGGGATTAAATTTGGAGTTTGGATCATGCCGGATAACCAAATGCGAGGAATGTTAGAGACATTTTTAGCTTATTTGGTTCCCGATGAAAGCGAACTCCTTTGGAAATACGCTCAAGAAGTCGCCAAAGAAGCGAAGAATAAAGGCGCACTTTACAAAGATGTTCATTGTGATAAAGCCTATATTTATACTTGGTTAGGATGGCAAAATCCACCGGGAAGACCCCTGCATAATGCGGTTATGGAAAAGATACTAAATCCCCAACATCCCAAAGCACAAACGTTTGTAAGTTGGTTTAAAACTTTGTACAATTTATAATGATAAATAACGGAGCATATACAGTTAATTCAGTAAGGCTTCATATTTATTATGATCGCCAATCCAGAACCAATAATAATCATCACCCTTCTTCAAAGCTAATGCTCGATAGCCGCTGCTAACACGCGCAGACCAAAAATTTTTACCAACTTTTTTGAAATGTAAAGAAGGATGTACTGGATTTTGTTTCCAAAGTTGATATGCTTTTCGAGCTTGTTCTTTAACTTCAGGACTTAGCTCTGCATAACTAACCCAAAAATCAGGTGTTGTGAAGGATTTCATCAATATCCTTAACTTTATTATCTGCAATATCCGCTTCTGCTTTAGCAATAAGCTTGTCCAACTTTCCTGATACTAAATCAGCTTCAATTTGTTGATCCCACATTTCATCCAAATACTCTTGCAGCCAAACGGAGAGTTGGCGAACATCATTTTCAGACAATTGTTTAATCGCTGCTTCTATTTCTAGCAAAGTCGTCATAGAAAAACTCGTGTTTTAGATTGACTCAATAATATTATACAAATTTGATGCACTATTGAAATAACAGTTTTAAGATAACTCCCGAATCACCCGACAAGGATTTCCAACGGCGACAACATTTGCAGGAATATCTTTCGTTACCACACTCCCAGCGCCTATCGTTGTATTATCTCCAATTGTCACACCCGGACATATAATAGCACCGCCTCCAATCCAAACATTATTCCCAATTTTAACGGGGGTAGCAAGTTCTTTTCCGGTTAATCTAATTGTCGGATCAATGGGATGATGAGCGGTATATATTTGAACGTAGGGAGCGCAGAGAACATTATCTCCAATATGAACGGTATTACAATCTAAAATCACACAACCAAAATTCATATAAAAATTATCCCCGGCAGAAATATGACTGCCATAATCACAATAAAAAGGCGGGGTAATAACAGCATTTTTACCGACTTTTCCGAATAATTCTTTTAACAGTTTTTGTCGTTCTTCCAGTTCGGTTTCAGTTGTCGCATTATACAAACGAATTAGCCGAAAAGCGCGTTGATGTTCCTCTGTTAGTTCAGGGTCATTTGCTAGGTATAATTCCCCAGATAGCATTTTTTGTTTTTCTGTTTTCATGGAATTTCAATCAAACTTTAGAACTTTTGAAGGGGCGGGTTTGAATAGATATTCAATCTAAAAAATCTTCTAAATCAACCCGCCTTATCCTACTAACCAAACAAACGCTGCTGATTTTCTGTTATTTCTTGACCTCGATAAATTTGGCGAGTACCATTAGGAATGGTAATCCAGCCTAAATCTTGCAAGCGATTAGTCAGATTAGAAATCGTGACACCTAACTGATCACGAAGTTTATATAAATCCGTCCATTTTGTTAGGTCTAGCCCCTGTTGTTTTTCTTCTAAAATATGTCGAGGCATCAATAAACAACTGGCAAAGTATTGGGCTTGCCATTCTATTGAGGCAATTTTTGAGTCATTCGTTGAACCCCGACAGACAAAATCAGAGGTTGGTTGGGTTCCGTATTCTCCTAACTGCAACTCCAACTGTTTAACTTCTCCATCAACTTCATCTTGATTGATGTGTAGAACCCAATGACCAATTTCATGGGCGATGGTTGACTCAATAAACCCTTGGGGTTTTTCGAGGATCTTTTCGTTAATTTCAATGGTTCGTTCAGTCGGTAAAATACGGGCAGCAATTTCACCTTCCTCATCAGCAGGAATCTCATCCCAAACGACTCCTAAATCGAGAAAATCAGCCACCAAAGACGATTCAAATGGCCACTGCGGAGCAAAATTAGACTGAGTTTGCATTCGGGTAAGAATATCTTGCGCCCGCCGTTCAATGGATTCTTTGGGATAAAAACGGTATGGCTTTAGAATACTCACTTATTCAGTCTCCTGAGCGGCATCAAAAATCTTTTTAGCAAAGCTTGGATTCTCTTGCAATCTACGAAATAAAGCGGTTATTTCTTTGTTATTTTGCTTGAGAAAACTCTCATAATGCTGGGGAATTCGACCCGCTAAAAAGATTAACTCCTCCTCATCTATACCGAGATTTCGCGCTAGTCCCCGAATTACCTCCTCTTTAGGGGGGTAGTCCGCACGGTCATTCTCGAGCTTCGACAAGTAAGTAAAATCAACCTTGAGCAGCGCCGCAAGCTGTCGTTGGGAGTAGCCCTTGTCCTTGCGGGCTTGACGAATGAGCTTTCCAAATGTTTGTTCCACGATATTTCCCTCCTATGCTCGATTTTAAGCCAGTTTGACGAAAATTTCAACTCAAGACTTGACGGTTACATCAACATTGGTTAACATGGAGACAGTTGATAAAAGATTCAACATCAATCTCAATCCTCCTCTAGAGTTGAAACTTACATCAATTCTAACGGCACTCTTAATCAGGTG
The DNA here is from genome assembly GCA_050485465.1 of Limnoraphis sp. Classification (GTDB taxonomy): domain Bacteria; phylum Cyanobacteriota; class Cyanobacteriia; order Cyanobacteriales; family Microcoleaceae; genus Capilliphycus. Next base: position 57,702 of record JBJHBL010000027.1, on the reverse strand, counting down.
TACCTCTATTGAGATTAAAGGGTGTGAAGAATCATTAAAAATGCAAACACCAGAATTCCTTGAAATTAACAGGAGGATGAACCTCTATGCTGAGAACTTGGACGGATACACACTACAAATTAGACGATGAAGACTGGATGTATATCGCGACTCACGAAGAACAAGGTTCAGCGTCTTTAGTGTGTCCTGGATACGCACGAGATGGCGAAGGTTTCAGCATTCATTTTACTCCGGCTCATACAGAAATGCTAGAAAATCTGATTGCAAGCTTACGAATGATTAAAGCACAACAAGAGACATTATACACCTACCCTGAACCCAAAAATCAAAGCCATTTAATTCGATAGTTCAACATTAATTTTTGGGGAGAGAGAGAAATATTTTTCTTGAACTGACCCCAAAAGTTGTAAACAAAACAAAAAAAAAAGGAAGCAAAAAATGTCCAAAATGCCTGAAAAATTTAACTTTTCTGTTTTTGGTTCAAAACACAAAGAAGCGATCCTCGTCCCGGAAATGCCAATCGCCGTTCGCAATAACTGTCAGTCAGGAAAATGGACGATCAGCGATGAAGAATACAACTCCAAATGCTCGATGACCATTCTAAAATTTAGCAAATTTTTTGGAAGTTTAGGTCAAACTCAAAATACTCTTTGGGGGCAAATTTGGTTTGTGGCTGAATCGGGTGATCTCCCACAGGGCGTGGTTATGGTGACTTATATCAAAAGTCGCAGCTTGAATGATTTTAACCGTTTAGTGGCATCCATTCAAGCCCGAGGTATCGAACCCGCCACCGGAATTTTTATCCCTGAATTCACCAAACATTCGGGTCAAAAACCGGATGAAAATGGTATCTTGAAACCTATCAATTATTATAGCCTAAAATGGTCGTGGCAAGAACGAACAAACTGGTCAATTATTGAACAAGCGGCGGCGGTTCTGGCAGAGGAAAGTAATTTGTCTCGGATGATTGATTTAGAAGGCACAAAGTCAATGATTTGTTTGGATAACTTACCTCCTCACAAAATTGCTTATTTGATCTCGACTCATGCTTCCGGGGATGAGGCTGAAGAACTTTCTTTAGATTCTAGTCGAGAAATTGCGCTTCCTCCTGCATCGGAGAAAGTTCCGGCTGAGGTTTCTTAACTGCTGAATTCACAAGAAGGGGAGATGCAATTCTTGTATCCTCCTTCCCTCAACATAAGTTTTTGAGTTCAGAGGTCTAAATATTTAGAAATGAAAAAATTTATGAAATTAATCCAAAAAACCGAGTCATCTTCTCCCCTTTTGAATCAACAGGAACTCAGTGATCAGATTCGGGAAAATACCGTTTATGATTTAGAAAGTTTGTGTGCGGATTTTCAACATATGCAGAGGGTCGTTCAATCTGTGCAACGGAATTATGAGGCGGTTTTGGAAGAAAATCAACGCCTAAAATCAACGTTGAAAAATTTGGTGAATGACTGTTACTGTTGGCCCGGAAACCGTTGCGATCGCTGTCAACGCATTTTGAATTCACTTCTGCGTGAAAATACTGAAGAAACTTTAAAGACTGTATCGGATCACCAAGAAATTATCGAAAAATTACGGAAGCGGCAATCGCGGATCAAAGCGTAAAATAGAGTTAACCCTGTTCAATCTTGGAGATAAAACGCAAAATGCAGTCTACAATTCAAAATAGCAAAACTCAAATCATTGCCAAATTTCAGCAAATTCTAGAACAACGAAAAAAAGTTGATTCTAAAATTGCCACAAAAGAAGAAGAAGCTGAAAAAGAAAAAGGAAAACAACTGCTTGAAAAAACATCAGCTTACACTGTTGATAGCATTGTTAAAAGTTTAGCAGATTTACAGCTAGGTTTTGGGAATACTATTGTCGAGATTGCCGAACGGCTGAAAACTGAATCTTCTAAACTCGATGAATTAAAGCGCTCGCTTGAAATCGAAACTCAACAACTTCAAGAGTTACAAAAAATTCGTGTAGTTGCCGATGCGTTGTATTTGTTGAGTCAAGAACATCAAGAAAAACTGAATTTACTGAATCAAAACTATACGACTCGTCAAGAGGCTTTAGATAAAGATCAAATTGCTAAACGCAAAGCCTGGGAACAAGAGCAACAAGACTTTGAGGCGACTGTTAAACAGCAGGAAGAAGAACGGATTAAACTTCGTCAGCAAGAAGAAGAAAGTTATAACTATGAACTGGAAAAGCATCGTAAAATTGAACAGAATGAATATGAAGAAACTCGTCGTAAGCTCGAACGAGAATTAGCCATAAAAAATCAAGATAAAGAGAAAATATGGTCAGAACGTGAGGCAATTTTAGAGAAAAACAAAGTGGAATTTGAGGCGAATAAAAAGAAAGTTGAAGGGTTTGAAGAAGAACTGAAAAAGGCACAGAATAAGGCGAAAGAAGAAGCGATTCAAGATGCCAACCGAGAAGCTAAAGTCAAAGCTGATTTATTTGAAAAAGAATGGGAATCTACGAAACAAGGCTATGAACTGCAAGTGTCATCTTTGGAAGAAACCATTCAACGTCAAAATGAACAAATCGCTGATTTATCTGCTCAGTTACAAGCGACAATGAAGCAAGCACAAGATTTAGCGATGCGTGCTTTTGCTAGTTCTTCCAGTCAAAGTTAACTCACCTAAAAATAAATTCTGAATCATCAAACTAAACCTAAACTAAACAGAGAAAGACAATGGCAAAAATTAGTGATCGCAACACCAAAGCCGAAATATTAGCCGCTTATCAAGAGTTGCAAAATGAAAAATCTGCTCTTGAATCTCAGTTTGAAAAATCGAGTAAGAGTAACAGTAACGGAAATAATAATAGTAATATTTCTGTTGAAGCCGAACCGACTCAAAGCTTAAGTTTATCGGATTCTAATAAGCCTAAAATGCAGCAAGTTCTCGAAAATTTAACGCTGTTACAAGCGGGTTTTGGTGGTGCTGTAAGTGAGTTATCTGAACAGTTAACCCGTGAAGCGACTCAACTGCAAGAACTGAAGAAAAATGTAGCAATGGAGTTAGAAAAACTCAAAAGTTTACATGGTTTAGATGAGGTGAACGATGAGACATTAGATATCTTGATTCAACGCTATGAAGAAAACTCTAAAACATTTACTGAAGAACTCACCCAACAGCAAGAAACCTTAGAACAACAATTTAAAGAGCAACAAAAAGCTTGGCAAAAAGAACAGTCTGAGTATCAAAAAAATACTCAAGAACGCAACGAAAACTATGACAAAAGTCAAACCAGAAATCAAGAGTCTTATCACTATGACTTGCAGCTTAAACGAGATTTAGATCAGGAAGAATACGAACAAAATCAACAAACATTGTATAAACAGTTAGAGGAGCTGCAACAAGAACAAGAAAAACAATGGCAAGAACGAGAACAAACCTTAAGTGAGAAAGAGAAAGAATACGCCGAAGTGAAAGCAAAAGTTGAAGAATTCTCCCAGAAGTTAGAAGATAATATTAAACAAGGGAAAGAAATTGGGAGGAATATTGGCAACTATCAAGCTAAAATCAAAGCAGATTTACTGGCTAAAGAAGTAGAAGGACAAAAACAGTTCTTTGAACTGCGAATTAAATCCCTCTCTGAAACGATTAAAAATCAAGAAAACCGCATTCAAAACTTATCCAAGCAACTGGATGCTGCATTGAAACAAGTTCAAGATTTGGCAGTAAAAGCGATAGAAGGAACTTCCAACGCTAGTTCATTCCAAGCCATGAAAGAAATTGCGATAGAACAAGCCAAAAATCAACAAAAAGGAAAGTAAAATTTAAGTCATAGAATCAAAACCTAGTTTCGGTGAGAAACTGGGTTTTTGAGAAGTTCTCATTTGAGAAGAAAACTGCTATAATTCAACTAAACTATCCGACCCCAAAAATAATCGATGAGACCCGAAGAAATTATCGCTTCCTTTTTTCAAGTGATTAATACTCAACCGGAACTCTTTATAGGAGAGGCCAAGCAGGATTTACCCCAACTCCAAACTGCTGTTGATGAATGGGAATATATCTCGGAAGAGAATCAAACTCAATTTCTCGCCGACGCAATAATTGATTTTTGTGATGTCAATCCTGAAATTCATCAAGCACTTTTGGATGATCTAAATCAATCAAAAGATGAAATTTTAGAGGGCATTACCGAAGAAAAACAACTCATGTTGTCTCAAAAAATATCAAGCTTTTTCAATAATGGTAACGAAATCTAACTCAAAAACTGAATCTAACTCTGTTTAAAAAATGTCATTATCGTAGGGGCAGCTTCTCTAGAATCGGTCATCGCCGTCAGAAATTTCACTCAACCTGCCCCAACCTCAATTTTAGAGAAAATGTTAATATAATCAATTAAAGTTTTTCAATCACCAGAAAACTGGTCAGGAGGGCCTATCGAGACAATTCATGGAAACCTGCAAGGGTTAAAACCGAGCCAAATCAAGGGATTACAACGGCTTTATCATCAACGGATACCCGGCGATCGCATAACCACCCCTGAATTTGCTCAACGCCTAGCCGCTAGCAGTACCGAAATCGGTCAACCCGTCTGTGCCTATCTAAACCGTCGCGGACAAGTGATTCGGGTGGGAGTCGGAACACCCCGTCAAACCCAAATTCCTCCCCTAGAATTGCCTCGTTATGGCGGTGGACGTCTGAGCGGGATTCGCTGTATCGCCACTCAAATCAAATCCGATCCCCCCAACGAGTCCGCCCTCACTGCAATGGCAATTCAAAGGTTAGATGTTTTAGTCATCCTCACCCTCACCGGGAGTGGCTTTCAGCGTCGAGGTGGAGGCGGAACGGGATATATTGAAAAAACCTATCTCGCTCATTTAGTACCGCCCACCGCCGAAAATAACGATAACAATGGCAATATTGCCACGCTATTAGCACCTATCCCTTATTATCTGTCGCCACCACAAAGCTTGGATATCCTCTCCTCCCAGGATTTTCTGGATTTAGTCGATAACCTTGAAGCCGAATTTCAACGGGAGTTTATCGCCCAAACGGTGGAGTCTGATGGCGATAAAGTCTTATTGGTGGGAGTTCAAACAGACAATATGAGTCTGCGTCGCTTTGAAGACGGGTTAGCAGAATTAGTACGATTGGTGGATACCGCCGGAGGTCGAGTCTTAGAAACCTTACGTCAAAAGCGATCGCGCCCTCATCCCCAAACCGTTGTCGGAGAAGGAAAAGTCCAAGAAATTGCCCTCACCGCCCAAACCATTGGTGCGAGTTTAATTGTGTTTGACCGCGATTTATCCCCCGCTCAAGTTCGCAATTTAGAAACAAAAACCGGGGTTCGGGTTGTTGATCGAACAGAAGTGATTCTTGATATTTTCGCTCAACGCGCCCAATCTCGCGCCGGAAAATTGCAAGTCGAACTGGCTCAACTTGAATACAGTTTGCCCCGTCTGACCGGGCGAGGTCAAGCGATGTCTCGACTCGGGGGCGGTATCGGGACAAGAGGCCCTGGGGAAACCAAACTAGAAACCGAACGACGATCCATTCAACGGCGCATCGCCCGCTTGCAACAAGAGGTCAACCAACTGCAAGCCCATCGCTCTCGCCTGCGTCAACGTCGTCAACAGGAAGTCCCCACCGTTGCCATTGTCGGTTATACCAATGCCGGAAAATCAACATTATTAAACGTTCTCACCCGTTCAGAAATTTACGCCGCCGATCAGCTGTTTGCCACCCTTGATCCCACCAGTCGCCGTTTAACTATTCCTGACGCCATCACCGACGAACCTCAAACTATTGTTTTAACGGATACGGTAGGATTTATCCATGAATTACCCCCCGCTTTAATTGATGCGTTTCGAGCCACTTTAGAAGAAGTCAGCGATGCAGATGCGTTAATTCATGTGGTTGATTTATCTCACCCCGCTTGGCAAGGTCAAATTGAATCCGTTATGAAAATTTTGATGTCCATGCCTATTACACCGGGGCCTGCATTATTGGCTTTTAATAAAATCGATCAAGTTGATGGAGAAACTTTGAGATTTGCTCAAGAAGAATATCCCCAAGCGGCGTTTATTTCTGCGGGTAAAGCGTTAGGATTGGAAACATTACGTCAACGCATTGGGCAGTTAATTCATTATGTTTCTACAGAAGCTTAGGCGGTGAGTGAGCTTCAGGGAAGTCTGGGGCGGACTTCCTCTTTTTGAACGAAAAATACCAGTAGAAATTGACTGCCTTTTTTCCCTTTTTTATCAACTTTGCGATCGCAAAAATCTTCCAAAAACCGAATAAATTCCCCCCAATAAACGACGAAAAATTTAAAATTCCGTCCAGTTTAGCAAAGTCTCATATCTTTTATTGACTTGCAGAGTAGAAAACATCAAACAAGAGAAGGGGAAATCAATTGACGACTTTTCTATTTCCCCACTCTTAAATCTAACAATGCGGTTAAACTAGATCTGTACGGATATAAACGTGTCAGCAGTTGAAGAAGTGGTTAGGATATAGACTGATCAGATATCCTAAGATAGTCAACGGTTTTCCACACTGTTCCCTGGTATACATGGCGATCGCTCAAATCGTCTCTAGCTATTCAGGAAAATCAGGAATCACCCATTTTGGCGGTTCCATGCGTTTTTTGCGGACAGATTCTTCCGCTATATCCAACATTGTGTCTAAGGAGGTGCTGTTGATAAAATTTGCTGTATTTTTTGCATACTCCCGGTTTGGACATTGATCGCCGAGAACACAGCCATTAACACAGGCTTCGGCACAATTGATCTTGTTAGCTTCCATAGTCGTCTCCTCTCAAATTTAACCAGCTTTTGACTGAGGTAACGTTCAGATCAGTGAATCATCTCCCTGAACCCACCCAAGTCTATTTTAAAAAATTGTAATATCATTTTCCCCATGAATCATTTAATGCAACGCTTAAAAAACTTGCCCTGGCGATCGCTCCTAAAAAGTGCAACTCTAACTCATCTGATGATTGCCGCTTTAGAAATCTTGCTCTTTTGGGGAAGCCCTCACTCTCCCATCATCGGAAATGTCCTTAAAATGTTATTCTCGCCGCCATTCGGGATATTAACCCAAGTTGCGATCGCCATTGGTATGGGAGCATTAGCCGTTTACTGGTTAGAACTCTGGCAGGAAAGATTCTTATTAAATGCTTCTAGTTTGTGGGCGTTAGTTGGATGCTTGATGTTAGGACTTATGATTAAATCTTTCCTGCCTCTGCCTTCATTTTTAATTGATTTATCCCGTTTGGGATTAATGGGAACCTTAATCGGCGTGTTTTGGAAAGGAAAACCCTATTGGCGTTAACTTCTCGCCTTAAAATCCTTAAAACTCGTTTGAAATTCATACATCAACCGATTCACATTATTCGTCGCCCTCGGAAAAATATCATATTCCCATTTTCGCTTACGACTGGCTAACAATTTAGCCACCGCATCCGATGAACTATTAGAGACAAAATAACAATTTCCCGCCACTCTCAATTCCGAAGAAAACCCAAGAAAAGCCTGTGCCAGTTCTAACTTTAATTGAGACGTATAATATTGACAATCAACCGCCATTAAAATCCGAGAAGCACGGGGTTGTCGTTGGTTTGCGCGACAACTATCCGCTTCCATTTTATACAACACACAAACATCACAATCATATAAAACTCTCAAGCGACCATGAATTTTCACCCCCATATGAATTTCTAAAGGCGGTTTATCAGCAAATTCAATCACTGCATGAGTATAAGGTTGAGACGGATCATAAATTTGTCCGGCTCGTTTCCGAAAAACCAACTGTTCAGGATTCCGTTTGAGAACATCTTTATAATAAACTAAAGCCCCTTCATTCCGAGCCGCTTTCACCAAAACACAAAAAACATAAAAATTATACAAATTAGATCGTTCTATTTCCGTTTTGATCTCAGGATGAAGGGTCTGTTCTAGCTGTTGGCTGATCTGTTGAATTAGACTTTGATTAATGGGCATCTTGTTGAACCTCTTTCTCTAATTTATTGAGGAGTTTGAGCAATTTTTCAGTTTCTTTTTTGCGAGAGGATACCCGTTCAGTCGGAAACTTGATTAAGGAACTCTTTTGATCAAAGGACGACAAAAATTGAATTTCCGGCTGAAGATCAGAAGTTGTAGCCTCCTCACTGAAATGATTAGCGATTTCTAACTCAATATCCACCGCATGAATCACCGCCTGTTCAATCGCATTAATGAGCAGTAAAAGTTGCTCTTTGGGGCTATGATAGGTTAACTTTAAATCAGGCGATCTCCGTCCAGATACCATTTCTTCAACAGTTTTCCCAGCACTAATAACCTCAAGCACTTGTTGAGAAACCCAGCCTAATTGTAATTGATTTAAAATTTCGACCAATTCATAATAAACGGTCAAACAGTCTTGCTCATTCATCACTGCTACCGCCCTACTATTATTACTAATTTTTCCAAGCTATTCTTTTTCAGAACTCTCTCTATTGTAGCGGATAAAAACCAAAATTGATGTAAAAGTCAACGAAAGTTAACTAAGAGGTTGGGAGTAGGGAGACAGTTTACAGTTTACAGTGACCAGTTATCAGGTTACAGGGGACAGGTTACAGGGGTTAGGAATTAGGAATTAGGGGTTAGAAGAAGTCAACAAACACTACTACCCTAAAACCTAATCCCCGACTCCCAACTCCCAATTAATTTAGGTAACAGGGGTTAGGACAACTGATAACTGTAAACTGTCTTAACTGGTCACTGATAACTGGTCACTGATAACTGTCCCCTGTCCCCTGTAACCTGTAACCTACTTTATTAGACCGAAGCCGGAGTCGAAGAATTTGCCAATTCCAGGAGTCGTTCTTGCTGATCAGTAAACACACAAGCATCAACCACCTCTTCCAAACCCCCTTCTAAAACCGGGGTGAGAGAAAAGTTCTGACCGAGGCGATGATCAGTCACGCGGTTATCCTTGTAATTGTAGGTGCGGATTTTTTCCGAACGAGAACCAGTTCCCACCTGAGATCGGCGCATCGAAGTCACCGCTTCCTGCTGTTCACGCAATTTTAACTCATAAAGTTTTGCACGTAAAATTTGCAGCGCCCGTTCTCGGTTTTGTAGCTGACTGCGTTCTTCCGTACAAAAAATCCGAATACCCGTAGGTTTGTGAAACAAATCAACCGCCGTTTCCACCTTGTTCACGTTTTGACCCCCAGCCCCTCCGGAACGAGCCGTCGTCATTTCGTAATCTTTCGGATCCAGTTCCACATCCACCTCATCAACTTCCGGCATCACCGCCACCGTTGCCGTTGAAGTGTGAACTCGCCCTCCCGCTTCAGTCAGAGGAACCCGTTGCACCCGATGAACGCCCGCTTCAAACTTGAGCTTACTGTAGACTTGCTCGCCTTTAATTTCCAGAATAGCCTCTTTAAACCCGCCCATATCCGCCAGAGACTCACTCACCATTTTGACTTGCCAGTTTTGACTTTCGGCGTAGCGGGAATACATCCGTACCAAATCCCCCGCCCAGATACTGGCTTCATCCCCCCCGGTTCCGGCTCGGATCTCCAACATGATATTTTTATCATCATTAGGATCACGGGGTAACAACAAAACCTTCAAGTGAGCTTCTAACTGTTCTAGCTGCTGTTGAAGTTCCTCAACTTCCAAAGCCGCCATTTCCTTCATTTCCGGATCTTCTCCGGCTTCTTTAACGACTTGTCGCGCTCCGGCTAACTCCTCGGTGGCTGTTTTCCAGAGTTGATAAGTATTAACCACTTGCTCAATTGAAGAACGCTCTTTAGCGATCCGTTGCAATTCCGTTGGATTATTAGACACATCCGGATCAGCAAGGCGCAGCGTTAGCTCGTTAAAAGTCTGCTCGAAAGACTTTAATTTTTCAACTAAATAATTTTCAGCCATTGATCGTTGTCCTTTGTCAGTTGTCAGTTGTCAGTGATAATAAGTCGATACAGAGGTTGATCACAGTAGAAGGGATGCGAGTAAAAATCCTGCGTTTCAAGCTAATATTGCTTCCACTAACGATCTAGGAAATACCCTTTTTCGAGAGCTTTTACCCTCACCCATCAACCCAAAATCATTTGGAGAGTCAGTTGTCAGTAGAAAACCCTACAGACAACAGACGACAGACAAACGACAACTCAGCTACTTTTCCTCACCCTCAGCTGTTTCAGTCGCCGGAGTTTCACTCATCATGCCATATTTACGCAAGAAGCGTTCAACCCGACCTTCTGTATCAATAATCTTCTGAGTTCCAGTGTAGTAGGGGTGATTTCCCGACCAAACATCAACAGAAATTTTCGGCTGAGTCGAACCAACAGTCATCACTAACTCACCGTTGCAATAGACTTCAGCTTCCGGGTACCATTCGGGATGAATATCAGATTTAGGCATCGTTTTAATTGAATAAATAGGGATTGCTTTGATTACTATTCTATAGCAGTGAAGTACCCGACGCTTATTGCGATCGCTATAGAGCGCAGGCTTCTTTGTTCATCGGGACTCGCCTCCAAGAGGGTAGACTTGCGCTTTCAGACCTGTGGTGTCCCTCGAAAGCAGGAGTTTTGAATGACCACTCAGCCCAAATCAAACCCCTGACAGAGACTTCCGAGAAGTCCCTGTGTGTTGGCTAAAATTGACTCTCTACCGTTTAGAGTATTGAGGAGCTTTCCGGGCTTTGCGTAACCCATATTTTTTCCGTTCTTTTGCACGGGGATCACGAGTTAAATAGCCCTCAATTTTCAACGGGTGACGATTATCGGGACTCAGTTCGCATAACGCCCGAGCCACTCCCAGACGGATCGACTCAGCTTGGCCTGTAAGTCCTCCGCCTTTGACATTCACCAAAATGTCATAATCTGTTTCTAAACCCAAAGTTTCCAGAGGAGCCTTTGCAGAAGAAACATAACTAGCATTAAATTGCAGGTAAGATTCGCCGTCTCGACCATTAATCAACAGTTGTCCTGTTCCTGGAACCAGGCGGACACGAGCGATAGAGGACTTACGGCGACCCGTACCCCAATAAACGGCGCGATTCGTATCAGTCACTTGCATTATTGATCTCCTGTGGGAATAGTATTAATCGTCAGAGATTCCGGCTGTTGAGCGGTATGGGGATGATTCGGGCCTGGGTAGACTTTCAGCTTTTTAAACAACTGTCGCCCCAAGGCATTTTTCGGCAACATTCCTTTCACGGCTTGTTCAATAATCCGTTCAGGAATCCGATTTTGTAAATGTTGAAAAGTTTCAGTTTTCATACCGCCGGGTCTACCGGAGTGGCGGCGATACAGTTTTTGTTCGCTTTTTTTGCCCGTGACTTGCACTTTTTCAGCATTAACAACTATCACAAAATCTCCCGTATCCATATGGGGAGTATAAGTCGGCTTTTTCTTGCCGCGAATAATACTTGCAATTTCAGTGGCAAGGCGACCCAACCGTTGATCAGCCGCATCAACGACATACCATTTTCGTTCGATTGAGTCTTCAGGAGGAAGGTAAGTTTTGACGGTCATGGTTTAGTATCCTTTCGCTTTTCAGCATCAAGTAATCATTAAGAGTAACTCTAAACAATAGAGCCAGTCGCGGGGTTTAAGAAGAATGAGTTTGGGATTAACAAGCCGGAGGAGAACCCAAGATAAACTCAGGATAAGTATCAAACCAGACCTCCCCATCAAAGGGAAAATCAGGATAACCCACCCGCAACAGACAAAGACCCTGAGCCGGAGCAGAGTATTTAACCAGTTCCCGGCGTTCGTCCATCCAGATCTCAGTGAAATTGTCTAGCGATCGCGCTTTCGCTCCCACTTCGACCAATAATCCCACCAGCAACCGCATCATCCCGTATAAAAACCCACTGGCCTGTACTTCGATCCGAATAAACGGCCCTTGTCGTTGGCAGGAAACCTCCTGTACATCCACCCAGGCATGAGGGCGACGAGTGCCTGCCCGTTGAAAGGCGCTGAGGTGATGACGTCCGAGTAAAGGATTTAAAGCCCTTTGCATCAGAGTTTCATCCAAAGGAGCATGGTAGTAATGCCAACTCCAGGGACGCACAAACAAGTTCGGTCGTGAGTCTGTATACAGCAGATAACGATAGCGTCTCGATATGGCAGAGAAGCGGGCGTGCCACCGGGGGTCTACTTCTGCCGAAGCTCGAATCAGGACATCAGGTGGCAAGCGGTGATTTAAAATCGTTGCCCAGCGATAGCCCGGAATCGGCCCCGTTGCCTCAAAATGAGCCACTTGAGCGGCAGCATGAACACCTGCATCAGTCCGGCCTGCCCCATGCAAGGTAACAGGGGAATTCAAAACACTGGCAATTGCGGTTTCGATTTCTTCCTGCACTGTTCGCCCATTGGGTTGCCGTTGCCACCCGTTAAAGTGAGTTCCCTGATACTGGATCACCAAGGCAATGCGTTTGAGATCAGTCGGCGGTGGGTCTTGAGGAAGCCGGATGTCTTCTGATATCGTCCGATTCATGCCTTAGTGTCTCTTGTTTTCTATCCCCATTTTTCCCCTGGAATCTCAAGATTAAACCAGTTCAATAATTGCCATTTCGGCATTATCACCCCGACGGCGCACGGTTCGGACGACGCGAGTATATCCCCCATTCCGCTTTCCGTAGCGTTCTTCGGCGCCTTCAAACAAGGCGTGAACCAGCTGCTTATCATAGATATATCCCATCGCCGCACGTCTAGCAGATAAGGAGCCATCCTTAGCCAGAGTAATCATTTTTTCGGCTTCAGATTGTACAGCTTTGGCCCGAGTTTTAGTGGTCGTAATCCGACCATGACGAATCAATTCAGTAGCCAGCGATCGCAATAAGGCTTTACGCTGGTCTGCAGGTTTACCCAGTTTGGGAACACGACAACGATGACGCATAATGACTTCCGATTAACAATGTGATAACTAGCGTTCTAGCAGGTCTAGCTTGACTTTTCCTTTGTGATTGCATCCTGTCTGTCTCTTGCGATCAGGGTTTATTTGCTCTTTCTTGAGGTAATGTAATTCCCAGACGTTTTTGTAAGGCTTCAATCACCTCTTCTGCTGACTTTTGACCAAAGTTTTTAATCTCTAAAAGGTCTTCTTGGGTATAATCCCGTAAGTCTGCGACCGAGTTGATTTGAGCGCGTTTGAGACAGTTGTAAGCGCGCACAGAAAGCTGAAGTTCCTCGATGGGAATTTGACTGGTCGGATCGACATCATCAGCCTGATCTGTTTTAATCGATTCAAGGGTGATATCCTTGAGCGGAAGAAATAAATCCACCAAGATTGTAGCCGCTAGGCTCAATGCTTCTTGAGGAGTCCGACTGCCATTCGTCCAGATCTCCATAATCAGCCGATCTTTTTCCAGTGAGCCTCCTACCCTCGCATCTTCAACCGTATAATTGACCTTGCGAACGGGCATGAAGACCGCATCAATTTGGAGAAAATCAACAGCCGTTGCTTCATCGCGATTGCGATCTACGGCTCGATACCCCGTTCCTTTCTCAACCTGAAACTCCATTTCCAAGGTTGATCCCGGAGAGAGGGTCGCGATATATTGGTTTTTGTCTACGACATCCACCTCTGAGGGTAAGTCAAAATGACCTGCGGTTACTGTAGCCGGGCCTTGAACCAGTAAACGACCGATTTGCCTTTGGTTAGAATAACTATTAAGGACAATTTCCTTCAAGTTCAGCAGGATTTCTAATACATCTTCTCTTACCCCTTCGATTGTGGCAAACTCATGGTTAACTCCAGCAATCCGAACAGCGGTGATTGCTGTTCCTTCTAGGTTTGACAAGAGTACCCGTCTGAGTGCGTTGCCAACTGTTGTTCCCTGGCCTCGATCTAACGGTTCCAGGACAAATTTACCGTATTGACTCCGGTCTGTATCAGTGTTTGACTCAATACACTCAATCTTAAATTGCGCCACCGATTGACCTCCCTTCTCCTTTGAACCCCGAAGCGTATTTGATTAAAAGCGAAAAATGAAAAGGGACTAACATCTTTCATTTTTCATTCGCATCCCAGCACTGTGAGTTCCTCATTAAACGCGACGCCGTTTAGGTGGACGGCAACCATTATGAGGAATGGGTGTAATGTCCCGAATTAGAGTAATTTCTAATCCCGCCCCTTGCAATGCTCGAATTGCTGTTTCTCGACCCGCTCCAGGCCCGCTCACCATCACTTCAATTTGGCGCATTCCCTGATCATTAGCTCGTCGTCCGGCATTTTCAGCAGCTGTCTGAGCGGCAAAAGGAGTTCCTTTTTTTGCTCCTTTAAACCCGGTCGAGCCGGCCGAAGCCCAAGACACGACTTCACCGTTGGGATCGGTGATGGTTACGATGGTATTGTTGAACGTTGATTGAATGTAAGCCACCCCGTTGGGTACGTTCCGCTTTTGCTTTTTCGTTCCTGATTTTTTGGATGGTTTTGCCATAGTCTTATGTCTAATGCGATCTTTTGCGTGTGAACTGCCCACCAGCTAGCTTGACGGGCATCATATGGGGTAACAGTCGGTTGACCTCGATTATTTCTTGGAGCTTGCTTTTTTCTTGCCCGCAACGGTGCGTCTAGCGCCTCGACGGGTTCTGGCATTGGTACGTGTCCGTTGACCCCGTACAGGTAGACCCATACGATGGCGTCGTCCCCGATAGGTGCCAATATCCATCAGACGCTTGATGTTCATGGCTTCCCAGCGTCTGAGATCCCCTTCGACTTGATATTGTCCCTGAACTAAAGCCCGTAAGGCAGCCACTTCGGCATCGCTCAGGTCTTTGACTCGGGTATCTGGGTTGACCCCGGTTTCTTGCAAAATTTCTCTGGACCGTGACAGTCCAATTCCGTAAATGTAAGTCAGACCAATCTCTACACGTTTATCTCGTGGAAGGTCTACTCCGGCTATACGTGCCACACTTGTTTCTCCTGTAAAATACGGGGTTATGAAGTTACTACGAATTTAGGCAAATGCAGTAAAATAGCTGCATTATCTTTGACCTGGCTGCTCCTCCCTCAATAGTTTGAGGTGAGTGCAGGTTAGGCTACAACTTTCTCGGGCTAATTGCAGGCGTGGGTCGGTAAAGGTCGCTTCAATGAGTCGCAATTTAGGTTGAGTTGAAATGAACTCAACAGAGTTTGAGTGAGTAGAATCTTATCATCTGAATTACCAGACTTGACTCTACATAAGTCTCTCTCAAAGAGCTAATTAGGAGTTCTCGCAGAACTACGACGATCTAAGTGTTTGGATCAACTATCCTTGTCGTTGTTTGTGTTTGGGATTTGAACAAATCACCATCACTCGGCCGCGACGTCGGATAACGCGACACTTTTCACAAATTTTTCGCACTGATGCTCTTACTTTCATGCCGGATTTTGGCAATACTACAACAAATTTATTATTATATCATTGATTGAGAAAGTTGATCCAGTATTTCTACCTCTTAAAAATCAAAAAGGCAGTGGATCAACCTCAACCTACTTCTTCTTCAGGCGATATGTAATTCTACCTTTAGTCAGATCGTAAGGAGTTAATTCCACCTTAACGCGGTCTCCCGGTAAAATCTTGATGTAGTTGCGACGGATCTTGCCTGAAATATGAGCTAAAACATTAAACCCATTATCAAGATCCACACGAAACATAGCATTCGGAAGAGACTCTGTAACCGTGCCTTCCATCTCAATCAAATCTTGCTTAGACAAGCTGTTGTTCCCTCAATTCAACCAAACTGCTCCTATAACCCTGCGTTGTTCTTTTTGGCAGACTAGCTCTAACCCCTAAGACACTGACGGTCAAGATGCAATTCTTAACATATTTTATCAAAATCTTCAAATAAAGGATGGAACCCATGTCAAGGGAAGACCGCAAAAGGCGGTTAGAAGCTAGCCTGAAGAACAATTCCACCCGGTCAATGAACAATCAAAGCCAAAAAGGCGGATTAAAATTTCCCAAACGACGACCGTACCGGAAAAAATTAGGCAGCAATTGCCTTTTTCAACTCAGCTGTCACCTGATCAACCGGGAGATTGCCATTCACCACGGACAATTGATTGCGATCGCGATAAAACTCAATCAAGGGTTCAGTTTGCTCGTGATAGACTTGTAAGCGATGACGAATGGTTTCTTCGCAATCATCAGCCCGTCCTCGAGCCAATAAACGCTCAATCAAAACCTCATCGGGGACTTCCAAGTTAATCGTATTGAGACTCTTGTGTTCAGTCGTTTGCGAACCGTTTTCCATTTTTTGTTGCAGCACCACCTTTTCAACAAAGGTAGCTTGAGCCACATTCCGAGGAAACCCATCCAGAACCCATCCTTTTTGAGCATCAGGCTGATGAAGGCGATCTTGTACCATATTAAGAATCAAATCATCAGGAACCAGATCACCCCTATCCATAAAAGCCTTTGCTTTTCGGCCCAAATCCGTCTGTTGAGCCACATGAGTTCTCAAGATATCTCCCGTTGAAACATGAGGAACTTGAAACAACTCAGACATTCGGACTGCCTGCGTCCCTTTCCCCGAACCTGGAGGCCCTAAGAAAATAACTTGCACCACTATCGCTTCACCATTCCTTCATAGCGTTGAGAAATTACATAAGTTTGTACCTGTTTCGCCGTATCAATCGCCACCCCCACTAAAATCAGCAAAGAAGTAGCGCCAAACCCTCGAAACGTCGGAACTCGAGTCGCCGTTTCCACGACAGTGGGAATAATCGCCACAAACCCCAAAAAGATCGCGCCCAAAAACGTCAATCGATTCAGAACCCGCTCAATATATTCAGTAGTGGCCCGACCCGGACGAATTCCTGGAATTGAAGCCCCCATTTTCTTCAAATTCTGAGCCATATCTACAGGCTGCAAAATCAGCGACGCATAGAAATAGCTAAAGAACAAAATCAGCACCAAATAAAACGCCGCATACAACCAAGGAGTCGGCCCATTTGGACTCAGGGCGGCGGCAATTTGAACTAAAATCGGGTTATTGGTAAATTGTGATAGGGATGCAGGTAAAATCAAAACCGCCGAAGCAAAAATGATGGGCATTACCCCACCCTGATTGAGTCGCAACGGCAGATAACTGGTCTTTTCCCGATACAGTTTCCGACCCACCTGACGACGAGCCGAAACAATCGGAATACGGCGGGTTCCCTCTTGCACAAACACAATCCCGACAATCATTGCCAAGAAAATCAGCAACAGGATAATCACCCGACCAACAATTGCGCGATCGCCACTTTGGGCTAACTCAATCGTATTTCCTAAAGAACGAGGCAGAACCGCCACAATATTGACAAAAATCAGCAACGAAGCCCCGTTACCAATCCCCCGTTCTGTAATCAGTTCCGACACCCACATAACAAACATCGCCCCGGCTGACAAGGCAATCACGACCTCAACCGCAAACAATGGCCCCGGATTTTGGGCAAAAGGACTCACCCACAAAGCCAGACCAATACTTTGCAGTACAGCCCATCCTAAAGCGACATAACGGGTAATCTGAGAAATCTTCCGCCGTCCGGCTTCCCCTTCATTTTTCTGCAAGTCTTCTAGAGTGGGTAATGCTGCGGTCATCAACTGCATAATGATCGAAGCATTAATAAAGGGTAAAATTCCTAAAGCAAAAATTCCCAGAGCGGAGAGACCCCCTCCAACGAATAAATCCAAAAAGCCAATAACGGGGCTAGTTTGAATATTTTCACTAAAGGCAACCCGATCAATCCCGGGAATGGGTAAAAACACCCCCAGACGGACTAAAATCAACAAGCCAATGGTCACGAGGAGACGACCCCGTAACCCGGCGGCTTGTGCCATTTGCATGAAGGTCTCTTGTGCAGTTGGTGCTTTATCTCGACTAACAACCATGAAAGACTCCCTATGAACAAACCCAGTTGAACCTGGAGTGCTTAGTCTTCCTCTGTCTGAGTGACTTGAGTTTCTCCAGTTGTTTCTTCGTTGGCGTCCATCGCTACACAGCTTCCACCTGCGGCCTCGATTTTTGCACGAGCCGTTTGAGTAAAAGCGGCGGCTCGGACTCGAAGCGCGACATTAAGTTCTCCATCTCCTAAAACTTTCAACGGCCCGTTATTGGCGGTTAAAATTCCAGCTTCTCTTAGAGAATCAAGAGTAACTTCAGTGCCTGCGCTCAGAGATGCCAACTTTCCTACATTAATGGTAGTGTACTGCTTCCGATTGACCTGGGGAAAGCCCTTTAATTTAGGCAAACGTCGATAAAGAGGATTTTGCCCTCCTTCAAACCCGGGTCTAGTGCTGCCGCCCGAGCGGGATTTTTGACCGCGCATCCCTTTACCGCAACTCGCGCCTTGGCCGGCTGAAATCCCGCGACCGAGGCGACGGCGACGTTTGCGGGAGCCAGCTTTGGGTAAAGTATCTTCTAATCTCATTGTTTTCTCTGTGATAAAAGATCAGTAGTCTTGAGTCCAAATGAATCATTCATTCTCAACTCAGAATCATTAACCTGCATAAAGCTGCTCTATGGGAATTCCCCGTTCACGGGCAACTTCTGATAAGGTTCGTAAGCCTGTGAGGGCATCAACGGCGGCTCGAGCATTATTTAGGGGGTTACTCGAACCGAGTTGTTTGGCGAGGATATTACGAACACCTGCCAGTTCAAGCACGGTTCGGACGGCTCCCCCGGCAATTACCCCCGTACCGGGTGCTGCAGGTCGAATTAAGACTTTTGCACCGCCTCCCTGGCCTTGAACGAGATGGGGAATGGAATAGGACTTTGTCAGAGGTACTTCAATCACATTTTTACGACCATCGGCGACGCCTTTTTTCACCGCGCCAATTACATCGGCGGCTTTACCGACTCCGACTCCCACTTGGCCCCGTTCATTTCCCACAATCACAATGGCTCGGAAACTGAGTTTTTTACCGCCTTTGACGACTTTTGTCACCCGGCGAATTTGCACCACTCGTTCTTGCCATTCGGTTTCTTTTTCTTTGGTGCGATTGCTTTTTTTACGGCGTTGCTGTTGTTGTTCTGCCATGATTTTTATCCTTTGATCAAGTTAAGCTGTTCAATCTCCATTTTAGAAATCTAAACCCGCTTCTCGGGCTGCATCGGCGAGCGCTTTGACTCGACCGTGATAGATATAGCCTCCTCGATCAAAGACAACTTTGGTAATGCCTTGGGAGAGTAAACGTTGAGCGACAAGCTGTCCAACTTGCACTGAGGCGTCACAGGTTCCCCCTGTTTGTAACTGAGTTTTGAGATCGGGATCAAGACTGGAAGCGGCCGCTAGCGTATGATGCTGAGTATCATCAATCACTTGAGCATAGATGTGTTTGTGGGAGCGAAACACGGCTAACCGGGGTCGTTCGGGGGTTCCAAACACTTGGCGGCGGACACGGCGATGCCGACGAATGCGGGATTGTTGTCGAGTCTGTTTCATTGTTTATTTTTTGGCTTTACCTGCTTTACCTGCTTTGCGTCTGACTTGTTCTCCGGCATAGCGGATGCCTTTGCCTTTGTAGGGTTCGGGTGGGCGTACTGCGCGAATTTGAGCGGCTACGTTCCCCACGATTTCTTTATCAATTCCGCTAACAATGACGTTGGTATTGTTTTCAACGGCGACGGTAATTCCCTCGGGGGGGTTCATCTCAACGGGTTTACTGTAGCCGACATTGAGAATTAAATTTCTTCCTTGAACTTGCGCCCGATACCCCACCCCTTGAATTTCGAGGCGTTTTTGAAAGCCTTGAGAAACCCCATCCACCATATTGGCAACCAGGGTGCGAGATAATCCATGTCGTTGACGAGCCATACGAGACTCATCACGTCGTTTAACCAGCAAGGCTTCTCCCTCTTGTTCAAGGATGACTTGAGCGGGTAGAACTCTTGTTAGTTCTCCTTTGGGGCCTTTAACGGTAATTTGCTGCCCCTCAATGGTCAAGGTGACTTTGGAGGGAATCGGAATTGGGCGTTTACCAATTCTAGACATAATGCTTTTGTCGGTTGTGAGTTGTCAATTTTCGGGAGTCAAACAGTTAGAAACGGATACTGATTAAACAACAACAAACGAGTTCTTTGATCCTGTCTTTCCCGGCTGCATCGATTGATGTTAATCCGTGTTGACTGTGAATCGTTTTTTTTGCTGACTATCCGTAGTCAAATCGAGACAGTTTATCTCTTGACAAAACGGTCGATTTGACTTACCAAATATAACAAAGCACTTCTCCACCAATACCCTGACTGCGGGCTTCTCGGTCAGTCATTACTCCCCGAGAGGTTGAGATAATTGCAATGCCAATCCCACCTAAAACTCGCGGGAGTTCTTTGCGATTACTATAAACTCGTAAACCTGGCCGACTCACCCGTTTGAGTTTTTTGATGATTGGTGTGCGAGTTTTTGGATTGTACTTTAAAGAGAGGACAAGAGATTTTT
This sequence comes from Limnoraphis sp., assembly GCA_050485465.1. Taxonomy (GTDB): domain Bacteria; phylum Cyanobacteriota; class Cyanobacteriia; order Cyanobacteriales; family Microcoleaceae; genus Capilliphycus. Next base: position 37,328 of record JBJHBL010000027.1, on the reverse strand, counting down.
TAATTCCTTCTCCGGTTTCTTCAAATTCTCCAATAAAGCCTTCCTCCCGAAGCACTCGGGCGATGCTGCGAGTCATTTTGGTGGAGGGAATTTGTGTGGTTTGATGCCGCGCGAGGCAAGAGTTGCGAATGCGCGTCAACATATCTGAAATGGTATCGTTTGTTGCCATAGTTGTCTCGTTATTAGAAACGGATATTGACTTTGAAGAACGGATGGGCGTTGACTCAAGACTCTATAGATTCAATAATGACCGGGGTCAAATATGAATCTTTGCGCGAAACAGATCCCGATAATCAAGAACGGATCGAAAATTGAGAAAAGGCTATATTTTTCCGCTCTCTCCGTTTTCAGTTTTTCGACTGACTATCCGTTGTCAATCTGAGTGCTTTAATTTTCCCGGAAGGGCATTCCCATTTCTTTGAGTAAAGCCCGTCCTTCTTCGTCAGATTTCGCGGTGGTAATAATTGAAATATCTAAACCCCGAATTTGATCAATACTGTCGTATTCGATCTCAGGAAAAATCAGCTGTTCTCGAACGCCCAAGCTGTAATTTCCTCGTCCGTCGAAGCTTTTGGGGTTAATCCCCCGAAAGTCCCGAATGCGGGGTAATGACAGGTGAATGAGCCGCTCTAGAAAGGCATACATCCGATCTGAGCGTAATGTGACCATTACCCCAACAGGCATTCCTTGACGAATTTTAAATCCCGCGATCGCTTTTTTGGCTCGAGTTACGACGGGTTTTTGTCCGGTGATCACCGCGATTTCACTCAGGGAGGAGTCGAGGGCTTTGGCATTCTGTGAAGCTTCTCCCAAACCTCGATTTAGAGTAATTTTAACGAGCTTGGGAACCTGATGAATATTTTCATATCCAAATTGCTCCATCAGTTTCGGAACGACTTTTTCGAGATACTGAGCCTTGATTTGAGTAACAGCCATGATGTTTGCTCCTGTTGAATTCCTGGGCTTGGTCAGGAACGGTTGAATGGATAGATTGAGAGTAAAAATCTCGAAGGAAAGACCGAGAAATTAATCAATGATTTCTCCAGTTTTTTTCAGCATTCGCACTTTGCGACCTTCTTCGGTGAAGGTGTAACCCACGCGACTTGCTACTTTTTCCTTGGTGGAATAAAGCATCACGTTTGAGCTATGAATCGGAGCTTCAAAGGTAATAATTTTACCGGATTCTCCTTCTTGTTGAGGTTTAACGTGTTTGGTGCGGATATTAACATCTTTCACCACAACTTTACTCAACTTGGGAATAGCTCGGATCACTTCTCCAACTTTTCCCTTGTCTTTTCCGGCGATAATTTGCACGGTATCGCCTTTTTTAACGTGCATTTGATGACGTTCGAGTTTCTGTTGTTTTTTATAAGGCATTTAGATCACCTCCGGGGCTAGAGAAACAATTTTCATATAGTTTTTCTCCCGCAGTTCCCGAGCGATGGGGCCAAAGACGCGAGTTCCTCTGGGATTTCCTTCCGGGTTAATAATCACGGCTGCGTTATCGTCAAAGCGGATACTCATTCCACTGTCACGGCGCAGACTATGACGAGTTCTAACAACAACGGCTCTGACGACATCAGATCGTTTAACAGCCATGTTCGGAATAGCATCTTTAACAACGGCAATAATCTCATCGCCGATCCGGGCGTAGCGACGATTACCTCCTCCGAGAATGCGGATACACATTAATTTACGCGCTCCGCTATTATCAGCAACATTAAGAATAGTCTGCGGTTGAATCATGACACTTCATGGAGAATTTAGAGGTTGATTTTCACTGAGTCTTTGAGCAGATTAGCTGAATTTTATTCGGCTTTTCCACTAATAATTTCTATCACGTTCCAACGTTTGGTTTTACTCAGAGGGCGAGTTTCTTGAATCCTCACGCGATCGCCTTCTTTACATTGATTGTCTTCGTCGTGAGCTTTATACCGTTGGGTTTTCACAACGATTTTTCCATATTTGGGGTGAGGGGAGCGGTTTTCAATCGCCACCACCACGGTTTTCTGCATTTTGTTGCTGACGACTACGCCAACTCGTTCTTTAATTGCCATGGTTTGCTAAGAGTTCGTAACTCAATCGGAAGGGGTAAACAGTTGATTGTTGACCGGGGTTATCCCTTAAGCGGATACGGGTTCATCGGTGGTGCTGGGTTCTGCTGTTTTCTCAGCTTCCGCCTGCTGTTGTCGTTCCCGTTCAACGGTGAATAATTGAGCGAGTTCATGTTTAGCGTGTTTGAACTCATGGGGCTTTTCTAGACGTCCTGTTGCTTTGAGCAAACGCAGATTAGCCAGATGTTTTTTGAGTTCTAAAATTCGATCAGACAGTTGTTGATCATTTAACTGTCTTGCTTCTTTAACCTTCGGAAAAGACATAACTTGATCCTTAACCTTCTATCTTGCTCTGTATCCGTTTCTATGGCCTTTTTACTCCTCGGAGGGTGCTTCCTTTTGTTTGACAATAAACTTGGTTTTAATCGGCAGTTTAAAGGCTGCTAAACGCATGGCTTCCCGTGCAATTTCTTCAGAAACTCCAGCAAGTTCAAACATCACTCGTCCGGGTTTGACCACAGCGACCCAATATTCGGGAGCGCCTTTACCGGAACCCATCCGAGTTTCCGCCGGACGCATGGTAATGGGTTTGTCGGGAAAAATCCTGATCCAAATTTTTCCGCCCCGACGAATATAACGAGTCATCGCCCGACGTGCGGCTTCTATTTGACGGGCAGTAATCCAAGAGGGTTCAAGTGCTTGTAAAGCATATTCGCCGAAGTCAATAGTATTACCTCGGGTTGCTTGGCCTCTCATCCGACCCCGTTGTTGTTTACGGAATTTTGTTCTTTTTGGACTTAACATCGGTGGTTGCTCGTAAGTGGTTGGCTATCCATCCCAGATTAAAAGCGATGCTCTTAGGCTTTTAATCGCTTATTCTGAGCGATCATCATATTTTTGACGTCGCGGTTGTTTGCGCTTTGGTTGACCCGCATTAGCGTTGGAGGTTTCTTCTTGTCCAGGAATAATCTCGCCTTTAAAGACCCACACTTTAATACCGAGAATTCCATAGATGGTTAAGGCTGTGCAGTAAGCGTAGTCAATATCAGCCCGCAGGGTATGCAGAGGCACTCGGCCTTCGCGAGTCCATTCTGTCCGTGCAATTTCTGCTCCGTTCAGACGACCACTGACTTGAACTTTAATGCCTTCAATTCCGGCTTTTTGCGCTCTGGTAATGGCTTGACGAACTACCCGACGGAAGGAAACCCGTTTTTCAAGCTGTTGAGCGATGTATTCTGCAATTAAACGAGCATCAGCGTCCACTCGGGCGACTTCAACAACGTTAATGCGAATTTGACGACTATTGCCGAGTTCTTTTTGTAAACCGACTCGCAGGGATTCAATGCCTGTCCCCCCCCGACCGACAACAACGCCCGGTCTAGCGGTCATCACTTCTAAGTCGATTTGGTCGGCTTTGCGTTCAATCCGCACATCGGAAATCCCGGCGTTACTCAGGTTTTTTTGGATGTATTGGCGGATTTTATAGTCTTCCTGCAAGAGTTCGGGATAATGTTTAGCATCGGCGAACCATCGAGATTTGTGTTCTTGAGTGATTCCTAACCGAAAGCCGACTGGATTAATTTTTTGTCCCATAGCGAATTAAGGTATGAAATGGGTTAACGATTGATCATTGGATTGAAATGACAGTTAGGGTTGAACTTGAATAAATTTAGTCCTCAACGTCTGGAGCAACGGCCACTGTAATATGACAGGTGGGCTTGCGAATTTGATAAGCTCGACCCTGAGCGCGAGGGCGATACCGTCTCAAACTTGGGCCTTGGTCTGCAAACGCTTGAGAGACAACCAGGGTGGCGGGATCTAACCCTTGATTGTGTTCTGCATTAGCAACGGCGGAGCGCAAAACCTTCAAAACGGGTTCGCAGGCTCGATAGGGCATAAATTCTAAAATGATCAGAGCCTCTCGGTAGGATCGTCCCCGAATTTGATCGAGGACTCGTCGTACTTTGTGAGGCGACATCCGAATATAGCGAGCGATCGCTTGAACTTCTGTGCTAGTGTCTACAGGCATGATTGTTTCCTCGATTCCTTAGCAGTTGGGATTCACCGACCTTTCATCCCCTAGTGTCTATCGGCGAGCCTTTTTGTCGCCACCTGCATGACTGCGATAAGTGCGAGTGGGGGCAAATTCACCTAATTTATGTCCGACCATTTGTTCTGTGATAAACACGGGAACGTGCTGGCGGCCATTATGAACAGCGATCGTATGACCCACCATCAGGGGAAGGATGGTTGAGGGTCGTGACCAGGTTTTAATGACTTCTTTTCCTTTTTTGCCACTGGCATCTAAGGCGGCTATTTTTTTCAGTAAATGATCGGCAACAAATGGGCCTTTTTTCAGTGAACGAGACATAATGACTGCTCTATGGGTGTAAGGTTCAGTTGTATTTAACTTTGACGACCACCTTTGCCGCGTTTAGAAGATTTCCGACGACGACGCACAATTAAGGCGGTGCTGCGTTTTTTGGCGTTGCGGGTTTTCATCCCTAAAGCGGGTTTACCCCAAGGGGTACAAGGGCCACTGCGACCGATGGGAGCGCGTCCTTCTCCACCACCATGAGGGTGATCGACCGGGTTCATAACGCTACCTCGAACGGTTGGTCTTTTTCCTTTCCAACGGTTTCGTCCGGCTTTTCCGATGCTGATGTTACGCGCTTCGATGTTTCCGACTTGGCCGATGGTGGCATAGCAGCGAGCGAGGATTTTGCGCTGTTCTCCAGAGGGCAGTTTGAGGGTGACATATTCCCCTTCTTTTGCCATCAGTTGAGCCGTTGCACCTGCGGAGCGAACCATTTGTCCGCCTTTTCCGGGAACTAATTCAACGTTGTGAATATCGGTTCCCAACGGGATTCTGGATAGGGGTAGAGCGTTACCGACTTCTATGGGAGAGTCTGGCCCTGAAACGATAACGGTACCGACTTTTAAGCCCAGGGGATGCAAAATATAACGTTTTTCGCCGTCAATATAGTGCAGCAGGGCGATGCGGGCGTTGCGGTTGGGATCGTATTCGATTTGAGCGACTTTAGCCGGAATATTGTGTTTATCGCGGCGAAAATCGATGATCCGGTAGAGTTTTTTGTGTCCTCCACCCCGGTGACGACAGGTAATTACACCTCGATTGTTACGTCCCTTGTGACGATGTTTAGTGGTGACGAGGGAGCGTTCGGGTTCGGTGTGTGTAATTTCAGCAAAGTCGGAGACCGAGTGCTGTCGTGTGCTTGGGGTATAGGGTCGATATGAACGAATTCCCATGATTTTCCCTCATTTTTTTACAAAAAACGGTCCTAAACGATTGTTCTCCCCTAAACTTCTGGGAATAGAATTTTTCTTAAGGGTTCTCCATCCTCTAAGGTGACAATGGCTCGTTTATAACGAGATTTATATCCGATAAATTTGCCGACTCTACGCCGTTTTCTCGGAGGATTATGAGTATTGACGCTGAGGACTTTAACGGAGAACAGGAGTTCAATCGCTTCTTTGATGGTGGGCTTACTCGCTCGGGGGTCAACGTCAAAGGTGAACTGGTTTAGCTCCATTAAGATGGTTGCTTTTTCAGTTACGATGGGTCGTTTGACTACATCAGCGAGATCGCGGGTTTGATATTCAGTCACCGTAAACCTCCTGGATTTTTTCAAGAGCGGAGGGTGTGGTCACAATTTTGTCGGCGTTGAGAATGTCATAGACATTAATGCTGTCTGCCAAACAAATTCTGATCCGATCAATATTGCGTCCTGAAAGATAGACGTTTTCTTGTTTTTCGGGAAGAATTAATAACACTTTGGATTCGGATTCAACTCCCCAACGAGTCATCGCTGCAACCAAGTCTTTGGTTTTTGGACGGGGAAGCTGATCGACAAATTCTTCCACGACGATCAGATCGGGGGTGCGACTTTGCAAAGCAGTGCGTAGAGCCAGACGTCTTTCTTTGCGGTTCATTTTTTGGGAGTAATCCCGGGGTTTTGGCCCGAAGATCACACCGCCTCCCCGCCATAGGGGAGAACGAATGGATCCGGCTCTGGCTCGTCCTGTGCCTTTTTGTCTCCAGGGTTTGCGTCCGCCGCCTCGGACTTCGGATCGGGTTTTAGCGCAAGCTGTTCCCTGACGGGCGTTGTTCATCTGTCGTACTAAGGCTCGATGAACGATGTGGGAGGCGTTTTCTTCTCTGGCAACTTTCAGGTCTAGGTTGGCTTGTCCAACTTCTTCGCCTTCCCAGTTGCGTACTACACAATCAACCATGTTTTTCTCCTCTCTAGAGCCGCCCCACCTGGTTGGTTGGGGTGATATTGAGTAAACCGCCTGGTTTTCCGGGAACTGCTCCTTTGATCAGCAGTAAGTTGCGTTCGAGATCAACCCGAACGATGATCAGTTTGCGGGTGGTTATTTGTTTTCCGCCATAACGTCCAGCCATCTTTTTACCTGGATAAACGCGACCCGGTGTGGTTCCAGGCCCGATTGAACCGGGTTGACGGTGGTTTTTGGAACCGTGAGCCATTGGCCCTCGTCTGAAGTTATGTCGTTTTTGATAACCTGCAAAACCTCGTCCCATGCTGATTCCGCAGACATCGACGAGTTGACCCGGTTCAAATAAATCGGCTTTGAGTTCCTGACCCAGTTCGTAGCTGCTGATATCTTCTAAGCGATACTCTCGCAGATGACGAACGAGCCGTCCTCCTGATTTCACCAGGTGTCCCTGTTCGGCGTTACTCAGGTATTTGTTGACCTCTTTACCGGGGGATCTGACGGTGTTTAATGTGCGGGTTTTGTCTTTGACTTCGCCGTAACCAAGTTGAATGGCGGTGTAGCCATCGGTGGGTTCGGTCTTAATCTGGGTGATAATACACGGCCCGGCTTGAATGACCGTTACGGGGACTGCTAGCCCGCTTTCGCCTTCAAAGACTTGGGTCATGCCGAGTTTCGTGCCAAGGATACCTATAGACACTTCAACTAGCCTCTCTACTCTAATTCCGAACTCTGTTGAGTGGTTCTCCCTTCACTTGGGGTCGGGTTGAGGGAGTGGGTAAGGGTCTCCGACCAGACGACCTGCTGTTTGAGTGGGACGATACAACTTGTTCGTCTCAGCAGGTTTTTGATTCATTGTTCCCTTTGTTCCTGGAACGCTCTAGTTGATTCTCTCAGCTACCGTCCGTCCAACGGCTATCATCGATCTTGGGTGGATGGGGTTGATCACAGTCTCTCGTCTGGGAATCTCGTTAACTGTGTTCTCGAGCCTCCCCTTTTGAGATGTTCAGACACGCGAAAAGCTTTTCCTACTGAAACTGTAGGAGTAAAACTTGGCTATCTGACTCTGTTTTCAGCTATCAACAAGTTTTAAGCTGTTCTCAGACCAAGGGATTGCCTTGATACCGAATCGAGTGTCGCTAGGACTTGAACGGCTAACCCGAGCAGTATCCTGGATTGGAGAAGCTCAAACCCGAAGATCGGACGGACTCGCTACATTGAGCTTGCACTGGGGTTCAAGTTTACTTCACTGATATTAGTCAGCTTGCTGCACCTGAGAGAATGACTGAGCCGACTTTCTAAGCTTTCACTAGAATCTGTGTTTTCTTTCTCTGAACCCAACCGTCTTTATGACATTTGGCGACAATTTTTTATTTTATTTGAAACTTGCCTGTTTGTCAAGCTCGCTCTAGAATTTGGGCGAGGAGTTTTTCAAATTTGGCAGAGGGGCTAAACCTTAACCCTATAATATCTATGAATTGAGCGAGAAATTACTCATCCTAACTATGGCATTAATTACAACGGGTCGTAAACTGATTCGAGACTTAGAAACTCAAGGGGCTTTGGCGCTGTACGTTCCTCTTGAAGGGGGTATGGAGGGGCGCTACCGTCGTCGCTTGAGGGCTGCGGGTTATACAACCTATACTTTGTCCGCCCGAGGCTTAGGGGATTTATCGGCTTATTTAATGGGAGTGCATGGAGTACGCCCGCCTCACTTGGGTAAGAAAAGTAGCGGAAATGATGCTGCGGTCGGTAATGTTTATTATGTTCCTCCTTTGATTAATTCTCAACTCGAACAACTGCCTTCTCAGTCAAAGGGATTAGTTTTGTGGATAATAGAAGGTCATATTTTATCGAGTCAAGAAGTGGAATTTTTGACTCAATTATCGAGTCTTGAACCGCGAGTGAAGATTGCGATTGAGATGGGTGGCGATCGCGTTTTTCGTTGGCAACCTCTGAAAGAGATTTTAGCTGCCGCCTAATCGGAAGTGGGGAAATCGGGAGATGGGAGAAACAACGATGAATGATCAATATTCTCAAATTCCCTGTTCCCGATCCCCTCTCTAAGGGTAGTGTTTAGAACGTGTGATTAATGCTACCCGTAGAGTCCGGGGGACGGAATAACTCAAAATCAAGTCGGACCTGAGCCAGTCCAAGACCAACTGCACTGCACATTTCTGTTGGGGTGAGTGTTGCATTTGAGCGGGAGTGTGTCACCATATAAACTGTGACAATGAACAGTTCCCCCCTCCAATCTTTGCAAAACGGCAACTGGTTCAAACTGATTTGCGGAGCCAGTTACCAACATTTGCCTGCGGTTCGCAATTTAACCCTTGCTTACACTCTCGCAGGTGTAGATTGTGTTGACGTTGCTGCTGATCCGGCGGTCATTGCTGCGGCTCAAGAGGCAATGGCAACTGCCGAATATTGGGTAAATTTAGCCCAAAAGCGGGGGTTTAGATCCATTCATAAACCGTGGCTGATGGTCAGCTTCAACGATGGAGAAGATCCCCATTTTCGCAAAGCTGAGTTTGATTCTACAGCTTGTCCGGCTGATTGTTGGCGACCCTGTGAAACCGTCTGTCCGGCGGGTGCGATCGCCTTTAACGATTTCGGAAAACCTTCAGGCGGGGGGGTGATCGATCCGCTTTGCTATGGCTGCGGTCGGTGCATTCCGGTTTGTCCGAGTCAGAACATATGGACTCGCTCTTATGTTTCTACTCCTGAAAACATTGCATCTTTGGTGCTATCGACGGGAGTAGACGCGATCGAGATTCATACACAGGTTGGCAGAGTCTCTGATTTTAGACGACTTTGGTACAGTGTGCAACCCTGGACGGGTCAACTCAAATTAGTTGCCATTAGTTGTCCTGATGGAGAGGATTTGGTTGATTATCTCTGGACACTGTATGAGATGATCTCTCCTTTACCTTGTCCGCTAATCTGGCAAACGGACGGCAGACCGATGAGTGGGGATATTGGGGCGGGAACGACCACAGCAAGTCTTAAACTGGGTCAAAAAGTGTTAGCGGCGAATTTACCGGGATATGTGCAGCTTGCAGGGGGTACAAACCATTCTACAGTTGCCAAACTGAAATCTCTAGGGTTACTGGCAAATCGACAGTGCAACCCGGTTCAGGACGAGGAAAATACTGCGAGCAACATTGATCAAAAAACTGTGGCGGGTGTAGCCTATGGCAGCTATGCCCGTGTTTTGTTGTCACCACTTTTAGAAAAACTAGAATCAAAATACACCTCTGAACTGGGGTCAACCCAAAAACCCAACTTGGGGTTAACAACGCTGGCTCAACCCAAAGCGCTCACCCAACTGGAAACTGACCCAGATTTGCTTTGGCAAGCGGTGAGCCTAGCTGATTCCCTCGTTGCCCCACTCAAGGGATTTCAGTCAACGGAAAGGGGTAAATGACAGTTCTCAGTGGGTTATTGAGGGAGATGGGGGAATGGCGACCGAAAAAACGGTTCCCTGATCCGACATTCCCTGTTTACTGGTTTTCGCTTCGAGGTTTGAAAACGTCACTGTTGGAAGTATGCAGATTACAGACGACCTTAATAGATTGCTTAATATTGTTCCCCAGGAAATTCGACGGAATGTGGAATTACACCCCCAGCGCGATAGTCTCATTGAGATTGTCATGGATTTGGGTCGTCATCCCGAAGCTCGTTTTCCTTTAGGAGCGGAGTATATTTCTCAAACGCCTGTTTCTTGGGAAGATTTAGAGCATTGTATTGCTCAAATTGGAGAATTTAGTGGGGATAATCGCGCAGGTATTGAGCGCACCTTACATCGAATTAGTGCCATTCGCAACCGCACGGGCAAAGTGATCGGTCTGACTTGTCGGGTGGGTCGAGCGGTGTTTGGCAAAATTGGCATGATTCGGGATTTAGTTGAAACGGGTCAGTCGATTTTAATGCTAGGTCGTCCGGGGGTGGGTAAAACGACAGCGCTGCGGGAAATTGCCCGGGTGTTGGCTGATGAGTTATCCAAACGGGTCGTGATTATTGATACGTCCAATGAAATTGCGGGTGATGGGGATATTCCTCATCCCGCTATTGGTCGCGCTCGTCGGATGCAAGTGGCTCGTCCTGAATTACAACATCAGGTGATGATTGAGGCGGTGGAAAACCATATGCCGGAAGTGATTGTGATTGATGAAATTGGGACGGAATTGGAGGCTTTGGCGGCTCGAACGATTGCTGAACGGGGGGTGCAACTGATTGGGACGGCTCACGGAAATCGGATTGAAAATTTGATGAAAAATCCGACTCTTGCTGATTTAATTGGGGGTATTCAAGCGGTAACTCTAGGGGATGATGAGGCTCGGCGACGAGGGTCTCAAAAAACGGTGTTGGAACGTAAGGCGCCTCCGACGTTTGAGATTGCGATTGAGATGCTAGAACGCGATCGCTGGGTGGTGCATGAGAGTGTCGCGGATACGATTGATAGTTTGTTGCGGGGAATGCAACCGATTCTGCAAGTCCGAACGATGAATGAGGCGGGAGAGGTGACGCAGGTTGAGGAACGTTATAGCAGCCCCTCAAGTGCTTCTTCTCCAAGTCCTGTGAGTCCCCAGGTGATGAAAACTGTTGAGGTGTCGGCACCGGGGCTGAAAGGTTTACGGGGTTCGGGTAAGATGATTCCGATTCCTCCTGAGAAGTCGATGCCGGAAAATCAGTATTTTGAGCAGTTGCTTGATGCTTCTTTTTCGACGGGGTTAAGGGGAATTGCTAGTCCGGGTGAACATCCGACTGTTGGCCCGAATGGGGAGGATTTGCCGTTGCACGTCTATCCTTATGGAATTGCTCGTCATCAGCTTGATCAAGTGATTCGGAGTTTACAGTTGCCTGTGGCGTTGACGAAGGATATTGATAGTGCGGATGTGGTGTTGGCGTTGCGATCGCATATTCGCAATCAGTCTAAACTGCGGCATATGGCAAAAACTCGTCAAGTTCCGATTCATGCGGTGAAGTCGGGAAGTGCGCCCCAGGTGGCGAGGGCGTTGCGACGGTTACTGAATATGGAAGATCCGAATACGCCGGAAATTCCGGATCTGGCTTTGTTTGCGTCGAGTGGATCGGAAGATGAAATCGAAGCACTTGAAGAAGCGCGTTTGGCGGTTGAACAGATTGTGATTCCGAAAGGACAACCTGTGGAATTGCTCCCGCGATCGCCCCAGGTTCGTAAAATGCAGCATGAGTTGGTGGAACACTATCGCTTAAAATCTAATAGTTTTGGCGAAGAACCAAACCGTCGTTTGCGGATTTATCCGGCTTAGTTTGGGTTGAGTCTGTTTCGACTGATTCCGATTTTTGAGATTTATCATTGAGAGGGAGGGATGATTCGAGGAATGAGTATTTTCTCGGTTTTCCCTCCCGATCCTGTATTTTTTGCTTTTTTTACTTTATTGATGTTGGGAAAACTGTCTTCTCCCATGGATCAGATTTTAATTCAGTCTTTTACTCAACTGATTTCTCATCAAATCGGTTTACAAACTCGACCCCAGGATTATCCCGGATTATCTCAGAAAATCTTAACACGCTGTAGAGAATTGAGATTTTTTGATCCTCAAGATTATTACAATTTGTTAAAGAGCGAGACTCCTGCTAGCGAAAAAGAGTGGGAGCGGTTGATTCCTCTGTTGACGACTCCTGAGAGTTATTTTTTTCGCGATCGCGGACAGTTTAAGTTGCTACAGACTGTGATTTTACCACAGTTAATTGAACGTCAAAAACGGGTCAAAAAATTACGGATTTGGAGTGCGGGATGTTCGACGGGGGAAGAACCTTATTCTCTGTCGTTGTTGTTACAAAAACTGATTCCAAACTGGGAAGAATGGAATTTGATGGTTTTGGGAACAGATATTAATGAATTGTCTTTACAAAAAGCGCGAAGCGGGGTTTATAGTGCTTGGTCTTTTCGTCAGGTTGATTCTGAAGTAATCTCGTTGTCGTTTATTCCTTGTACAGGGGGATGGAAAATTAATCCTCAAGCGCAAAAATTAGTTAAGTTTCTTCCTTTTAATCTTGTTAAAGACTCCTTGGGGGGTGAGATTAATGTTCTAGATTTTGATTTAATTTTATGTCGGAATGTTTTTGTATACTTTGAAAAGGTGAGTATTCATAAAGGGATTCAGAAGTTTTATCAAGCTTTAAAACCGGGGGGGTATTTAATGACGGCTCATGCTGAACTTCAAGGTTTAGAAGTTGCTCCTTTTAAAGCGATTATTTTTCCGGAGTCTGTGGTTTATCAACGTCCTTTAATACAGGAACCTAATCTCCAGACTTCTTCCTCTAATTCTAAGTTGGATATTTCTGATTTATTTTTTTTACTTTCTCCTTTTCAGAGAAATACAACTTATCCTCCCAGTAGCTTAACTTCAAAACCGCATCAAAATTTAGCTTCTAAAGAAGGTTTAATACCTCAAAAAAACCAATTTACATCTTTAGAAAAATATCAAATCAAACCTGAAAAAATATCGGTAGAACTCCAGGAAGCTAAACAACTGTATCAGCAGAAAAAATATAATGACGCGATCCAAAAAGTCAATACTTTTCTTAACAAAAGTTCACCAAACTTTGATGCTTACTACTTGCTCGGTAAAATTTATGCTAACTTGGGTCAATATCAGCAAGCTACACAGTATTGTCAAAAAGCAATTGCTGTAGATTCACTTTCGGTTTTACCTTGTTACATTTTATTAAATATTGCGGAAGAAACAAATAACATAGAGGAAGCTAAAAAATTCGCCAAACGAATTATTTATTTATCCGGTGTTTCACCGCTCTCGATTTCTGCTTATGTTAAACTCGCTTCTTTGTATGAACAAGAAAAAAATCATAAAAAAGCGATAAAAATTTATAATGTCGCTTTAGAACTTCTGCACAAGTTACCTGCTAAAGCTGAGGTTGAATATACAGATCATATTACAGTAGATGAGTTAATTACCTCTCTCAATTCTATTATTGAAAACTTAAATCAGGACGAGTAATGATGGAAAAACAACCTTATCTCATTTTTAAAATAGGTCATACACTCTATGGAATTAATGCCTTAGCTGTACAAGAAATTTTCTTGCTTCCCGAGGTGATACCAATTCCTGAAACACCGGATGAAATTGTGGGAATGATTAACCTCCGGGGTCAATTTTTAGTGGTTGTTGATTTGAACTATCGCTGGGGTAATCCTTCTTCTGACTATCATGTGACAGATAGTATTATTGTGGTTGAGTGTAACAACTTGAGAGTCGGTCTTTTAGTGAATAAAGTTGATGAACTTCAGATGATTTCAGACGAAGAAATTTCGTCAGAATTAGCCAATATTTCTCAAGAAATCTATCCTCAAAATAATGGAGAGAAAAACTGGATTAGAGGCATGGCACAACGGGAAGACAGTTTAGTAATTTTAATTGAACTTGAACCCTTAATTTATGAACATCATACTCTCCATCAATCTGAGGTTTTAGCTAATCAAAATAATTCGGGTTTAAGTATTCATTTAAAAAAAGATTTATCCTTTTGTCCTAACGCAACTTTAGAAGAACGACAAGTTTTTCAAGAACGAGCTAAAAATCTTCTGCAAGCGACACAGGATGAAGAATTTCACGGTTTAATTACTTTAGCTGTTATTGGATTGAATCAAGAATATTTTGGGGTTATTTTATCAACGGTGAATGAGTTTATCGAGGTCAGAAATATCACGCCAATTCCTTGTACTCCTAAACATATTATTGGCAATATGAACTTACGGGGTGAAATTATCACATTAGTTGATATTCGAGGGTTTTTAAATTTATCTCTTGGGGATGCGAAAAGTTTATCAAAAGCCATGATTGTTAAATTTGAAAATATTATTGCTGGTTTGATTGTGGATGAAGTTTTTGATATTGTTTATTTAGATTCTGTCAATATCAGAAGCACTCCGACAACCGTTCGTTCAAGTCAGAATGAATATCTTCAAGGAACAGCACTCTATCGGAATCGCATGATGAGTATTCTAGATTTAAAAAAGATTTTAACTCAGGAAGAACTTATTGTGAATGAAGACGTATAGAATAAAAATAGACAACAACAGGATAGAGGAACTAAAAAAATGTTTGAAAATTTAAAGTTGCGAGGACGTTTATTACTGGGTTATACCTTTCCTTGTATATTTTTTGTTGGATTAGCGCTGCTAGTTTACACCAATATTAGACAAGTCTTTAATCTTTTCAAAGAAATAGACCGAGTTCAAAATCTTTTGATTAATATTTATAAAACTGACAAAAGTGCAATGGGAATAGTGAGTAGTTATCGAGGATATGTTGCTTTCCAAAATCCAGTTGTCTTACAAGAATATGAGAGCTACCTACAACAATTTAACACCCAAGTTATCCTCCTTAATGAGTTACTCATTCATCCTGAACAAAAAGAGCGTTTAGCCCAAATTCGAGGGTTAATGAATGAGTATGTTCAAGTAAATAGTCAAGCACTTAGATTAGTTCAACAAGGTCAAACTCCTGAAGCGATAACATTAACCCAAAATCGAAATACAACTCTATTGGTTCAAGAGATTGAGCAGCTGAGTCAAGCCATTGCTAAAAAAGAAGAAGAAATTTTAGCAGCAGAAACAGAAGGAATTTTAAAAAACTTAACTTGGCTAATCTATGCGTTAATTTTCGGAACATTTCTGTCATTAATCCTCGCTATTTTTCTCGCTATCTTAATTTCTGAAAATATTAGCAAAACCATTCAAAGAACAACTCAAGCGATTGCGATTTCATCTACTGAAATTGCGACCACTCTTGAAGAACAAGAACGTTCTGCTAATCAACAAGCGGCAGCCGTGAATGAAACCACGACTACAATGAATGAATTAAGCACCTCATCTCGTTCAACGGCCGAGCAAGCTGAATCTGCGGTTAGTGATGCGAAACAAGCTTTAAACCTAACAGAAAATGGCAGTAAAGCTGTCGAAAAAACTCTAGAAGGGATGGCAAATTTACAAGAAAAAGTTGATGGAATTGCTCAACAAATTATTCGCTTAAGTGAACAAACGAACCAAATTGGCAATATTTCTAAATTAGTTAGTGATTTAGCCAATCAAACGAATATGTTAGCCTTAAATGCAGCCGTTGAAGCGGTGAGAGCGGGTGAACATGGGAAAGGGTTTGCTGTCGTCGCCGCAGAAATTCGTAAGTTGTCTGATGAAAGTCAAAAATCGGCTCAAAGAATTAATACTTTAGTGACAGATATTCAAAATGCGATTAATTCTACAGTATTAGTCACGGAAGAAGGGAGTAAAACGGTGCTATCTGGTGTAGAAATTGCTCAACTCACAGCATCAGCATTAATTGGAGTTTCAGATGCGGTGAATAATGTGGTGTTAAACAATCAGCAAATTTCTTTAAATACCCAACAGCAAGCCATCGCAATTGCTCAAGTTTTGGAGGCAATGAACTCGATTAATCAAGGAACAAATGAAACGGCAAACGGTTTAAATCAAACAAAAACAGGGCTTCAAAAACTGAATCAAGTTGCTTTGGAGTTGCAGTCTTCAATGTAAATTCTTTAAAAGATGGTAAAAACCATGAACATTAAATTGAGTACAAAACTTTATTGGGGATTTTTTGTAGCACCCGCAATTTTGTTGTTAGCTATCAGCATCTACTCTATTGTCTCTTTTGATCGCATGAATCAACAAGTGGTTACTCTATATGATGATCGAGTAGTCCCGCTTCAAGAACTTAAATTAGTCTCTGATGCCTATGCTGTTTTAATCATTGATGCGGTGAACAAAGCCCATAAAGAAATTATTTCGATGGATGTAGCTTTAGATTCTATTCAAGAAGCAAAGCAAGAAATAAAAATCCATTGGCAATCCTATCTGCAAACTAATCTAACTTCCGAAGAAAAGCGAATTGCCAGAGAAGTTGAAACTTTATTTTTGCCTGTCAATCTCAGGATAAAACAACTAGAAAAAGCCTTAATAACTGGAGATGTTTCTCAGTTAGATGATTACAATGGTCAACTGTATACAGTGATTGATCCAGTGACGGAACAAATTCAAAATTTAATTAATTTACAACTCGATGTTGCAGCTAAAGAAAGAACAAAAGCTCAAAATGTTTACTCGAAAACTTTACTGGTTTTTGGATTAATTACTATAGGTTCTGTCGTGGTTGCATCTCCGATTGGCTATTCTTTCAGTCAATCGATTACAAAAGCCTTAAAAAAAACATTACGAGTCGTTTCTGAAAGTTCTCTCGAAATTGCAACAGCCACAGAACAACAGGAACGAACCGCCAGTCAACAAGCAGCAGCCGTGCATGAAACCACGACTACAATGAATGAATTAAGCACCTCATCTCGTTCAACGGCCGAGCAAGCCGAATCTGCGGTTCGTGATGCGAAACAAGCTTTAAACCTAACAGAAAATGGCAGTAAAGCCGTCGAAAAAACCCTAGAAGGGATGGCAAATTTACAAGAAAAAGTTGATGGAATTGCTCAACAAATTATTCGCTTAAGTGAACAAACGAACCAAATCGGCAATATTTCTAAATTAGTCAGTAATTTGGCCAATCAAACGAATATGTTAGCCTTAAATGCAGCCGTTGAAGCGGTAAGAGCGGGTGAACATGGGAAAGGATTTGCTGTCGTCGCCGCAGAAATTCGTAAGTTGTCTGATGAAAGTCAAAAATCGGCTCAAAGAATTAATACCTTAGTGACAGATATTCAAAATGCGATGAATTCTACAGTATTAGTCACAGAAGAAGGGAGTAAAACGGTGCTATCTGGTGTAGAAATTGCTCAAAGAACCGCATCATCATTAATGGGTATTTCAGAGGCGGTAAATAATGTGGTGTTAAACAATCAACAAATTTCTTTAAATACCCAACAGCAAGCCATAGCAATTGCTCAAGTTTTGGAGGCAATGAACTCGATTAATCAAGGGACAAATGAAACGGCAAATGGTTTAAATCAAACGAAAACAGGGTTGCAAAAACTGAATCAAGTAACTTTGGAGTTGCAATCATCGATCTAATTTCAGCACTTTATTAAATCATAGAGGGGGGTCAATGTTTACGTTTAAAAAGTTAAGATATGGAATTATGATCGGCTATCTTATTCCTCTTTTTTTGCTGATTTTTGCGGCTATTTTTGTGACATTAAATATCAAAATGGTTCAACAAAATCAGCAAGAATTGCGACGTTCAAATCAGGTTAATGAAGCCATTAAAAATCTCATTGTCGAAACACAAATTATGTCAGGCTCAGTCAAAAGTTATTTGCTTGATCCTCAATTAATCTATGTTAAAGATTATCAAACCGCCCAACAAAGTTACCAAACTATTATTCAAAAATTAAAGGATATCATCATGGATGAACAGCAGCATCAAAATTTAGGAATATTGATAGAAACTTACGCAAAAAAGCAAGAAATAGAAGAAGGTTTAATCAATCTTGTTAACCAAAGAAATACTTCAGAAGCCATTCAAATTTGGAAACAATCTCAATATTTAGAATTATCTGATCAATTTTCAACCGTTATTAATCGTCTAAATAATCGAGAAATCCAAATTGTAGAAAAGCAATTTTTATTACAAGAAAACGCATTAAATCATCTGGTTGTGATGATTTGGATTGTTACAGGTATTTCTTTATTATTAGCTATAGTTTTTGGAGGATGGATTATCTCCCAAAGTATTCAGAAATTAGACCGCGAGGCGAATGCAATTGCGACTGCTACAACAGAAATTGCCACCACTGTTGCTCAACAAGAACAAGTCGCAGTTCAGCAAGCAACGGCTTTAAACCAAACGACAACCAGCATGGATGAGTTAGGGGTTTCCGCCCGTCAGTCTGCCGAACAAGTCACCGCCGCAGCTTCGGGTGCCAGTCAGGTGCTGGCTTTAGCAGGGAGTCATCATCAGGGACATTCTGAACTGATGGTGGAGAAAGGCAATCTCAAAGAAAAAATGAGGCAAATCCAAGAACAAATTATTCGTTTGAGTGAAAATCTAAGCCAGATCTATAATATTACTAATCTCGTTAGTGATTTAGCAAACCAGACAAATATTTTAGCGCTCAATGCCTCTGTTGAAGCAGTACGCGCCGGGGAGCATGGGAGAGGATTTGGTGTGGTTGCGAGTGAAATTCGCAAACTTGCTGATCAAAGTCGCACATCAGCCAATAAAATTGGAGTTCTTATTTTTGAGATTCAAAATCAAACGAATTCAACGATTTTAGTCACGGAAGAAGGAGCAAAAGCGGTTACGGAAATTGGTATTGCTATTAATGACGTTACTCTCAATATTCAACAAATTTCTCTCAATATTAAACAACAAGCTATGGCTGTTGAACAAGTGGTAGAAGCCATGAATAATCTCAATAGCGCAGTTCAAGAATCAACTCGGGGTATTTCTCAAACTAAAGTCAGTACACAGCTTCTAAATCAAACGGCTCGAAACTTAAAAGATATGGTTTAACTGAGAAAATTGATCGAATTTCAAACCAAAAAATATCTTGCTTATAAGGAGATTGATCTAAAATGATGATCGAAGATGAGGAACTCAGAGATGTCTTTAAAACCGCCAGTGAAGAACATTTGCAAAATCTAGATGATGGAATTTTATACTTAGAAAAAAACCCTCAAGATTACAAAAAAATTGAAGAACTTCTACGAGAAGCCCACAGTCTCAAAGGAGATGCGGGAATGTTAGGGGTGAAAGATATTGCTACCCTTGCTCATCAAATTGAAAACTTACTGAGTGGTATTAATCAAGGAAAAGTCACTCTCTCTGCTGAAGTAATTGATCGCTTATTTCAAACTTTAGATGCACTGCGAAAACTCGTTAAAGAAGCAGTAACTGGAGAACCTTCTGGTATTAACCCCTTAAAAATATTAGCCAGTTTAATTGCGGCTGAAGCCCCAATAACTGAGCCAAAAACTACTACTATTCAGAATCATTCTTTAACTGAAAATTCCCTTTCAGATCCGGATCAAGTTCTCGAAATTAAACCGATAGAGGATATCCCCCAAGACTCTGAAACGCAACAGTTAGAAGAATCCGTTAATGATAGCGTACCGACTCTTGTTTCCTCCATTAATCTCCCTCCCTACGAGGAAAAACAAACTTTTGATGGCGTAAACTATCGGATTGAAACTATTCGAGTTCAGACCCAACAACTGGATGCGTTAATGACTCAAACGGGAGAACTTACGGTTACAAAAATTCGCATCGCTCATCGACTCAATGATGTAGAAGCACTGACCACCTTATGGGAAGAATGGAGTCGAGATGCTTTTGTGAATCGATTTGTTTTCAATGACTTAGAACATCAATCGATTCTCGCTCATAAAACCTTAGATCAACTGCAAAACTATTATCATCGAGCGGGTAAATACCTTGAACAGTTAGGTTCATTGGTTAACCAATTAAGAGATGCACTCTACGAAGATACCGCCCGTTTAGAAGTTATTTCTAATGAACTCGAAGATGATATTCGCACCCTACGCCTGTTACCCCTTTCAACAATTTTTAATCGTTTTTCTCGCATGGTTAGAGATATAGCCCGACAAGAAAATAAACAAGTTGAACTGATTTTAGAAGGGGGTGAAACTAAAGCCGATAAACGGATTTTAGAAGAAATCAAAGATCCCTTAATGCACTTATTAAGAAATGCCATTGATCACGGTATAGAATCTCCAGAAGAACGACAACGCTATGGTAAACCCTCTGTCGCTCAAATTCGACTGCGAGGCTATCAAACCGCCAATCATGTTGTGATAGAAGTGAGTGATGATGGTCGCGGAATTGATCCTAAACTGATTAAACAAACCGCTCTCAAACGGGGTTTATATCAACTTGAAGAACTGGAAGCCATGACAACAAGCCAAATTCAAGCTTTGATTTTTGCACCGGGCTTTACCACCAGAACTTTTGTGACTGAAATTTCCGGTCGTGGGGTGGGAATGGATGTGGTTCGTAATAACGTTGAACAACTCAAAGGGACGATTGAACTCGAATCTGTTTTTACCAAAGGGTCTACCTTTCGGATGCGACTCGGAACAGCCTTAGCCACGACTCATATTTTAATTGTAGGAGTGCAAGGGATTTCCTATGGAATTCCGGTTGAATTTGTGCGTACCACTCGCTTGGTTTCTCCCGCTGAACAGTTTACAATTGAAGGACGAGATACCATTATCTTTGAAGAACAACCCCTTTCTGTGGCTCATTTGGCTGATCTTTTAGAACTAGAAGCCCCGGAAAAAGTCACTCATTCTTCTACGGCTTTACCCTGTACAATTTTGCAAATAGGAGAAGAACTTTTAGGGGTATATGTTGATGAGTTCCTAGATGAACAAGATGTTGTTCTCAAGTCTCAAAGTCAACTGCTCAAACGAGTCAGAAATATTACCGGAGCAACGATTCTCGGAACGGGTGAAGTGTGCATGGTGTTAAATGTTGCAGATTTGATTAAATCGGCGCGTAAGCGTCTAGTTTTTGGGGGAATTTCCAGACAAAAACCATCTGAAAATCCTGAAACATTAACCACTCAAAAGCCAATGATTTTATTGGTTGAAGATTCAATTGCAACTCGCACTCAAGAAAAACGAATTCTAGAAGCAGCAGGTTATGATGTGATTACGGCTGTTGATGGATTAGATGGGTTTAATAAGCTGAAAACTCAAAACTTTGATGCAGTGATTTCAGATGTACAAATGCCCAATTTAGATGGATTGAGTTTAACGGCAAAAATTCGGGAAAATCAAGAGTATAATGAATTGCCGATTATTTTAGTGACATCCCTCGCCTCCGATGAGGATAAACGCCGAGGTGCTGAAGCTGGAGCTAATGCCTATATTACTAAAAGTAGTTTTAATCAAAAGGTGCTATTAGAAACTCTAAGAAGACTCATTTAATTTAAAATCTGATCCGTGATCCTATGCCCATCCAAGTGTTTATTGTTGATGATTCCCCGGTTGCTTTAATCGTTCTTAAACGCATTTTATCTGCTTCACCGGAAGTAGAAGTTGTTGGAACTGCTCGCACGGCGAAAGAAGCTCTAGCTTTAATTCCCCAGGTGAAACCCGATGTGATTTGTACCGATTTTCATATGCCTCAAATGGATGGGTTGGAATTTACCCAGGAAATTATGGCAAACTACCCACGACCTATTTTAGTGATTAGTACCGCTGTTCAACCGGAAGATACTTATACGGTTTTTCAATTGTTAAATGCGGGGGCAGTTGATGTGTTTCCTAAGCCGAAAGATGGGTTATTAGGAGAAGATTCTCAATTGGCTCAGGAGTTAATTCGCAAGATTAAAATTCTGTCTGGGGTGAAAGTTTTTACGCGCAGAAACCGTTCAAAAGTTCATCACACTCCGACTGCTGATCCGTTCAAACTGACAACTCCTTTAATTTCTCTGGCTCCTTCAAAAACAATTCGGATGGTGGCAATTGGGGCTTCTACAGGCGGCCCTCAAGCGTTACACGCAATTTTAACTCAGCTTCCGGCTCGTTTGCCTGTGCCTGTGATTTGTATTCAACATATTAGTGAAGGGTTTTTACAGGGTTTGGTTAATTGGTTAAATGTACAATGTTCCCTATCGGTTCAAATTGCTCGCAATGGTGAAATCCCTCAAAATGGAACGGTTTATTTTGCCCCTGAAGGTTATCATTTAGAATGGGATCGTCAAGGTCGATTTCTCTATAGTAGTGCGCCTCCTCTTGCTGGACATCGACCTTCAATTACGATTACTTTTCAGTCAATAGCTCGATATTATGGCGATCGCAGTATTGGGGTTTTATTAACCGGAATGGGGCGGGATGGGGCTGATGGTATGGGAGCGATCGCCCGTAATGGTGGGATGACAATTGCTCAAAATGAAGCCAGTTCGGTGGTGTTTGGAATGCCAAAAGAAGCGATCGCTTTGGGCGCTGTCCAACATATTCTTCCTGTTGATGAAATCGCTTCGATGTTAGTACGACAAATTGAACGTCGGAAACTTAAACTTTGAAAAGCTCCCGATCCAAACCGGAAAAACCCTCACAAATTTTGACCCAGAAGCTGATTAATCACTTGCGAGAGGGTTTGCGGGTCGAAGGGTTTTGTTAGATATTCTGTTGCTCCGGCTAAACGTCCCTGTACTTTCTCAAAAGCCCCGTCTCGGGCGGTAAGCATAATGATCGGTAGCGCTTGAAACTGGGGTAAGTTTCGCACGGTACGACAGAGTTCTAGGCCATCAATTTCCGGCATAGTCACATCAAGAAGTAAAATAGAAACTGGCTCTTGATATAATAGCGATAGTGCTTCTACAGCATTATCAGTGACCAGAACTCGGTAATCTTTGCCGAGCGCTTGTTTAACTAAGCTGTGCATAACCGGACTATCATCAACAGCCAGGATAGTGGGTAGAGGGTGATCAATTGCAGACATCCTTATTGCTTTCCTTAATTTTGATCTTATGTCCGCTACGGATGAAAAATTTCATCTCTATTAACAGTTTAAACGACTCTGAAAAAGAACTCTAAACTCTTAAACTATTCTCAGGTTCAGGGAGGCAAGTCCAAGAAAACAGTTAAACATCCGAGCTAGAATTTTGACCGCATAGCGGTGATCTATCCCGAGTCTGGAGTTTATAACAATCCTCTACTCCTGTTAATAAATTTTGTAACAAATTCTCGCATAAACTTCATACAAAATGCTCCTAATAAACAAAACAGTACATCATTTGTTCGTTAGTTTTTAAAGTTTGAATAAAACTTTGAAGCTGAGTTGCCTTTTTCTGAAAGTCTTTTAATACTTTCCGGCAATCCCCTCTACAGCTTGTTATGATTGAACTAGATCCCAGAATCGTTTAATACTAATCTGGGGGAGAAAATATTCAGAACTAGCTCAACAACCCACTCCCATAAATCATGGATAGGAATGCTAGATCTTACCGACTCAACTTTTTTAGGGGAATAGGTGATCAATGGTAATCAGACTTTCAGATTATCGTACAATAGGGAAACGGGAGAACCTGTCTCTACGAGAAATAATGTCAACCGAAACCACCCTAACTTTTGACAATTTCACTCAAATTGCCGTTCAGATCGCTCAAGCTCCGATTGCATATCTTAGCTTGATTGATACCCATTGTCAGTGGTTAAAATCTCAAGTAGGTTTACAAGAGCCAACAATTCCTTACCTCGATTTTTGTGAACGGGTGATTGCTCTGCATTATCATTCTAATTTACCTCAAAACTCCCCTCAACCTGAAACCCATTCTTCCTCACCCACAGGCACCCAAGACCTCAAATATTCTACTCTTGTCTTTGAAGATCTGTTAACGAGTAAAGGCTTGGCAACTCACCCCTTAGTCAAATCACATCCGAGAATTCGTTTTTATGTGGGTATTCCTATTCAAACCCACGACGGACTATTAGTGGGAATGCTCTCGATTATTGACAATCAACCTCGCTCGATTAACCTAGACAGTCTCAAGGCTTTAGAAGCGGTTGCTAATCAAGTCATGCTGCAAATTGACTTACATCGCCAACTGATTCAGACAAAAAGTCAACTAATTCAGCTTGAAGATACCATTCAAGAACGCTCCTCAATCTGGGAAATAGTCCGTAAAGAACGGGATTTTGTCTGTCATGTTCTTGATACATTAAGTGCATTAGTGGTGGTACTTGATCCTCAAGGAAAAATTATTCGTTTTAACCATATTTGTGAAGAACTCACCGGATATTCTGCTCAAGAAGTAGAAGGAAAAACCCCTCAAGAATTAGGATTGTCTATTGATAACTTTTCTTTAAAAAATAACTCTTTATCTTCAAATAATTTCAATAATTCTCAATTAACTCAACAGTGTGAAAGTGAATGGATTGCTCACGATCACTCTCATCATTTGATTGCTTGGTCTAATACAATTATTTATAATCCCGATGGTCGTATCGAACATATTATCGCCACCGGAACAGATATTACTCTACGCCGCGAGTCTGAAAAAATGCTGCGGTTACTCGAACGAGCAATAGCAGCTAGTCCGAACGGAATCGTCATCAGCGATGCTAGAGTTCCCGAAAATCCGGTCATTTATTGTAACCCCACTTTTGAGCGGATTACAGGATATTCGAGTAACGAGATTTTAGGAAAAAATTGTCGATTTTTACAAGGAAACGATACAGAACCTGAAGCACTTGAGATGATCCGAACCCGTTTAAAAGCGGCAAAAGATTGTTTAGTGACCTTAAAAAATTATCGCAAAGATGGCACACCTTTTTGGAATGAATTAGCGATTTCCCCAGTAAGAGATGCAGAAGGTGAAGTCACTCATTATATTGGAATTCAAACCGATATTAGCGAACGAAAACGAGCCGAAGAAGCGTTAAGAACCAGTGAAGAACGTTATCGACTTTTAGCAGAAAACGCCACCGATTTGATTTCTCGCCACAACTCAGAAGGTCTCTATCTTTACGCCTCTCCGGCCTGTCGAAAGTTACTCAAATATGAACCCGAACAACTGATCGGACATTCAGCCTATGAATTTTTTCACCCAGATGATGTTGCATCAGTCAGAGAGTCTCATCAAGTGTTACTATCCGAGGGGGAAATCTCCCTGATGAGTTATCGAATTCGTTGCTATGACGGAGAATATATTTGGTTTGAAACCACCGCTCACGCTGTCAGAGATCCGAAGACGGGAGAAGTTCAAGAGTTAGTCGCGGTTTCCCGAGATATTACCAGCCGCAAAAACGCAGAAGTTGCTTTGTTAGAGCGATCGCATTTATCCTTGCTGGAAGCTGAAGTCGGGAAAGCATTAGGACAAGGGGGAAGCATAAGCACTATATTACAAGCCTGTAGCGATGCGATCGCCAATCATCTCAAGGTGACTGGAGTCGCCATCTGGACAGCTAACCCTCAAACTCGCCATCTAGAATTGCAAGTCACATCGGGTCAATGTGAAGTGACCAATTGTTCAGATTGTTTAGAACGAATTCATCAAAATTGTTTATCTTTAAATTTTGCCCTTGTAGTAGAAGGAAGACAAGTCGGGATGATGGAAATTAGTAGCCGTTCTCCCCTGACAGAACAGGTGCAAAATGCTTTATATTGGATTGCGAATGCCATCTCCGTTGGAATTGATCGACTTGCTGCTTTAGAAGAACTTCAAAGTCGCCGGGAAGGGTTATTATTCCGGTTAGCGAGTCAAATACGAGATTCTTTAGATCTCAATACCATTTTAGCCAAGGCCGTCAGTGAGATCAGAAGTTTATTACAAGTGGATCAATGCCATTTTCTCTGGTATTTACCGACAACTGATCCGCGATCTTGTTTTGTGATTACCCATCAGTCTCAGTCTTCTACAGTCTCTCAAGTTTTACTCGATTATCCCCCAGATTGTGTTAGCTGGTTATCCGAAAAAATCGAGCAGCATCAAATCGTTCAGATTAATGATAGTAATCAAATAGAAGGATTTGATGGACAAACCCGAGAAGCATTAAAACAAGCCGGAGTTGCTTCAATGTTGTTTTTACCCCTAGAAACTCGTTCCGGTCAACGGGGAGCAATTGTTTGTAATCATTATCATCAGACCCACGATTGGAATAGTAGTGATGTGGAATTATTACAGGGGGTTGTCGATCAGTTAGCGATCGCCATTGATCAAGCGGAACTCTACGCACAAACCCGAGCGGCGGCATTAGCGGCTCAAACACAAGCGGCTCAATTATCTCATGCGTTACAAGATTTACAAGAAAAAGAATCCCAACTGATTCAAAGTGAAAAAATGTCAAGTTTGGGTCAGATGGTGGCGGGTATTGCTCACGAAATTAATAATCCGGTTAATTTTATCTATGGAAATCTAGATTATGTCAGAGATTACACTCAAGATTTATTAGAAGTTCTCAGTGTTTATCAAGAAAAATACCCGACTCTCGATTCTGAACTCCAGGAAAAAATAGAAGATATCGATCTCGAATTTATTATGGAGGACTTACCCAAAATTATCGCTTCGATGGAAATGGGGGCCGATCGCATCCGTCAAATTGTGGTGAGTTTACGGAATTTCTCCCGTTTAGACGAAGCCGAGATGAAGCCTGTGAATATCCATGAAGGGATTGATAATACTTTGTTGATTCTCCATAGTCGCTGGAAAGCCAAAAAGATAGGTTCAGGTATAGAGATTGTTAAAAACTATGGCAAGCTTCCTCTAGTTGAATGTTATGCAGGTCAACTCAACCAAGTTTTTATGAATATTATTGGCAATGCCATTGATGCCCTTGATAATCAGCCAGACCCCCGCCGGGTGACAATTACCACTGAGGCTTTTGAGGTGAAAAAGCCCCAAGAAGGATCTAGGGTGCCGTTTGTGCGGGTGAAAGTCCAGGATAATGGCCCTGGTGTTTCCAGCCTGGTTAAAAATCGCTTGTTTGATCCCTTCTTCACGACTAAGCCCGTTGGGAAAGGGACAGGTTTGGGATTATCGATCAGCTATAAGATTGTCGTTGAAAAACATGGCGGATCCCTCAAGTGTTTCTCTGAACCTGGACAAGGTTGTGAGTTTTGGATTGAGATTCCCGTTGAACCGCCCCCAGAACTTCGACCCCCAGATTGTTCTTCTTGATCCGGTGAAAACCCAGAATGCCTTTCTATATAGCTTTTAGCCGGGTTAAGTTTCCCGTTGACTAAAATTTTTCAAGATTCGCTCAAAAAGACTTGACACTTTTCCGGGGAATGCTGTTATTATAATAGATGGTTACGCAATGGGGCGTCGCCAAGCGGTAAGGCAGCGGGTTTTGGTCCCGCCATTCGGAGGTTCGAATCCTTCCGCCCCAGTTCAAAACTTAAGTCTTTCATGTCTTTTTTGACGCTTAAAAGTTGTAGCTCGTTTTTCGCATATTCAAGGGTTCATCGTCCAATTTTTTCGTGATCCCACTGTGAGTCGTGGGGTTAGGGCTAGCTCAAAAGCTGATTGTTAAGTATTACTACAGTTTGTAATTAAAAGTATCCTCAGTTTTAACTTGACAAATTCACTAATTTTTGCATATTTCTTGAAAACCGAATCATGTTGGCCATCATTTGTTGGATAGTGAGGGTCATTTAATCTTCCTGGATTTCGTGAACGTGAGACCCTGAACCGAGAGAGTCGAGTCGATGTTCAAGTATCGCTAACCGACTCTCAAGTTCGGAAATTTTATCGGGTTGATCAGCCATGTCCAAATAGGCTCTTAAAGCTTCAACCACCAGGTCTGACTTCGATTGTCCAGTTGCTTTGACCCGTGCCATTAATGCTTCGTGTAATTCAGGAGGAATTCTAACTCCTAAAAAGGGATTTGGCATGATTCGAGTTGAGGAACATTTGGACAATCAACTTCAACAATGCCTCGATAATACCAGCCTATTGCTAAATCGTTATCAGTCTCATAGTATTAATTTGTAAAAGGAATAGTCAGTCCTCATTTTTGTGTAAATATTTGTTAAATTTCTTGATAGATTGCAAAAATTTTAAGTTTTAGTTAAAGTTATATGATAACAATATGATAACAAACGTTATCAAAGGCAATCAGATGGCAACTTGGACATCTAAAGCCGCCTAAAATTGCTTGTTGATAGAGAACCCATTCAACCTGCACCGAAAGCCGATTCTTTTATCTATGGGAGCAGACATGACAACACAATCACAATCTGAACAGAAACGGAACTCCGGCAAAATCTTAGTTGCGGATGACGAGTCTGCAATCCGGCGTATTCTCACGACTCGCCTTTCGATGGTTGGCTATCAAGTCGTAGCAGCAGCCGATGGTCGCGAGGCCCTCAGCTTGTTTGAAAGCGAAAACCCCGATTTGGTCGTCTTAGACGTAATGATGCCCAAGCTCAACGGCTACGGGGTCTGTCAAAAGATCCGGACTCAATCCGATGTTCCGATTATTATGTTAACGGCTTTAGGAGATGTCGCTGATCGGATTACGGGGTTAGAATTAGGAGCCGATGATTATCTAATCAAACCCTTCTCACCCAAAGAATTAGAAGCCCGTATCCAAGCGATTTTACGTCGTCTCAGAGAAACAAACGCGGCTCGTGACTTGAGTGCAGAAACCATCCAAGTTGATACCTTGCGAGTCGATACCATCAAGCGCCGAGTTTACAAAGGCGATCAAGTGATTCCTCTGACTTATATTGAGTTTAATCTTCTCGAACTGCTGTTAAAACATTCTGGTGAAGCCGTTTCTCGTTCAGAAATCCTTCAAGAGTTGTGGGGTTATGCACCTAGACGCATTGCTGATATGCGAGTGGTGGATGTTCATGTTGCTCGTCTACGGGCAAAAATTGAAGCCGATCAGCGCAATCCTGAATACATTTTAACCGTCCGAGGGATTGGTTACGCTTCTCAACGTTTGCCTATTGTGGAAGAAGCTATTGGTGCTTAATTTGATCTATTTTTTACATTTTTACAATCCGATTTGAGAGAACTTTAGAGTTTAGGTCCCTTTCTAAACTTCAATACAAAAAAAACAAAATTACAGCGATCGCCAACAGGTCTGTTCATTCACTGAAAGCGATCGCCTCTATTTTTAACTCAAGCCAAAAAAAAAGGAAGGTTTAAAAGAACGTCACCCTATTGAGTTCTTGTCACTTTTTTGAGTCCTCTTGGCTGATCCACATTATAACCCCGCATTGTAGCAATATGGAGAGCAAAAAGCTGTCCAGGAATAATCGCACAAATGGGAGAAAGCCATTCGGGAATATCATTGGGTAAGGGTAAAGTCGTCTGTGCTTGGCTTAAAATTTGGGGATCATTTCCCAGAGTAATAATTTCCGCACCTCGTTCAATTAACCGAGGCATTAACTCCTGTTGCATCTCATTCAAAATCAGGCCAGAAACCGCAATCACCACAATGGGAAAACCGGGTTCAATCAATGCCAAAGGCCCATGTAAAAAATCAGCACTGCTGTAGGGTTGAACTAAGGTATAGGTTAACTCTTTTAATTTTAAAGCTAATTCAAAAGCAGTCGCATAATTATATCCTCTGCCAATGACAATACAACGCCTCATCTGACAATAAGCCTTAATGGTTTGGTAGATATTAGGGTTGAGTTCAAAGGTGTGTTCTACCCACTGTGGCACTTTTTGTAATGCTGTCCACATGGACTCATTCGCGGCTAACTGAGAACTTAACATTGCTAAAGCGACTAATTCTGCCGTGTAGGTTTTCGTCGCGGCGATGGAACGTTCAACCCCGGCACTCAAGTTAATCACATGATCGGCTTGTTGGGCAAGGGGAGAGTCAGCAACATTTGTCATCGCGGCCGTTAAAGCCCCTTGTTGACGGGCTTCGGCTAAAACCGCGACTAAATCTGGACTTTCACCACTTTGGCTAATGCCTAAAACCAAAGCATTTCCCAACTGGGGAGGGCGTTTGTAGAGGGTGAACAGACTGGGTGCAGCTAAGGTGACTAAAAATTGGTTGATGTTTCCAAACAAATAGAGAGCATAACGAGCGGCGTTATCGCTACTGCCTCGGGCTGCCACTATAATATGAGTAATGTTTCGCTGTTGAATGGCTCTAGCAAGCTTTTCAATGCCTGTGGTTTGGCTATCGAGGAGTTGCCTTAAAACCTGCGGTTGCTCCTGAATTTCTTGTGCCAGATTAGAATTAATTGACATCACGGTTGCTCATCGAAGGAGTTTGCTCTTATTGTCTCACTTCGGGTTGCTCAAATTTTAGTTCAGGGCTACCTGTTTATAGTGATCTTTAAAAGGCAATCAACTGGGGAAAAATTGAGTAGAGTCCTATCGATCGCCAGTTCGATCAGATTAATTTTTATCCCCACCGCAGCTTTACACCTTAAGCTCATGGGTTTAATAATTAAAACTCCAGTTTATCCCGGTCTAATCTAATCCTTCAAAAAACTTTAAATTCCTGAATAAACTGAAGTTAAAAAATGAGATAAAATCCTCTAGTAAATGTAGATTGCTCCAGTTGAATGAAGATGAACAGTACTCTGACCTGAAAAATCAGAACTCCGTTGAACCGTAAGATTAACAATATTATTATCAGCCATCAAACTCAATTGTATGGGCGCTGAACTCGATTGAGGATTAACAATAATATAAGAATCTATCGGCAAATTGGTTAACTGGGTATTCCCATTTTCAGCTAAGGATCGAGTCCCTAATGGGCTAGTGGTTAGGCTATATTCTATGACAATTCCACTCTGGTTATTAATATTAACAGTAATCGGATTATTCGGGTTAACCCGATCCACAGGTTGCCAAAAACCGGGTTGATAAGTAGAAGCGGGGCTTTGTTGTTGGGCAATCAATTTGTTCGGTGAAGCCCAAACAGGTTGTACAATTGTCCCGATTCCCAAAAGATGAGTTAAAAAGATCGTTCCCAGGGTGATAGTCAGTAGGAGCCAATTCATAGAAATAACCTCAGATAAAACAAACTTTTATTGATTAAAGACTCTAAAAAAAGCTGAAAGTTCCAGATGTTCTGAGTTGATTTAAAAGCCCTTAAAGGCTAATCAAATTGACCATTTTGACTCAACTCAGCATCCGGTTACTCGTTTATCAATCACGACAAAAGGGCTATGAATAAGGTGGCTGGGTAGAACTTAAGTTGTAGAACTAACCGGATGCACTCAGATTATCTTTGAGAAGAATAAGTTAACGGAGCCGCCATGATTTAACTGAAATGTTGGGCTGCTATTTTTGCTTAAAATATTTGTGGAGTAGATCAGATCCTTGTCCCCCCATATCGGCTAATTTTTGTTCAATGGCATTCAAAGCCAACTGGGAAGGTTTGGCGTGTCCTCTTTCCCATCGGTTCACGGTTTGGAAAGAAACACCCAAAGTAACAGCTAATTTTTCTTGAGATAAGCCTAAGCGTTCACGGAGGGTACGAACAAGACAGGGGATATCGGAAACAGGAATAGTTGCAGGCATGGTTTTTTTCCTAAACTCTATCTCCACGTTAAGATATAACACCCCTTATATTCAACAGTAGCCCTACGGAAATTTTGGCTGAATCGTTTGTATTTTTTGAACAAAGCATCTCCGAAAATTTACGGATTCAACGCTTGTAAAGCTTTAGCAGTGGGAGGAGTAGCCTAAGCTCAATTTAGGGAGCCGCAGAATCAATTCCTCGTAGACGCTTCATAATTAAATCAAATCGAGACAGATAAGATTCCAAAGAATTCTCAAACTGGGAATTGACCTCCGAGTTAGAGTGAGTCGGAGAAGGATTCTTGGCCTCCTCACTAAAACGGTTAACCGTATTTCGCAGTCGAGAAGACAGAAACTTCGTTACAGCCCGATAAAACCGCAACGCAAACAACACATCTCGATCCAGTTTTTCGGCGAGTTTTTGGCGGGGAATTGCCAACACCACTGAATCTTCTACTGCTTTCACCGTTGCAGAGGGTAGCCGTCCATCAATAAAGGACATTTCTCCGAGAACTTCCCCGCAGCCGATTTTACCAATTTCTTGATTTCCGACTGCGGCAACAGAAACACTGAGGGTTCCCTCCAAAACAATATAAAGCGCTGAAATGGGTTGACCTTCATGGATGAGAATGGTGTGAGCCGTCACCTTTTCTCGGTTTCCATGAGTAATCATCCAATCAATGTCACGATCATTTAATTCGCTTAAAATCACTAAAGCTTTATTCATTACAATCCATCAAACCCAATGTTTGGAGGGAAATTTACCAATTTTTTAGTATAACTGTAACATAAGCTGTTTGCGATATTCCTTTGTGAGCCGATGATCATCCCCCAGCAATTCAAACAAACTCAACATGGCTTTCCGAGCGCCATCATCTTTATAATTGCGATCAATCTTGACGACTTCTAAAAAGGTTTTGAGGGCCTCGGGATAATTTTTGTCGAGAGCAAAACGACAAGCCTGGGCATAAACCTGATCGACTTCACTTTCTCCAGGCTGTTGAACCTGGGTTTGAAACTCGATTAACTGCTTTAATGCTTGAGCTTTCGGGTAATATGCCCGTTGATCTTCTGATATTGTTGTTAACAACTGAGTGGCTTGCTCGGTTTGCTTCACTTCAATTAAAAACAGAGCCGCTTGTAAGGTTAAATCAGGTTGATTGGGATATTTTTTGAGTAACTGTTGAAACAGATTTTGAGCTAAGTTTATATCTTGATTCAAAATAGCGGATTTAATTTGAGCAAATCCCTGATTAACTTCTGATCTAAAGTACAACTGTTCTAAAAGTTGACGCAGTTGGGCTTCATTTAAAGCCCCGACAAACCCTGGTAAAACCTCCCCATTCTGAACAATTCGCACATCCGGAACTCCCTCAACGCTGTAAGTCTGAGCCAGATCGGGATGTTTGTCAATATCGACTTTGGCTAAGATAAAATCATATTCTTCAACCAGTTTTTCCAGTAAGGGTTTCATCAGTTGACAAGGCCCGCACCAAGTGGCAAAAAAATCCACAAGCACAATCTGTTCGCTTGACTTTTGTAAGACTTCGGTTTCAAAGTTATCACTGTTGACTTCTATGCTGTATCCCATGACATTATTTCTCTCTCTAAAGATGACTGAAAATATTTAAGTGTTCAGAAAATGAACCGCCCAGATGAAAAAAGAGTTCTTGATCCTTTTTCCGTTAACGAGTTTTGCTTAGTCCTTGTTTTTCATAGTATTGTTGATGGTATTCTTCCGCTTTGTAATATTCAGAAGCGGCTTTAATTTCCGTTGTAATGTCTTTGTCATAGCGTCCAGACATTTGCAGTTGCTGTTTAGATTTTCTCGCCTGTTGTTCTTGTTGGGGAGTCTGATAAAAAATGACTGAACGATACTGTTCTCCTCGGTCTGGCCCTTGACGATGGTAGGTGGTTGGATCGTGAATTTTCCAGAAGATTTCTAATAGTTCTTCGTAGGAAATGATCTCAGAATCATACTGAAGTTGAACCACTTCTGCGTGACCCGTAATACGGGCGCAAACATCGAGATAGGAAGGGTTGGGAAAATGTCCGCCCATATATCCAACGGATGTAGATATTACTCCTTTAACTCGGCGAAATCCCGCTTCTACCCCCCAAAAGCAGCCCGCCCCAAATGTTGCAGTTTCTATCATGTTTAGCCTATTTTCATCAACACGTTTTGCTTTTTACTCGATTGAGATCTCGTGAGCGCTCCGATTTGATCTTGAAGTTTCCTTAACAACTCTTATTCAGCGTTCATTAATTGAAAACAAACTTGATATTACCTCTTGATTCCACCTCTCAAACCATTTCTTTACTAAAACTTTACATCTGCTTCACTTAAGATTTACACTCTACCCTATTTTTTGAGGTAAAAAACTTGTAAGATCAAAGACTAATGAGACGCTGCTTTAAATTGAGCAGATTCTTTAGACTAGGCGTTTAATCAGGTGCATCCACAATTCAATCCAAGCTTTGTGTTTAAGGATTCAGGGAATTCGATCAACTTAATTCCCTGATTTTTTCCGCTGATCAAAACGGGAACTTAGTTAACAACGATTGAACCATGAGCGCGAGGATCCGTATTATTTTTATCCGGTTGAACCGGAGGTTGAAAAGCAGAAACTTGACCTGTTGTTTCTGCATAGGGAAGGGGATTTCCGGCGATTAAAGCATCAAGATTGGCTTCCATAATCCCTCGTGGAATTTCTCCAATACTTTGAGCGATCGCTAAAGCTTGATGATCGAGAAAAACAAAGTGAGGAATACCATCGACTCGATAGTTTAAAATTTCCGGCAACCACTTACTATTATCAACATTTAGCATGACAAAATTGAGTTGATTTTCATACTTCTGTTTGATCTCATTCAGTTCAGGTGCCATAGCTTGACAGGTTGTACACCAATTCGCATAAAATTCAATTAAAGTTGGTTTTCCATTGGTTACAGCCACTTCAAGGGGAGTTGATTCTTCAGCCAGTTCAGGCAGAGAAGTTGAGGTGACATCCGTTCTTAAAGCAACCAGAATAGCAACAGTTAAAATAACGGCAACTAAGGTAATTAACAAGTTTCTCAAGCGAGCCGCAAACCTTGAGTCTGGAGTCGGAGAAGATATCGGTGTTGAAGACTGATCGTTCATAAGATATTGAGTCAAAAAATTAATTCTATCTACAGGTTGACAACTCTTTGCCCGTGAATTATCACTATTTTCGCAGGATGTACAGGTCTGAAAACTGTCCACGCGATCGCCAACCTATCTATTCTCTCTCCTATGATAGCGACAAATCCCTATTCATCAGATGGAGTCTGGCACAATGAACCCAAAAATGATCCCCCAAAAAGATACCCAAGCCTGGATTTTTCAGGTTTGGGCTTCTTTTATCCTGGCAACTTCTGCCACAGCAGTTGGAATTATTTATCTACCTGTTGATGGCTGGGTCAAAGGCTTTATGGGCATGGGAATGACTTTTTCCATTGGTTCTTCTTTCACCCTAGCTAAAACCATTCGAGACAACCACGAAGCCTATAAATTAGTCTCCAGAGTCGATGAAGCCCGAGTGGAAAAATTACTCGCTGACCATGATTTACTCAAGTAAAGACATTGCAAACAACGTCTCTACCTGATTTCGACTCACTCTAGTTTGGCTTTTTCATTTTAGAACCGTTGCTACTAACCGACTCCTCTGCTACTTCTTCGGCGTCTTCCGCTTGAACCGAACTATTACTGGGTAATTCTAAACAATACCCTGCCCCATATACCGTTTTAATATAGCGAGGATGACGGGGGTCTGGTTCCATTTTCGTTCTCAAGTGCCGAATATGAACTCGGATCGTTTCGATATCATCATCAGGATCATAGCCCCAAACTTCTTTGAGAATTTCGCTGGGTGCGACTGTTTGACCATGACGCTGAAGTAAGCAGTGCAGCAGTTCAAATTCGAGATGAGTCAGTTTAACGGTTTTATCGAACCAGATCGCCTCAAACCGTTCAGGAACCAGGGTTAGCACTCCATAGCTGAGAATTTCACTGTGTTTTGCGGCTTGAGGGATGCGATCGGTTCGACGCAATAGGGCGCGAACTCGCGCCAGCATTTCTTCGAGTTCAAAGGGTTTTGTTAAATAATCATCGGCACCGGAGTTAAAGCCCTCGACTTTGTTTTGAGTTTGTCCAAGAGCGGTGAGCATCACAATGGGGATATCTGCCGTACGTTCATCTCGTCGTAAACGCTGACAAACGGTAAACCCGTCCACTCGGGGTAACATTAAGTCGAGAATAATCAGATCGGGTAACAGTTGCAGGGCCAGAGCTTGTCCTTTGATGCCATCTTCGGCTTGGCTGACTTCGTAGCCCGCCATTTCTAAGTTGATGGCTACAAGTTCGGCGATCGCAGGATCATCATCAATAACTAATATGCGCGGCATCATTTATAGGTCTATAGTGGCTACGATGGACAGTTGGATCAGCTTGTTTTGGGTATTGGCTCGTGATTTCCCAATGGGGAGTCTATACCGGATTTACCTATTTTTGTCAAGCTTCTATAATTTATTCTAAAGTTTTACTAAGAACTATGGGATCAATGTAAAGTCAAGTGTACCGACTCCATAGCAGATTAGCAAGTCTAAAAGGGTGAATAGATACCAAAATGACTCCCCTGGCTGGAGAGATGCGTCAGGGAGTCAAGATTTTTGATGGGAAGTTGTTAGTTTAGGGTGTCTCTCCTAGTAGTTAGCAATTTTACGGCGACGGTAGTCGGAGAGATACTGTTCAAGCATACCAAACTGATTGAGGTTCACGCTGTAGTAGACCCATCGACCTTCTTGACGGGCGCGTACTAGCGAAGCTTCCCTTAACGCTTTCAGGTGAAATGATAGTTTGGACTGGCTAACATGAAGTTTTTCGCACAGTTCACAGACACAGAATTCCTGGTGTTGTAGTAATTCCAAAACTCGAACGCGCAAAGGGTCAGATAAAGCATGAAAGCCTGATGCAACCTCAAAGGGTGAAGTTAAAGAAGTTGTAATCATCAATTTTTTTTCTGTTAACGTCAGGAGCTTTTCCATCACTGAAGTTGAAGACTACAGCTAGGACAATAGAGCGCAGATTGAGTTTGCTGACAATGCAATCTCCCCTGCTTTCAATTGAGTTATATTTGCAGATGGTGAACGACCAGTCCGCAAAAAATGAATAACTATTTTTAGTATAAGTATTTTCTGCGATTTGTGATCAAAATTCATTATTTTTTTTTTAGATCGATGAAAAGAATACAACTTTTTCACAAATCAAGTTACAAAAATAACACTTGATGAGTTGAGCCTGAAAATATAAGCTTAGATCAATTAAATTTCAACCTCTCAATCAGTTTCTAGATAGATCCTCCCAGATGTTAACGACTTCCCTCAAAAGACCTAAATCCCCCCAGGAGGGATCATTGTGTCACAAAAAATTCACATTTCAACCCATTTTTAGAAGAATGAATCAAGAGTTTCTTGGGGGACGTTTGAGAAACAACTTAATTATAATCAGTTTTTACTCGGTTAGATATTAAATTAAAGGTTTATAAAAAAAGAGAGGGAAGGAGTGGATCAATGTGCTGATATTTTATACCCTGCCTTTAGATCAACACATTTAAAAAAAGCACAGGTCTAATCTTGCTAAACCCGTGCCTTTATTCAATTAACATCTGATTAAATACAAAAATGTTAACGACGACTTGATAGCGACATCATAATCCGTAAAACATACCAGAACAGCAAAGCAACAGAAGCAAACAGTTCTAAAGATGCCGCGACATAATGTTTAGTCGAGTAGTGACGCATAATTTTAGAAGTATCATGCAAAATCGCTGCTGAAGCAAAGGCAACCATCACCACCGAGAAGAAAAGACCCAGGGTAAAACCAAAGAAAATGCTACACAAAATTAAACCCAGCGCCACGAAGCCGCCAATTTTCAAAATTCCACCCAAAAAAGTAAAATAGCAATCACAAATGAGATGTGAGAAAATCAGGAAGATAAGTTACTCAGTATTGAAGTGGACGAATTAGCAACCTTCATAGCATCTAACCCTGACCTG
>JBJHBL010000026.1:10195-72122 GCA_050485465.1 Limnoraphis sp. | reverse complement strand
AATTGAGGTGAGACTTAAAAATCCGCCTCAAAAATTATCGGAATTTCTCGCTAGGAATTCCGAGTTTTAACAGTTTGACTGGTCTTGTCTGTTGGTCGAGTTCCTATTTTGCTCTAGCGAGAATCCCAATTAATTCCTATTCCTGCAATGCTGACAATCACTAAGGTTAGGTACGACGACTATCACCTCGACTAGCATCAGTTTTAGAATCTTCTGTGTTGTGTTCGTAGTATTCTCGGAAATGTTGAGTCCAATCCGATGAAAGCTGAAATAATTCAAGTTGGCTATTGAGCGGTGATTGAGCAAGAAAAACTTGAGGAAACAATAGAGTGAAAGTGACTAAGCCTGAAGATAGTAAGCTAAAACTAGAAACCAAAGCAAATTTTAGCATGGTTTGAACGGGGCTAATGGGGTCACTTCTTAGTACAGCATCCTAATGATTTAATCAGGAAAAAGTTGAAAATAAATTCCCAAATCCGCTCAAAAAAATCTTGATTTTCAACCCCTTGATTCACTGTAAGATTTGCGTCCACTCCCTCGTTGAGCAGGAGTATTACCTGGACAACGACCCTTACAACTGACTTCGCTGCTATCTTGAGCAATTAATAGCGAAGCTTTTTTTACACCTTGAATTGTATCTGTCCACACCATTGAGAGGAGGCTGAATAACAGGATGAAAGTGTAGAACCGCATGAGTCTTGTCCGTAAATGTGTCCACTCTCTAATACAGACGATCTGTTCAAAATCCGGTTAAAACGATTAACTGCTTTATTAATCGAGTCTTCATCACAAACCCGACTCATTCATCAAGAAAACTTGCAATAAAAATCCCGTCAAGCAAGTTAACGGGATAGTCAGTGATTATTTGGGTTTTTAAAGGTTGAAAATCTGGAATTTTTGAAAATTGAAACAACAGAATAAATGAGTTATGAAGCTTTCGGTAAAATCAGTGTCAAAATACCATTGACATAATTCGTTTTAATGTCGGGGGTGCGAATGGGTTGGGGAAGGGCGATCACTTTCCGAAACTTTTGACTGCATTTTCGCTCGTTAGGCTGGGATGAGGCTGAACCTTGACGATGATCAAAATTCCCGGACAGTACAATAGATTCAGGAGTCACTTGCATTTCTAAACTTTTTTCATCTAAAGTCGGTATGATCGCTTTGACAATAATCGTATTTTCTGCTTCATTAAACTGAACCACCGGAACTTGAAAACTAGAATTTCCTAACGGTTCAGGTTCATTAAAAACTTGATTGACTTGACGCACAATATCATCTTGATCGTGAAAAGACTGATAGTGTATTAGTACCATGTTAAACTCCTCAAAAAAATTTTCAATGCTAACTGAGAAATTGAAATAGATCTGAAATTTTAGAACAGATAAATCAACTCAGTTGTTGAACCTGTTCTAATTTAAATCAAACCAGTCAGAATGCTGGTTTTACCCTTTTAAAATCAGTGAGAATTGTTAAACAGACTCTGGAGCCGCAAGAAACTCGAAACCATCTAACCATTGAACGCAACAACCGCCCACTTTAAAGATTTGAGTTTTTATCCATTAGGAATGATCAACTCATTTCTCATCGAGAGGCAAAGTTGGAGCAGCAGGAGGAACAACAGAACGTTCGACGATAACTTTATGACTTTCTCGTTGAGTCTGCATTTCAACTGCGATCGCCTCAAATTGAACCTCTAAACTGCCATAAGCAATCTCTAAGTTCACA
Source organism: Limnoraphis sp. (assembly GCA_050485465.1). GTDB lineage: Bacteria > Cyanobacteriota > Cyanobacteriia > Cyanobacteriales > Microcoleaceae > Capilliphycus. Next base: position 70,394 of record JBJHBL010000026.1, on the reverse strand, counting down.
GTTGTTTCAATCTGGTTTAAACCATTGGGTGAAAACTCGGTTAACCAACGCGGCCCGTCTACAATAGTGCGAGACTGGCGATCATACACCCATATTTTGACATAAATTCGGGGTAAATTTTCAGGTAAACAAACTCGTACCTTTACTGTGCGACCTGCTACAATTTCGGGATTCATCACCTCAAGAAACGGAGGGACTATCGGTTCATCTTCTGAGAGAGTAACAGTATTGTCTGCATCCAGAGGTGGACTGAAACGAGAATCAACAACCCGCAGAATTCCCGACGAGGAGGCTGACAACGCTGATACCTCCTGCACTTCGTCGTCATCCACCACAATTTCTTGAGATTCTAAATCATCTTCGATAGAAACAAAGAGCGGATCAGCTTGCACCGAAGGCGGGGGTGTCGCCGTCTCATCTGCTTCAACCCGAGTTTGGATAAAAGAGGTTTCCGGTAAAGGAGTGGGTTTGGCTTGCTTCATCCATTGAGACAAGTCTCGATCTTGAGCTAAAGCATTTAAGCGTGACCAAAAGCGATTTTCGAGATTTAAGGATTGAAACGCCGGATCAACAGGTGTAACCTGAACGAGTTGAGCTTCTTCACTCTCCTGAAAATCTTCATCGGCGATCGCTTCTGGGTTGGGTTCGACCGACGGAGTGAGCATTTCTGCTTCTATCGAATTTGGGGTTGAGGCGGGTTCAGCGGCTTGGGAAGCATCCCCATTTTCAGAAGAACGAAAATGACCAAAACTGGGAAGTTCTAGGGAAGAGGGCGTCGGTGCTGGGGAAGTTTGAGCGGTAAATTGAGTAACAGGAACAGTTGGACGGCGCAGATCAGGTTCAGAAGTTTGGGGTTCGGGAGTTGGACTAGCATTCGGATCGATCAAATGCAGACGCGGGGAAGTGGGTTCAACAAAACTGAATTCCTCGGGGGCGATGTCGAGATCTTCTTCAGCACTCACCTCAGTTTCAATCGTTTCAATGGCTTCCAGCAGGTGTTCAACTTGAGTCGCAATTGTAAATAGATTACTCGTCACCGGAACACCATTACTGGAAATCATAATTTCTCCCAAAATGAGGCGAGTTTGACATTCAAAAGGGAGATAAACTAAACAGGAAAAGGGTAGAGGAATAACGGATAACGGTATGGGTTGTTGAACTTGTAATAAAATATTAGAATTACTTGGATCGCGCAGATAGACGTGCAAACGTGGCTGATCGATTGATAGTCTCAAAGATGGAGTATCAGTTTGATCTGAAGATTCAGCGTTTTCGAGCCATCCAGAAATTAACAACGCCTGTCCTAATTTAGCAACATAATAATCTTTTTCTAGAGTCAGTTGCAGATTTGTGACTTCGAGATCAGAGAGTGACTCCGATGTAACGCTTTCTTGATTTTCTACGTTATTTGATAATAAATCGTCAGGGGAAACGGATCTCTCGGAAGAATCTTTAACAGGAGAATCATCCCTCGACAGTTCAACAACAATGACCTGTTGGTCGTTTTCAATGTCCTGTTCTTGTAAAGCGTCATCTGTAGAAGTCGTTGGTGTCATTTCCTCCTCCTCTTGAGACAGATCAGGAGTTTCAACGTCTTCAGATTCAGAAGTGAAAGAATTATCATTAACCTGGGGTTGCTCTAACGGTTCAGAGTCATTGGAGAGAACCCGCAGTTTCACCTGATGATCAGAGGACTTGCTCACAAGAACCCCGGGTTGGTGAGGCGTACAGGAGAGTTCCCAGGTGCCCGGCTTGAGACGAGTATAGGGAATGACAACTAATAATCCTTCAGCAGAGGTATTGGTGGTGCGAGTTTGAGTACGCCGAACGGGGGGAGCCTCTTCTAAAGCATGATGAATAATCCGGACTTCTATCTTTGCGTTGGGATAACCGGAACGAGCCACAACGCGATAACGTCCTTCTAAAATCTCCACATCTGGAGTTTCCAGAGGAAGCCAAGTTGTATCCCCTTCTCTTTGAAGCAGAAATTCCCACTTTTTCATCTGCATCTCCCGCCAAAGTCCTGCTACACCCATTTATAATAGCTGACGAGAGCCACTCAAAAAAATATAACAAAGGAATTAGGATTGAAATTTTGAAACGCGCTGTCCAAGAGCGATATCAAAGCGATTTCATCCCTCGCCAAACCCGATAGGGGGTTATGGCGCGGGAACGTCGTTACAGCAAACCTGTATTCATTCCAGGCTTACCCGTCGCTAATTCAACCTTAACGATTCTACCGCCCATTTTCATAATCCGTTGTTGTTCACGGAACCAGTTATCGTAGGGAACTAATTTTGTAAAGTAAGTATTTTGTAATTCACGCTGAGTGCGGATGCGAGTTTGGCTCGGAACACAAGCCGTGACTTTAAACATTCTCATGGTAAGGGTTCTCCCGAAATAAAATTCCCAGTCTTTACAGTCATTTTTAAACAATTGAAGGCTGGGAGTCAGGAGTCAATACTAGCCTACGAAAACTCATCATCTTACGCAGACAAGCCTTTAGCGTTCTAGCACTCACGACCGACTTCCCTAGCCTTGCTTTAGACGATAGAACAATTAACAACAAAGGACAGAATCGCTCATCAACTCTAAACCCCTGTTGAACAGGTTCGTCTTTTGAAATCTAGCTTAAGCCAGAGCAGATGTAGTCGAAGTAGATGCCCATTTCTTTACCCGCATCTGCACCTACTAAACCAGCAGTCACTTCTTTCATAGCTTGAATTGCTTGAACTGTAGAACCGATGGGTACACCCAAAGAGTTGTAAGTTTCTTTCAAACCATTAAGCACGCGCTCGTCCAAGATGGAAGGATCGCCAGCTAACATTGCGTAGGTTGCATAACGGAGGTAATAATCTAAGTCGCGGATGCAAGCTGCATAGCGACGAGTGGTGTACATATTTCCGCCCGGGCGGGTTACATCAGAGTACAGCAGAGATTTAGCAACAGCTTCTTTAACGATAGAAGCAGCATTAGCGCTGATAGTGCTAGCTGCACGAACGCGCAGTTCACCCGTTGCGAAATAAGCTTTCAGCTTATCGAGAGCGCTGGAGTCCAGGTACTTTCCTTGAACGTCGGAGGAATTGATTACGGAGGTAATTGCGTCTTGCATGATTGACTCTTAGTATTTCTTAAGTGTTGCTACTGAATCTAGGATGGTTGAGTGTTTGGTCACGGGGATCAACGATGATCCTATGACATTGCACCGATAACGTAGTCAAAGTATGCTGCGGCTTCAGAAGCATCTTCACCAGACAGCAAGGAGGTAGCAACGCTCTTCATGGCGCGAACTCCTTCTGCAACAGCCTCGATGGGAGTACCCAGAGACTTGTACATTTCACGAACGCCCACGATACCGATTTCTTCGATCGGGGTAACGTCACCTGCTACGATTCCGTAAGTTACGAGACGGAGGTAGTAGTCTAAATCACGCAAGCAAGTTGCGGTCATTTCTTCACCATAGGCGTTTCCACCCGGAGATACAACATCAGGACGCTTTTGGAACAGTTGGTTTCCAGCTTCTTTGATGATGCGTTCACGAGCTCCAGTCATGGTTTCTGCGATCCGAACCCGACGTTCACCTGTGGTGACAAATGCTTTGATTCGATCTAATTCACCCGGGCTGAGATAACGGGCCTCAGCATCTGCATTCACGATGGACTTAGTGACGATACTCATTTTTTACCAAAGAGTTTTAGCTAACGTTTTCTTGATTTGAACCTCGACTCACCTCTGGGGGCTGTCGGGGTTGATCAGTTTTGGGGTCATCCCGAATCAAACCCTGTTAAGTGTAGTCCTGTCAAGAGGACTAGCCTCTGCTGTTTTACACTCAACTTGGCTGCTTTGTACCGTCTTTCAGCTTTTTCACCCTGTTACTTTTGCTTGTGGCATCGCAACATAAAGTTACATTACTCTGTTTGACGATCCAATCCGGTAGTCGTTGGGGACAGCAATGACCCAACAATTTTTTATCCCTACCGGATGTATTTTGAGGCGTCGCGTTCACAATATTAGTAGTATCGTAATATTTTTTTACATTTGTTCCCTGTCCCCTGTCCCCTGTCCCCTATTCCCGATCTGCTTGCTGTTGCATGACAATTCGTTTTTCGATTTCTTGTAAATTGAGACGATAAAACGCTAATTTTTCTTCGACTTGAGGGGCAATTAACGCATCATTAGGAATGGTTTCTAATAAATTAATTGCGGTTTGCCATTGGTTTTCGGCTTTTTGCCAAACTTCTAAAGAATTGGGTGGATTTTTGACTAAAACAGAGGCTTCTAATCCTTTTTTTCGAGCCGTTGTAAAATTTGTGATCGCTGTTTGTTGCTGCACTAACTGTTGACTGACTCGTTGATAGTCCTGTTGATAAATCGCTAATTTTTCTTGAACGGGTTCAGAGTTGACTAGACTATCTGGCATTTCTTCTAATACCCTAATTGCATCTTGCCATTTTCTTTGAGCTTCTTTTAACGCGGTTAATGAGGACGGAGGATTTCCGACGGTTAAACTGGCTTCTTGTGCTAAAGTTTGTGCAGATTTTAATCGCAGTTCATGGGGTTGATTTTCGGCTAATACACTCATTTTTTGCTGGGAGTTAACAGAGGCCTTGGGAAGCAACTGAATTCCCCCTAATATAGCAGTCACAACGCCTAACAACAGTAAGGGACTCCAACTCATTCGCTGGCGGTTCCGGTTATTTTTATCAAATTTAGAGGCGGATGATTGAACCGGAGCAAATGTTTCTATTGGATGCGGAATTAACGCTTTCTCTTGTTCTTTTAATGCTCTTTTTTGTGCTTCTAACTCGGCTTTTTGTGCTTCTAACCAGACTTGCTGTTGATGTTGAAGTTCTTCTTGTTGTTGATACCACTGTTTTTTTTGCTGTTCAAAATCAGCTTTTTCTTTCAAAAATAGTTGGGCTTGCGGTTGAATAATAGACTGATATTCTTCTAAATCTAAAATCAGGGAATAAAATTTTTTCTGTTTTTGTTTTTCTGAGGGATTGAGTTCTGTTTTTAGATGATCTATAACCTGTCTAATATTAGATTGTAAAGCTTCTATTCTTTCGTAAGCGATCGCTAAATAGGGAAAGTGGGTATAGCGGCGAATATCTATGGCGATAAATTCTATTAAATGAGACAAAAGTGTAGTCAAATCAATATTTTTTTGATGAGAATGATAGCGAATATAATCACACAAACTCAGCAGTAGATGATGATGAACGAGTAAAATTTCTAATAGTTTTTCTTGTTGCTCTTTTTTTTGATACCATTTTTGTTTCGTGTATTCATCCGCCCATAAAATTTGAAACTGATCTAAACTCCCAAAATTTATATGATTTTGTTTCTCCGTCTGTAAACGATTTTGAAGATTTTGCAGAGGAACTTTGAACTGTAGAAGATCATAGGCGTGTTGTGGAATATCCGTCTGAGGACAGAAGACAATTTTCATCTGTTCAACTAAGATTTGAAATTCTCGTTTAAGCTGAAGCAGTAAGTCTGTATTCATCGCTGCACCTCATCTAACGCCTGAAGACATGGTAATACTTTAGTTTGCCACAACAATCAACTTTTGAGCAAAAATGTTATAAAAATTTTAAACTCATTTCGTCGGTTGGCTTGAGAGACAAAACCTAACAGTGAAAGATAATGTTTAGGTTTCACTTTCTTTAACTGTTAGGTTGAACCCAGTTCAATCAACTTACACAGTAGATGACTCTATTTGGTAATATTGTTGAATATTTTTTAAATCTTCTCGATACCTTTCTAGTTTTTTGGGTAAATTATTGGTCATTAAAAACTCCTCATTAGACGAACTGGAGAGGAGTAACATGAGTAAAAACTGTATTTGTTGTTTGTAGTGACTTTCTAATTCTAGTTTTTGGGCTTGTAGTTGCTGTTTATATTCCGCTTCTAGTTCTGCTTTTTGTCGTTGAATTTCTTGAGAAAAACATTCTGTTGTAACGGTTTTATCTTGAACAATTGCTACTTTTTCCTGTTGAGCGGCTAATTTTTCTTTTTGTTGTCGAGCCAAAATTTGATAATGCTGAATCTCTAATTTGAGATGATCAATTGATTTTTGAACGATTTCATCTTGAACCTGATCGATTTTTCTGACAAATCTCCGCACGGACTTTTCTAAACGCTTGATTTCATCTGTAGAATATATCTCCGCAGGATTGAGGTTATTTTGCCCTTGAATTTCTCCTTTAATTAGCAGAAGAATATCTCGCATCAGCTTTCTGATTAAATCAAAGATTTTTTGAGATGGATTATTCAGAACAATTTGACAAAGCTCTAATAAAATTGAACTATGTTTTAAGATTTTTTCAGAGATCTGATCACTCTCCTCTGGGGTTTGAGACTCTGGGTATTGAGTCAATTCATTCGGATATTTAAAGTTTACTATCTCCTGATAAATTAAGGCTTGATTTTGATGGGATAGTTCAAGGAAAGAAGTCTTAATCCATAAAAGTTTATCTTGAAAAGCTTTAACCGTTTCAAGAGTTTGGACTTCAACCGGATGAGGAACGTCGCAAAAAATTTTCAGGGTGTTTAATAGAGCTTCAAATTCACTCTTGAAGTGTAAAATAGTTGCAGTATTCATAAAATTAATCAGGATAGGTTGGCTATCAAAACAGTTCATAGAAAGTGAAAAACTGCTGCTAAAAGGATTTCAGGAACATCAGACTTGAACTTGAAACGAAGACTAGAGAAACAACCCGGGGAACCGTGGCCAATTGAATGCAATCGCGCCTTTACAATTAGTCCATGAAACCCAACAATAGTATAAGCTCACAATTCCTGATTGGCTCTAAAATTGATGAATCTTTTCAAACTTGATTCTCGAATGTTCAAACCCCTGCTTGCTCATTTCGGGCGAATTTGGTGGACTCGCCTAGCTTTACTCTGTCTGACGCTGAGTTTGGGGCTTTTGATGGCGGTTTCTCCGGCGAGTGCAAATATTGATGATGATCACTTTGATGGGAATATTTTTGCCCTCTATGGCGGGAATGGTTCTTTAGTTCCACCCCGAGTCACTCTAGTGGAGTCTTTCAAACGTTCAAAACCCGCTTTGCTAGTTTTTTTCCTTGATGATAGTCGCGACTGTAAACAATTTGCGACAACAGTTTCTCGGCTTCAGGAATTTTACGGAAGGGCGGCGGATTTTCTGCCGATCAATGTTGATGCAATTTCTCCTGTTCCTTCCGAAGATGTTACCCAACCGGACCACTACTATAGAGGTTTTGTCCCTCAAACCGTTTTAATTGATCAATCCGGAAAAGTCGTTTTAGACGAAGTCGGTTTAATCGCGTTTGAAAAAGTTGATGATCAGTTTCGGAAAGTGTTTAATTTACTTCCCCGTTCAGAATCAATTGAACTGAAACGAAAACCGCTCAACGAGATTAATACTGAATTAGTGGAAACGCAAAAATAATCTCTAACTGCTGTGACCCCTCTGTGAGATTTTTGTTAGGATTCTAATCAAGTCTCTCAATATACCTTTTTCAGAAAAAGTCATCAATTTTGATATGAGTTCAACATCTTCTCCATCGCCAACACCGACTCAAACTTCTGATTCTGCGGAAACTCAAACCCCCAGAGAACCGCAACCCAGCTATGTAAAACTGGCAATGCGAAACATGGTGAGAAAAGGAGGTAAATCATTATTTCACTTTTCTCTAACTGCGATCGCCCTCTTAAGTTTCCTCGTGGGTGTATCCTATCTAACTCGATAACCAAGCGGGAATAGGGAATAGGGGACAGCTTTTACAGTTATCAGTAACCAGTTTACAGTGACCAGTGAAGACAGTTTACAGTTATCAGTTATCCTAACCCCTAACTCCTATTCCCTGTGACTTGGTCACTGATAACTGGTCACTGATAACTGTAAACTGTCTCCCCACTCCCTAAACAATGAGCCAAATTCTACTCGAAGTTAATATTCAAGACTATTTCTGGCTGGATAGTGAGTCTGAAGACGAACCCATCCTCAAAAAAAGTTTATCAGAAGAAATAAACTCCTGTCGGATTTCTCACCAAACCTGGGAAAAATGGTTTATTGAGTGGTTCCAAATTCTGCATCGAGATATTCCGCAAGCCGGAAGTTACGAATTAAACCTGCGACTTACGGATGATACCGAGATCCAAGAACTCAATGCTCAATATCGTTCCCTAGATGTACCGACAGATGTCCTAGCCTTTGCTACATTGGAGGTAGACTGCCCTCAACTCCCTGCTGAGGTGTTTTTATCTCAATCTCTTAATCTGGGTGATATTGTGATTTCTGTAGAAACAGCGAACCGACAAGCTCAACAACAGGGACATTCTTTGCAAACAGAGCTAGGCTGGTTGGCGGCTCATGGACTCTTGCACCTCTTGGGTTGGGATCATCCTAATCAACAAACCCTGATGCAAATGCTTGACCAGCAAGTTATTATGCTGCAAGCAGTGGGTTTAGAGGTGGATACAGCAACCCTCTCCGTCAACGTAGCCGAATATTCACGGAGTTGAGGGGAAAAGAAACAAACGTCTGAAGAAAAGGTGAAACAGGAATGAATACAATCTGAAAATTTAAGTAACTTTAGCTTCTAGATTGGTATTCTGTAGACAAAACAAGACTCCGTTGGTAAAGTCTGACCTAAGTTATGTTAAATTTCGGGCAACGTGTTAAATTTCTTCAAACATTGATAGTAACTTTGACTTGAATCTCTCAACAGTACAAACAATTCAGGATAAACTAATGAACCTAAATGAACCCTCCATCGCACCGATGCAAGCTCGATTAACCCCTGTTCCTCATCATCGCTCACCCAAGAGTAGCAATAAAAGGATGAGTCCTCCTGAAGCTTCCCGGAGTTCGACTCAGACTCGCTCAAGTTCCTCTTGGACTGTCGCTTCTAATCTATTGGTGAGTTTCCGATATGCTTGGACAGGAATCACCTACGCTTACAAAACCCAACGGAATTTTCGCATTCACACCCTGATAGGCGCCCTGGCTATAGGCTTGGGCTTTTTTTTACAGCTATCTTCCGTAAAATTAGCGGTGATTGGTTTAACGATCGGAGCAGTGATGGCGATGGAACTGTTAAATACAGCGATTGAATCTGTCGTTGATTTAACCGTCGGTCAGTCTTATCACGAACTCGCTAAAATTGCTAAAGACTGCGCCGCAGGTGCTGTGTTAATCTTTGCGATCGCTGCACTGTTAGTGGCGATGATGTTACTCATTCCTCCCCTCTTAGATAGATTGGGGTTGTCTGTTTTAGGAGTTTAGTCTTGATTATTGTTATTGATAATTATGACAGCTTCACCTATAACATTGTGCAGTATTTAGGTGAACTGGGTGCAGAGTTAGCGATCGCGAACGAGGTTCGCGTTTATCGCAATGATCAAATTAGCGTTGATCAAATTAACCAAATGCAACCCCAGGCGATCGTTATTTCTCCAGGGCCTGGTCGTCCAGAAGATGCGGGAATTTCCCTGGAGTTGATCGAACGCTTAGGCCCACAATTACCGATTCTCGGGGTCTGTTTAGGTCATCAAAGTATCGGTCAGGTGTTCGGAGGTCAAATTGTTTCCGCACCGGAACTGATGCACGGTAAAACCTCCCCGGTTCATCATACTGGCGTGGGCGTTTTTCAAGGCTTAGAGAATCCGATGAACGCAACCCGCTATCATAGTTTGGTGATAGAACGTCAAACCTGTCCTGAAGTTCTCGAAATCACCGCTTGGGTTGAGGATGGGACGATTATGGGGGTTCGACATCGGAACTATCCCCATCTGCAAGGCGTCCAGTTTCATCCAGAGAGCATTTTAACCCACAGTGGTAAACAGCTTCTCAAAAACTTCCTGCGATCGCTGTAGGAATTTTGGCGTTTAATCTCCTCTCTGTCCTTGATTTTTTATCCCTAGTCTATGAAGCGGCGAAAATTTATTCATCTAGCTCAAACAGCTACCTTAGCAGGTTTTTCAGCGATGGGGATCGAGCGATCGCTCTCAGCCTTGGCTCAAACTCCCGCCTCTAGTAATGACTTAACAGTTCGTTGGTTAGGTCATACTTGTTATTTCTTCTCCGGTGCAGGCTTACGAGTTCTAGTTAATCCTTTTCGTCAAATTGGGTGTACTGCGGGATATCGCAACCCCAAAATCGATACAGACTTGGTCTTAATTAGCAGTCGTTTGTTGGATGAAGGTTCGGTTGATGGATTTTCAGGAAACCCCGCCCTCCTCTATGAAGCCGGAGTCTATCAATTCAACGAAACTCAAATTCAAGGGATTCGTACGGTTAAAGATCGCCAACAAGGACGGCGTTTTGGGACTAATGTAGCCTGGATGTGGACACAAAGCGGCATCAAAATCTTACATCTGGGAGGACTCGCCGGGCCATTAGAGATTGAAGAACGGATTTTGATTGGACGGCCTGATATTATGTTTGTTCCCGTCGGCGGCGGGCCAAAGTCCTACACGCCTGAAGAAGCCAAACGCACCATACAAAGTCTCAATCCTAGAGTGGTGATTCCCATGCACTATAAGACCCTAGCGGCCGATATTAACGCCTGCGATTTAGAGCCATTAGAAAATTTCTTAGAAATTATGGGGGAAACTCCAGTGCAGAGAATAGCCAGCGATACGGTTACTTTTCAAGCCGGAAATCTTCCTTCGCAAGGGATGGTGATTGGGGTTTTAACTTATCAGTATAGTAACGGTTCTACGGTGAATTCTGAAGTCGAACCGGGGAACTCTTAAATTCTGTTTTAGACGGATTTTGACAAAAAACCCCTAAAAATAGACAAAAATTCAGAGGTTGCTCTTACCCAAAAAGGGTTTAGATCAAATTGATTAAATTAATTTGAACCGATTTACAACCCACAAAGTCTAAAGGAAAATTTTCTAAAATTGGGGACTCTTTCTAAAGATAGAGTTTCCCAAAAAAATGTGTCAAATGACTTGACATTTATTGATTTTTTGTGAACAATCTATATATAGGAGTTTTACAAATCTTTACAAAAAGCTTGGAGTTGCCATGACCATGTTCAATAAATTTAATCGTTTCAAGCAGGTTACTCTCGCGACTATCGTTGCAGGCACAGCTCTAATTGCTTTACCTGAAGCAACCCATGCAGGGGATTGTGTAAAAATGAGTCAAGCAACCTCTGAAACTCAAGGACAAACTCAAGCCGCAGCCGCAGATATTGTGGAAACGGCTACCAGTGCAGGTCAGTTCACCATTTTAGCCCAGGCACTAGAAGCGGCGGATTTAGTTGATGTTCTTCGAGGAGACGGGCCTTTTACCGTATTTGCTCCCACTGATGCAGCTTTTCAGGCTTTACCTGAAGGCACTTTAGAAGAATTACTCCAGCCGGAGAATAAAGATAAATTAGTTTCAATCTTGACTTATCACGTTGTTCCAGGTCGAGTGACTTCAACGGAACTCCAGACTGGACAAGTCCAAACCGTTCAAGGCAGTTCAGTCACCGTCAATCTTGATTCTGGTGTCCAAGTTGATACAGCCAACGTCATTCAAGCAGATGTTCTTGCTAGCAATGGTGTCATTCATGTGATTGACTCTGTAATTTTACCTGAATAGGTTTTTCTCGAACCCGCTTAAGTGTAAGATAGGACTACAACCCCGTTTAGCTAGAAATAGCAACGGGGATTTATTTTAATAGACGCGATCGCAATAGAAAAATAACAAGAATTAAGTCTGAATTAGAGTCGGTGAAGATGAATTTGAGCTTTTGCATGATCGTCAAAAACGAAGAACAGAACCTAGCCACCTGTCTCAAAAGTGTGAAAGATGTTGTTGATCAGATGGTGGTAGTCGATACAGGTTCAACGGATAAAACGGTAGACATTGCCAAAGAATGGGGGGCGCAGGTTTATGATTTTCAATGGTGTGATGATTTTGCAAAAGCTCGAAATGTGGCTTTAAAATATGTGACGGGAGATTGGGTTTTAGTCCTGGATGCGGATGAACGCTTAGTCTCGACTATTGTTCCCCAAATGAAACAGGCTATTACTCAAGAAAACGGCTTAGTCATTAACCTAATTCGACAAGAAATTGGAGCGATTCAATCTCCTTATTCTCTAGTCTCCCGGCTATTTAGAAATCATCCTCAAATTAAGTTTAGTCGTCCCTATCATGCTCTAATTGATGATAGTGTAAGTGAGATTTTAAAACAAGAATCCTATTGGAAAATAGGGTCTTTACCCGATGTGGCGATTTTCCATGAAGGCTATCAAACCTCAGCGATCGCTCAACGCAATAAACAACAAATTGCCCAACAAGCGATGGAACGCTATCTGATGCAACACCCCGATGATCCCTACGTGGCGAGTAAGCTTGGGGCGTTATCGGTAGAAAAGGGAGAAATTTCCAACGGCTTGCATCTGTTAAAGAAAGGACTCAAACAACTCAGTTTGTATTCAAAAGATCAGCAAACTGTAGCCGATCATGGTTTACTGTATGAACTCCATTATCATTTGGGGATTGCCTATCGCAAAAAACAAAATTTAGCTAAAGCCCAACATCACTATCAAACGGCTGTCAACTTAAATATTCTCCCTCAACTGAAATTAGGGGCTTATAATAATCTCGGCAATGTGTTGAAAGAGACTGGAAATTTAACAGAAGCGCGAACCGTCTATGAAACAACCTTGCAAATAGATCCAAACTTTGTTCAGGGATACTATAACTTAGGCATGACCTTTCGAGCGATGGGAGACTATCAGAAAGCGATCGCAGCTTATCAAAAAGCGATAGAACTCAATCCGAACTATGCAGAAGCCTATCAAAATTTAGGAGTTGCGCTTCTGAGTGTAGGTCAAGTGTTAACAGCTTTAGAGGCTTTGAAAACAGCGATCGCTCTCCATGAAAACACCTTACCCGCCGAAGCCCAACGCCTTCGTCAAAGCTTACAACAGATGGGGTTTAATCTATAAAAACAGCAATTAAAGCGAGTGTTCGGTTGATTTAGGGTTTGATTCCCCAAATTTTAACAGAATGCGGCATTATATAACAGTTTGATATAGTAGTTGTCTCACATCACACGGGAGTTATGAAAAATGGGAGATGCAGAACAGGTATCAGTGGGGATTGTCGGAGCTTCCGGCTATGGTGGAGTCCAGCTTGTGCGATTACTTCAGGATCACCCCCGAGTTAAAATTGTTTATTTAGGGGGAGATAGTAGCGCAGGGAAGGCATTTTATACATTGTATCCTCATCTAAGTCACTGCGTTGATTTGATGGTGGAGCCGATTGATCTTGATAAAATTGCTTCTCAATGTCAGGTGGTGTTTTTGTCTCTCCCCAATGGTTTAGCCTGGAAAATGGCACCTCAACTGTTAGAAAGAGGATGTAAGGTACTAGACCTATCGGCAGATTACCGATTTTTTAATCTAGAAACTTATCAGAACTGGTATGGTGGTGAACGGGATGATCAGGCGATCGCTTCTACTGCGGTTTATGGCTTACCGGAACTCTATCGCGATCGGATTGCTCCCGCTCAATTAATTGGCTGTCCGGGGTGTTATGTAACGGCGAGTTTATTAGCATTATCTCCTTTATTAAAGCAGGGATTAGTTGCCACAGATAGTGCAATTATTGATGCTAAATCTGGAACCTCTGGTGGCGGGCGTCAAGCGAAAACGAATCTATTACACGCAGAAGCCGATAGTGCAATTTCTGCCTATGGTGTCGCCGGACATCATCGCCATACTCCAGAAATTGAGCAAATTTGTAGTGATTTAGCCGGACATGATGTTAAAGTTCAGTTTACTCCTCATTTAATCCCGATGGTGCGAGGAATTTTAGCAACCGTTTATGCAACTTTACGAGATCCGGGATTAGTTCGAGAAGATTTGATTACCATCTATACAGCTTTTTATCGTAATTCTCCCTGGGTGAAAGTGTTGCCGGGTGGAACCTATCCCCAGACTAAATGGGCTTGTGGAACAAATCTTTGTTATTTAGCCGTTGAAGTTGATCAACGCACAAATCGAGTGATTGTGATGTCAGTGATTGATAATTTAATTAAAGGTCAAGCCGGACAAGGTGTACAATGTTTGAACATCATGATGGGTTGGGATGAAATGTTAGGACTGCCTAAATTAAGTTTTTATCCCTAATTAGAATGAATAAGAGGAGACAGGGAGAGACAATTATCAATTATCAATTTTGACTGTTCTCTGTTCCCTGTTTCCTGTAACCCGATTAATCTGATGAACGTTGCCAATTTTTAATATCCCAAGTATTCGCATCCCAGGGCGACGGTTCAACCCCTGTTAAACGGTTACTGACCCCTTGAGTATTAGCCCGATGAACGATTGGCATGAGAGCGACATCTCGGTGTAATAATTCATCCATTTGTTTAAACAATGCGGCTCGTTTTTGGGGGTCTAGTTCGGTACTGGCTGCTTCCCAAAGTTGATCATATTCAGGATTACAATACCGAGCATAATTCGGTTTTTGCCAATTGTTTGCTTTTTGACTCATTTCTTCACAAGTCCACCACTTCATATGGGCTTGTGGATCCGGGCTATTATTTCCCGTATTCAACATTTGTAAATCAGCATAAAAACGATTTAAAGTATCTGTATTTGCCGGATCTCCAGAAAAAAATACACTTGCATCAATACTTCTCAGTTCAACTTTCACCCCAATTGATTCTAACCCTTGTTTAACAATTTCTTGTGTTTTTTGTCGAACCGGGTTCACAGAGGTTTGAAAAACCACCTGCATTTCAACTCCATCTTGATCGCGAATGCCATTATTATTGCTATCTATCCAGCCTGCTTCATCTAACAGTGCCGCCGCTTTTTCCAAATTAAATTCAGCGTTAATATTATCCGATTTATATTGGGAAGGAGCCACCAAAATTTGAGCGATGGGGCGACCCGTTGATCCGTAAAGTTGGTTAGAAATCGTATCGCGATCAATCGCTAAATTAAACGCCTGTCGAACTTTTTGATCCGTAAAAAAAGGATGGGGAAACTCCAAACTCGAACGTTCACCATCGGCTGTGGCTTGATTTGGATCAGTAAAATTGAACATAATACGTTCAACATACGGCCCAAAACTCGCCATAATTCGTCCTTGTCCAGCCGCTTCTAACTGCTTTAAAATATTCGCTTCAACCTGCAAATTATAAGCATAATCCGCATCTCCCGTCTGCAAAACTGCCCTCGCCGCAGACACCGCATCACCCCCGCCTTTTAATTCAATGCGTTGAAAAAAGGGTTTTCCGTCATCCCAATAATTAGAATTCGGTTCATAAATAATAATATCTCCGGGTCTAAATTGAACCACTTGATAGGGGCCAGTACCAATCGGTTTTTGATTAGCCGGGGCTTCTCGAATATTAGCACCATTATATTCAGCAAAAATATGTTGGGGTAAAATCATCCCATTTTGGCCTGTAAATGGCACAACCCAACCGGGATTAACATCTTGAAACGTAATTTTTACGGTATAATTATCTAACGCTTCAACGGTTTCAATCTGGGAATAATATTCTAAACTGGAAGAAGCAACATCCGGGTTTGTAATCAGTTGATAGGTGAAAACTACATCGGCAGCAGTAAAGGGTTCACCATCTGCCCATTGTATATTTTGCTTGAGTTTCCAAGTCACAGATTTTCCATCTTCAGCAATTCCCCCATTTTCAACCGTTGGAATTTCTGCGGCTAAAAACGGAATCAGTTGATCATTTTGATCAAAACTCGCCAGGGGTTCATAAACAATACGGGCGGCGTCAAAGTCTTTAAAGCCTGTTGCTAAGTGAGGGTTGAGAATGGTGGGGGCTTGCCAATATAACATTCGTAAGGTGTCTGTATCGCCTCTGCGGGTTTGGTTTTCGGCAGTTTGTGGAGTGCAGGCGACAGTCACAGCCAGGGTGAGAGAAATAAACGAAACGGGGATAAACAAACGACTCATGGTAACGGGTATTTTTTGATAAGCCAATTATACTTATAGTGGCGATCGCTTAGATTGGCCATACCTTAACTGAGATTGGCAATGACCCCAAAAAAATACAGAAACCCTATCAATGAGTTTAGGGCGTCAATTTAGCACGCCCCAACAAAATTATTCTTGATTGGAGTCACTAGGGACTCACGTTTAAATTATTTCTTTAAATTATTTCAATCCCAAATCGGCTGGACTTTGGAAACGCTCAGAGATCAAAAGATTCAAATTTTTGCAAACTGAGTTAAAAGAGAAAACAATCAAATAAACAGCGAGGTTAAAAATTGACTCTATAATTCTCCAGGTTAAGAGTGACAAAAATACAATCAAGCGGCCTGTAAATACTAACATGGTAATTAACCTCAATTAAATCTAGAAAATCGTTTTTTTTGTACTTGTCTTCCAATCAAACCTAGTGAATTCACCCTGAAGATCAGCCTTTGGCAATAACAGCGTTATTCACCAAAATACTTTTCGAGTAAATCTGTTCCTTCCTCACCCATGTTTTCCAACTGTTGTCGAATCAGCATCATCGCCATACGAGTTGGCTTGGTGCGACCGTTTTCCCAGTTGTTAACGGTTTGAAAGACAACCCCCAACTTTTCCCCAAACTGTTTTTGCGACAAACCTAAACGTCGTCTGAGGGTACGAATGAGAATTGGAATGTGCGATGTGCTGACTGGCATGGAGATATTTGATACTCTATCTCTAAGATACGAGTTTTCCAGGCAAGAGCCAACGGGAGAATTGCTGAATTTTTAAAATTTTGGATGTGCTAAATTTTAAGCGAGTCTGCGTAAATTTACGGAGTGAGCAATTTGGTTAATAGCATCTTCCTTAAGATGTTGGCTGATTTTCTGAGATTTCCCAACGAAATAGTCGAGGAAGTTGTGCTAAATCTAAAGCATAATTCCCAATCCAGAGGATGATTTCCAGAATTAATAGGGTTCGTACCCAAAAGAATTCAGGTTCAGCATTCAAGAGGGTTAAACCTTCGGATAATTGATAAATTCGATAAGGTAAATATAAATAAGGAACCATCACCCAGACTACAGAGGGAAATTTCCTTAAGGTCAAATATTCGGTGAGAATTTGTAAACCCAGCATCAGGAAATAAGAGGCAAACACACTCAATACAACTGAGTTTTTCTCCCCTATTCCCCAAACCAGCAAAACCCCCAAAGGCGGTAATAATCCTAAAATCTGTACAGTCCCAAACCAAATTTTAAACCATCCCGGTAAGGGGCTAGGCAAGCTGTAGGGCAAGGCATTTCTCCATGCCCAACCCACAATTCCCAGAAAAGAGGTCGCCAGTACAAAGAAGATTAGATTCTCTAATATAAGATGAAAATGAATATTAAAAGAATACATATTAGGTGCTAAAGTTTGACTGACTTTTATGACTGATCGTTAAATCGTTCAAACAGTTGTGAGTAATCTTGGGGTTGTGCCTGATAATTAAGCATTGTTTCACTCAAAACTACCCATTTTTGAGCGCTCTGAGTCCATAAATTGCCGACAGGTTGAAGCCAAGACGTATCATCAAGTGTTCCAGGTTTAACATTCATAATTTTAGGGTTACGGGCTGGAGAATGAAATAATCTTGTACCGCAGTCTCCACAAAATGAACAAATGACTCGACGACCACTTTCAGAAACCCTAGACCATTCTTTGGGTTGTCCTTGAAGGATAATAACAGCTTCCCGAGGAACAGGCATAGACATACCAAAAGCACTAGAGGACTGCTTCTGGCACTCTGTACAATGGCAAACATAGAGCGTTAGAGGTTGACTGCGAATTTCATACCGAATTTTTCCACATTGGCATCCTCCAGTGTAGGGAGCAGTCATATATTGTATTCTAATGCTATTAACTAAATCTTTTTTAAGAAAAGCCAAATGATGATCAACCTCATGCAGCACAGGGTTTTTAGAATACGACATCAAACTTGGCGGTGAACCGAAGCGAAGGCGCATCTAGACAGCAAAAGACAGATTCGCAGACTTGTAGGATGAATCAGTCCGTGCTGCATGGGCGATCATTGTCAGAGAGTTTTAGCGAACTTGCTGCTCAAACCGTTTTCTAGAGTTCCGCATTCTTCGGCGTTCCTTGTGTCTGGCAATTTCTTTTCGCTTGTGTTTTTGGGCGAGCGTTTCAAAGTAACGGTTCTTTTTCATGTCGGCAAAAATACCCGCCCTGGAGACCTTCTGCTTGAACCGACGCAGGGCTGACTCCAACTGCTCGCTTTCTCCGACGACCACTTGAGCCATGCAATATCCTCCCTTATGAATTGCTATTTCACTCAGTTATATAGAGCGTCGTTCAACTAACAAATATAATACCGGAATGATACCAGTTTTCATCTGAGAATTGAATGTGAACATTGAATGTTAATCTAGCAGCTTAGTAGCAGCTTGAAATGTGATCGCCTCTATTTCTTCTCTACGAAGAACTTTTGGCTAAATGAGCTTTGGCTTGATTGATCCTCAGATCTCGTTTCATCTATCCAGTGCCATTTTGTGATGAAATGGTACTTTCCTTTTGAGTAACGTTATCGATTTTTACAAACCCAAAGCCCTGTGACTGTTTAGTTTCGCAATCTGTCGGAATTTGACTGTTCCCACAATCAGCGCATACTTTGGTTGATTGTACTCTGTTTCCGAGGTCGTCACTCAAGCCGATTTGGTACACTTTCCAACCTGCTGTTACTGATCCGATGAAGTCATACTGGGGTCAATTGACCGTTATTTCTTCAGTGCTAGGATTTTTCCAGACTCGGTTGTTTTTTTGTGCAGACGATTATTCGGAGTTGAAAAGTACACAGTCATTTTATCACGGCAGAAACAATCCTGCTCACTGAACCCTTACTTGTTTTGCTCCTGCGCCTCAAAGCAGAAGGGTTTCAATATTACTTTTTTGACATCCTCCTCAAGCTCAATCCTGGTAGACAAAGATGTCGGAAGCGATGTTATACGCCTTCAACAAAACTTAAGGGTTAATGAAAGCAGAACCTGCGACCGAATACCGATTCTCGAAAGATATTTTAACATGACTTTCTCAGACCTGCGGTTGATTTGAATTGAAGATCAAAGGAAAAACACTGATCCTCAACTCAGTTTCTGATCTGAAATTCCTCAAAGGCGATCGCAAAACCCTCTCCTTGAGGAGAAGCACACATTAACCCGAGTTGGAGTTGAGAAGCAGTTGTCAGGTAAGCCAAGCGTAGCATCTGATTGCGATCGCCATCCAGGGAATATTCAATCTCAACAGCTTCTGCGTTTCGTTTTAAGCGTAACCGGATCCATTCGGGATTTTGAGATAAAGGAACCACAGACCAGTCCGAATAATCTCGCGTGACAACCACACTCGCTTGCTGCACCCCATCAACATATTCTATCCCGCATTTTAACCAGGTTTTTTCATCTTGACGAATCATCAACCCTGCTTGATCATACAGATCACGATACTGTCCTCTAATTTTGACTTCTGCGATAAAGTTTCCCGACACTTCTTCATAATAAAAGTGACCATTATCTCGAATAAACCCATAATGGGTGGTTCGCCAAAAATCGGTTTTAGCACCCGAAACAACGTGAATTAAACCCTCTTTTTCACTCCATTCTGGCGGTTCGTTATACCACTGCATTAACTTAACCTCCTCACCCCATTAGACAAAAATTTAATTAGTATAAAGGAGAAATTCCTGCTACATCTAAAATTTTCGGAATCAAGTCTTCTCGTTTCACTGCCATAATATGCACGCCTCGACACATTTGACGGGCGGTTTTTACTTGTTCTGCGGCAATCATCACCCCTTCTTCTAAAGGTTTTGGTGCTTTTTCTAAGCGATCAATAATCGATTCTGGGATATTAACACCTGGCACATACTTATTAATAAATCGGGCATTTTTAGCAGATTTCAATAAAAAGATTCCCGCTAAAATCGGTTGTTCCACACCTGCTGCCACTTCAGTCATAAATTTATCCAATCGGTCAAAATCGGTAATTAATTGACTCTGAAAAAACTGCGCCCCGGCTTTTAACTTTCGTTCAAATCGACTTTTTAACCCTGACCAACTGGGAGATTGGGGATCAACCGCCGCCCCCGCAAATAAATCAGTTGCCCCATCTGTTAAGGCTTTATCATTCCAATCTGTACCATTATTTAACTTTTGAATAGCTTGTAATAATCGCACCGATTCAAAATCAAAAACGGATTTTGCTTTGGGATTATCCCCTGCTTTCACCGGATCACCCGTCAGGGCTAAAATATTCCGAATTCCTAAAGCATCCGCCCCTAATAAATCCGCTTGTAAACCAATACGATTGCGATCGCGACAAGCCACCTGACAAATCGGTTCAATGCCATGGCTTTTTAAAAGAATAGCAGAAGCCAGGGAACTCATCCCCAAAACCGCCCGACTGCCATCGGTAATATTAACCGCATGAACCCGACCTTTCAGCAAATTTGCCATCTCAATCATATGAGTCGGGTTAGCGCCTTTTGGGGGGGCAATTTCTGCGGTAATGATAAATTCTCCAGGGGTTAAACAGGCTGTACGAAAATAACTCATCTATCAATTATGAAGGTTGAATGTTATCAAGCCGATACCTAAAAAAATGGTAGTATCGAATCAAAAATTTATTAGATGCTCCCGTCTAAAATAGGTCTGAAATTGTGAGTCACTTAAAGGGGGGTTGAATATCCTAAAGCCGATTTTACCCGTGCTAAGGTTGCATTAGCCACCGCTTCAGCTTTTTCTCGACCGTCTTTTAAAACTGATTCTAAATAAGCGCGATCGCTCATCACGGCTTTATACTTTTCTTGAATGGGTTTCAGGGCTTCAATCGTTGTTTCAGTTAACAAAGGTTTAAACTGACCCCACCCCATATCTTGACATTGAGTTTTCACGTCCTCTTTGGTTTGACCCGAAAGAATGGCATAAAGCATTAATAGGTTATGACATTCTGGACGTTCAGAATTATCAAATTCCAAACCGCGTACCGAGTCCGTTTTACAGCGTTTAATTTTTTTAGTAATGGTATCGGGTGAATCCAATAAATTAATCCGACTCAACTCAGAAGGATCCGACTTTGACATTTTACGAGTGCCATCGGTTAAACTCATAACTCTAGCGCCTTCTGTTCTAATCAAAGGTTCCGGAATTTTGAGGATTTCTTCTTCAGGTTGACCAAACAAATGATTAAATCGGGCTGCAATATCCCGAGTTAATTCTAAATGTTGTTTTTGGTCTTCTCCCACAGGCACTTTATCGGCATCATACAGTAAGATATCCGCCGCCATTAATACTGGATAATCTAATAAACCTGTACTCACATTTTCGCCTTGTTTAATGGCTTTTTCCTTAAACTGAATCATGTCTTGTAGCCAGTTAATCGGCGTGATACAGTTCAGTAACCAAGTTAACTCACTATGAGCCGGAATATGAGATTGAATAAAGATGGTAGAATGTTCGAGGTCAATACCACAAGCCAAATACAAAGCCGCAATGGTGTAAGTATCTGCTGCTAAGGTTGCCGGGTTGTGTGGGGCTGTGATAGCGTGTAAATCGACGACACAGAAGAAGTTATCATACTGGCTTTGACCTTCAACCCAGTTGCGAATGGCACCTAAGTAGTTACCAAGATGAAGGTTTCCCGTTGGTTGAACGCCGGAGAGAACTCGCTGTTTACCCATAATCGGTCAATTTCAGACTGGACTTATACTATATTGGCACGTTCTGTCCCCGAAAACCTCAGAAAAAATTCGGATGCTGAGTTTGGAGAATATCTATCGCTGTACTGAAAATTGATGAATTTGTCCGGGTGAACTGGCAAAATGAGCAGAATATTAATAAAATAATATCAGTAGAAACCAGGAGATATCAGCGTGTTGCGGTTCAACAGGTCACTACGCCAATCCCAAAAATCTTTAGCGCTAAGATTTAAACTTTTTTATCGATATTGGGGACGTTGGTTGCGCCGTCTCTATCAACGTGTGATGGCGATGAAGGGAACTCCCGAATATTTAGCTAAAGGATTAGCGGTAGGTGTGTTTGCGGGGTGCTTTCCTTTCTTAGGCTTTCAGATTTTATTCGGTGTCTCTTTAGCGGTTTTATTTAGAGGTCACAAACTCTTAGCAGTGGCGGGGACTTGGGTGAGTAATCCGTTCACTTATGTACCGATTTTTCTATTTAACTATAAAATTGGACGATTGTTACTTGGATCTCAAGAACCTTTATTTGAGGACTGGGAAAGTTTACACTCGATAGAAGATATTGTCGGCGTTGGAACTGAATTTGCCCTGACTTTATTATTAGGATGTTTTGTCACCGGAATCATCAGTGCAGTTCTTGCTTATTTTTTGAGCTTACGCATGATTCGCTCTTGGCGTCAAGACCAAGTGAAAACGGTTTGGAATGTTAGTCAAATTTCGGATAAAATTCCCCCCAAACCGAGAAAGCCAGAATTGGGGGAAAGTTAGTTTAAACGGGGGTAGTGATTGATTCTGAATTTGAGTTAGATGTGGGTTTGATTTCGTCTAATATCCCAATGACTTCTCGTTCAAAGACTACTTTTGCCCGATTGGTTTTTCCACCTAAATACAAACGGTTATCGGCTTCTAAAACCCAAATTTGCGAGTGAGACGCATAACTCATTAATACACTCACCATCAATAACCCAAACCCTAAATAAACCATCGGAATTCCGGGGTCTGCTTTAATTTGCAGTCCGGTACTCCCAACAACTTCATCGACAAATAGAGTCACGCCATTGACATCGGTAGACATTCCCGGACGTAGCGTTGATACTAACTGACCTTCGTTATCATACAGTAGTAAGGTGCCTTGTAAATCTCTCGCTAACAGAGAAACCCCTGCACTTAAATCTGGTTTTGTGGGAATCCAAGTTCCCCAAATTCGTCCGTTTCCACCTGTATTTAATTGTGCCATGGGGAGTTGTAAAACGGGGCTTCTATTCATCCTCACCCGAATTGCTGCAATTCCCCAATCTGCTTGATAAAAGGTGACGCCTTTATGTTTTAACGGTTTATTAACGTGAATGGTTTGACGGTCTACTTCTGAACCGTTATCATCTAAAACCGATAAATCAGAATAAAATTGATCAATGGTTCCATCGGGTGTATAATCAATCCAAAATCGATTCACTCGCACTGACCAATCTTTGGGAATTTGTGACTCCGCAAACGCCCCCGCATCAATAATCCGTTGAACTTTAAAAGTTTCCCCACTCGGCACCATTTCCTGGGCAATAAATCCAGTAAAAGACCCAATTAAAGAACCGATTAAAATAATAATCATACTAGCATGAACAATAATCGGCCCAATGCGTCCTATTAATCCTTTTCTCGCATAAAGTTGATGATCTTCTTCAAAAATTCGATAGCGACGTTTTTGCAGTAAAGTTTTGACGGTTTCTAGAGAACCTGTTTCTATTTCTGCACTCAAAGCCAGGTTTTTAAACTGTTTTGGACTGTGATAATAACTCCAACGTCGGGCTGATTTTAAGTTGGGAAGTTGTCGAGTAAAAGTACAAGCGATTAAACTACTGCCAAACAGCAATAAAATCGCCAGAAACCACCAGGTTCGATAAACATGATCTAAGCCCAGTAGCAGGATCACTTTCCAGGTTAAAAACCCAAATAAAGCGGGGTTTTCCGGATAATTTTCTTGATAAAATTTGAGAGATTCCCCCTGTTCAATCACCGTTCCTGATATACTAAAAACAGCGATCAGTAATAATAAAACAATAGCTAACCGCAAGTTAGCAAGAACAGGTAAAACTTCTCGTTTCCAGACCTGTATAGGCTTATTTCCCCAATCTGAAAGTTTAGATAAAAAGACTTCTTTGGCTGTCATTTTTTAATGTTAATTTTTGAGATATTAGATGAACTCAAACGATAGGAAACCATCTAAAAAATAGTGAAAAGACACCAAATCCTACTAATAAAGCTCCACTCACCGGAGTAATCCAACCCGACCATTGTCGCAAAGCCAGCAGTTTTTTAAGACTCGCGGTAAAAGTTCCTGCTAAAACGAGAGGGGCAACATATCCGACTGCATAAGCCAGAAGAAATACACCGCCTAAAACCCAATCTTTTGAAGTAGAAACCCAGGCTAATAAAGTAGCTAAAACGGGAGTGCTACAAGGAGAAGCCACTAACCCAAACGTTAGTCCTAAAAAATAGGAACGAACCCCATGGGGGATATTTTTAGGTATCCATTCCATTGTATCAAAGGCAGGCAAAGGAATGGGCAATGCTTCTAATAAATTTAATCCCATCACAATGGCAATAATACTGACAATGATGGGTAAACCAAAGCCAATTTGACCGTATACTTGGCCGACTAATGTGGCTACAATTCCTAAACCTGCTAAGGTTGTCGCTAGTCCCAAGGCAAACCAACTAGACTGGGCAAGGGCTTGAAAGCGGTTTTGAGTTTCATAGCCGCCAATATAGCCAATGGTGATCGGTAGCATAGACAGCATACAGGGTGTGAGGCTCGTCAGCAAGCCCGCTAGTAAGATAATTCCCACACTGAGCCAACTTAATTGCGTTAGTTGCGTTTTCACGAGGCTGTTGGCGTATTGGGCAATTTCATAGAAGTGTATTTGCAGGGTATCCAGCATGAGTTTCAATGCAATTCGCGCTTCATCACAAATTGTAACGTTTATGAATCCAAACCTGATTAGCTAATCTTTTTTGAATCTCATCGACAGTCTAAAATTCCCCTACTCATGAATATGACCATCGGGCATAATTGTACCACGCAGGAGAACCCCTCTCAAATTAGTCTCTTTTAAGTTAGCCCCTTCTAGGTTGGCATTACTCAAATTGGTAACAGTTTTAGAGTCTCGAAACGCATAGCTATGTAAGTCAGCATGACTCAAGTTACTGTTTTCTAAATTAGAATATTGGAGATTTGTCCCGTGTAAACTAGCGTTACTTAAATTGGCTTTTATTAAGTTGCTTCCCCAGAGTCTTGCTTCTAATAAATTAGCATCTTCTAAATCCACTGCTCTGAGATTTGCTAAGGTTAAATCAGCTTCCCATAATCCCGCTTCTCTTAAATCAGCCCCTTCTAAATTCGCTCGGCGTAAGTTAGCCCCAAAAAGATTGGCTTTATTCAGTTTAGCACCTCTTAAATCTGCTCCGGATAAATCGGCATATTTTAAAACTGTATTTTCTAAATTTGCATCTTTTAAATTAGCTCTTGAAAGTTTGACTTGGGCTAAATTCAAACCTTGTAAGTTGGCTTCGCTTAAATCACAGCTTTTCCAGAGAAGCGCTTGACAAGATTTATTCTTCAGCAGTCGATGAATATCTTTAGAGTTGGCAGCTTGAACAGAAGTCATTCCCCCAAACATCAACCCAATAACCAAGAAAAAAATGATCGCCAATTTATTAAGACTCATAGCTATTCTCAACGGCTTCTCTAGATAACAACGATTTTTAAAAGTTTAATGCAATTCTTCCTGATGAGCTTGAGATTAAAACAATCTGACTCCAATCTCTTAACGAAGATTGAAGCCAAATTCCAGCTAAAAAAGGTTTAAAGCTTATTCTCAGCTTATCAAATTTTTAGTCAATTGTCAAAGCCAAGTCATTGGGCGGAACAATAATTACCGAACCTTGAACCTCATCCGGAAGAACATTCTGGACAATTCCCAAAAAGTCACCATTTCTACGGAAAATATAGGTATCGTCTCGCACAATATTAAAACTGAGTTCAGAAATATCTATTTCTCCAATAATCGCAATGCGATCACCTTCTGCAGCGTTAAAATCAGCAATCCAATCCACCACTCTAATATCACGCACCCCGATAGAATTTTCTAGGGTTAACATAAACGTATCTGCACCGGGTCCTCCGATTAGAGTATCCGAACCTAAATCCCCGATTAAAAAATCATCTCCTTCGCCACCATAAAGTAAATCATCCCCTTGTCCACCGCGTAGAAAATCATCTCCAGGGCCGCCAAAAATGGTATCATCGCCGCGATTTCCATTGATAATATCATTGCCTTCTCCGCCATAAAGCAGGTCATTTCCTTGACCCCCAAAAATATAGTCATTCCCCCCTTCTCCAAAGATAGTATCGTCACCTTCATTCCCCATAATCACATCATCGAGGGGTGAACCAACAGCCCGATCATTTCCCGGCCCTAACAGAACACCGGAGAGTGCTTGTTGAGAATTTTCTGGGGTAATCGTGACATTATTATCAGCCTCAAAATTCTGGGGTAACAAGAAAAATTCTAAAGGTAAACGAGTCAGATTAACCGTGTTAATAAAGCTATTTAAAAGTAGCGGATCACTGATTAAAACTGACTCTCGACCAGGAATAGTTCCGGCGACAACTGCTGCCTCTTGAATGATATCGCCTTGTTGAATTTCATCAACTGCATCAAAACCTTCAGTCACCTGACCAAAAACGGCATAATTCCCATCTAAAAAGTCAGAATCAGATAGATTAATAAAGAACTGTGAGGAAGCTGAATTCGGGTCATTGGTGCGAGCCATTGCAATAGTTCCCTGAGTATTTGGTAACAGGGGGGGAACAGTAATTCCGGCTTCATCAAAGGTTTGACCATAAATCGGTTCTGCTGCGCCTTGGGGTTTAATTTCCAGGGGAATTCTGCGTTCTAAACCCGTCATGGGATCAACAAAACCCCCAATTCCAAGCTGTTCTGGGGGGAAATTCGGATCTCTACTGTTGGGATCGCCTGCTTGGACAACAAAGGGATTAGGTTGACGAACAACGCGATGAAATGATATTCCGTTGTAAAAATCTCGCTCGATTAAATCAACAAAATTTCCGGCCGTAATGGGTGCATTATCACCATCAACTTGAATGACAATTGGCCGTCCATTGACCAACATAATCGCAATTGCAGAACCAGTTAATACAGGTAGGTCTTCCATGTTTTCAAAATCAGTTATTCGGAGTTAGAGTAGCAAATTTGTTAACCGTTTTAAAGTTGTAAAAAAAATCAACTTCCGGCAGTTAACATCATCATCCCGACTCAAGAGATAAAGGTGAAGTTCCTCCAGAGTTGTGTAAACTTATGTAAAGTACCTATTCATTTTAAGTGATGATCTTCCGTCGAACCCTAATCCGCTTACTGTTGGCTGCTTGTTTGGCTGTATTGAGTCTCAACATAACTTCTCCTGCGTTGGCAATGGGGGGAACCCTACCCCCGTTAAACCAACCCGCCCCTGATTTTACCTTACCGACGAATACGGGAGATGGAGAAATCTCTCTATCTGACTATCGAGGTCAGTGGGTTGTAGTGTATTTTTATCCTCAAGATTTTACATCAGGATGTACTATTGAAGCACGGCGTTTTCAACAGGATCTCCCCCAATACTTTCATCGAAATGTCCAAATTTTGGGTATTAGTGCCGATGATGTTGACTCTCATGCCGAGTTTTGTGACTCAGAAGGGTTAAAATTTCCCTTGCTGGCGGATACAGATGGAACAGTTAGTAAAGCCTATGGATCTTGGATGAACTTTTTTTCCATGCGACATACTTTTATTATTGATCCAGAAGGTGAACTCCGAGATATTTTTTTGAAAGTTAGACCTGCTATTCATAGTCAAGAAGTGTTAGCACGTTTGGATGAATTACAAGCTGCATCCTAGTTTTTTTTCCATGTTTATTAACAGTCTATCTTTGAGGATAGGCTTTTTTAATGAACTGTTTTTGCAAATACACCGTTAATCCAATACAAGGGGTTAAAATGATAACTTCTTGTAAAATAGTGATCAAGTTTTGCCAGGTCAAAAGAGAAAACAAAAATTCAAACAGTCCTGAACCCCCATAATAAAATCCGCCAAAAATCGTGATCGGTGAAACAAAATAATCCGATGAAAACGGCCAAAATGCTTGAGTTCCGCCTGGCGGTTCATCTGTGACTAAAAGATCCAGTAAAATATGACTGGTATAGAGTCCCCAGACCCAGAGAGTGAGGAGATTCCATTGTTTCACGTGAAGTATTTTAGCGATTAAAGCGGTTAATAAACCCACCCCAATTGCAACGATCAAGCTATGACTAATCTGACGATGAAAAATACCCGGATCTCCCCGCAAAAATAATCCGACAAAAATATCTAAATCCGGTGAATTTGCAATCAAGATAGAGGCGAAGAAAATAGACAGCCGATGCAGTTTAGGGATCTGAGGTTGGGCGAGAATGTATCCACAAACGCCTGCGAGGGAATGTCCGACGGGGGATGGCATAATCAAACTGAGTTTATGTTTAACAACAAAGGGGAATCAATCTATTCCTACTGTTAATAGCGGTAAAAAAAACAAGTGATAGATGTGATTATTTGAGCGCAACTGTTAAGCCCCAACTCACGAATGATTCCCCCATCAAGGGTTCGGTGATTAACTGGGTTCAGGGATAGTAATATCAATGGCTGTAATTTTAGTTTCCCGATCTAAACTGGATAACGGGGGGTTAATTTCCGCTTCATTTCCCACCACTAAAGTGACCATTTTTTCCGGTTGGAGATACTTTTGAGCGACTCGTTGAATATCTTCAATTGTTGTGGCTTCAACTTGACGTTGATAGTCAAAGATAAAGTCTTGAGGATAGTCATAGTATTCATACAACATTAAACGAGACAGGGTTTGATCGGGAGAGGTGAAATTGAAGATAAAGGAGTTTAGGGTTGACTCTTTGGCGTAGGATAATTCTTCGGGTTTAACAGGTTCACGTCGTACTTTTTCTAATTCAGTCCGCATGGATTTTAAAAACTCAACACTAGCATCGGAACGAGTTTGTCCCCCAGCGATAAATACACCTGGATAATCATAGTTCGCATTCCAAATTCCATAAACAGTATAGGCTAACCCTTGATCGGATCGAATTTGATTAAATAACCGTCCTCCAAAGCCATTTAACACCCCATTTAACACCATTAATTCGGGATAGTCAGGATTATTTCGTTTTCCGCCAATGTGACCCATTTCAATATAACTTTGAGTCAATTGAGGTTGATTAATAAAAAATAATCCGCCTAAATGGGCTTGATTGGCTTGAGGTTTAGGATGACTTTTAATGGTTGTTGCGGGTTTCCAGTTGCCAAACTTTTCAGCAATTAAGGCTTTCATTTTGTTGGTTTCAAAGTCTCCCACAATCCCTAAAATCATGTTTTCTGGATGAATCGAACTTTGGTAAAATTCAATTAAATCTTTTCGCTCAATATTTTTGAGCGTTTTATATTCTACGGTACGAGCGTAGGGACTATCTTTTCCATAGATTAACTTTTGAAATTCTCGTCCGGCGATGCGTTCGGGGCTATCATTTCGCCTTGCAATTCCGCCTTTTTGTTGAGTTTTTGCTAAAACTAATCTCTGTTCATCAAAAACAGGTTTTTGTACAACTTCTGCAAATAATCCAAAAACGGTTTCTAGATCTTCACTCAAGGCGCTAAACCCTGCACTTCCGGCGGTGGTCCCAATTCCAGTTTCAACAGCAGCAGCCTTTTGTTCCAGAATTTGATTGAGTTGTTCAGCAGTATGATCGGTTGTTCCTCCGGTTCGCATAACTTCCCCGGTTAAGCTGGCGAGTCCAACTTTATTGGCGGGTTCGTATCGACTTCCGGTGCGGAATAATGCGGTTCCTCCAATTAGGGGAAGTTCCCGATCTTCCATTAAAAAAACGGTGATTCCGTTATCGAGTTGATAGCGAGTATATTCGGGGACGGGAAGTGAGGGGAGGGGGGGAAATGTCAGTTCTGTGTAATGTTTAGCGGTAGAAGCAACTGCGGGAGAACGCCATGTGATGATTAAAAATAGGCTGGCGAATAGCAGTCCGAATAGTAATCGTTTTGATTTTCTGAGGTTAAATCTGGCTTGAGCTTGCATAATCAATGAATAGTCTATGGTCTAAAGAGTTGAATGACAGTTTAAAAGCTAAGAATCTTCGGGTAATAACTTCCCAATGGTGCGATTTTCTGGACGGAATGTTTCTCGCGCCACCCGTTGAATATCAGCCGGGGTAATTTTGGAAATAGCGTCTAATTGTTTGAACAAATTCGTCCAACTCCCGGTTTTGATTTGATACTCTAGTAAAGCAAAAGCCATCCCCATATTAGCATCTAGCGATCGCAATAAAGCTGCCCTAGCCTGGGTTTTCACCCGTTCTAATTCCTGTTGAGAAACGGGTTCAGTTTTCAAGCGTTCGATTTCTTTTCGCAAAGCAACAGCCACTTCATCAATAGAATGACCGGGAGCGCTCAGACCGTAAAATAACATTAAATTGGGGTATTTATCACCGGGATAACCGCTAAAGCCTTCTGCTGCTAAAGCGACCTGTTGTTGTTCAACTAAACTTTGATAAAGGCGAGAAGTGCGACCCCTACTTAAGATACTGGTAATCGCTTCATAAACGACATGATCGGGGTGAGCCAGTGCAGGTCGATGATAACCTTCAAAATACCAGGGTTGGGAGGGTAATTTCATCGTTAATTCTCGCGTTTGTTGCTGAGGCGGTTCAACAATAGTTAATTTCGGGGGTGTTGGGCCTGCTTTGTAGCGTCCAAAATAGGTTTGAGCGAGTTTTTTAACTTCAGTTGGGTTGACATCTCCGACAATCGCAACCGTGAGATTATTCGGAACATAATAAGTGTCAAAAAAATCGTCTACATTGGGGCGTTCTAAGTTTTCAATATCCTCTAAATAACCAATCACTGGACGTCGATAGGGATGAACTTGAAACGCTGTAGCCGTAAATTCTTCAACCATCTGACCGACCGCAGAGTTTTCAGTTCTCAGGCGTCTTTCTTCTAAAATTACCTGTTTTTCTTTAAAAAATTCTCGGAAAACGGGTTCTAGAAATCGTTCTGATTCTAGAGACATCCACAGTTCCAGTTTATTGGCTGGTAAACTATAGAAATAAACCGTTGCATCGGCAGAGGTTGCCGCATTTAATCCGACTCCTCCCGCCCGTTCAACAATTTGAGAAAATTCATTTTGTTTAACAAACTTTGAGGTTTCGGCTTCTACCGTTTGAAATTCACTAAAAAGTTGCTCAACTTGCTCGGATTTTCCTTGTTTTTCAGCCGCTTTGATTTCTTCAAAAAGCTGATCTAAGCGTTCGAGTAAAGGTTTTTCCGCTTGATAATTGGTGGTTCCGATCCGTTTTGTTCCTTTAAAAGCCAAATGTTCTAAATAGTGAGCAACTCCCGTTTGACCATCCGGTTCATCTGCGCCGCCCACATCCCCATAAATTAAGAATGAAATTACCGGGGCTTGATGACGTTCAAGGACAATAAATTTCATCCCATTATCGAGGCGAAATTCACTCACCTCGTTCATCACCCGATCAAGATAAGGTTGGATCGAAGTTTGGGAACGGGTAGGCGTTGGATCAGCCAGTAGTGGATTTGCTGGAATTCCCCAAAATAAACAGATGAGTAGCGTTAAGACTATACCCCGTCCGCTTTTGGGACTGAGGAAATTCTGAAGACAAGGGGGAACAGGCCAACTGGGAAACATAAGCTTTAGTCTCGCAATGGATATGCTATGAGAAGAATTTTAACATTCAAAGCATGAAGAGTTTTGTCATTTAAGCATTCTGTCTGATTACAAATGATACGCTAAGACAGCGAACTCAGGAATTGAGAACAAAAAACTCTTTGATGCTGACCATGGGATCATCCGATCCTGACCTGCTTTGACTGATTACGGTTCCCTATTTTCTTAGACGACTTCCAGGATACTCAATAGCTAAATGATGAAAACTTTAAATCATACTCCTCAATTGGAAAGCGAAACTTCGACTCGCATTTTAAAGGCGGCACAGCGATTATTTGCCCGCAAAGGTTATGATGGCACTACAACTCGGGATTTAGCGCAGGCAGCAGGTGTGGCGGAGGGAACAATCTTTCGTCATTTTCCCAACAAAAAGGCGATTTTAATCGAAGTGGCGACGGAAGGATGGATTGAAATTCTGACTGATTTGTTGACCGAATTGAGTGAAATGGGCAGTTATAAAGCGGTTGCCCAAGTGATGCGCCGAAGAATGTTAAATTTATATGAAAATGCAGATTTGATGCGGGTTTGTTTTCTTGAGGCTCAGTTTCATCCCGAATTACGCGATCGCATTCAATCTGAAGTGATTGCTAAAATGACGGATGTAGCAGAAGCATTTTTTGAAACGGCGATGGAAAAAGGGGTTTATCGTCAAATGAATCCTCGCATTGTTGCTCAAGTGTTTCTCGGAATGTTTGCGGTGGCGGGATTTAGTTACACCACGTTAATTGAACCTGGGGCGCGCCCGAAAGCGATGCAGGAGTTAGCCGAAGGTTTAGCGGATATCTTTTTGAATGGGGTTCTCAATACCGAAGAATCTTCTTCTTAAAGGATTATCGGTTTTTTTCAGGTGTGGGCAACCCAAACTTGTAGTTAGATTTACAAGAGTTAAGATGATTGGGTTTGCCCCTCGCTGTTTAAAGCCACTGGGCTTCTTGTATCCAACGTTGTACCACCGCCACAGACGGACACAGATCACGCCGTTGCAGGGTGATAACGTGTAGACGGAGAATTTGTTGGTGTAGTCGATGAACGGGCATTTGGGCTAACTGAGTCACCGATCCAATTCCGGCATGAAGCAACAGTCCGCAATATTGACAGCCTACACTCGGAATTCTCGCTAAATCTGCCATTGCCACCCATTTACTCACATCTCGTAGATTCCCTTGCAATACGTTTGCTAACATCATTTTTTGGGCTTGGGTACGACCATTATCGAGGAGTTGTGTGGTGGTGGTAATGCCACATTTATCACTCAGCAGGTGTTGATTTTTAGAATTTAACCCGGGAATTTGAGAAATTGGCCATTCACAAGCTTGAATTGAACTTTGAGAGTGAGAGACTGCCATAGGATTTTATCAGAATTGAGAGAACACCAAATTTCTGAGCAGACCCTTGAATACAAGATGTTTTAGGTGTCCGTTCAGTTACAGCATCATTCCCTCCATCTCACAAAGAGTTTTTGGGTGGTGATGTGGGTTCTTTATTGTAGCAGTCTGTACCGGGGGATGAAGGTATAAGCAGACACTGAGAAATTGTTACCATGATTTGCAAGATTTAGTTTGATTTGTATAGATAAATGATTCCAGTTTTCCTTTAGATTAAGAATTCTGATAATCAAAGTTCATCCTATTGGTTCAAGGAATAGGTTACAGATTCGCGTGTTAGGGTTGGAGAATACAGCTTTTCATCATAACATGGTTAAAACAATCGCAATTTCTGAAAAAACGACATTAAAACTACTCCGGGATAACTTTAATTTACAACGTTCTGAAGATTCGCAGTTTTTTACGGAGTGGAGTCAAAATTTACCCGAAATTTCATCAGAAGATTGTCTCAGACTCGATCAAATTATCAATCGATATTTTTACCAACTTGAGGAGGGAATGATCCTCGAAGAAGGGGTAAAAATGATGATTGTCTCTCCTTTATTAGAAAAAGCAGGTTTTTATGATCCACCTTACAAAATGAAATTTGAATCTTCCGTTGAATTAACCCTTGATCATTCTGAGGAAATTTTATCTGGAAGAATTGATGCACTTGTGATTCATCATCAGTTGTGGGTTTGGGTATTGGAAGCAAAACGAACAACATTTTCTTTAGGGTTAGGAATTCCTCAAGCGCTAGCTTATTTACTCTGTACCCCAAATTTGACTATTCCAACCTATGGTTTATTAACCAGTGGTGATAATTTTATCTTTATCAAACTCATCCAACAAGAAAATCCCATTTATGCGTTATCCAAACAGTTCACGTTGTTAAATTCGGGTGAACTGTATGAAGTCTTGAAAATATTACGAAAGATTGGCAATTTAATGATTAACTCATAAATTCTAAGCACAACTGACGAAAATGATCGCCGCGATGTTCAAAGCTTTCATATTGATCAAAACTCGCACAAGCAGGCGACAATAACACCACTTTTGCTGATAGATTTTGAGCTAATTCTGCGGCTTTAGGAATTGCATTTTCCATCGTTTCAACAATTTCAACCGTTTGATAATTCACCTGTTGGAGTCGTTGGGAAAATGGTTCGGCTGCATCTCCGATTAATAAAACTGCTGCGACTTTTTCTTGAATTCCTCGTAACCATTGGGTATCATCTCCTTCTTTCGGTTCTCCACCCGCAATTAAAATCACCGGGGCTTCAACCGCAGCTAAACCCACTTCTGCCGCATCATAATTGGTGGCTTTACTATCATTAATCCAATCAATTCCTTGCCAAGTTCCCACATATTCTAAACGATGAGGAACACCCGGAAAGGTGGAAATTGCCTGTTCAATAGCTGCGGGTTCTATGCTGGCAATTCGGGCGGCTGCAACAGACATTAATAGATTTTGTAGGTTATGTTTTCCGACCATTTTTAAAGCTTGAATGGGCAGAATTTTATGATTATTTTGACAAACATAATCGTCTTCAATATAAACCCCTAACTCTGGATTTCCGATAAGTTCTGATTTTCCTTTAACACTTGTCCAACAGGCATCTTTCCAGTTTTGAGAGGCATTTTGACGCAAGTAGGGATCATCACCATTCAGAATTTGAATTTCCGATTTTTTGAGCAGTTTTTCTTTAATATTATAATAGTTTGTTAAAGTCCGGTGACGACTTAAATGATCCGGTGTAAAGGTTGTCCACACCCCAATTTTTGGGGCAAAAGTTGAGGAGGATTCGATTTGATAACTGCTGACTTCTGCAATTACCCAATCGACCGATTTTTCTGTTTTTAACGCTCGAATTTCTTGCTGTTGCAGGGCGAGTTCACAGGCAGCATTGCCAATATTTCCACAGGCGGGAGCGTTAAAACCTGCCGCTTTAAAAATGGCTGCGGTTAACGCTGTTGTCGTTGTTTTACCATTGGTTCCGGTAATTCCAACCCAGGGAACAAAATTAAGATTTCGCCACGCCAGTTCCATTTCTCCAATGATTTCTACTCCCCTTTGTCGGGCGGTTTCTAAAGCGGGAATATCCCAGGGGACACCGGGACTCACAACGACTAAATCCGGGGAGGTTTCGGGGTTGAAATTTTGACCTAAATTAACGTTAATTCCCTCATTGAGTAACTGCTGTTGTTGTTGATGCAATTTAGGGGAAGTATTGCGATCGCTAATCGTTACTTTCCACTCTTGAGACTTCAGCAGTCGGGCAGCTGCATTCCCTGATCTTCCTAAGCCGATAATATGAGCGTTTGGCATAGACAAAAATGGTAGTTCCCTGGTGAATTAATCCCTATTTTAGCCTGTTGGTTTGGGGTTCTGAATCAAGGTTTAGGGGAGTTTGTCTAGACCCACACTCCCGCTTTGAAAGTTGGACTCGGTTTAACTCTTAACTATGGCCCCAAAATCTGCTAAAACTCTAGCATGATTTCGCAATAATCCCAATAGGTTTAAACGGTTCTGTTGAATTTCTGGATTTTCATCCATCACCAACACACTTTCTGGCCCATCAAAAAAGGTGCTAACTGTTGGGGCAATTTCCGCTAAAGCTTCTACTAACTGTCGATAATTTCGCGTTTTTTGGGCGGCTTCTGTTTTTGGAACCAAATCAATTAACGCTTGATAAAACTGTTCTTCGGATGACTTCTCAAACCGTTTAGGATTCACCTGTTTTTGCGGTTTTAACTGTATTGTATCTAAATTCCCTTGTTTGGCTAAACGAGTCGAACGGTTAACGGTTTCATAGATTTTATCTAAGCTACCATCTTGACGAATAGTTTGTAAGAAAATCGCCCGTTCCCGCACATCCAACAAATCTTTTAACGCTCGTTCTGTATATTCGGGGTCATCTTCTCCTAAAACAGCGTTGACTAAATCATAATCGATCCCTTTCTCATCTTGCAACAGCGTTCTAATTCGTTGCAGAAAAAAGTCATAAAGCTGAGATAATAAATGAGGAATCGCTTGCTGATAATGTTGGCTAAAATTGGTCGCCAACTGTTCAAGCAGTTGATGTAAATTAATCGTTAAGTTGGCATCCCAAATAATATTAACCACCCCATTCGCCGCCCGACGCAACGCAAAGGGATCAGAAGAACCGGAAGGAATCATTCCTAAGCCAAAAATACTGACTAAAGTATCCAATCTATCGGCTAAACCGACCACTTGACCGATTAAACTTTGCGGTAAACTATCAGTCGCCCCACGCGGTAAATAATGTTCAAAAATAGCTGTTGCTACCGCTTCTGGTTCACCCCCTTCACGGGCATATTTTTCACCCATCACCCCTTGTAATTCGGGGAATTCATACACCATTTGCGTGACCAAATCTGCCTTGCAAAGTAACGCCGCCCGTTGAATTTGAGTGTGTTCAGTTTTGCTAACTTTTAGCTGTTGACTAATTAAATCAGCCCCTTGACAAATTCGATTGACCTTCTCCCGAACTGAACCTAATTTATCTTGAAATGTCACCGTTTCTAAATTCGGTAAATAGGCTTCTAAGGGTTGCTTTAAATCCGATTTATAGAAATACTGACCATCCGCTAATCTTGCCCGAATCACCCGTTCATTTCCAGCAGCAATAATATTAGATTTAGCTGGATCTCCATTAGAAATTGTGATAAAATAAGACTTGAGGGGAGATTGAGCCGATGCCGTTTCTAAGACTGGAAAATAACGTTGGTGTGTCACCATCACCATTTTAATGACTTCCGGTGGTAAATTCAAAAATTCATCTTCAAATTTTCCCACAACTGCCGTCGGCCACTCGACTAAATGAATCACTTCTGCTAACAATTCCTCTGGAATTTCTGCCTCTCCGCCAATACTTTTCGCCGCCGTTTTTATTTCTTGTTCAATCGTGGTTTGACGCTGTTCGGGGTCAACTTCAATAAATCCTAGACGCAAAGCCTCTAAATAATCAGTTGCCGAGGGAATTTCTAGGACTTCAGGATGCAAAACTCGATGACCTTGGGAGATGCGATCGCTATCAATTTTATCAGAACCACTAACTAAAGTGACAGGTAAAATTTGATCATCCAACAACACCACTAACCAACGAATGGGGCGAGGAAATCTCAACTCTCCATCTCCCCACCGCATGAACCGTTTTCCTTCTAATTTAGTAATCCATTGCGGAATTAATTCGGTTAAAATATCAGCCGTTTGACGACCTAAAATTTTCTTTTGAACAAAAACAAAATCCCCTTTATCTGTTGGGCGAATTTCCAAATCATCGAGTTCAACCCCTTGTTTTTTTGCAAACCCTTCGGCTGCTTTTGTCGGTTTCCCATCCTTGAATGCAGCCGATGCAGGTGGGCCTTTTATTTCTTCTTCCCGGTCAGGTTGCTGCTTCGGGAGTCCTTCTATCACCACCGCCAACCGTCGAGGCGTCCCGTAAACTTGAATAGACTCAGACTGAAGAAATTGTTCTTCTAGCGTCGCGGGAATGAGGGTTCGCCACTGTTGCAGGGCTTGTTCAACAAAGGGGGCGGGGAGTTCTTCGGTACCGACTTCGAGTAAAAAGCTAGGCATAACAGCGATCGCAGAATGGGCAGATTACTAATTTTAGATGACTTAGGTATACGTTACCACCTTTAGCGGTTATTCTTTCAAGCCTTATCAGCCTTTGTTATTTTTTGCGTTGCTGAACCCAACGTCTCATCAATTCAACTGTATAGGCATATTTATTTTGATTCTGCACAATTACATCATGCTTTTTCAGAGTTTCTAAAGCTGCTTCTGTTTGTTCTAAACTCAGATGAGTTATCTCAGCAAGTTCGGCTAGTGACATTTGTTGGTTGCATAGTTGTTTTAAAATCTCAAGCTGTCCATCGGGTTCGCTATCTTTAGCTTGCACCCAAACTCCTTCACAATAAGCATTGATATCTCGAGAGAATTCAGGAGAATCAATCACGGCTTCGACATCTTCCAATGTAAAACGTCGTTGGCGTTGAATTTCTTCTTCAAACATTTGTTGGTTGAAGCGACTAATTAGAAAATGTCCAATAAGCTGAACGAGATAAGGTTGACCGTTGGTTAACTGAATGATGCGGTCTATTGCTTTTTTATCATAGTCAATTGGTGAAGGATAAGTAATCAAATGTTCTGCCGATTTAGAAGACAAAAAACTCACCGGAATTGATTTAACACTCTCGTAGAGAGGATGCCAATAGTCTCCTCGTTTTTCTTCTAGACTGTGCAAACCCGCAAATGCCATAATAAACCAATGATAAGTTTGAAATGTACCTCGCCAGTGTTCCAGTAAATCTGGGTCTAATCGTCCGTCATTAATTTGTTTTTCAATCCACTCATATTCATCTACCGTAACAATAAAGCGATGTCCATCTCTAACTTGATCGAGGTCAAGCAAAAATTCATCAAACATCATATAGGGACTATCTTCTAAAAATGATGTTTTATTAGGTGCTTCTAGGTTGCTGTTTCCTCGTTGACACCAAGAGCGATGAATTTTTCGTGCCAGGTAAAATATTAGTTCATTATTATTTTGTACTTTTCCAATGCGTTGCATATTGAAATCAACAATGATAGTTTTTGTTCCGAAACGAGTACCAATATTTTGTAAAATAGAAGACTTTCCCATGCGTCGATGACCATACAAAACAACAGAAGAACATTGATCTTTATTTGACCATAGTTCCTCTAATCTCTGTAAAATATCTTCACGACCAATAAATAAATTACCTTGAACTGGATTACCAATAACATAAGGATTACTGACAGGTTTTCCCGAACCAGAACGAGCGAGTTTTCCTCCCTCCTCTGCAACAATTTTCTGCCATTGAGAAACAATTAGATAAAATATTTTATTGTATGCAACTTTTTCCTCTGCTAAATAGTTTTCTAAGTTGGTAAGCTGCTCAATTGCTTCTAGAATACAATTCCCTTTTGTTAGGGGAGAGCTTGCTTCTAAGTAACCTTTAAACAATTTGGATATCGTGTTTATTTTATCAAATGTTTCGATCAGAGTAGGATGCCAGTAATCAGAATCACTTTCTAAAATTATTTCCCATTCAAAGATCGGCTTAACTTTTGTGCATTGTAAACTGATTAAGATGGCGTTGTAGAGATTATAATATTGTTGAACATTGCGCATGGAAGGAGCGGCTTGTCTTGCAAATTCAAATTTTTTAACAACTTGTTCCATGACCTCAATTACTGCGGATATATCAATTTCTTCCAACTCCCGGTAAGAAAGCCCTGATTCCTTAAGTTTTACTTCCTTTGGTGTAAATTGTGTTAATAAATCAACATACAAATCCTTAAATTGTTCCTCACCTTGCCAAACATTAGCAGAAGCAGCAGGCAAACGATAGGAGATATAACGTAGAATTTGTTTGATAAATTGTTCATTCCTATAAATATAAATTCCACTTTTAACAAAAGCTTTATCAACTTCTATTTGAGCAGAGATTGGATTAATACAAGCAAATGAGTGAAGTACACCAACCGATGCTATAAGATGTTTTGATTGTGTTGCCAGTTCAAGTGCTTTATTCCATGCTTCATTAATATTTAAACGTACTAAACGATGTAGGTATGTTTTTTCTTTTGGCAGTGGTAAGATCATCTGACGATCAAAGTAAGCCAAATCTATAACTTCAGAAAGATGTCGATTTTGGACTCCCAAATACCCTTGTTCATAACACCAAGTTAGTCCTAATGCCCATAATCCCTCTAATGGCCATAGAAACAAACGAGTAGATAGAACAAAAATCAGTAATGTAGTCAACAATGGATCTGGAGAGGAAAACCCATACCACTCAGCAAATAATCTGTATGTATATCCCATCCAAAAACTCATAACAATCAACAATAAAACGCCAAATAAAATAGAATTTTTAATAGAGTAACATTGATCAATTTTTTTAGATAGTTTAGAAAATAATAAACAGCATATCCAATAAAATACAATGATTAATCCACTTATTACAGCTTCTTTTATTAACTGTGAAGAAAATAATAGACTTTCATTATCCCGTACATTTTCATAATTTCTTATAATTGAAGTAGCGTATAAATTCAGAAAAAATAAAAGGGCGAAACTCGCGACCTCAAATCCTCTCAATATTGAACTTTTAAGCCCCTCCTTTTTTTTAAAAAAACGCGAAAAAATAAACGAAATCATCGCCCCCCAAGTGAACAAAGAAAAAATTAAAGTGAGTGGAAGTCCATACACTCTCATTAAGCTATCTACTGTATTTTTTTGTGATTGATCGAGTATTAAGTGGGCTGCTGGATAAGTCAAAATTCCTGATGGTAATCCTATAAAAAAACCATACATAGCTTTTATATTGATATTTTCTCGAATATGAGATGAATCAATATATAAGATGACACAGCTTATGACCGAAGCTGAAATGCTATCTGTTATTGCATGGAGAATGCTAAACAAAATACCAAATAATACAACTTCTGAACTTTTAGTAATAGCTTTTGTTATTTTAAATAAATTCAAATCATCTTCTATTCTACTGATTGTATTTGTTATCCCTAACAAAATAGTAAAAAATAAATTGTACCAAATTTTTTCAGGACTAAATGTATTGTTTAACTGAAAACTGACGAGTTCAATAATTAAATTAATGAAAAGCAACAAGAATATCTTTTTAAGATTTAAAAGCAATATTGTTTTAGTATTCTTTTGGAACTTCAAGCTCTGACTTGTCCTGAAAAGAGAGAGATAAAGTAAGCGAAGATAATCAACTGGATTCAATAGTTTTTTGATAAAGTCAATCATATTCAACCTCGATAACAATTAAATAAGTCAGCAGCTTGTTCTTGTAATTTAGCCGGATGACCCGCACTATTTTCAATCAATTCTTCAATTTCAGCTTCGGTAAAACTGATACCCGTGCCTTGCAGTCGATGAATCAAAAAACTCCGTGCTTCTTTTGAAAGAAAAGGCTTGACATCCAGAGGTTTACAAATATTATACAGTGGTGATGTTCCATCTTCTGAGTCAGGAAATAAAATATCTAGAGGAGAACGACTAGCAATCACCAATGTAAATGGCATATTAGCCCCATCAGCAAAACCTCGTAATTCTTCCCGTTCTTCGCCGCTAAAGTTTTCCTTTCGGGTCATTTTCTCAATCTCATCAATACAGATAATATAGCGTTTTCCTTGGTCTTCTAAAGCAAATTCTAAGTCCGTACCTCGACAAGATTCAATACCAATTTTTCGACAGAGTTTCTTGAAAAACTGATGTTCATCTCGAATAGTTTGCATATCCATATAGATGAACGCTTCTTGGGGAAGCTGCAAACGTTCTGGCCCCCACAAACAAACCATCGATAAGATAGAAGACTTACCAATTTGGCGATCGCCAATTAGAGAACGACTGCATCCTCTGGCGAGTTCCTCAAATAGCTGACGCAACAATTCTTCACGACCATAAAAATTTGCTGGATTAGTAATTTTTCCAGTAATACCAAAGGGGTTTGGTAGCGGTGAGATAGTATCGTTAATAACAGGTTTGATGATAGAAACTGGAGATTGAGATCCTTCAGGAACAGGTTTGATAGTAGAAATTGGAGGTTGAGATGCTTCTTCAACGGAACAATTGAGTAAAAGCCGACACAAACCATCAATTAACCAATATTCACGATCTTTATATTCCTTCAAAAAGTTGTATACGGTTGGGGGCTTTGGTGGTGATTGACAATCATCGGGCAGTTCTCTAGCCCAGTCATTTAGAAACTCTTGCATATTGCGCTGTTTGCCTCCCTTTTTGTATCTTTGGTCAAAACTTTCGCATAACCTCTGATACAACTCAGGAGATAGGGTCGTGGTGTGAGCATTTTTTCTTTTATTTTCGTCCGTCCGGGTGAATGGCCAATTCATACCATAAATGCGTCCTTATTCATTAAGAGTATAACTGATAATCGGCTAATTTACTTCTAATTTACTTTCAATTTACATACCGAATAAAATTGATTTAAAATATACTTTTAACTCTATTTTGAATTGACCACATTGTTTTTTTATGCTGTTATGCTTGAACTGTAATCAAGAAAAGAATCAAGTTATGCAGTACATCCAACTGATTATTCCGGGCTTAGAAAAGTTCTTCATCTCCGACGATGAATTAATTCCAACCCCCTTAAATCAAGCTAATAATACAGAATCAAACAACGCCAAATCAAAACGAGAACGTGATTAGATCGCCAATCCTATTATAAGTTACCGTTCAAAAATCCCTGGCTTCTCAGCTAGGGAAGTTTAACTAATCTAACGTTTTGTACCCAGTAGGAGAATTCCATGAAACAAAGTAGCCCGTTTAATTTTTAAGCTAACCTTTCCAAAGATTCGCTCAGAGAAAATACACAAAGCTTGACAGAAAGCGATCGCATAAAGGAACTTCAACTCGAACTTGAGCTACTTCGAGAGCGAAAAAGTTTGTTAAATCACACCCAGAAAATTGTTGATAACTACGGTATTGAAATGCTGCGCTTAATGTTGGGAAACTCAGAAGCTGTTACATCTCCAGAGTCAGAAATTATTTTTGGAAGTTCTGGTGGACGTTCTCTACTCCTCCAAACTCTTGAAAGTGCTAAGGAAAGAGTGATTGTGGTTTGTCCTTGGTTAAGACGGCACAGTATTACAAATGACATTCTATTAAAACTTCGATCAGCATTGGATCAAGGAGTTCAGATAGATATTGGTTGGGGCTACCAACATGATATCGGAACACTAATCAAATTTTCTGATCAAGGTTACTATATTGATGCTCGGGGAGAGACATGGCAAAAATATAATGCCTTACCTCAACTGCGAGAACTCGAAAAATGGTATCCTCATTTTCAACTCAAACTTCTACCCACTCATGGAAAATATTGGATTTGTGACCGTAAGTTTGCTTATGTTGGCAGCTATAATGTCCTTAGTGCTACCCTCTCTGAGATGGAGAAACATTATCCAGACTTGTCAGGAGATGAAGTAGGAACTTTACATCGATCTCCTCGCATTATTCAAACCCTAATTCAACGTTTTGATCATCAATTTGATCAATCACAAACACAAATTCTACAAAACTAAACTTACTGGAGTTTACAGAGGTGTGGCATAAGGCTGCACCCTATCGAAAAAAATGATTATTTTCACCCAACATTTCAAACCCAACACCAACCCCCATATTGATTTTACCATCCCGTTAACAGCCGAACAACGCGATCGCAGTCGTCAAACGATTGAGTTATCATCTCAGCAAAAAGTGTCTTTCCGTTTACCGCGAGGAACGGTATTAGAAGATGGGGATTTATTACAGTCTGAAACCCAAGAATACTTTGCTAAAATTATAGCCAAACCCGAACCCGTCATCACCGTTAAAGCTAACAGCGAACTTGAGTTAATTCGGGCAGCTTATCATCTGGGAAATCGTCATGTACCGTTAGAAATTACCTCAAATTATTTAAGATTATCCCCCGATTCTGTGTTAGAGTCAATGTTGGTAAAATTGGGTTTAGAGGTTGTTGAAGAAATCGCGCCCTTTTATCCCGACAAAGGCGCCTATGGGCATCATCATTAACTTTAATTTAGGAAAATAATACCTTGATTCTCAATCTTTTACAACTAGCGAGTCCAGCCTTACCATTGGGTGCTTATAGTTACTCCGAAGGTCTAGAAACATTGATTCATTCTCAAAAAATTACTGATGAAAATGGTTTAGAATCTTGGCTGATGCAAGAGATAAGACAGGGTTCTATTAGAATTGAAGCAGCCATTATGTTAAGGGCGTATCGGTGTTTTATGGGAAATAAATTAACCGATTTAACCGATTGGAATCAATGGTTAAGTGCAGCCCGAGAAACATCAGAACTTAGAAAACAAAGCTGGCAGATGGGCAACAGTTTAATGAAATTGTTGTTAGAATTAGAAGGCATTCAAAAACCCTCATCAACTCAATCTGATATTTTCAAACTCGAAACCTGTG
Organism: Limnoraphis sp.; assembly: GCA_050485465.1. GTDB lineage: Bacteria > Cyanobacteriota > Cyanobacteriia > Cyanobacteriales > Microcoleaceae > Capilliphycus. The sequence goes on along the minus strand of JBJHBL010000026.1, from coordinate 26,465 downwards.
CGGCAATTATTGGTAAACCTTGTAATTATGCGATCGCCTTTGGTTTAGGGGCGGGTTATTGGCAAATTGAACCCAAAAATGCGTTACTGGGATATCTCCATAGTTGGGCAACAAATCTCATAAATGCCGGAGTTAAACTCATTCCAATGGGTCAAACACACGGCCAAAAATTACTCCTCAGACTCCATCCCGAAATTACCAAAGCCAGCGAAGAAATTTATCTATTAGAAGATGATGATTTAGTCAGTTGTAGTTGGGGTTTAGGACTCGCAAGTATGCAGCATGAAACTCAATATACTCGTTTGTTTAGAAGCTAATTTTTCGGATGTGTTGAAGAATGAAACCCAATATTATAGTATTGTAGGTTGGGTTGAAGAATGAAACCCAACATTATAGTCTTGTAGGTTAAATTTAAGAATAAAACCCAACATTATAGTATTGTAGGTTGTGTTAAAGAATGAAACCAAACATTCCCCTAAACCCACTTTTAAAGTTTACAAACCTCTGGTATAATTTAGCAAAATATTAGATAAAATCAGGGAAAAATTAACCATGACAGCCTTTAGAATTGGAATAGCAGGGCCAGTCGGTTCAGGGAAAACCGCCCTTCTCGATGCGTTGTGTAAGTCGATGCGAGATCACTATCAAATAGCCGTTGTCACCAACGATATTTACACCCAAGAAGACGCCCAATTTTTAGTCCGTTCCCAAGCCTTAGAAACTGACCGAATATTAGGCGTAGAAACAGGCGGTTGTCCCCACACGGCTATTCGAGAAGATGCTTCAATTAATTTAGCAGCCATAGAAGATTTAGAGTTAAAATTTGGTAATCTTGATATTGTCTTTCTTGAAAGTGGCGGTGATAATTTAGCCGCAACCTTTAGCCCCGAATTAGTCGATTTAACGATTTATGTGATAGATGTCGCCGCAGGGGATAAAATACCCCGAAAAGGCGGCCCCGGTATTACAAAATCGGATTTATTAGTGATTAATAAAATAGACCTCGCCCCGTTTGTTGGGGCAGATTTAAACATTATGGAACGAGATGCTAAAAAAATGCGAGGGGAAAAACCCTTTGTGTTTACGAATTTAAAAACCAAACAAGGTGTAGAAGATGTGCAGGAGTTTATTCAAAATAATTTGATTTAATCTTGATAATGGAAACTCAAAAATCAACAGCATGGCAAGGAATTCTGCGGTTAAAATACGCCAAAGATAACAATTCAACCAAACTAATAGAAACCTATAGTCAAGCCCCCCTAAAAATTCAACGTTCATTTTATCCCGAAGGAAAAGATATCTGTCACAACGTTATTTTACACACAGCCGGAGGAATTGTTGGAGGCGATCGCTTATTACAAGAAATCCATTTACAACCCCAAACCCAAACCGTTATTACCACAGCCTCCGCGAGTAAAATTTATCGCAGCAACGGAAAACAAGCCAAACAAACGATTAAAATAAAAGTCGATGAAAATGCTTGTTGTGAATATTTACCCCGTGAAACTATAGTATTTAATGGTGCCATTTATCGCCAAGATTTGCAGGTAGAATTAGGACAAAATGCGACATGGTTAGGATGGGAAATTACCCGGTTTGGACGGACTGCGAGAGGGGAAAAATATACCCAAGGAGAATGGCGATCTTGTACCGAAATCTGGCAAAATGGAAAACCATTATGGATAGATCGTCAATGCCTACCTGCGAGGGTCGAAATTCTCACCAGCCCTCACGGTTTAGGGGGACAAGCGGTGGTGGGAACTTTAGCTTGGGTGGGACATTCGGTTTCTGAAGAAATGTTAAAAGAAATTCGACAATTGTGGGATCACCAGGACAGTTTAGGAGATATGGGAGTGACTCAACTCTTATCCGGTTTTTTGTGTCGTTATCGCGGAAATACAACCCAAGAGGTGATAAACTGGTTTACAACGGTTTGGCAATTCATTCGCCAAAATAATCAGGGACGAGTGATCACTCAACCCCGGGTTTGGAAGATTTAATTCAACATAAGGTGTGCAGAAATTATGCAATTAACGCCTCAAGAAAAAGATAAATTATTAATTTTTACAGCCGCATTACTCGCCGAAAGACGCAAAGATAAAGGCTTGAAACTTAACTATCCCGAAGCCGTTGCTTATCTGTCTGCGGCGATTTTAGAAGGGGCGAGAGAAGGGCGAACCGTTGCCGAATTGATGAGTTATGGTAAAACCTTGTTAACCCGTGATGATGTCATGGAGGGTATACCGGAAATGGTGGAAGAAGTGCAAGTTGAAGCCACTTTTCCCGATGGCACCAAGTTAGTAACGATTCATAATCCGATTGTTTAAAATAGAAATATTATCCCTAAATTTTAAGAGAAAATAGTTATGATTCCGGGTGAAATGTTTGTTAAAAAAGGCGAAATAGAACTGAATTCCGGTCGTCCAACTTGTAGAATAAAAGTGTCGAATACAGGAGATCGTCCCATTCAAGTGGGTTCTCATTTTCATTTCTACGAGGTGAACACCGCCCTAGAGTTTGAACGAGAACAAACCAAAGGAATGCGATTGAATATTCCCGCCGGGACAGCCGTTCGGTTTGAACCCGGAGATGAACGAGAAGTTGAGTTAGTTTCTCTGGCGGGAAGTCGTCAGGTTTATGGTTTTAATGGGAAAATTAACGGTCAACTTTCAGGTTAGTTTTTATCTCAAATTGCTATATTTTACAGTTATTTATAGGGGGAATTAATTATGAGTTATCGAATGGATCGTCGCGCCTACGCAGAAACTTTTGGCCCAACTGTTGGCGATCGCATTCGCCTCGCTGATACCGAATTAATCATCGAAGTGGAAGAAGATTATACAACCTACGGCGAAGAAGTCAAATTTGGGGGCGGAAAAGTCATCCGAGATGGCATGGGACAGTCTCCTATTTCTCGGGAAGAAGGCGCTGTTGATCTGGTAATTACCAATGCCTTAATTTTAGATTATTGGGGAATTGTTAAAGCCGATATTGGCATCAAAGACGGCAAAATTTTTAAAATTGGCAAAGCGGGAAATCCCTATATTCAAGACAACGTTAATATTATTATCGGCCCGGCTACCGAAGCCATTGCAGGGGAAGGAATGATCCTCACCGCAGGCGGAATTGATAGCCATATTCACTTTATTTGCCCTCAACAAATCGAAACCGCGATCGCATCAGGAATTACCACCATGATCGGGGGAGGAACTGGCCCCGCTACTGGAACAAATGCTACTACTTGTACACCCGGTTCCTGGAATATTTATCGAATGTTGCAAGCAGCCGATGCTTTCCCGATGAATTTAGGGTTTTTAGGAAAGGGAAATAGCGCTAAACCGGAAGGATTAATAGAACAAATTGTAGCAGGCGCTTTAGGATTAAAATTACACGAAGATTGGGGAACAACGCCCGCCGCCATTGATACTTGTTTAACTGTTGCCGATCAATATGATGTTCAAGTTGCCATTCATACCGATACCTTAAACGAAGCGGGATTTGTAGAAAAAACAATTTCTGCGTTTAAAAATCGGGTGATTCATACTTATCATACTGAAGGTGCTGGCGGAGGACACGCCCCCGATATTATCAAAGTTTGTGGTCAAAAAAATGTCTTACCCTCCTCAACAAACCCGACTCGTCCCTACACTATTAACACCCTAGAAGAACATCTCGATATGTTGATGGTTTGTCATCATTTAGATCGAAATATTCCCGAAGATGTTGCCTTTGCAGAGTCGAGAATTCGCCGCGAAACCATTGCCGCAGAAGATATTTTACACGATTTAGGCGCTTTTAGTATGATTTCTTCAGACTCCCAAGCAATGGGACGAGTCGGAGAAACCATTATTAGAACCTGGCAAACTGCCCATAAAATGAAAGTACAACGCGGGTTACTTCCTTCGCCTGAAAATACTCAAGAAACCCATGACAATTTCCGTGCAAAACGTTATATTGCTAAGTATACCATTAACCCCGCAATCACTCATGGAATTTCGGATTATGTCGGTTCAATCGAAGAAGGAAAATTAGCCGATTTATGTTTATGGAAACCAGCTTTTTTTGGTATTAAACCGGAGATTGTTATCAAAGGCGGATTAATTGCTTGGTCACAAATGGGTGATGCAAATGCTAGTATTCCCACCCCTCAACCAGTCTATATGCGTCCGATGTTTGGTAGTTTTGGCGGGGCGATGACCGCTACTTCTTTTACCTTTGTTTCTCAAGCCGCAGTCGAAGCCGGAATTCGAGAAAGAATAGGTTTACAAAAACTGACGGTTCCGGTTACGAATACCCGAAATTTAAGTAAAGCTGATCTGAAATTAAACAATGCTTTACCCCAGATGGAAGTCGATCCCGAAACCTATGAAGTTCGCGCAGATGGTGAACTGTTAACCTGTGAACCTGCTAATATTTTACCAATGGCGCAACGTTATTTTTTATTTTAATAACTAGATTTTAACGACACTCTAGTTTTAAGCTTTGAGAGTCACCTAAACTGCCCCTGTTCATCCCCAGTGGGGAAAAGTTTGACATTCTTCAATTCCAAGATATCATGGCGATAGTAGAGTGTGAATACATCCCGATCCTGTAAAGTCCCATAAATTGCACCGTTGTCAGTGGAATTGTATTCTCAAAAAAATATGGCTAGATCGGGGAAGGAATGCCTTGATCGGCTTTGACTTCTTCGGGTGACATCCTACCAACATCCCAATTCAACAAAGTTCACCTTTCACCCAGAAGAAACCATGAGTCTTTCGTTATTGTGAACACCTTTCCGGAAATTATTGAATATTTCTTTATCCCATAAGATTTTGATAGAGTTGAGTCGATCAACTTAAGATTTTCATTAAACACTAAAATGAGGACATGGGTCATTCTTTGAGTCAAAATAAATATTATTTTTTGTTGGCAATTCTTGCAGTCTGGGTCACTTGGCCTGTTAGATCTTTTGCATCTCCTTTTATCCTTCATCCTCTGTCTGTTACTCAAAATTCCTATCCTCAACCTGTACCTCCTGATACAACCCTTCCTGAACTCACCTTTCCTCCAATTCTTCCTCCTCCTGAAGAACTTCTTCCGACTCCAACACCAACATCTCCATTAATAGCACCCCCTTTAGACAGTACAGAAACCATCATTATCGAACAATTTATTTTTGAAGGAAATACAGCATTTTCCGATCAAGAATTAGCCGAAGAAACTCAATCTTTTTTAAATCGTCCGATTACTTTTGCAGAACTGTTACAAGCGCGTTCGGCAGTGACAAATTTATATATTCGGAACGGTTATATTACTTCTGGGGCTTTAATTCCACCGCAAACCCTGGAAGATGGAACAGTTTTGATTCAAATTGTCGAAGGAGAAATATCAGAACTTAATATTACAGGAACCGGGCGTTTAAACTCTAATTATGTTCGGTCTCGTTTACAACGGGCTACCTCAAAACCTCTGAATCAAAACCGTTTGTTAGAAGCCCTTCAACTGTTACAACTCGATCCGATTATTGCAACTATTTCTGCTGAACTTTCTGCGGGAATTCGTCCAGGTGAAAATATTTTAAATATTGAATTTACCACCGCAGATACATTTAATTTAAGTATTATCAGTGATAATAGCCGTCCGCCTAGTGTGGGAACCTTTCGTCGAGGAGTTGAAGTCACAGAGGCTAATTTATTTGGACAAGGGGATCGCTTGAATCTGCTTTACAGCAACACTGACGGGAGTAATATTGTTGATCTGAGTTATGATTTTCCGATTAATTCTCGTAATGGAACAGTGGGATTTTATTTTAATAATACAGATAGTAAAGTCGTTGAAAGACCCTTTGAAGACCTTGATATTAAAGCCAATAGCTACACCTATGAATTTCGCTATCGTCAACCGATTATTCAGACTCCTCAACAAGAACTGACTCTCGGTTTAGCCCTGGCCCGTCGAGAAACAGATACTTCAATTTTTGGGATCGGTTTTCCCCTTTCACGGGGGGCTGATAATGATGGAGAAACTCGTTTATCGATTATTCGTTTTTCTCAAGAATATGTGAATCGAGGGGCTAAACAAGTCGTCGCGGCGCGATCGCAATTGAGTTTAGGAGTCGGTGCATTTAATGCTACAATTAACCCTAACGACGATCCTGATAGCCGTTATTTAGCATGGCGAGGACAAGCACAATGGTTGCGATTATTAGCACCCGATACAGTCTTATTAGTACGCTCAGATATTCAACTTACTAATGAAGAATTAATCCCCCTTGAACAAGTCGGGTTGGGAGGATTTGAAACCGTTCGAGGATATCGCCAAGACTTGTTACTTCGAGATAATGCGGTGTTTGCTTCGGTTGAGTTGCGTTATCCTGTATTCCGAACCTCCGATGGAGAAGGCGTTTTACAAGTTACTCCCTTTGTTGATCTAGGTCGGGCTTGGAATGACAATTCAGCCTTAAATATAGACTCGAGAACCTTGTTTTCAGTGGGTTTAGGTTTGCGTTGGCAATATAGCGATCGCATCACAGCCCGATTTGACTGGGGAATTCCCCTCACCGATGTTGACTCCCGAGAACGCACTTTACAAGAAAATGGAATTTACTTCTCTATTGATTGGAGTTTATTTTAAAGTCCTGTGATTGCTCAGAAATTTTTCCGAAAACTCTTGAATATGAATCATAATTTGCTACAATTAATAATCGTGCCGATGTGGCTCAGGGGTAGAGCGGCGCACTCGTAATGCGTAGGCCGGGGGTTCAAATCCCCCCATCGGCTTTAGCCATCTGTGGCTAATCCGATAGCTTTGAGGGACTTAACCCCTCTCGCTGACGCTCGTATCTATCCAAAATCTATCCAAAAAAATTTTAACCCATCAAGACCCAAATCGCTAGGTCTTGATTTTTTCAACGACAAGCATATCCTTACGATTCTGTCAAATTCAAAAACAGAACCTAATATAGTTGCGGTGAACTCCTAGAACTCTTACACAGTAGGGGTTTGTTTTTTAACGTATATTTATATAGGTAAAACAATTAAAAATAGTCTATTTACGAAAACAGCTAGAATAAGCTACAGACAAGAGTTGTAGCCCGTTGAATACCTTGTCAATACCAAGATTTGATAGTAGAGTTATAAGAAATTCTAATAGGTAGTTGACAGATGGAAGATATTGTGCTTGACGTTCCCTATTACTCTCAACGGGACAACAGGTTCGAGCCGTACAGAACGTGTAACGTCAGTAGTCATGCAATGGTCTGTGAGTTTATCAAACCGGGGTCGTTCAACGGTTCTGACGACAACTATGCTAAAGAACTGAGCCGATGGGGGGATACGACGGATCATTCAGCCCACAGCAAGTTACTTGAAGCTAATGGATTTAAGTCACAGTTTAGGTACAACTTAAACTATGAGAACCTAAACGCCAGCCTGTGCGATCGCAAAATGCCTGTAGTTATCGGCGTGTTGCATCGTGGCAATCTGTACACCCCCTATGGAGGACATATGTTGGTTGTCATAGGCAAAAAAGGGAACGACTATATTTGTCACGACCCTTGGGGTGAACCGTTTTCTTATAAGTCTAATAACGGTAAAAACTGTGTTATACCAACTCTTTCGTTGGATCACCGATGGCTAGCTGACGGCCCTAAATCGGGTTGGGGAAGATTGTTTTTCTAGGGGCAATGGAACTCGCCTGTTGGCGTGATCGCCTACTAGAATTAACTCAATCAACCTACAGCATCAAACAATCAGAAAAAACCTAGTGCAAGCAAAGGATAGAGGCAAAAACAAAAAGAACAAGACTACTCCCCTCTTGCCTGAATTATGCAGTCTACAGAAGTCGTTCAGTCTGTCAAGGTCAGGCCTACGGTGCTACGCAACCTTGACATCCTTCACTTGACTTCTGTGACTAAGATTTTGTCAGGCAAAGGGGGAGGAATTATTGTTTTGTCTATACAGAAGAGTCCCCCGGTCTAGCAAAAGAGCGAGGGAAGATACAAATATTCCATTTAGAATTTTATTCTATCTGTTTTTAATTCGAGATGCAACTAAATAGCTACTACTATTGGCAGTACCAAAATAACAAGAATGATAGCACTTAATATCAGTAGCAAAAGCGTCGGGAACGGGTAACGAATACCTGCTAATAATCTCTCCATTCTCAAAGTCACTCCAGTTATAATTGAGGGTTGAACGTCCTCTAATTTCTATAGTAATTAACCGTTCAAGCAAATCAACTACAATCCTAGAATGTTGAAATAAGCTAGTCCAGTTCCCGTTTTTGTTAAAGAAATCAACCGTGTTATAGCCATCTTCTCTCCCTCCTAAATAAACTCTCGAATAGGCACGATTCTCGAAAGCTACCATTATACTTTTTTGCCTAATCCCTAATCCTGACTCTAGTTCAGGATTATCTAAAAAACTTAACCCTAACCATATTGGATGACTACCGTTAGCGAAAAAACTAATAGTTTCAAGAGAGATACTAACAGCTAGTGACAGATTCAGTACACCCGTTGATTGAGCTTGATTTGATGTTAATCCAGTCGATAAATTACCTACAAAATTAGCTCCTACAGGGTTAATACCTAGCCACACAAACTCTGTCTGTGTTCTCCAGTCAATCCAGTTGCTTGGGTAGGTAACAGGCAACACAGTTACCTGAAAATCGTTAAATGTTTCTAGCTCTGAGTTTAACGTATAAAGTTTTAGGTTAACAGTACCAGTATTTTTAACCATTATTTCAATCGTGAATTCAAAGTAATTCAAGACATCAAGGCTAATAACTTCTAATATTGAATTGTCAGATGAAACAACAGAAGCAAGACTTGGGAAAAACCCTGTCAATCTTAATCTAGCATCCTCAGTAAAGCTAGATACTTGAGTACCCTTTTTATCAAAAAAACCTTTAGTAAGGGTAGGTAAAAAGTTGATTGTCCCAGTGTTTGTTTCATTTCCTATAATCCAGTGTTTTGGCATACAATTAAATAAAATTAGGTATCTGCAATGATATTACCAGAAAACCACTACCCTGATTATTCAAGCGTCAATACACTCGAGAGTTTAATACTGACTTTTGCTAGAGCGATATTGATTACACAACGAAACTCTAGCTTTAATTCTGACGGATTAGATTACATAGATTTCGTAACAAACGAAGAATCACAAAGCTGTAGTATTAACGTAGGAGGATTAAGAGCGAGGATAGATGAATCTGGGTTGATTAGTGTAAACAATCCATTTAATGCAACAATTAACCCGGGTACAGGAAGTTACCCGTTTAATAGAACTAACCTGTTAGATGCCTTTTTTCATTGCTGTTGTTTCGCTCAAAAGCTAGAATCTGACTCAAATTTTAACTTAAGTGATACTGCTTATTTCTCTGTGTCAATAAGCAGTCAAGCCGTAAAGTCTAATTACTCCTTAGACGTGAAAGTAGATATCAGCGATTTCCCACTAAACTCTACTGTCTTACCTGATGGTACGGTCAATTTTGAAGCTAAAGAGTATCTGTTTAACCAATAACTAGAGTTGCGCTACTTGGCGAGATAACGGTTATTCGTTGATAGGCGGGTATGTTAAATGCAGGATTGTTGTAACCGGGCGGTATCTCTAAATGATAACTACCCGGGACGGTTCCTGCTTGACCGTCGCCGTATCTGATAAAAACAGAAGCGGCATTGGTAGTTGGTGTGTGAATAGTCCAGGTTGCTATCTTACTTCCAGTAAACCCCGCCTCTCTGATCGCAACTGGAGACATCGGCGTGAGGTTGAAAACTAGCGGTTGCTGATAGTAACTTGCGGGTTGAGTGTCTTCGTTGAATTTAACGACTGCTCCTGACTTAATTGACAGAAAATCGTTGTTTAAGAACTGTGACTCAGGATTAACAACAACTCTAACCCCTACTTCTGTTGTAGGATTCATTAGCCAAATATTTGCGTTAGTAAGATGAGGGTACAGCAAGTCAATATTTGTCATCATCATCCCAGTTCGATAGATTAATTTCGACGCTTCTAAATTCCAGTCCTCTGAACTATCATCCCTGGAAAGGATATCAACCTGAACAGCGTGATTAGTCGCTAAATTATACTTGTTCTGAAAGTTTAATTCTTCTAGAAGAATTTCTGACTGAGATGCGATTTCCGCATCATACTCAGGAGGATTATTTTTAAGTAACCCGTTAAGCTTGTAACTGCCTGTCAATACTTCTAAATGACACAGAGAAAATAGCGGTGTAGAATATTGTTTCAAGTCAAATAAAGGTTGAACTCCTACTAGAGGAATTCCATCTTTTATTAGGTATAAAGGTTTAGGTTTTAACGAGAAAGACATATGGTTAGAGTTGTTGCAATTGACGGCAGTTTACCTAGTAATTATTCTACCAGTGGAATAAGCAGAAGAACAGGACTGAGTAGACACGAAATTGAAGAATTAAAACGTGCAGGTAGAGAAGACATAGAAGAAAGAGGGGGTTTTGGTGACACTGAGGGAATTAGTTTTAGCGCAGGTATAGGAAGTTTTGGTGTAGGAAGAAACGCAAGAGGTGAAGCGGGGGTGTCTGTAGAAGCACTGGGATTTGGGATAGAGTACGACGAATCTGGAGGGGGTAGTATTAGCTTTCCGGGAGGTATATCAGTTAGTACGTCTGTACAAGGTTGCTACCTTGTACAGGTGCACGAAATATTTGGACAAACAGCTTTTACTAATATTAAAAAACGTCCGAGATGCGGCGGTGATGACGATACAGGAAAACCGAAAGGTAACGGCCCTGCTACAAACGAATATCCAGAATGTTTAGACGACAGCAGAAGCCATGTTTTTTACTGGACTATATCTAGTAGAAACTCAGGAGAGGAAGAACTGACAGATGGTTCAACTTTTCAGGATGGTATTAAAGTCTTGAAGTATGACAACAGCACGATATTAACTATCAAAAATATCAACGAGAATACTTGGGACAGGAAGTCTACGTTATCTGCGACTGGAATGGAATCTGTTACTAATACTGATACTGCCAACGGGTTTTATTATTATGGAACACTGGGAAGTCTGAAGGCTCATCATAAAGACGACTGGAATTTGCCAAGAGACGACGAGTCTGAACAGGTTTTCTGGAACAAAACTACACGAACTCGCTCAAAGATGTGGGCTGTTGTTGGTAGTCCTGATGGTGACTGCAACCCATCTGGGGACAAAGGTTCTGATAACAATAATAACAACGTTGATTTTGGTGATTCTAGTAGACCTGACCCTAGAGGTCTGCCAAAAAGACCTAATCAACGTAGAATCAATAGAAAGCGTCGTCAAAGAGACAATATGAACAGAGAATGTTGCGGTAACGTCAAAAAAATAGCTAAAGTTTTAGCGGCTGATGAGGTACTAAAAAAAGGACTGGTAGTACCCGGCAGATTAGTTGCTTACGGAGCAACAAAAAAAATAACGGCTAAATCTTATTTAGAGATAGCTGAAACTCAAATTCGTATTGCTGATAACTTAGGAATTCACCCGATAGAAATAACGTTACAAGACAGCAATAACAGTAAAGAAGGCGATCAAGAATTATCGGCAACATTTATCAACGCTACAGCAGCGATTAAGCAGTTGCTAGAGCTTGGACTAGAGTCCAAAGGAGACAGCGCCGATAGACTAGGTATTCTGTTTAGGATAGCCTGGATTAATGTTCAAATCCTAAATTCAGTAGTAGTAGTTGTTCGTGGCATTCAGGGGGTTATGCAGTACATCGGAATGCCAATCAGAGAGAAGGTTGAAAAAGTCTGGATGCCGTTTGATGTCTTTTTCGGAAAGCGAACGAAATTTAAAGGGTTTAATCCTGAAAAGAAAAAGCCAGATGATAGTAGAATCAAAGAAATTTTTGACTTAAGAGACGAAGATTCAATGGAAAAAGTATTACCTGAATTTTTGAATTCTAGTCAACAACCTGTTATTATCGAAGAATTTGCAGGTAATATTACTTTAGTTGAAGCTATTAGACAACTAATAAAACATTAACCATATGTCAAGATCAAGACCTAAACCAAAGACTACCGGGAATTTACCTTCAGAGAGTCAACGCAAATCTAGAAATCCTAAGACTCCTCAAGAACAGGTACAGGCGATAGCAGATGACGTTAAAGCTGAACTTATAGCCTATATTTATAGGTATTCTCTGGAACAAGAGTTAGTAGTTGAAGCCGTTGAACGAGCATTGGGGATAGGGGGAAATTCAAAAATCGATGACTTTATATCTGAGCTAGAATCAGGTTTCAGTAAGTCTGTACCGTCCAATAAACAGGCAGTAGAGTACACAGAAAATAAAGAGGATCGCCCTATTCTTAAACGTGTGTCTACACCTACTCCAGTAGAAGTGTTGTTGCCAAAAGATTCAAGTAAATCAACAGCGTCCAATAGACCGACACCTAAACCCAAAAAATAGACATGGAAATAAAAGCTGATACTTTGACAAGCTCTCTAACGACTGATGGAGAAAAAACTGATGTTAAATGGTTTGAGAAACTAGCATCACCAATCAATAAATTAGCAAGCTTACCAGTTTCAGGGGTTGCCGCAGTAGTTCAAGGCATCAAAAAGCTAATTCCTGAAGTCAAAAAAATTGGTGAAAACGTTGCTAACATCGTTAAGAATTTAGCTGACTGGAAAGCGTTATTTAACAAAGGGGTCAAAAAAATTGAGGAGTACAAAGGGGCAGTAATAAAATTTGCTAAAAACCCTGTAGGTTGGATAAAAGGAGGGATAGCAACTGTTCTTGCGCTAGGCACGGCAGCTGCACTGAACACCATCGGAGTTAGCCCAACAAACTTGGTAACAACGATGTTGAATTTCGGTGAGGCGTTATGGAATTTTAACTTTCAATACACAGACAAAGAGTTATTGTCTCAAATTGAATCAATGATTGAGGGACTGTACGGCAATGCAGGTGACTTTATGGGTAAGTCCCTCGCTCAACTAATAGTTGGTGGTACATTAACACCGCCAAAGGTGCAGATAAACATCAGGGGGCTAGCTTTGTGTTGGTTGATTAACCCTGATATTCGTTCAGATATGCTTCAGAACGTCTCGATGTTTGCTCAACAAGGCATTACGGTAGTCAAGCAAGTGTTAATTAGGTTTGCTTTGCTAAAGGGTCGGCACGCGCTTAAAGAGTACTGGAAAAATGCACCTGCCACCGTCAAGAAAGCAGTATCAGGTGTGTGGAAAGATGCTGACAAGGTGATAACAACTTGGGGAGATGAAGGTAACAAGCCCTGGTCTATGTCTTCTCACGTCGATGAAAAGGTAGAGAAAATAGAAGACAAAAAACTTAAGAACTTTACCGAAAATTTCCTTGAATCATTTTGGGATGGTTTTAGAGATTCAGTGGAGTACGTTTACAATTAACCTAAAAAAGTATAGGTAATATGTCTAAAAACTGGCAAGAATCAAGTCTAAAAAAACTAGGAACAAGAAACACGACCGCTGCTGGACTAGGCGGGAATAAAGCGACTGGGCTAGCAGAGTTACCTAACTTTCAAGTTTGGGAATTTAGTCCTAACAGAAAATTAGATAAACTACCTGGCAAGCCAATTAGCCAGGGACAACGATACCTTGTCGTAGGTCGCAACTGGTCAGTGATGATGCAGGCAAGTATCATCAAAGCTGTTCACGATGTAATTGGAGAGAGGTTGGGATATTTATTCACTTTTGAGGAATGGTTTGACGAGTGGGCTAAAAACTTCCCTAATCATTTAAGAGAGTCAAAAAAAGGTGTAACAACAAACTTTCCAGTTACCGAAAAGAAAGGGGCTGAAAATGACGGTAAAAAACCTCTCTATATCGAATGGACAAAAAAACAAGGGGGAACTGATAGCAAGTACCGGATTGTAGAGTACTGGCCTAATCCAGAAAATAAAGCTGAGTCCTATTTGTTATCAGGATGCGATCGCGATTTGGTTGAACAAATCTTGAGGATACATCAAGCACCATCGCAACAAACTGAATCTGTTGAACCTATACGTGCAGAGACTCCGATTATGTCGGGGCATCCGATGGTAACTCTGTATTTTTCGTCCGGTAAAACCAGACCCGGTGGAAAGCAGCCAATTAGAAGCCAGATAAGCTTTAGATTGATGGATAAGGTAGAGTTGCCTGAGCATCGGTATCAAGGTGAATCCGTTCTTACTGAAACTGATATCGAACAACTGACAAAACGTATCAAACAAAAGTTTGTTGACACCCCCTTTAAACTTGAGAGGGGGGATACGATTTACAGTTACACGCTTAAGCCACTTGGCTATCGTTTTTGGTGTCCTCTCAGGAACAAAGAAGAAGCTGTTAAATTGTTTTCTGCGGTGACAAGTATTCAGAGTCATTCAGTAAACGAAAAGCTAATCGCAGAAACAAAAAAACCCATCAGAGATAACACTACACCTGAACGAAAAGTTAAGATTGCGGGCAAAGATGTGACGTTATCGACTGCCTACAAAAACGAGACACTTTCATTTACTCACGCAGTTCTCAAACTACCTGTTTCTAAGCAAATGAAGACCTTGCTAATAGACCCTAGAGTTAGGTACTAAAATAATGACGAAATACAACATATTTTGAAGTGTTTTGACTGAGTGTTCTACTTGGTCAAAACTACGTTATTTTAGTAGTGTTACTACTAAGAGAGAGGCGATATGGGACGAAGACCATATTCGATTATTCGTAAAGCGGATGAACTAAAAGAAGCTCTTAACGCTTACGAAACCTGGAAAAGAAGGTCTGCCGCTGAGAAACAGGCTATCTTTCAGACTCAAAAAACCAAAACACAGAACCCGAAAACTGCTAGATCTTTTGAGTCTGCCTACCTAAGACCGTTCAATATTCCGTTGAACAAAAATGTTTGGATTGAATGTAAAGTACCTGTTTCAACAGCGGCAGAATCAGGACAGACTGAATCCGAAAACCAATTGATTACTGATTTGAGATCCAAAGTTGTTACTCCTCAAAGCGGTGGGTTTACTACCACCGCTTCCCCTCCTACTGGGTCAACGACTGTAAGCTCTCCTGCCATCAGGCAGTCTATGTTAGCTCGAGTTAATCTTGTGGAAATCAAAGAGAAAAGAGACGGTATTACAAGTCGAACAACGAATCGACCCTATACCTATCGGAAGCGTAACGCTGTTTCTTCTCCTATTGGTCAAGCAACTAACAACACCAGTTTTCCTGAAGCAAAGAAAACCTTGACTGATGAACTGCAAAAAGGCGCTAGAAGGGTGTATTTCAGGATTCAACAAGATATTCCTATAAACGTAGCAGAAGGGTCAGGAGGTGGCGGTGGTACTGGAACCTAATTACGATTATTTCGTTGATCAGTTATTGGTCGCTCAGTCGGTTGACGATCCTAATTTTTGGATCGGTGATGCCTGTAACGAATCAACCGAATTGTGGCTTGCAGGTTGTTTAGACACAGATTTTTACTTAGATCAGTTTGATGAATTCGGAGACGTTGATTATCACGTAGAACGAATGCAAGCGGTTTGGGACTACTGGGGGCTTTTGTAGATGCCTTACACTGACGCTTATGGAACTTGGCTAGAAATAACACCCAGTTATCACCAGATGACCGATGACTGGATAACACTACCTAACCCCTGTTCTACGAGCGTCAGTTTATTTCGCGTTAAATTTCAAGTCAACTGGGAAGACTGGAACGATAGGACTGGTTATCAGTCTTACGGATTAATTAGACAAACATATGCTGACGACTCTGGTCAACACGGCGACAATGTTACTCCCAGTCGCAGACTATTTCCAAAGCGAGAGGAAATGTTAATAGAAATTCCGACACTGCCAAGTTTGTTAGACAATCCCTGGGCGGTCAGAAAATTGGAAGTAAAGCGAGTTAAAAAGTTTTATCCACGTCCAAAAACCATTAAAGCCAATCATTCTGGAAACTGGCCTGAAGCAATTCCCTGGAGTATATATATAGAAACTTTATTGCCATGAACGAAGGCTATGTTATTGCAGCAATATCATGGGTTGTGTCTCTGATAGCTTTTTCTTGGACTCTTGGGAAAAAGTACGGTGAGCTTAAAGCAGGTATAGACAAGAATCACAGAGACATCAACGATGCGTGTCAATCCTTGAGAACTTACGTTAAGAACAAAGACTATATTATTGAATCTCAATTGAAGCATATTCAGTTTCACTTGTCAAAACAAACTGACTACGAACCTCCTACTTTTTCTGAGTACGATCATTAATATAATAATATTATTATAGGTAATATTATATAGGTATAAAT
>JBJHBL010000026.1:0-10185 GCA_050485465.1 Limnoraphis sp. | reverse complement strand
ATTATTATTATTATATTATATTATTTTTATTTACGCCCCACCCACCCACCTAGTATAACTTGTCCTTCTTTTTTTCGGTGTGATTACATCATCTACTGAAAAATTTTTTTTGTCAAGCATTTCGTTGATTAATATTTTAAATATCGTATACCTATACGCCATAATAAATTTTAATGTGATTTTACTTGACATCAAAAAAAAAGAGAGATGCTTGTTTTGTTGAACTAGCAACAGAAAAAAACAAATGAACGATTCTAGGTTCTGGCTTCAAAATTTAAAGCACGGAGGAATACCTCCAGAGCGGCTTTATAAATTTTCTCTTACTTACAACAGCTACTTAAATTCGTTTTTTGTTGAAAGCTTTGTTGAAAACGAATTTATTGATGTGACCAAATACAGCGAAACTGACATAGGTTTTGAAGATGCTGTCGTGAACTTAGACAGTCCAGTGTTTGTCAATTACGTCAACAATGCCTTGTACTATCCTAAGCACTGTATCAAACCTGAAACTTTTCTTATTTGTGAGCAGATTAAAATCGCTCACAACAAGATGCTAGTTAATCAACAACGCTGGTCAGAGATTGAATCAGGAGGGTTGCTATGAAACTCGAAACAGGCGCGTATTACGAGATAGTCACTAACAGTACTTGGGGTACAAAAATTGTTGTACGATTTGATTACCTTAACTTAGAAAACGAAGCTTATTACTCTTCAGGACTACTTGTTTTCACTGTAACGTCAACAGACGATGGGAAAGATCGGACTGTCGAAATCGAGCCTGAAGACTTCAAGGACGAATACTTTAACGAAGGTCGAGTAACGCCGATATCCAACCCACCGCACGAAGATTTAGAGGAGTTTTAAGATGAAAAATGAGATTTTCCAAGAGGAAGTTTACCACTGGACGGACATAAAGTTTAGCCCCATTAAACTTGACCCAAGAATGTTATTACGCGATGGTTTTGTTGTTAGACGACGATGCTTTCTTAGAGACGAAAATTTCAAGCAAGCACCGTCTCAATACAGGTTTGTTTGTTACGACAGATCGTTTGTTGTCTTTCATTTAACCTCTCAACTAACGGCGTTAAAAGACATTCGTTCAGAAAACTTCAATTCAATAATGGAAGAAGTTTTTACAAATTTATCTCAACTTGAATAATGAGATATTACAAGGCTAATCCTGTGACTTGGGGTGGGATAAAATTTGATTCAGAGTTCGAGTTTTGCGTGTTTAATTGTCTAAGGAAATATTTTGACGTACGAGACATTAAGGTACATAAAGGCTTAACTGTTAGACCCAAAACACGTTGGTTCCCTGAACAAGCTTGGCGAGTTGACTTTACTGTAATGCAACAAAACAACGTTCTACTTTACGTTGAATCTAAAGGCATTATTTCTGAAGACTTTAAGCAGTTAATGAAAAACCTCAGTTACTTTCGACCGGATGTATTTGAAAGACTTGTTGTAGTTGCACCAAAAGTAAAAACTATAGCCCGAGGTTTTTTAGCAATAGATATTGACTCCGTTGATGTGATGTTAACAGTGTCAGACTACGATGGTTTAGTGAGTTTCTGTAAAAAGGAGATTTAGCGGTGTTTTCAACAAGGAAAGACAGTAAAACGAATTCTTATATCCTGACTCCAAAGTGGAACAAAACTGAAAAACGTCAAATTAGTTTTTCGAGCTTTAAGACGGTAGACGCTCATCCTTATCTGCTGGTAGTTTTTGACGAAGCAAGTGCAGAAGTTTGTCAAGAATGGATAAAGTTAGGCGAGTCTGGAGAGTACAGAGATATAATCGTTAAAGACTCTGTCGTTCAACTTAAGTTACTCAAAGAAGAGACGCAAAATTATGGCAGAACAACCACTCCTACTGACTGGGACAAGCATCTTATAACTTTATTTCGCGCCCAAGAATCCAAAGAGAAAACGGGTGAATGGTCGGGGTTTTTAGACTGTTCATCAGACAAACTTCCGTTACTTAATCTCCTAATGAAAGAAACTCATCCTGAAAGGAAAGAGTTGTTTATGTCTGACTTACTTACCTTTCAAGATGTTTCAGGAATTAAAGTCTCAGAAGCGTTTGTAGCTATCAATGGTGACTCCACTTTTCAGGGTTCAAGATACAAGGTCAGTCCACTCGAGCTGTGGGCAGAGCGCCTTGAATTTATCAGAAAAAGGCTTTCTAGTTTCATGTTTCAAGGGGATGAGACTCGTTCATTTGAGGACATCGAAAAAGAAGGTGATAAAACACCTGAAAACCGTAAAGCTTTAGAGCTTTACATAAATATCTTAAAATCGGCGGTTCAATAGCCAATACCCTGGTTTAGGTAATTCTCTTTACCTAAACCAACTACAATACTTTTGAAAAAAATGGAACTTATTGATTTTTCGTCAGATCGAGAAGACGGTTTTTTAGACTGGAGAGAAGCCGTTAAATTCGAGACAGATTTAAACGACCTGCCCTTGTGGGAGCGCTGTAAACTCGTCTTTGAGTCGGCTGTCTTGCTTCCAAACCCAGAACTACAAGTTCCTTTGATTTTAGCTTACGCACTTACCCCCAGTGCAATGGCAACTAGAATGCCGATCGCGTTTTTCTACGGCGGTTCTGGATCAGGAAAAAGTATGGCTGGGATTTTTTGCAGCAATTTGTACCGTTTTTACCCACTACAAGAATCATCAACAACAGCAAGTATTCGCAATGAATTAAATTCCAGAAAGTGGGTAACTCATCCAGATAGTCCGGACATAAGACTAGAACAAAACTTTATTCTGGTCTGGGATGACTTACGACCTAACAGAATTTCCCCAGATTCAATTGACGGAATATTCAGTATTCTGAAGTCTGGTTGTTCTAGGCAGACAAGTAAAACAAATATCGCTCTACCCGGTGGCAAAGTGATGGAATTCTGCACCTTTGGCGGTAAAGTCATTAGCTCTATTCACCCACTTTGGAGCGTTCCAGGCGCAGATGAATTGAGGCGACGATCCTTGATTTTTAAGTTCCAAAAATCTGAAACTCTAGAGCCATTAAACCTAGAAACTGTTGATATTACAGAATTGTCTTGTCAATTAAAAGCGTTTTGGACTAACAGAGAAAACCGAGAGAAGTTTAAATACGTTAAACGAAAATTGTCGAATTTAAAGTCAAACTTCGACAATAATTTCAAGACATTTTGCCTTGATATACTAGCAACTTTTTGTGTTTTTACTGATGCAAAAACAAGAGACGCTATTAGTTTACTTGATAGTTACAATGCGTTTTTGAGAACTCCACTGCTTTCTATCTCTCTTACCGATGAAATTCTCGATAACTTTCTCAATGAAAAACGCCAAGAACTTGATGACTCTAACAAATTATTTCTTGACCAGGGTTTAACTGAATTTGTTGAACGAGAGTTTTATGTCAAATCAGCTGACTTGATACGAATGTTCAGGGAAAGAATGATTGATGGCTCTGTTGAGTTAAAGATAGACAACTCAACCTTGCATCAGCTAATGCAGAGTCGAGGGTTTGTTCCAGTTGTCACAAAAGATGGCGTTTACTGGTATCAAAAATGAAAAGCAGTATCAAACGTAGAGCGGCTTTACAGCTGTTACCTAGAGTCCTTGAGGACAAGAAAATACCTAGTATAACTCTACTAGGTGTAAAAGATTCTAACGAAAACCTGTACAGCTTTCTTGTCAAAAACGGCTATATTTGGCACACGAAAAAGCGTAGCTGGCAACCCGCAGAAGACCCTACGTCTCAAACAGTTATTTCTGCTAGAGTCACTAGAGCTACTCATGAAAAATTACTGAAATTAGCCATTAAACATGACTCCGATATCTCTTCTATCGTCAGAGATATCCTAGATTTTCATTTTCTTCCAGAACTTCCAGGGTTATCAAACAGGGAAAAAGAGAGAAATCATTTCCTTATTACAGAACTAAAAAAAATGATTGAAATACTAGAGAACCCCACCAAGTAAAGGAGATTAAATTAATGGAACTTAATGAATACCAAAAAAAAATCGTCGAGATTTCAAAGAATTTTGCGATTTACGGGACTGATAAAGCTTTACCTGTCTACGCTCTAGGGCTAGCAGGTGAAACAGGTGAAGTTTGTGAGTTGATAAAAAGACATTTTCGAGGTGATGAACAACCTAGATTCACTCAAGATTTAACTAAAGAGCTAGGCGATGTTATAGCTTATGTTGCGCTAGTTGCTTACGTTTTTGATATTTCTCTAGAAGAAATAATTTGTGTCAATCTTACTAAGTTAGAGCAACGGAAAAACGACGGGAAATTACAAGGAAAAGGAAGTGATAGATAAATAGTAAAACAAAAAAATACCTATAAATTTATAGGTATTTTTCGCTTGTTAGTTGTTGTTAGTTAGTCGAGTTGATAAACGACGTTCAGTATTGCTTTGACCGATGGATCGTCTACGTCAATTCCCATTCGTTCTAACTCTGTCAGTGCCGCCTCTAGCGGTAGAGGGTAGTTACTTCCTCGCTTGGCTAACTCTATAGCTAATCCTATGGTTTTACGGTTGTAGAATTGTTCAGATGCCTGCAATGAATGTCCCATAGATTCAGCCATTAAGCTAGGAGGTAAGCCAGACAGTTTACCCAACATTTTTCCAAGATGTCTGAATGAGTACCCTTGAGAAACAGGACAATTCCAGTTAATCATTTTTTTTCTGAGTTTCGCAGAAAATCCTTGTGCTATTGCGCTTAACTTACTACCGTGCTTCGGGGTATAGCACGGTATCACAACTGGTAGTTTTTGGACGTTCAAGAATTCGAGAATTTCTCTGTTCTTGATCAGGGGAGTAGCTAATCTGCCCCCTGTTTTTGTCGTTATCCAGTAGTCAACACCCGCATCGTCAGTGGCAGTGTATCCGTTACCCAAAACAAGAAGCATCTCCTTGTTTCGCTCTCTGTCTGCCAATGAGTACACTACACCCAGTGAGTCACCCAGTGCTTTGCCTTTTTCGCCCCAAGCAGACTTGATTTCCTTATAAGAAATTGATTTAGAGAGATTGAGACTGGACATGATTTCACCGGGTCTTAAGCCATAGACTACACACATTGCGTAAACCCATAGCCAACCTTCTCGAATTTCAGCTTCACTCTCCGGCAACTCTAACGCGATCGCTTTTTGGGAACGATACCAAGTTAAAAACTGCTCCCAGTCAATTGATTGGGTGTTAGTTGGTTTAGGCTTGACTGACTGAATGGTTTCGAGCTTGTCTAGTAAGTCTTCTCGAACAGCTTTAGGACAGTAGCTAGCTATTTTCTTTAGCCGCGAATAGCACTCGTAATGATCCTTGGTGCCTACTGCCCAACTAGACAATATCGCTTTGAATTCTTCCCAATCGGGGTACTTGTCCCAGTCATCGAATTTATTGAAGTAAACAAGATAGACTCTCCGAAAAGAGTCATACGCTCCGGGTTGACTTCTGTCGCGTTTTTCTCCCGTGAACTTGTGAGTACCGCTAAAGTATTCGTCTTCAATGAGTTGAAATATCTGACGATAGGTTAAGCGGTCATCCTTGCCTTTGTTCTCGTCGTAGATATTTTCTTTGAACCAAGCGTCCCATTGAGAGGCAGTCATTGGATTACGCTTACAGTCATCTAGCTTGCGTTTCAGGATCCACGCTAACTCAAAGTAGCGGTTAATCCCCGCTATACTCCAGTCGCACCCTGACTTCTCTGTTGTCCTCTTAGCCCCTTCATAAGGAGGGACAAACTTGAAGTAGAGTCTACAACTATCCTGGAGAAAGCAAACACCCCGGGGGAGTTCAGGCTTTAACTTGTTGTAATATGTCAGAACGTCAGTAAAGGTGTTAAACCCTTCTACTGACTGACTTTCACTCCTATCCATTTTCTATCCAAAATCGAAAAGAACGTTTTAGATAGATATCGATAGCTACGAGAGAATCAGTGTTCTAGCTTTTTCGTGGGTTCAAATCCCCCCATCGGCTTCTTAAAACCTGCTTTTTATGGGTAAGAGTGATTCATCTGAAGAATAGGTTCCCAGTTGAGTACATCTTGAAGTAAGGTTTGATAACCCATCGTATTTGGGTGCAAACCATCCGAACTCAAACGCGATTTCCAGAACATCTCACCCTGTTCTAACCAACGTTGAAAAACATCAAGATAGGGAATATTTCGTTCCAAACAGGCGATCCGAGTGGCTTCCTTGTAACAATATTGATTTTCGTGACTGTAATATAAACAATTTTGAAAAGGCATTTTGCTTTCATCTACGGGAACCATTCCCACAAACAAAACTGGACAAAGATTTTGAGCGCTATCGAGTAAACTATTAATAATCGTTTGAAATTTTTCCAAATCGGTATAACTGCGACCTTGCGGCGATTGAATTTTCGCACTATCATTGACGCCGACCGATAAAATAATCAGATCAGGAACTCGATTCCTCAGTTCGCCTCGATGACGAAATTCATGTTCTAAGCGATCGCGAACCTGAACCGCTCGATTTCCTCGGACACCAAGATTATAAACGACATGACCCGGACTACTCGGTGACATCCACTGCCGTCGCAGTCGTTCAACCCAACCTCCCCCTTCCGGATCACCATAGCCATATACCAAACTATCGCCTAAAGCAACCAGTCTCAGAGAATGATGATGGATTTGGGGTTGGGGTAAACGAATCGGGGATGATTGGGGACTCCAAGCTACTGATGCCTGCATAAGTAATTTTAGTTCAGGTTTAACGAATTGACTTCAAAAAGCTATATACAACAGATTTGATCAACAGTGTATTACAAATTTCCACAACTGACAAATTAATCACTGGTTTATCCCCTACATTCCCCAAGACACCTGTAAAAATCCCGAACAATCAGGTTGAACGACAAATCTCTTGCACAGCTTTTTTACTCGACTTTTAAAAGGTATTGATGATACTGAACTAAAGTCCTACGATGACTCACACTAATATAGGTCATCTTCAAGGCTTGCATTTTTTGATAAACTAAAGCTTCATTTTTGAGATCTAAAGCACTGGTTGATTCATCTAAAATTGCATAACGAGGTTGAGACAAAAATAAACGAGCAAAGGCTAAACGTTGCTGTTCTCCGGTTGATAAAATTCGACTCCAATCTTCCACTCGTTCTAAATGAGAAGAAGTTAAGGCTAAGTGAGCTAAATTCACTTCTTCTAAAACTTGATAGAGTTTTTCATCAGAAATATTATCTTCAGTTTGGGGATAAACTAATTGATGACGTAAAGAACTGACAAAGACATAAGGACGCTGTGGTAAAAACAAAATATCTTCAGGTTTGGGTCGAAAAATTACTCCGGTTCCAGAAGTCCATAAACCTGCTATTGAACGTAAAAGAGAACTTTTCCCTACCCCACTGGGTCCCATAATTAAAAGATTTTCTTGGGGAGAAACAGAAAAGGATAAGTTTTTAAGAATTGTTCTTTGCTGGTCAGGAGTTTGTAACGTGAGATTTTGACAAGCGATGTGGGAACTTTCAATAATTTCTATTTTGGAAGTTTCTGACTCTGAAATAGTGGAGTTAATCATTCCTTTTTTTAAGGATTCTAAACGATTAATTGCTGCTCCCAAAATGCTGAGTTTATCTAATTGGAGGAGGATTAACGTCAGAGCCATTAAAATAGTTCTGAATGCAGTTCCAGCTTGGCTCACCACTCCCACTTCAAGTTCTCCAGAGACAATCTGAGGGGCTAAAATAATACCTGGAATAATTAAAGTTAAATATTGATAACTGTTTTGAAAAAGATTAAGATAGAGTTGCCATTGAATTAAAAATTTAAAATTCACAAAGGCTTCCTGAAATCTATTCCAGACTTGATTAAATTCTTGAGGTTGACCTTGATAAAAAGCAATAGACTCGGCTTGTTCTCGAATGTGAATGAGTCCATAACGAAAATCGGCTTCTTTTTGCAGTTGTTTCAAGTTAATTCCGACTAAAATCCGACCAAAAAACAAGGTTGCAAAGACAGTACCTATGAGCGAATAACTCACCAGAAATTTCATTAAACCTGGAGAGATTCTCCAAAGTGTACCTGTAAAAGCGAGCAGTTGTAGAATGGAGTCGAGTAAAATCGAGAATAAAATGACTGATTGTTGAGTAAAGGTTTTAATATCTTCAGAAATTCTTTGATCGGGATTATCAATCTCAGAATATTCTCGAATGAAATAGAAAGTTGAGTGATTGAGATAGGAATTCATAAAATAATGCGTTAACCATCGCCGCCAATACAAGCTTAATTTAGCTTGATAATAGACCTTAATCGCAGATGCTAAAGCACCCAAAATAATCACCCCAAAGAAAATGAATAAAGCTTGTTGAAAACGTTCAGAATTTTGTGCAACTAAGGCGGAGGTGAGTTCTCCGAGAAAAAGAGCGACAACTACCAGTAATCCCGAGACAATTATCGATAATAGAGTGATTAAAAATACCAGTAAAAATGCTCCTATTTTTTCCGAAGAAAACCAATAAAGATGAGCGACAGACAACCATTTCTTCCAGAGTTCAAGATTAATGTTTTTCATCATTAAATTGATAATGTCGAGAGTTTAATAAATTCCAACTTAAATCGCTCGAGAGTTCTAACACTCGTTGATGATATTTTAAAAGACTAGAACGATGACCCACACTAATTAAGTTAATTCCTGTTTGTTGAAGATATTGATAGAGTAATTCTTCATTTTCTTCATCTAATGCACTGGTGGCTTCATCTAAAATGGCGTATTCAGGTTTATGGAGGAATAATCTTGCAAAGGCTAAACGTTGCTGTTCTCCCAACGAAAGCACTTGTGACCATTGTTTAATGGTGTCTAGTCCACCAAATTGAGTGGTAAGATGAGGTAAATTGACTTGGTTTAAAACATTAGTTAATTGTTGATCATTAAACTGAATATGGGAATGAGGATAAAGCAGTTGCTGACGCAAAGATCCTAATATCATATAAGGATGTTGGGGAAGAAACAGCATTTTTTTTCGTTGGGGTCGAGTGATTTTTCCTTCTCCAGATGTCCATAAACCTGCTATTGAACGTAATAGAGAACTTTTCCCCACTCCACTGGCACCAGTAATGAGTAAAGATTCGTGAGACTCAAGAATGAAGGATAGGTTTTGAATTAAAGTTTTTTGGTAATCTGGGGTTTTTAAGGTCAGGTTTTTGAGTTGAAAGCTGTGGTTTTCTTGGAGTTTAATTTTTAAGTCTTCAGAAGGTTTTATCCCAGTTTTTAGGGTTTGATCGAGAACAAATAAGCGGGTAATAGAGGCGGCTAAAGCACTTAAGTTTTCTAATTCATTAATAATTAAACTCAGCGCGAACCAAATTCGACCAAAAGCTGATTCCGACTGAGCGATAACGCCTATTTCTAGCTGACCTGATAAAATATTAGGTGCTAGAATAATGGCGGGTAAAATAAAGGTGATATATTGCAGACTATTTTGAAATAAACTGAGGTTAAATTCCCAGCGAATTAAGCGGCTAAAGTTTTGATAAACTTGTAAGAATAGATGATGAAGTTTGTTTAATTCTTGGGAATGACCCCGATAGAGTGCGATCGCTTCTGCATGATCTTGAACCTGAACTAATCCATATCGCAGTTCAGCTTCTTTTTGAAGTTGGATAAAATTAATTTTCGCTAAATTTCGAGCAAAAACAATAGTGCCGATTCCAGTACCAATCAAAGCATACAGCAGTAAAAATAATGTTAAGAAATGAGAAATTGACCACAACAACCCGATAAATAGGGTGAGTTGTATCAGCGAGTTCAACAGCAACACTAAAAAATAGAGAGATTGTTGGGTAAAGGCGCGAATATCTTCAGCAATACGTTGATCGGGGTTGTCAATTTCTGAGTTACTGTTGAGGAGATAAAAGGCTTGATGATCGAAGTATCGTTCGAGAATCTGTCGGGTCATCCAGCGTCGCCAATGTAGGCTTAAATTCCCTTGAATGTAGGTATTAAACGCCAAGCTTGGAACCCCGATTAAAGTTAAACCCACAAACATGAGAGTCCCTTGCCAAAATCGATTATAGTCTTGAGCCGCAAGCCCGGACAAGATTTCTCCTCGTTGTAATGTTTCTAATACGAGAAACCCGCTACTAAGAACTGATAAAAGAATTAGCAATAAAAGTAAACTTTTAGCTGTTTTTTGGTTTCTGGAAAACCAATAGGGTT
>JBJHBL010000025.1:0-72667 GCA_050485465.1 Limnoraphis sp. | reverse complement strand
TTGGCATCTTTGCAAAAACTTCAAAGTAGTCCAGTGGTTATTTGAATGGAGTATCAGTCAAGATACGTTTCGATTTTCCAAACTTTCAATGTATGGCTCATTCTCATGAATCATTTGCGATCGCTAAATCCGTTTTTGTGGTCAAAGCCACCGTCGTTAAACCCGCAAACAGCAATAACGTTAAAACTGCCGCAGTGGGAAGAACCGTCGGGTCAGAAAAATAAACCGCAAGATATAGTAAAGGTGCAAAAATCAACGCCTGGGCGACGACATAAATTCCCAAACCTGCATACTGAGTCTCCACAGAATCAGCTTTTGCAGTTAAACTTCTAGAAAACCAACCCAGAAGTGAAAATCCGCCCAAAATAGCCAACCAGCTAAACCGACTCGCAAAGACAAAACTAGCTAAGGCTTGGGCTATCCCCGTTTGAAACAGGAATATCTCCACCAAAACAAATGAACCCACCGCCCCGGCTAGGTGTATATAAGTTTGCTGAATAAACTTGGCCCGTTCACTGGGGCGCGACTGAGCAACAGTAATCATAAGGCTTCTCCTGAAAGATGTGAAGACAAAAGTTATAGCAAAAGGCAACAGGCAAAGGGCAACAGTGAAAGACTTGCTGTATTCGGTATTCGCTTTTTAAACTGTCCTAAGCAGGTTGGCGTAATGCTATATCCTTTATTTTTAAGGGTAGCACTTGAAGAAAAATCCTGAAGATGCACAATTATTGGAGCGGAACCCCAATAGGCTGTCTATATCTTGGGTGTAATATGTTAATAAACTCCGAAAAATGGTGAGTTTTGAGGATTCAGGCTTTAAACTGAGTGATATTTTTATGACTTTGTTCCTGAGTTAATGATTATGCCGATTAAAATAGAACAGGCAACTCGCATTGAACCTGCGGGAAATAAACCCAAACAAATTGATGAATATATTGGTCGGGTGAATTCTCAGACAGAAGCAGTTAGTATTGCTCATATGCACTCTCCGAGTGGTTGGATGGAACCCGGTCAGCGTCCAGATTTTGATGAATTTACAGTGGTTTTAAAAGGGATGCTGCGGGTAGAATATGAAGGCGGTCAGATGGAGATTTGTGCAGGACAAGCTGTAATTGCCCCGAAGGGTGAATGGGTGCGTTATAGTAGTCCATCTGAGGAAGGGGCGGAATATATTGCCGTTTGTTTACCTGCTTTTTCTCCGAGTTTAGTTCATCGAGATTCTGAATAGATTCCTGCTATTGGGTGATTTGATTTTCACTCAACTAGAGGAGGAAAAGAGGAGTTGAGTGGGGCGATGGTCAGGTTAACCCGTTGACCTTTTGAATTTTTGATGACCGATAACGGTTCAAAGTCCTACTCAATTCTGATCTAAAAGTGATCCTTCAATACCGATAAACTTTGTTAAAATTATGAATTCTAGCTTTTTAAAATAAATGCCCCCGCATTGAATACGGAGGCTTAACCCTGAGATAAATTTAAGGCTGTGTTGTTCTAAAATCTCTCAATTTTTAATCTAGGTTTTTGAACATTATCGAGCCGGAACACCGATAAATTCAGAATTGTTATTGGCAGGGTCATTCTGAACTCCAGCACCCGGAGAAGTAACGCCTGGGTTATTCTGATTGTTTACAGGACTCTGCACCTCACCCGGAGTTCTACCCGGAGAGTTAATATCTCTACGATCATTTAATGGGGGATTATTTTGATTGAGGGTTGGACTCTGAACGCCTCCATCATTTATTGTTGGACTATTCGGGGGAACTTGCAGATCTCCAGGGGTTGCAGGAGCGTTAATATTACCCCTTTCATTTATTGTGGGATTGTTAGGACTGTTAGGGCTATTTGGGGGAACTTGCAAATCTCTAGGGGTTGCAGGAGCATTAATATTACCCCTTTCATTTATTGTGGGATTGTTAGGACTGTTAGGACTATTTGGGGGAACTTGCAGATCTCCAGGAGTTGCAGGAGCGTTAATATTACCCCTTTCATTGATGTTAGGATTATTTGGACTTTCTATTGAGGTTTGAGTCATTAATACTCCCTTCTCAGAAGATAAAGAAGTAGATTCCGCTAGAGCAGACTGAGCCACAAAAGGAGTAATCCCTGCAATAGCAGTCAAAGCAAAGAGTTTACCGTTCAGTAATTTTTTTAAGTTAATCATTGGGGAATCTCCGGTTACAGCTAAAAAGCATTTTTTAATTTGAATGTACTTATTATTATGGAAAAAATAGGCGAGTTTTACCTCTATAACAAGAAAGAGATGTGCAGACCCAATCAACAGTCAATTAGATCAGCCTCTGTATTGATGCTCAAAAATTGTTCTATAATCTTAGATAGACTTTTAAGCTAGCCTTTTGGATAAACTTGAAAATTTAGCTCATCTGAAATACTGATGTGAATTGTTAATCTATCTAAAGTCTGAGGAGAAAGAGGAAAATTATTGTGACTTCAACAGAAGCGTCATCCACTCATCAAGTTTTAGTTGCGGGTTCAACAGGTGGAGTCGGTCAGCTTACCGTCGCCAAACTCTTAGAAAAAGGCTATTCAGTTCGGGTTTTGACTCGTTATGCTGAAAAAGCAGAGAAAATGTTTGAACATCAGACGGAAGTCGTTGTGGGAGATATTCGCAACCCTTCGAGTTTGTCTTCTGCAACAGAAAATATCACTCATATTATTTGCTGTACAGGAACAACCGCTTTTCCCTCAACAAAATGGGACTTTAACACCCTGCAAGCGTCAACCGGACAACAAAGTTGGGTGGAATGGCTGAAAATCTATTTTGATAGGGAGTATCGCCGCAAAAACGCCAAGAATAGTCCAGAACAGGTGGACGCAGAAGGAGTGAGTCACTTAGTGGCGGCTGCGTCTAAAACCTTAAAACGCTTTGTGTTTGTCTCATCCTGCGGTATCCGACGAAAAGACCAATTTCCCTATAGTCTTCTGAATGCGTTTGGGGTATTAGATGCCAAGCAGAAGGGTGAAGAAGCCATCATTCGTTCTGGACTGCCTTATACTATTATTCGACCGGGACGGCTAACCGATGGCCCTTATACCTCCTATGACCTGAACACAGTGTTAAAAGCCACAACAGGCGGAAAATTGGGGGTGGAAGTTGGAGTCGGGGATAAACTGACGGGTCAAACGAGTCGGGTTGATGTGGCGGCCGCTTGTGTAGAATGTCTGGATATTCCTGAAACCGCAGGTCAAATTTTTGAACTGGTCAATACAGGGGTTAAACCCGAGAATGGTGTTAATTGGAAAATGCTGTTATCGAACCTGGGTTGAAATACGGCTTTATAGAACTTCAGTGACGCCTATCACAACCCTTTAGCTGTTCAGTTCACTCTACTGATACCGTTATTCTCACTCAACCCTAACTCAACAAGTCACTTCGCGAATCAAAAAAACAGGCGATTATAATAATATCGAGTTCAAGGTTCACCCCATGCCTCAAGTTAACCTACTTCCTGGAGCCATCAACGAAATTATCGCCTCTGTCGCTGACAGCCAAAGCCTCTCTCAAACCGACCGTTACGGGTTAATGGCGGCGATGCTTGATGAATCTTTGAGCGAAGACGAACGTCGTTCTATTGACAGATTGTTGCGTTCTGTGGTTAGAGGCCGGGTGCAAATTACAGCTTAACCGATTGCCACCAACTTAATCTACTTAACCTAACCCTTGCACTAGGAACTCGATACAATAGTGCGGGGGTTATTTTTTGGGCTGTAAATGGGTTTCACCTGTGAAAATCTCCTAACCTGAAGGCGCACTGCGATAACAAGATTTTTTCTAAACTCTCAAAAAACTCCCCTTGGGAGGAAAGTACAAAGGCAATCAAACCCTCAATACCAATAAATAGTATGGAGATGAGAATTGACATCAACAGTAGTGAAACTGATAAAATTATTTGTGCTTTTAGACTTAAACTATACCTATTTATAGAACAGTTGTCAACTCAGTTCTCTGAAAAATCGTTAATCGTTTTCAGGAAACCCATAGGATCATCTTGTCAAGGGTGTGGGTTAATTTTGTCACGATTAACCCAGTCAACGATTCAGATTATCTAATCAATGAACTCCAAAAGCTCTATCTAAATAGAGATATCAACTCACCGCGAAATCGTCTAAAATTTATAATCTACCTTCATTGATCAAATTCACATGGAAACTTACGATGTCATTATTATCGGTGCGGGTCACAATGGTTTAACCTGTGCTGCTTATTTGTTAAAAGCTGGATACAGCGTTTTACTTTTAGAAAAACGGTCTGTTCCTGGTGGTGCCGCTACAACAGAAGAAGTTTTACCCCAAGAAGCACCAGGCTTTAAATTTAACCTCTGTGCAATTGATCATGAATTTATTCATCTGAGTCCAGTTGTTCAAGAACTAGAACTTCATAAATATGGTTTAGAGTATCTCTTTTGTGATCCAATTGTCTTTTGTCCTCATCCTGATGGTAAATATTTTTTGGCTCACAAATCAATTGAAAAAACCTGTGCGGAAATTGCTCGATATTCTCCTAAAGATGCACAACGTTATCGAGAGTTTGTTGATTTCTGGCAACGGTTTATTAGTGCAGCAACTCCAATGTTTAATGCACCGCCTAAGTCTATTTTAGATATTGCCAAAAACTACGATTCTCACAAGTTCAAAGACCTACTCTCAATGATTAATTCTATCGAGAAAAGTCTAGACTTTGTTCGCACGATGTTAAGCAGTTCAGAGGATATTTTAAATGAGTGGTTTGACTCAGAATTTCTTAAAGCCCCTTTAGCCCGTTTAGCCTCAGAATTAGGCGCCCCTCCCTCTCAAAAAAATCTGGCTGTGGGTGCGATGATGATGACGATGCGACATAATCCCGGTATGGCTAGACCGAAAGGGGGAACGGGTGCTTTAGTCGAGGCTTTAGTGAATTTAGTTCAGGCGAAAGGCGGTGTTATTTTAACAGACAAAATGGTTAAGAAGGTCTTGGTAGATGATGGCCGTGCTGTGGGAATTCAAGTGGAAAATGGCACCGAATATCGCGCTACCAAAGGGATTATTTCTAATATTGATGCGAAACGTTTATTTCTGCAATGTATGGATGAAGCTGATGTGGATGCGGCTGATCCAAACTTGCGTCAACGGTTAGAACGTCGGATTATTAATAATAATGAAACGATTCTCAAAATTGATTGTGCATTATCAGAACCGCTACGCTTTGAACATCACAATCATCAAGATGAATACTTAATTGGTTCGGTGTTAATTGCAGACTCTTTTAAACAGGTGGAAATTGCCCATCACGACTGTAGTATTGGTAAAATTCCGGATGCTGATCCCTCCATGTATGCGGTGGTTCCAACCCTGCTTGATCCAACAATGGCACCGGATGGAAAACATACCCTCTGGATTGAATTTTTTGCCCCTTATCAAATTGAGGGGGCGGAAGGAACAGGGTTAAATGGCACAGGATGGACGGATGAACTTAAACATCAAGTTGCAGATAAAGTGTTAGATAAATTAGCCGATTATTGTCCAAATCTCAAGCATTCAATTATTGCTAAACGAGTTGAAAGTCCGGCAGAATTGGGAGAACGTCTAGGTGCTTATAAAGGTAATTACTATCATATTGATATGACCTTAGAACAGATGGTTTTTCTCCGCCCCTTACCGGAATTAGCGAACTATCGCACTCCCATTAAAGGGTTATATCTCAGTGGGGCGGGAACACATCCAGGGGGTTCAATTTCAGGAATGCCCGGAAGAAATTGTGCGCGAGTGTTTATTTCTTCTCAACAACCCTTTTATCAGATTTTAACTGAGGCTGGACAGTCTTTTCAATCTTTGACGAAAGCGTTTTTAGGAATTGTTTAAAACTTTTCGCCCCGTTTGACTCGCCCAGTTTTGCTTCCCCCTTCTGTTATTTCGGAATACAAACATTGCGTAAAACGGTCATTGGGGTAATCTCTTTGAGGTGTTGTAACTGTTCTTCATTCTTAACGAGCATTGCCCCACAACAGCCTAATGAGTTGACTAAAATCCCCTCAAAACGGTCTTGAATTCTGGGAATTAATAACATCCATTCCCGGGTTATCATTAAATTATATGCCCCCGATTGTTTTCCGGTCATGCCATTTTCTCCCTGTATTCCAACTTGAGCTAAGAGGTTATAATAAAACTCTAAGGTGGTTGCAGCTGTCTCTAATGGAGAATGAACGAAAAGCGGATCAAGGCGTATGAAAGCATGAATAAAAGGAAGTTTTGGACAGTTGCCAATTGCGCCTAAAAATTGTGCTGAATTAAAGGCGGGTTCGATGGGAATTTTTACCCCATTAGGAACCAAAGGAAGGGGAACCAGTTGTAAATGTTTGTGGCGTTGACTCGCCCCTGCATCCGCCCCACCGTTATAAAAAACAAATCCATCAATTTCTGATAAAGCGATCCATAAGGCCTCAAAATCTTGTAAGGTTAATAAATGGTCTTGTTCTTCAAATTCTCGAGTAATGATTAATAGATGATGATCAACAACATTATATTTATTCAGCAAACATAAATGAGTTTCAGATAAATCAGCAACAAACAACTCTTTTTCATAGGGAAGAAAGGGGTTAAACGGTTTTCCCCCCGGATCTGATTTTTGCTTTTGTTGTTGCTTGGCTTGCTCTTTTCGTGCTAAATTAGAAACAATACGCACAAAAAATAAAATACCATCCTGTTCGATAAACTGATACTCAGTGGGGATAGACTGAAGCGCACCCCATTCAAGTGCCAATTGGGTTTGTTCCTGAGTCCGTTTCCAGAGTGTACCGGGTTCTAACATCATCGAACTCTTTTGACTAAACGACAACAATAAGACTAAGTTGATTATCTCCTAAATTTGCTAGGTTCTGACTCATCCCCGATGAATTTTAATTCTCAAAATCACGTTTATCCCCTAAGTATTGCGCCGATGATGGATCGCACTGATCGGCATTTTCGCTATTTTATGCGCCAGATCACCCGACGGACATTACTCTACACTGAAATGGTGACATCTGCGGCGATTATTCATGGCGATCGCAATAAATTGTTAGGCTTTTCCCCAGATGAAAAACCCCTAGTTTTACAAATTGGAGGAGATCAACCCCAGGAATTAGCAATCTGTGCAGAAATTGCCGAAGAAATGGGGTATGATCAGGTCAATTTGAATGTGGGATGTCCGAGTTCACGGGTACAAGATGGTAATTTTGGGGCTTGTTTAATGGCGCAACCCCAACGAGTTGCCGAAGCGGTTTCTAAAATGCAAAGTCGCGTTAAAATTCCCGTTACGGTTAAACATCGCATTGGGATCGATGATCGCGATCACTATGAAGATATGGCGAATTTTGTGCAAATTGTTTCCCAAGGGGGTTGTCAACAGTTTACAGTTCATGCGCGCAAAGCTTGGTTACAGGGGTTAAGTCCAAAAGATAACCGAAATATTCCGCCTTTACGTTATCAAGAGGTTCATCAGTTGAAACAGGAATTTCCCCATTTGTTAATAGAAATTAATGGCGGAATAACGACTTTTTCCCAAGTTCACGAACAGTTAAAAACAGTAGATGCAGTGATGATCGGGCGTGCGGCTTATGATCATCCCTATTTATTTGCAACAGCCGATCAAGAATTTTATGGGGAAGAAACAACCCCTTTAACTCGTCATCAAATTGTGGAAGCAATGTTTCCCTATTTAGAATATTGGCTGAGTCGTGGGGTAAAATTAAATAGTATTATGCGTCATGTCTTACAACTGTTTACCGGACAACCGGGAACCAAAGCTTGGAAACGGTATCTGAGTGAAAAAGGTTATCTTCCCGGTGCGGGAATAGAAGTCGTGCGAGAAGCGTTAACTCAAGTTCCTGCGATCAATATGTAGGTTGGGTTTCGTTCCTCAACCCAACACAACCCATCAAAAGAATAATACCCAACACAACTCCTAAAAAATTGGTGTTTTGTAGGTTGGGTTGAGAACAAACTCCTAGTGGTTTTTGTTGGGTTGCGCTACCGCTTAACCCAACCTACAATATTGTTATCTAAATGCTAATCAACTGCTACGATCACATTGCTTGCTTTGATCACAGCATAAGCTTCTTTTCCTGCTGATAAGCCTAAAGCTTCCGCAGATTCCTTCGTCACGATAGCAACGACTTCAACACCGGGAGCCACTTCAATAATGACTTCTGTATTGACCGCTCCTTCGTGTACAGCTTTAACGGTTCCTTTCAGTGAATTTCTTGCACTAATTTTCATGGATTCACCCTCCTTGCTGATTTAGATTGGGTCTGTTTTTTGAGCTAAATAGACCATTACAAGTATAAGACTATAACACAAAACCGAGATTGATCAAATATTAAATTTTTGAGACTATAGGTGTTATCAATCAAGAATGATTTAAAATCGATAAGAAAGAGGGAAAAGTAGCCTCTCCCCCCACACTTAAAATGGTAAAAATGTCAATTGAAAATGTGATCAATTCCTGAACAAAAGATTGAGAAGAATTCCGACTATTTCAAAGCCGCTAATACCGTATCGTGAATAATCCCATTACTCACCACAACACCCTGATTCTCCATCATTTTAGGTTTAGAGGCAAAATCGAGGGGTTTACCAAACATATCCGTCACACGCCCACCTGCTTCTTCCACAACGATCGCCCCGGCTGCATGATCCCAAATATTCTCGCGGTAGTCGGGAGACTTAGGAGAGGGAAGCCGCAAATACAACGCCGCCTGTCCAGATGCTACCGCCCCATATTTCGCTTGAGAGTCCATCCGAACCGAAGGCGCTGAAATTCCGACGGCTTGGGCGATCGCATTTTGTCGATCCTGATCACCGTGAGAAGACTCCACACTTTCAACAAAGCGCAGATTTGCAGTATCATCAGCTTGAACCACATGAATCGGAGTTTTTTCGCCTGTAGCAAAAGGCATCATCATCGCCCCTTTACCCCGCACCGCCATAAACAACATTCCAGGTTCATGGTTTTCGACGGGATAAGCCGGACAACCCATCACCCCGACTTTCACTTCCCCATCTTCTATTAACGCCAAAGCGATCGCATATTGATCCTGTCGCAAAAAGCCTTTTGTCCCATCAATCGGATCTAAGGTCCAAAACCGTTGTCCCACTTGACCATTTCCCCGATCAATCCAAGTGACAACCTGTTCTGATGTGGCACCTGAGATTATATTACCAACATATTCAGTCACTTTGGCTAAATTATTCGCCATTTCTGGCTTTCGTAATTCTGTGGCGTCTTCTTCTCCAACGATCGGATCATTAGAAAAAACTTCACTGAGAGCCTTACAAATAATTGCCTGTGAACCCAAATCTGCAACCGTAACGGGGCTTTTATCCCCTTTTTCCATTGCCGGGGGGATATCTTGACGCACCTGTTCACAGAGTTTAGCGGCCGCTAATGTAGCTTCAATGGCAATTTGAACTTCGCGATCGTAGGACATTTATAGACTCCTGCTGCTCTCCATATCGAGTATAGCCGCAGTTGACTCAATTCTTTTGGGTTTTCCCCTCAAACCTAGAATTTCAAGGATTGCATTGAATTGAGGGGAAATATCAAGAGTGATACCGGGTCAGCCTGGCGATATTAACTGCCTCCCCGGCGAATTTCTGAGCAGAAAGAGGCTAGAGAAATACCATTTGTATGTTTAAAAACACTGGTTCTTAATCGTAAATTTGGCATCAAATACCATAACCGTTCTTCCACATAAAAATTGTCGGTTTCTGTAATCAGAACTAAAACTTCATCCTCTCTAAAAAGATAGCTTCCTTTGAAAGCCTGATCATCATAACCGGGTCTTTTTTGTAAAAATTGACCTTCTTGGGGGGAATCCGAGTCAATTAAAGGAACTAATAAGGTTGAACCTGTTTGTTGTTTAGACTCACCTTCCATTGTTCCTTCCCAACTGAGTTTTAAGCCACCCCAAGCGATCGCTGCATCAACTTGATGATGTTCACACAGTTGAGTAATACTCGGTTCATTTTGAGGTAAAAGTGTAATCGTCAGGTTAGATTTACCTGCTTGCAATTGTCCAAAAGATAAGTTGTGAATGGTACGTTGAGAAAACCACTGACCCACAGAAAGTTCCAAAAATTCTTTGATATCCATCCAGGTTATTGATGTTTTTAATCTAATTTGAGCAAATTTGAGCGGCTAATCTTTTCAGTTTACCAGTCAGAGGTGATGGATCACACATTCAATGGGAAGAAGAACAACAGCGATCGCGCCCTGTCGCCTTAGCCCGATACAACGCTTCATCGGCGGCGCCAATTAGAGTCGGAATGGATACACTGGGTTGAGGGATCAGCGTTGCAACGCCTAAACTCAACGTCACGCAGCCATAAGCAGATTCGCTGTGAGAGATGCCTAACGCCCTCACCCGCACTCGAATTTCTTCTGCGACTCGCAGGGCGCCTTCTAGGGGGGTAACGGGTAAAATCACAGCAAATTCTTCGCCTCCGTAACGAGCGACTAAATCAGCGGGACGTTTCACACCTGCTTGAATGGCTTGAGCGACTTGTTGTAAACAGTGATCTCCGGCTTGATGACCGTAGGTATCATTATAAAGTTTAAAGTGATCGATATCACATAAAATTAACGAAAGTGGATCTTGCGATCGCATTAAGCGTGTCCATTCTTTTTCTAAAATTCGATCAAAACAATGACGGTTAGCAATTTGAGTTAAACTATCACGAGCCGCTAAACGTTCTAATTCTTGATTAGCTGTTTCTAATTGTTGATAAAGTTCTCCTTGATGAATTGCGATCGCGGCTTGAGCCGATAACTCACTGAGAAGCTTAATTTCATGCTGTTTCCAATGTCTAATATCCCGACAATGGTGAGCAATCATCAATCCCCATAATTTATCTTGATAAACAATTGGAACCACTAAATTAGCCTTCACGGCGTAGCGTTCTAGCAGTTGAATATGGCAACTATTTAAATCCGCTTGTTGAATATTATCAATGGCTCTGACTCGTCCCTGACGATAATATTTTACATAATTTTCTCGAAAACAAGGATCATCAATCACATCATTTAAACTGGCAGGATAACCGGGTAAAACCGACTCAACCACAACATTTCCATTCCATTGATCATCAAAACGGAATAGAATCACCCGATCCGTCTCTAAAAGGCGTCGAACTTCTTGGGCGGTTGTATTCAGAATATCATCAATATTCAAAGAATGCCGAATTTTCTTCACCGTTTCCATCACCAGTTTTTCTCGTATAGCTTGCTGTTTGAGTTCCTCTTTGAGATGAGCATATTCAAGAATTTTTTCAGCGAGTTTTTGCTGCTCTACTTCTACCATTTGAGTCCGGGGTTCCGGTGTAGGAACAGAATTTTTAACAAAGGACAAGTTTAAGGCTTGACTCTCAGAGCTTCTCGGATAAATTGGGGTGAAAGCTGGAAATTTCATCAATAATTTAATCACTCCTTCTTCCGATAAGGGATGACTAATCAGATAACCTTGAGCTTGATTACAACCAATAGATTGTAAAAATTCTAACTGTTGTCGAGTCTCTACTCCTTTAGCTAAAACATTAAATTCAAAGGCATTTCCCAGATTAACAATAGCATTTAAAATCGCTTCTTGTTTGGGATCAATCATTAAATCTTCTACAAAAGATGAATCTATTTTTAAGGTTTGAATCGGAATTTTTTTGAGATACATCAGGGGTAAAAAACCGCGTCCAAAATTATCAATCGCGATCTTAATCCCTTCTCGCCGTAATTGCTTGAGTAGACGAATTGAAGCTTCAAGATCCGACATCAAAGCTGTTTCTGTCAGTTCAAGTTCTAAATATTGAGGTTCCATATCGACTTCTTGAAGCGTTCTGAGCAGTAAATCAACTAAATTCTCCTGTTGAAACTGTTCGATAGAAAGATTAATACTAATTTTAGTTGGAGATAATCCGGTTAATTGCCAAATCTTGTGTTGAGTACAAGCTGTTTTAATGACCCAAGCTTCAATGCTCGTCATTTGATGAATTTGTTGAGCTAAGGGTAAGAAACGCTCAGGATAAATCACGCCGAATTGGGGATGATACCAACGAATTAACGCTTCTAAAGCCATGATTTTTCCGGTTGAAAGTTCAACCTGAGGCTGATAATGAACGGCAAATTCTTCCTGTTCTAATGCTTTTTTAAAGTCCGTTTCTAGTGTTAAATCAGTTGAGTGATCAGTTGAAATTTCAGGGGTATAAAGTTTGTAGGTGTTTTTACCATATTGTTTAGCATCTTGGAGGGCAATTTCAGCGTGTTTTAGAAGCGTTGCTGCGGTTTCGCCATCGTAGGGAGCCAGTGCAATTCCCATATGACTACTGAGATGAATGGCTTGAGTATTAATATAGAATGGCTCTCGAAAAATTTCTAATAAACTTTGACACAGAGGAATGGTATCATCAGCATAAGCAACCTGAGAAAAAATTAATCCGAATCGATCTCCATGCCAACGGGTTAGCAAGCTATTATTGAGTTGGAGTTGATCTAAACAGTTTTGCAAACGAACAGCAACTTCTTGTAACAAGCTATCTCCGACTTGATAGCCAAAAGATTCATTAATACTGTTAAACTGATTTAAGTCTAAAACCACTACCGCAATCAAATCTCCGTTATGCAGAACATCAATCAGGGCTAAAGTCAGTTGTTGTTCTAAAACAATATGATTGGGAAGTTTTGTCACGCAATCATAGGAGGCTTGATTCTCAATTAAACGAGTGAGTTGCTGTTTTCTAAAAGCCACATAAAGGTGTAAACTCAGTGATTTTGCTAATTGCAGTTCGTTCGCATCCCAAAGGGGTGCTTGTCGGCGAATTTCTTGCCAAATTTCAAGAGATTTTTGGGGCATTTGATGATCTTGTTCATTCTTCTGATCATTAGGGTAGCCTGCCCACAATATTTCGGTTTCTTGTTCTGTTCTAAAAAACGTCAGACACCCCACCTCTTGTTGAGGATATCCTAAAGGAATCATCAGCAAAGATTGAATAGAAGTATTTGCAAATGCTGCTGTTAAAGGTTGCAAAGGCGAAGATTTAGCAAACTCATCAACGGTGTAAAAACGAGGTTGATGAATTTGTAGAGGATAAAGTTCATCAGGATGTTTAAACTGAGTTAAATCCGGTTTGGAGTGAACCGAATGTAAATTTTGCTGAATTAACAACTCCCAAATTAGATAGGTTTCTAATTCTGTCTGATTCAGTTGTATTCCCCCAGTGTATAATTGAGTAGATTCACCCGTTAAATCTCCTGTAAAGTATAGACATCCTCCATCAGCTTTTAAAATTTTACTGCTTTCTTCTAGAAGACTTTGCCAGGTTTGAGGTTCATCTAGATTTTGAGCAAAAATCTGATTAAGCCTCGTCATGGCTTTTTCTAGATGTTTTTGTTGTTCGACTTGGGCGAGGAGTTTTCTGTGGGCAATTGCCAGAGAAACTTGTTTGCTTAAAAGTTCTAGAGTTTGAAGTTCAGGTTCGCTAAAACGTCGCGGGTTGCTATGATGAATAATTAATAAACCCCACAATTGTTCCCCATGAAAAAGAGGAATCACCAGAGAAGACAAAACGCCCATTCCTAGTAAATATTGAAGGTGACATTCATCCACAGGAGCATAGTGAATATCACGATTAGATTGATAGGTTTCACTTAATTCTGAGTGAGCAGATTCAATAATTTTTCGTTTAGCTGAGACATCAATAATAATGCGTTGATGGGCTATATAAAAATGATTACGGGCTTCAGCCGGAATATCTTGGGCTGAAAAATGCAAACCTAAGAATGAGGGTAATTTTTCTAAATCAACAGATTCAGCAACGACCACACCGCTACCTTCTACTTCAAATTGATAAATTTTCACCCGATCCACATTCAGAAAAATACGGGTCTTTTTAACAATGCGGTTGAGTTTGTCTTGCAAAGAAAGATTCGTATTAATCCAAGAATTTAAAGGGGGATTGTTTTTCATACCTGGTTGATTTTGATGATCTTTTTTGTAGTTTTAAATACTCTAAAAATTAATAAATTAACCCTTTGTTTTTTCCAAGGTTTTGATCGTAAAATCATTAGTGAGCGTCACCCAACCCAGAAAGTTCAGACCGAACACAAACATTTTAAAATTATACAATTTTTTCAGATGCTAGCTCAACTAAGTCTTGAACAGAATGCTAATTTATGATGAATTTGGCACTAAACTTAAATTGAGAGTCAGGCTGTCTGAGTGCTATCCCGCCAGGTGCATAGACCCGCTCACAACCCAGGAAAACCCATTCATCACCTACCGCCAGCGTGATCAACTCCAGTTTCCCTCACTCTAAGACCTTCGCACCTACGGAAAAAATAGAGCAGTGGGTACAGATTCAGATAAACTGTGGATTGTTTAAAGTCCTACGGAGAACACCAGAAGTGGCAATCGAAATCGGTCAGAAAGTCAAGGTATGCCGCATCAGAGATCGGATGCCTGCAAATGTTGTCAGTCAAATCAAACAAAATCCTATCGGCACAGTCGAAGGCTACAAAATGGTTGACGGAAGTGGTGTTGGCTTCATCGTCAAACTCGACGGCAATCTATCAACCTGGTTCTTTGAAGATGAACTCGAGGTTACACCTTAGTTTTATCTGAGGCAATGGATCAAGGAGTCGGTGGTCGCTGACCGATCAAAAATCAACGAAGACCAGTGAATAGATCTGAGACCCCCACTGCGGAGCGGACTATCGGCTGAGACTTAACCTAGAAGTGAAAATTTTTGATCTCTCGTCACGAACTCCCCGACTTCACCGATCCAAAGTTCTCAAAAATTGTTAACAAAACATACGCTAAGATTTCTAAAGTGTATTTATTTTAAAAATATCTCCGAGATTTTAGCAGTAGGAAAGAATAGATGACCCTAATATTAACCTTTCTAGGTAAGGGTGGCACCGGACGAACCACAATTGCAGTCGCAACCGCTAAACGGTTAGCACAAGAGGGAAAGCGAGTCTTACTGGCGACTCAAGACAACAGCCCCGCCCTCAGCCTGTTTCTCGGTCAAACTGTGGGGTCTCAACCGACAGAAATTGCACCGGGTCTTAAAGCAACCTACCTCAAAAGCGCTGAATTACTAGAACAAAGTTGGGAAGAACTCAAAACCCTAGAAGCCCAATATGTTCGGACTCCCTTTTTTAAAAATGTTTATGGTCAGGAACTCGGGGTACTTCCTGGTATGGATAGTGCTTTAGCTTTAAATGCCATCCGACAATATGACACCCGTGGAGAATATGACATCATCATCTATGATGGGACAGCCAGCCCAGAAACCCTGAGAATGCTGGGAATGCCAGAGGTGTTAAGCTGGTATGTCCGTCGGTTTCGTCAAGTTTTTCTCGACTCTGAC
The DNA here is from genome assembly GCA_050485465.1 of Limnoraphis sp. Classification (GTDB taxonomy): domain Bacteria; phylum Cyanobacteriota; class Cyanobacteriia; order Cyanobacteriales; family Microcoleaceae; genus Capilliphycus. Next base: position 57,277 of record JBJHBL010000025.1, on the reverse strand, counting down.
TTCTGGAAGGCGATTTCTCCTTTTGCTCAACCGATCAGCAGTGCGGTATTGAGTGTAGATTTATCGGCCAATAACTTTGCTCAACCGACCAACCAGGTTAATAATATCCTAGAAGAGGGGAAAGCTGCCGTGGCCAACCCAAATCGGGTGATTGCCTATATGGTCACAACCTCCGATGAAATTGCGATCGCGACTGCCCGTTACCTCTGGGGAAGCGCTCAACAAGTCGGTTTAACGGTGGGGGGAGTCATTCTCAATCAAGCCAATTTAACGGATGAAATTAGCGCAGCCTTTGACCCTTTACAGGTGTATTCGGCTCCCCAACTCCCTAGTCAAGACTGGCAAATCTTGATGTCCGCCCTACCCGATTTCAATCAAGCCAGTTCAGCCCCTCAGCCGATCACCATAGACGTGGCTAAACGACAAGTGAGCCTATTCTTACCCAGTTTTGATAAAAAACAAATTAAACTCACTCAATACGGCCCTGAAGTGACGATAGAAGCCGGAGATCAGCGCCGAAATATCTTTCTCCCTGATTCTCTACGCGGCAAACCAGTCACAGGGGCTAAATTTCAAAACAATTGTTTGATTATTTCTTTTTGAGGGAAGAGGGAGTGGGGCAGACAGTCCATGATGACTCTTGCCAGATCCGTTGTTCTCACTCTCCAAAAACACGAATCACTGAAAACCTCCTTACACTAAATAACAAAGATGTCTGATACACCAACCTCTGAAGTTCGCTCAAACGCAAATCCTAATAGTGATCGCAGCGCTAAAACACGTCAACTTTTAGGCATGAAGGGCGCCGCCCCAGGGGAAAAGTCGATCTGGAAAATTCGCCTGCAACTGATGAAACCGATTACCTGGATTCCATTAATCTGGGGTGTGGTTTGTGGGGCAGCTTCTTCAGGAAACTATACTTGGACGGTTGAAGATATTTTGATTGCAGCCGCTTGTATGTTGCTTGCCGGGCCGTTAATGGCAGGCTATACTCAAACTTTGAATGATTTTTACGATCGCGATTTAGATGCGATTAACGAACCCTATAGACCTATTCCTTCCGGTGCGATTTCTATTCCCCAAGTGGTGACACAAATTTTGATTTTGCTGTCCTTCGGGGTGGCTTTGTCCTATGGGTTAGATGTGTGGGCTGAACATGAGTTTCCGACCATTACCTGCCTGTGTTTAGGTGGAGCGTTTTTATCCTATATTTATTCAGCACCCCCGTTAAAATTGAAAAAAAATGGATGGTTAGGAAATTATGCCCTGGGGGCAAGTTATATTGCATTACCCTGGTGGACAGGTCACGCTTTGTTTGGGGATTTAAACTGGACGATTGTTGTTTTAACGCTATTCTATAGTTTAGCCGGACTGGGAATTGCAATTGTTAACGACTTTAAGAGTGTAGAAGGCGATCGCCAATTGGGTTTACAATCTTTACCTGTGATGTTTGGGGTGGGGGTTGCAGCATGGATTTGTGTGTTGATGATTGATATCTTTCAAGCAGGCGTAGCTGTTTACTTAATTACCATTCAGCAAAATCTCTATGCAACTCTGGTATTCTTATTGATTATCCCTCAGATTACATTCCAGGATATGTATTTTCTGCGAAATCCGTTAGAAAATGATGTGAAATATCAAGCCAGCGCTCAACCTTTCCTGGTTTTAGGAATGTTGGTAGTGGGTTTGGCACTCGGTCACGCTGTTTAACATTTTTAATAAACCCAATTTGAAAAGGTTGATTTTCAACCCAATACCAGATATCCTAAGCGCAAACCCAGAAAAGCTATTGACTGAGTATTTGCCTTTTCCTCTTGAGATATCTGTTTCCAATGAATTTTGAGAGCCGACCAGTGACGAAATTTCTTCGGGATACGGAAAATCAATTTAAGCCTATGGCGAACTCGCTTGATCACAACGAGAGACGAACTGAGTCTCAAGATGCGTCCAGACCCCCCTCAAATTCTCAGGGTGGGGCGCAGCTTCCGGCTCTACCAAAACAGGAGCATAATACTGCCATGATTGCAGAAGGAATGAACTCGCAAAATCATTCAACCTCGACTCCAGAGGGGTTAGAGTCGGACTCAAACTGGCAAGACACTGAAGCCAATTCTCAGGTGTTGACCCAAGCTAATCCTTTAGAAGAAACTTCGGAACTGGATGAAGACTCTCAAAATGGAGAGGTTCAATCTCCAGAGTCCCTCACTCCTGATCCTAAAGCTTCAGACCGTTGGTATGGTCGGGCTTGGGTCTGGGTTCAGTCCAAAATTCCCCAAACCCCAGAAGGTAAAACCCCCTGGTATCGACGCAAAAGTATTTGGATTGGTCTAGGAATTGTCACCGTTACTGGGGGCGCAATTAGTTATGGGGGCTGGAAGTTCTATGAACTGTATCAAAATTTGCCCGAAGTTACTGACCTTTCAAGCTACAGTCGGGATGGAACGCTGACGATTACCGCCGCAGATGGTACGATTCTGATGCAGCGAGGCCCGGCAACTCGCGAAAAAGTCAAGCTAGAGGATATCCCTCAACAGTTAGTGGAAGCGTTTATCGCGACAGAAGATCGTCGCTTTTACAGACACACAGGGGTTGATTATCAAGGGATTGTGCGGGCTTTTGGCTCAAACATTCTGGCCGGAGGCGTCGTAGAAGGGGGAAGTACAATTACCCAGCAGTTGGCGCGGATGGTCTTTCTCGATCAAGAACGGAGTATGCTGCGGAAACTGCGAGAAGCACTTCTGGCTCATAAAATGGAACGCAGGATGAGCAAGGAAGAAATCCTAGAGCAGTATTTGAATTTGGTGTATCTCGGTTCGGGTGCCTATGGGGTCGCAGATGCGGCTCAGGTGTACTTTAGCAAGCCTATTCAAGGGTTAACGCTCTCGGAAATGGCGACTTTAGCAGGTTTACCTCCAGCCCCGAGTCAATATTCTCCTCTCGTAGACTTGGAAGCGGCTCAACAACGTCGGAATGTGGTTTTACAACGAATGGAGGATGAGGGGTTTATCACTCCAGCCTGGGCTGAACAGGTCAGACAACAGGCCTTAGCAATTCAACCCAGTTCGCCAAGGCGTTTACAAGTTCGCGCTCCCTATTTTGCCAGCTACATTGAGAAGGAATTACCGAAATATATTTCCCCAGAAGCTTTAGAAATGGGGGGGTTGACTGTTGAAACGACGGTGAATCTAAAGTGGCAGGAAATTGCTCAAAAGGTGGTTAAAGAAGCGGTTGAGATTGATGGCGCCTCTCAAGGGTTCGATCAAGCGGCTTTAGTGGCAATTGATCCGCGTACGGGTGAGGTGAAAGCCCTGGTTGGGGGGGCGAGTTATGCTGAAAGTGAATTTAATCGCGCAACTCAGGCTCAACGTCAACCCGGATCAACTTTTAAGGGGTTGGTCTATGCCACAGCGATCGCGGCTGGCTTTTCTCCCTATGATAGTTATAAGGATGAACCCTATCGGGTAGATGGTTATCGACCGATGAATTATGGGAACACTCACTCTAATAACTGGCGCTCGATGATTAATGCCCTCAGTAGTTCGGTGAATGTGGTGGCAGTGAGGGTATTAATTGATGTAGGGTTTGAACCTGCAATCAAAATGGCTAAGGATATGGGGATTCGCTCACCGTTAAAGCCAACTTATTCTTTGGCGTTGGGAGCCTATGAGGTGAATTTACTGGAGTTGACCAATGCTTATGGAACGTTGGCCGCCCAGGGAAACCATGTTCCGGTTCACGGGATTCGCCGCGTGATTAACCAAAAGGGTGAAATACTTTATGAAGCCAATTATCAGCCGAAACGAGTTTTAGATCCTAATAGTGCTGCGATTACCACTTGGATGTTAGAAGGGGTTGTAGAAGGGGGAACCGGAAGAAGGGCTTATTTGTCTGATCGAGCTGTTGCCGGAAAAACAGGAACTTCTGAACAAGCGCGAGATTTGTGGTTTATTGGTTATATTCCTCAGATGGTTACAGGGGTTTGGTTGGGGAATGATAATAATGATCCGACTTGGGGAAGAAGTGAAACTGCGGCTTTTAACTGGCGGGAGTTTATGAAGCAGGTGGTTGAGGATATTCCGGTTGAGGATTTTCCCAAATTACCCGATTTAGAAGGTCGTAAGGGGAGTATTAAGGCTAAACCCCATCAACCCAACCAGATTCAAACTGGGATTTCTGCGGTGAAACAAGATGACCCCGATTACCATCGCTACTTCTCTAATACGACTCGTTCTCATCAGAACTCCAATTCTTATTATGATTACGGTTACTATAATGATGGCTATTACAATGATGGCTATGGTTACAGTGGCTATTAGACCAGTAAACAGTGACCAGCTTTTACAGTTTACAGTTTACAGTTTACAGTGACCAGCGCGCTCCGCAGCGGCCCGGCAGTTTCCGCCGTTCGCGGAGCGTGCCGTCAGGCGTAGAGCGCAAACTCCGGTCTTGGTGGTTTCCATCAAGGAGGAAGTTTGCAAGAGAGCAAAGTTTGTAAGAGAGTGAAGACAGTTTACAGTGACCAATCTTGCCTCTTGCATGAATGCCTATTGCCTCTTGCCTATTGCATGAATGCCTCTTGCCTTTGACCAGTGACCAGTGACCAGCAACCAGCCAGATGGCGTGCTTTTGTTAATGTTATTAAGTTTCAAGGAGATGATCAATTATCATGGATGAACTTAAACCCATTTTTGAAGGATTGATTCAACAGCCTGTTGCTTTTTTAGGTGGATTTGTTTCGGGTATTCTGAAGTTAAATTTGTCTGATGATCCGGTGAAAAGTTGGTTAGATCAGCAGGGTGCAACAGTACCTGAGACTTCTTCAAGCAGTTCAGCCAGTAATGGAAATAAAGGCCCACAATCTATTACGATTGAGTAGAAGTTTTTGGATATTTTAGTTTTGGCTTGCTGTTCGCAGCAGGCTTATTTTTTGGGAGTGAGTTTAGAGTTCTAAGGGTGCGATTCTATTGAGTTTTTCTTGTAAAATAAACTGTAAAATTAATTGAGTCACTCCGATTAATCCTAGTCTGGCTTGCGATCGCTCTGGGGTCTTGAGTTTGACTTCTCCCCAAATGCGACATTGACTGTAAAAGGCTTGAAAGGCTTGAGACAGAAGATCAGCTTTATTTTTCCAGACTCGTTGATCAAATGAGGTGTAACAAGCATCTAAAGTGGTAAACAGTTGCCAGATTAATTGATGTTCTGTGTGATGATTGAAGTGTAGTTTTCCATCACAATCAAGCCAGGGAATGGGGTTAGGGTTAATAAATAATCCCGACGGTGAGGCCGTCAAAAAATCAGGTTCAGCTAAAGTAATCATGCGATCGCGATGGGCTAACCGCAGTAAAGAACAACAACGAGCATGGCTATATTGTAGGGCAAATTCACTCAGATTGCCCTCAGAAGAAAAGGATAAATTCTCAGTAGATAAAGGAGTTTGAGTCATCTGTTGTAGCCAAGCGGCTATAACCTGAACGGTTAATTGAAATTCAATCAATCCAGATGAGGTGATCGTGATCTGGATTTCCCCATATTGACTACTGTCTAACAATCCTGGCAAAATTTCAGAGGCGATATCTGTAGGATGTTGAGGGTTGAGGGTGGCGAGTTTCAATGCGATCGCAGATTGATATCGTAGAGGCCAAAGGTCTTTGATCGCATAAACCGGAATATCCTGGGGATTGAGATCAACGCCTTGACGTTGAATTTGCTGATGTAACTTGTTTCTGAGAAAAAATTGAATAACCGGGACTTCCATCAAACTTCAGTAATTCCTCTTGAGTGCATTGCGACAAACAACGATTTTGAGCAGATCCTGACCGAGGATTCCGGAACCCCGACCTAATCTGGTGTAGCTTCCTGTAGCTGTCCAGGGTAAAGAGCTATTGAGAGAATTTTGAAAGAAATTGACGCAGATGATGTATTTTTTGCTACCTTAGTAAAAAGGGATCTAATTGAGATTAACAGTCTCTCAAGTCTAGCTTCCTCTCGAGTCTATTGAAGTTCCAAACTCAACCCTCCCTTTACAAAAGAAACTCAGGCATCTTCCTCTTAACCATTATCCTTGAACTCTCCTCCTAATCTTCGCCATGCAGTCAACCCCTGTATCTTCTGAAACCAGCAACCGACCTTTTTTAACCTGGCAGCGCATTATTGATTGGGCGCAAGAACACTATCGCTGTCGTAGCTTTAGTAAAGATGAACGCATTCCCGCTCGCCCCGGTCTACTCTATCTGGTTCAATGCGGATCCGTGCGGCTGGTGGGTAGCGCTCAACTGGGAACCGCTTCGAGTGAGTCTAAAACCTCTCGTCGTACTCTAGATGAAGCTTTTCTCGGTTTTGTTGGTGCAGGTCAACCGTTTGAGTTAGTGGCTCAGTCGCCCTTTTCACTGCAAGCTTATGCCCACACTGATGATACCAATGTTTTGTGGATGTACTGGGAAGATTTGGATAATTGGCCTCACTTTCGTCGGGAAGTTTTAGATGCGTTTCGATATCAACATCAACGGAAGTTATTATGGTTGAGTACATTAGGCCAGCGTCGAACCATTGACCGACTGTTTGGGTTTTTGACGCTGTTGATTGAGGAATATGGTGAATATGTGGATGAAAGTGAAGAAAACCCGTTGCGAGGCTACTGTTTACCCTGGCCTTTAACTCACTCTCAAATTGGCAGTGCCATTGGTTCAACCCGTGTAACGGTGACGCGCTTGATGGGGAAATTGCGTGCTTCAGGATTAATTTATACTCAAGGCGATAATTTGATTTGTTTACCTGCGGACAGTGAGCAAAAATAGCTTTGTCGGTTCTCACTCAAAACAATCAGGGTGCAGTATTTGCACCCCTATGAATTTAGGATTAAACTACTGTTGAAACAGTTTTAACCCAGTAACTGTTTAACTTTCTTGATAATGCCATCAGGATCAATTCCTTGATGGGGGAACTGTTCCCACAACCCGCCACAACCTTCGTGATGAGTCGCTAAACTGGCGAATTTGGGTGAATACCCCCGTTCAAGCAACCAGGTTCCGAAACGGCTACCGAGTCCTGTACGACGGTTAAACGCTTCTGACACGATCACCATTGGAGACTGACCGACTTTTGCCATCATGTCTTCATCAACCACATTCAATGTCGCCTTATTAATTAAACCGACATCAATTCCTTCCTGTTTGAGACGTTCAACCGCATCGAGAGAACGATATAACGCCGCCCCAAAACTAATAATATATCCGGCTGTTCCTTCGCGGATCACTTCATCTTTCCCCGGAACAAATTTGTATCCCTCACCGAAGAAATTCCCGCCCTCGGTATTAAGAATATAAGGAACTTTTGAACGAGTCGAGAAAATAAACCGCAACCCCGGATCAAAAAATACCGCTTCTACACAAGCCTTCATTTGGTTGGCATCAGCGGGAAAATATAACCGAGTTTCATGGCCATCATCCAAGCCATTATCGGCGAACATATTGTTCAAACCGAAGTGACAAGTATTATCGGCCATGTCATCAATACCGGAGTGAGAAAAATGACACAGCAAATTAGAATAATTTAACCGCGCCATTGTAATTTCAGAAATACACATTTCTAAAAAGGCGCTGAAGGTGGCGAAAATTCCTTGTTTGCCTTTTTCCATCCCGAACCCTGCCGCGGCCGAGAGGTTGCCTCGTTCCATGATTCCGGCTTTAATATAAATATCCGGGAAGGCTTGACCGATCGCTTTTAACCCACAAGACCCTTCTAAGTCACTGTCAATACAGATTACTTTTTCTTTGCGTTCAGTATCGCTCATTCCCTGCAAAACAGAAACCACCGCTTCCCCAAAGACATTCCGGTTTGACCCCATCTTGTCACTCGCACCCAGGAAAGTATAGGTCGGTTTGGGTTTCTCAATATTCTTGAGATATTCAACCTCAGCCGTTTTACCACGTGTTTCTAGGTATTTAATCGCCTTGTCGAGGGGAATAACGTCGTGACCATGTTCAGACCCTTCTAAGCCTTCTATTCCCACACACATGGGGCGCTTGTTGACAACGGCAACAGGCCCGTCAGTATTCACCGCTTCGCAGATGCGACGATACAGATCATCAAGATCTTCGCCGTCTCCTTCTAAGATTTTTAGCCCGTGACCTGCTAAGGTTTGGGCAACGGTGTAACCGGGCATATAATCAGAAGGGTGTCCGGCGATAGTCACATCGTTATCATCAATCAACAGTTTAACGTTAAGATTCTGAGATACGGCTAACCGGGCGGCTTCTGCGTCGTCTCCTTCCTGTTGGGAACCGTCTGAACCCAAACAGAAAACGGTTTTACCGGAGTTTGCCAACGCCACACCGTTAACGTAGGGCCACATATGACCCAAACGACCGGAACTAAATTTTACCCCTGGTGTGAGTCCGAGTTCCGGGTGTCCGGGGAGGGTAGAATGGGCTTCACGGTAATGTAACAGTTTTTCTGGGGGAAGTTCTCCCGCTAGCGCCGCCATTAGGTATTGAGTGGCGACACGGTGTCCGGCTTCATCAAAAAATATAGGTACAAATTTGTCAGGTTGACCTCGGAAGAAAGCATCGAGGATCATCACTTCAGGTACTGTATCATAAGGGCCGCCTGTGTGACCGCCTACGCCTCTAGCCGCCCCGGTTGCCGTGAAGAATACAATTAAGTCTCGACAAAATTGAATATTCGCTTTCAGGGTTTCCCGTTGTTCGTCGGTTAGGGTAGAATTAGCGGGATCGAGTGATAGGGGTTTGTAGCCGCCCAGGTTGATCGGAGAAGGAATTTGAGTCGCAGTCATCGGTAATACTTTATAGAGTGAGTCAGTGTTAGTGTATCAATGCAGCAATCAACTTTAATCAAAGCTTATAGAGTTGGGTGACATCTGCCCATCCTCTAGATAAAAGTTCGGAGTCTCGAAGGGTTTGTTAATTGCTGCCATTATGAAGTTTAGCGTTATTTGGGGATTAAACCGTATTCGATTTTGCACCGAGTACAGCGATCGCCACTCCGGTTAGTATTACAATAGCACCTCCGACAACCGTTAAAGAAGGAATTTCTCCAAAAAAGACATATCCTAAACCACTTGCCCCCACAGGTTCAAATAAGATTGCTAACATGACTAAGGTGGGTGACGTGCGAGTTACCGCCCAGTTAAAGCTGGTATGTCCGACCAGTTGCGGTAAGATTCCCATTAAAAGTAGGTAAAAATAGACTAAATTCGGATAGCCGTGATATTTTGTTCCGAAGAAAAACGGTAATGGGAGTAAAATCACTGCGGCGACGGTATAAGCCACTGCAATATAACCGCCAATTTGAAAGCCGCGTTGTTGGGCAATTCGTCCGAAAATTAGATAAAAACTAATCGCCCCAGCGCCAATTAAGGCTAAACTATTTCCTAATAGGGGATTTTGACTCACTGCTGTGGTATGGCGATCGCCAAATGCAATTAAAATTCCTCCTGTTAAAGCGATCAAAATTCCGATGATTGTTAATTTTGTTGGTTTTTCTTTGAGCAAAATTGCCGATAATATTGCTACCCAAACCGGGCTAGTTGTGACTAATGTTGTGGAAGCGGCGATTGAGGTATAAGATAAAGAGGTAATCCAAGTTGCAAAATGAAACGCCAGACAAATTCCGGCTAAGATGGCATATAATAACGCGCCAGTTTGTAGGGATTTCCAAGTTATTTTTTGCCAAGTGGGAACTAAGAATAACGCCGCAAAGGTTAAGCGAGAAGCAGACATTACTAAACTAAATCCTACTGTATTGATTTCGGCTGTTGCTGTGGCTAAACGGACTAAGATTGCACCCGTTGAAACCGCCATCACACCCAGAAATACGACGAACCCAATCAACCCAGAAGAAGTTGAATTTGATTGTTGCATAAAAATCAATAGTCTATCATAATACAATCTAGAAACCCGGGTTTTCCAAAAAACAGAGTTTCGATTCTACATCTTATCGTTTTTAAATTATTATGGTTTCTACAGTTTTAATTACGGGTGCCTCTCAAGGAAGTGGGAAAGCAACGGCTTTACTATTTGCTCAAAAAGGATATAATGTGGTCTTAGCGGCTCGGAATTTAGAACGGTTAGAAGCAACAGCAAACCAAGTGCGAAGTCTGGGCGGTTCGGTGTTAGCCATTCAGACGGATGTGGGTGATGCTCAACAGGTTCAAGATTTAGTTAAAAAGGCTTTAGAAACCTATGGAAGTATTGATGTATTAGTGAATAATGCCGGAATTTGTTTGACGGGTTCAATGGTATCAACAACCTTAGAAGATTGGCATCAAATTATGAATACCAACTTCTGGGGATATGTGTATACCATTAATGCTATTTTACCGCATTTTTTAGACCGTAAAACTGGAACAATTATTAACGTTGGTTCTGTGGGTGGAAAAATGCCCTTACCCGATATGACAGCTTATTGTGCGAGTAAATATGCTGTCACTGGACTAACAGAAACCCTACGGTTAGAACTTGCCCCCAAAGGGATTAATGTTTGTTCCGTTCATCCGGGTATTATTAATAGTAACTTCATGGAACGGGCGCAATTTCGTGGAGAAAATAACAACGAAACCGAAACCCGTCGTCAACAGATGGAAAGTGCGTTAACATCCTCTTTTGTGAGTCAACCAGAAGACATTGCCAAAGCCATTTGGGAAGCCGTTCATAAAAAACAATCCGATACCGTTGTGGGGTTGACTTCTATCGCCACAGAAGCTTACCGCTTGTTTCCCGGGTTCATGCAGTTTATGATGATTCAAAGTCAGAACAAACAATAAGCGTTTTTTATCCTCAAATATTATCTCAAAACATAGATCAAATACTTAAACGTTGGTGAGCGATCATCAATAGGGAGTCTGGATAAATTCTCCAAAGAGAATATTTACATTTCCCCCAAAACCCGATGGTAAAGGCACTGAGTAAGAGCTAGACATTACTCGTCAAATCATGGTGAAAAAACAGAGTGGTACAATTAGAGTAAGCCAAACTCTGCATAAAAGCTGAAAATTAACCCTGGCTGATGAATCTAGTCCTAAAAATTCTGAAGTCTCAATCAACGAACCATGAATAACTCTAACTCTCAAAGCCAAATAGAAATTCCCAACTATCAAATCACCGAAACCCTCTACACAGGAAGTCGGACAACAGTACATAGAGGAATACGAACAATCGATCAATTACCCGTAGTCATCAAACTCCTGAAAAACCCCTATCCCAGTTTTCAGGAATTAATACAATTTCGTAATCAATATACCATTGCCAAAAACCTCAACAGCCCCCTAATCATCAAAACCTACAGTTTAGAAGCCTACAGCAATAGCTATGCCCTAATCATGGAAGACTTTGGGGGAATATCCCTCAAACAATGGGGACTAGAAAGCCAAAAGCCAAGCCTGAGAGAATTCCTACAAATTGCCATCACTCTCTGTGACGCATTAGAACTCCTATATCAAGAAAGAATCATTCATAAAGATATCAAACCCAGCAATATATTAATCAACCCCCAAAGCCAACAAATCAAACTCATAGACTTTAGCATCGCATCACGACTACCAAGAGAAACCCAAACTCTAATCAACCCTAACATCCTAGAAGGAACACTAGCCTATATTTCCCCCGAACAAACCGGGAGAATGAACAGAGGAATAGACTATCGAACCGATTTCTACTCACTAGGAATAACATTTTATGAACTCCTGAGTGGAGAACTCCCCTTTCAATCCAAAGACTTAATAGAATTAGTCCATTGTCATATCGCAAAAATGCCGAGCGAGTTAAGCAAGAGGCAAGAGGCAAAAGGGAACAGGGAAGAAAGAGAAAAGAGAGGAGAAATTCCGCAAGTTTTATCAGATATTGTGATGAAATTGATGGCGAAAAATGCAGAAGATCGCTATCAAAGTGCATTGGGACTCAAGCACGACCTAGAAAACTGTCTAACTCAACTGCAAAAAAACGGTCAAATTCAGCCCTTTCCCATCGGCAAAAGAGATCTGTGCGAGCGGTTTCTAATCCCCGAAAAACTCTACGGACGAGAAAAAGAAGTTCAACAACTTTTAGACAGCTTTGAAAGAATCAGTAATCCTCCCGAAAGTAACGAAGAAAGAAAAGCCGAAATGATACTCGTTGCTGGATTTTCTGGGGTAGGAAAAACCGCAGTCGTCAACGAAATTCATAAACCCATAGTCAGACAACGGGGCTACTTCATCAAAGGCAAATTCGACCAATTTAACCGGAACATCCCCTTCAGTGGATTTGTACAAGCCTTGCGAGACCTAATGGAACAACTATTAAGTGAAACCGATCATCAACTAGAAAATTGGAAGACTCAAATCTTATCAGCCCTGGGAAAAAATGGTCAAGTCATCATCGAAGTCATTCCCGAATTACAACAAATCATAGGTCAACAACCCAGAGTCCCCCAATTATCTGGAAGTGCGGCGGAAAATCGTTTCAACTTATTATTCAGCAAATTCATTCAAGTTTTTAGCACAGCCAAGCATCCCCTGGTGATTTTCTTGGATGATTTACAGTGGGCGGACTCAGCCTCACTCAAATTAATAGAACTATTAATGAGCGAAACTTGTCACTATTTATTACTAATAGGAGCCTATCGAGATCATGAAGTTTCCACAGTCCATCCCCTGATGTTAACCCTAGCAGAAATCAATCAAAAGCGAAAAAAAGCAATAGAGACGATAACCCTAGAACCTTTAAGTCTAAGTCATCTCAATCAATTAATAGCAGAGACCCTCAACTGTTCGCTGAAACTGGCTGAACCCTTAAGTGAATTATTACATCAGAAGACCAAAGGAAATCCGTTTTTTACGACAGTATTTCTGAAGGTGTTATATGAAGAGGGGGTGATTAGTTTTAATCGAGAGTTGAGATACTGGCAATGTGAGTTAACGGCGGTGAAAATGCTGGCGTTGACGGGGGATGTGGTGGAGTTTATGGCGATGCAAATTGAGAAGCTTGCTCCTGAGACTCAGAAGGTGTTGAAGTTGGCGGCTTGTATTGGGAATCGCTTTGATTTAACAACTTTAGCAACAGTCAGCCAAGATTCTTTCACAGAAACTGCTGTAGAATTATGGCCGGCTTTGCAGGAAGGCTTAGTATTACCAACTAGCAAAATTTATAATTTTTTTACAGCAGCTAACGAATTAAATATAGAAGCAGAAAGTGAGACTTTAGACTTAAGCTATACTTTTTTACATGATCGTGTGCAACAGGCCGCTTATTCCCTCATTCCAGAAGAGGAGAAACAAAAAACACACTTGCAAATTGGATATTTGCTCTTAAGACATGAAAAAGAGGTTCAAGATCAAAAGATTTTTGAAATTGTGAACCAATTGAATATAGGTCGAGAATTAATCACCGATTATTCTGCCAAAGAAGAATTAGCCACTTTAAACTTAATGGCTGGAAAAAAAGCAAAAAACTCAACAGCTTACAGTGCCGCAGTCCAATATTTAACCATAGCGCGAGAACTACTCACTCACGAGATTTGGCAAATAAAATATCCATTAGCCCTTGATATTTACACCGAAGCTACGGAAGTCGCCTATTTAAACGGCAACTTTGAGGAGATGGAACAATTAGCGACTCTTGTGTTAGCTCAAGCCCATACTTTACTAGACCAAGTTAAAATTTACGAAATTAAAATTATTGCAAATATCCTGCAAACTAAACTTCTAGAAGCGATTGAAATTGGACGAGAGATTCTTAAACCATTAGGAACAGAATTGCCAGAGCAACCAACAGAAGCCTACATAGGCGAAAAAATGGCAGAAATTGTTCAGAACCTACAAGGAAAATCGATTGAGGAATTAATCGAACTTCCAGCAATGACTGACGGCTATCGCCTGGGGGCTATGCAAATTTTATCAAGTCTTTGGCCTGCGGCTTATATTGGCTCTCCAGGGATGCTCCCACCGATGGTTTTTGAGATGGTGAATTTATCTCTAAAATATGGTAATTCTCCCATGTCAGCGGTGGGTTATTCTATTCATGGACTCATGCTTTGTGGAGTCTTTGGAGATCTGAATTCGGGTTATCAATTTGGGGAAGTTGCTTTAAAACTGGTCGATCAGTTAAATGCTCGTGAATTTAAAGCCAAAGTTTTGACTGTGTTTGCGACATTTATTCAACATTGGAAAACACATTTAAGCCAAGATATACCAATTTTTAAAGAAGGTGCTGCCATTGGGTTAGAAATAGGGGATCTAGAATTTACGGGCTATTCAACCATAAACAGTTGTTTATATTCGTTCCTACTGGGTAAAAATCTAGCTGAATTAAACCTAGAAATTCCCACGGCACTTGAAATGCTCACAGTCATTAACCAAGATGTCGCTCAAAGTTGGGTTAAAGTTTATTGGCAAACAGCTTTAAACTTGCTGGAAGGGGCTAAAAAACCAACTAAGTTAAAGGGACGCATTTACAATGAAAAGGAAATGTTACCTGTACATCAAAAAAACAATGACTTCCCTGCAATTTGTCATTTTTCGATTTGTAAACTGATTCTTTCCTATCTCTTTGAAGATTACCCAGAAGCCCTAAAAAATGCTGGAGAAGGAGAAAAATATTTAGGGGGACTAACGGGAATGGCGCATATTCCAACCTTTTATTTTTATGATGCTTTGACTCGGTTGGCACTGTGTAAGCATCACTTGAACTCAACCGAAAAAGAAAATCTTTGGCAGCCCGTCGAAACCCACCTTGAAAAAATGCGAAATTGGGCAAATTATGCACCGATGAACTATTTGCATAAGTTAGAACTTATGGAAGCAGAAAAGCATCGAGTTTTGGGTCAACGATATGAGGCGATGGAGATCTATGATCGTGCTATTACTGGAGCGAAAGAAAACAAATATGTTCAAGAAGAGGCTTTAGCCAATGAACTAACTGCTAAATTTTACCTAGACTGGGGAAAAGACAAAATTGCTGCTGGATATATGCAGGAGGCTTACTATTGTTATACCCGTTGGGGAGCTAAAGCAAAAGCCCATCATTTGCAAACCCATTATCCTCAACTCCTGCAACCGATTTTACACCAGCAACGGCTCAATTTGAATCCCTCAGAAACCCTTATTTTTCCGGTCACTTCCTCAACTCAAACTTCTAGCAACAGTGTTTCTGATATTTTAGACCTGAACTCAGTTCTCAAAGCCGCTCAAGTCATTTCCAGTTCTCTCGAACTAGAAACACTCATCGCCAGTCTGACTCGAATTATTCTTGAAAACTCAGGTGCAAAAAAAGCTGCCCTGATTCTTCCTCAAAACAAAACTTGGGAAGTTAAAGCCATCACCTTGATTCATCAAGACGAAATCCAAACCTCTCTAGAATCCCAATTACTTGAACACTGTGCCGCTCTTCCAGGCAATATTATCCATTATGTCAAAAATACAAAAAAAACAATTGTGATCGATAACTGTCAAACAGAGATTCCAGGGTTAATGGGAGAATATCTACTCAAACATCAACCCCAAAGTGTACTCTGTACCCCCATTCTCAATCAAGGAAATGTGATGGGAATTCTTTATCTGGAAAATCAATTAATATCAGGAGTCTTCACTTGCGAGCGCCTCAGTGTGATTCACCTATTATCTTGCCAAGCCGCCATTTCTTTAGAAAATGCCCAACTTTATCGACAAGCCCAACAAGCCCTGAAAGATTTACAACAAGCTCAACTCCAAATTGTTCAAAGTGAAAAAATGTCAGCCCTGGGGAATTTAGTCTCTGGAGTCGCCCATGAAATGAATAACCCACTCGGATTTATTTTCTCCAGTATCAAACAAGCTCAACCCACTTTAAAAGAGATGATCGAACATCTAAAACTCTATCAGGACAATTTTCCAGCCAATGAAGCCATTCTCAATCATGCCCTTGAAATCGACTTAAATTATAACTTAGAAGACTTGCCCAAAGTCATTGAAACGATGTTAGTTGCCTGTGAACGACTGAAAAATATCAGCACATCACTCCGTACTTTTTCCCGTGCTGATCAAGATCACAAAATCTTCTTTAATCTTCACGAAGGGATTGATAGTACACTTTTAATCCTCAAACATCGTCTGAAAGCGAATCAATTTCGTTCAGGGATTGAAGTGGTCAAAAACTATGGAGAGATTCCTCTGATTGAATGTTTTCCAGGGCAACTCAATCAAGTGTTTATGAACCTACTAGCTAATAGTATTGATGCCTTAGATGAATGCAGTCAAGAGGGGAATTTCAAAAGTAAGAACAGTCAACCTCAAAAAATTTGGATTGGGACAGAAAGATCTAAGGATGGAGAATCGGTAGAGATTCGGATTGCGGATAATGGTATGGGAATTCCCGAAGAAATGAAAGAGAAAATCTTTGAACATTTATTTACAACCAAGGAGGTGGGAAAAGGAACCGGATTAGGGTTAGCGATTGTTCGTCAGATTATTCTCGAAAAACATGGAGGTTCAATTCAGGTGAACTCCCAACCCCAAGAAGGTAGTGAATTTTTGATTACGTTACCCATCAAAGCCCAAAGATTTAGCTAACTCTAAAATCACTGAAGCTATTCCCAAGCCCCTGTAACTGATCCCTACCGACTGGACTACATTTACAGAAACTTAATCTTGCTTAAATGATCAAAGGGGTTAGAAAAAGAACAGGTTTGGGATTAGCGATCGCTAACTCAATTATCACTGAATAACACAACAGCACGATTGAACCTAAATTACGACTGAGACAGACAACCCCATTGATGATCGATCACACTTCCCCTCTCTAGAGAACAAACGAAAGCCTATATAAAAATTTATTAAATTTAGGGAAAAATAGGGGCATAATTGGGGAGAGACTGATGAGAGAAACCGTCTTGTGTCCTTCATTTGAGTAATCGAAACGATGATATTGAAACTACAGAATTATCAAAAATTTAAACGAATTTATACGGGAAGCCGTACTGAAGTTTATCAAGCGATTCAAGTTAAAACTCGTCAACCTGTGATTATTAAAGTGTTGCGGAACCCTCATCCGACTTTTAATGAGTTAGTTCAGTTCCGGAACCAATATGTGATCAGCCGTCATCTCAAACATCCCAACCTTGTTCAGCCCCTAGCTTTAGAACGCTATGGCAATGGGTATGCCCTGATTATGCCCCATGACGGTGCGATCGCACTTTGGGACTATTGGCAAACCCACTACAGCCTTCCCGAATTCTTCAAGATTGCTATCCAACTTACAGAGGCTCTAAACTATCTAAGCCAACAGCGCATTATTCACAAAGACATTAAGCCTGCCAACATCATCATCTGCCCGAAAACGAAGCAAGTCAAACTGATTGATTTTAGTATTTCCAGTCTATTACCAAAAGAACAACAACAACTGAGCAATCCTAACATCTTAGAAGGGACGCTAGCCTATATTTCCCCCGAACAAACTGGACGCATGAATCGGGGAATTGACTATCGAACCGATTTTTATTCTTTAGGTGTAACATTTTTTGAACTATTGACCGGTCAATTACCTTTTACCAGCGATGACTTAATGGAGTTAATTCATTATCATATTGCGAAGATGCCTTTAGAAATAGGAGACCGGGAAGAAAAAGGAAAGAGGATAGAAATTCCCCGGGTTGTATCGGATATTGTGATGAAATTGATGGCAAAAAATGCAGAAGATCGCTATCAGAGTGCTTTGGGATTGAAATCTGATTTAGAACAATGTTTACAACAGTTAGAAGCGACAGGAAAAATTACCCCGTTTCCCCTGGGAGAACAGGATCGATGCGATCGCTTTTTAATTCCAGAAAAACTCTACGGACGGGAAACCGAAGTTCAGCAGCTTTTAGATGCCTTTAAAAGAGTCTCTCAAGGCTACAGCGAAATGATGTTAGTCGCGGGATTTTCGGGGATTGGAAAAACCGCAGTCGTCAATGAAGTTCATAAACCTATTGTTCAACGGCGGGGCTATTTCATTAAAGGCAAATTTGACCAATTCAATCGCAATATTCCGTTTTCAGCTTTTGTGCAAGCCTTTCGCGACTTAATGAGGCAATTACTGGGTGAATCTGATGTTTCTTTAGCCCATTGGAAAACTAAAATTCTCAAAGCCTTGGGAGAGAACGGACAAGTCATTATTGATGTCATTCCAGAATTAGAACCCATTATTGATCAACAAGCACCTGTTCCTGAATTATCAGGCAAAGCCGCCCAGAATCGTTTTAACTTACTGTTTGGTAAATTCGTTCGAGTTTTTGCAACCCAAGAACATCCCCTTGTCATCTTTTTGGATGATTTACAGTGGGCGGACTCTGCATCTTTTTACCTTCTCAAACTGTTGATGACCGAGTTAGAAGCAGGCTATTTACTAATTTTAGGAGCCTATCGCGATAACGAAGTGTTTTCCGCCCATCCTTTGATGTTAACCTTAGCAGACTTAGAGAAAAATCAAGCGATAATTTCCACCATGACCTTGCAGCCTTTAACGGTGGATCAAATCAATCAATTAGTTTCTGAAACTCTAATTTGTAGCCTCAAGATTGCTCGTCCACTTACCGATTTAGTTTATCAAAAAACTCAAGGAAATCCCTTTTTTACCAGTCAGTTTTTACAAGGGTTACATCAAGAGCATCTAATCACTTTTAATCACGACTTAAACTATTGGGAATGTGATCTTTCCAAAGTGCGTGAGGCTTCACTCACCGATAATGTCGTTGAATTTATGGCAGGGCGCTTGCAGAAATTACCCGATCTCACTCAACAAGTTTTAAAACTATCGGCTTGTATCGGGAATCAGTTTGATCTTGATACTTTAGCGGTTGTTTGTCAGGACTCTTCTGAAGAAGTTGCTACCTTATTATGGGTGGCGCTACAAGAAGGATTAATTTTGCCCTTGAGCGAAGCCTATAAATTTTTTCAAGACTGCTCAATCCAAGATCAATCCACCCAAATGGGAACGGTCTGCTATCGCTTTTTACATGATCGGGTTCAGCAAGCAGCCTATTCTTTAATTCCCGAAGATCAGAAACAACAAACCCACCTCAAAATCGGACAACTGTTACTGAAAAATAGTCAACAATTAGAAAACCCAGAAGATCTTTTTAATATTGTGAATCAGTTGAATATTGGACGACAGTTCATTGTTAATCAAGCTGAACGCAATCAACTGGTACAATTGAATTTACAAGCCGGACGTAAAGCCAAAGCCTCAACCGCCTATGAGGGAGCGCTGGACTATTTAACCACAGGAATTGAATTGCTGACCCCAGACAGTTGGGAAACCGAATATGATCTGACTTTAGCACTGTATACGGAAGTAATCGCTGCCTCTTACCTCAACGCGAACTTTGAGCAAGCAGAACGTTATAGTGCAGGGGTTCTAGAACGGGTTGAAAATCTTCTAGATACCGTCAAAATCTATGAATTAAAAATTAATCAAAAAATTGCTGACCACAAAGCCGATGAAGCTCTAGAAATTGGTCTAAAAATTTTAACAACTCTGGGTATTTCACAAGAGGATATTTTAAATTATAGCAAGCGAGAACTCATCCTACCATCGGTAGAAGCATTAGCCAATGCTCCAGAAATGACAGACCCTTGTCTTCTCGCGTCGATGCGATTATTGATGTCGCTAACTTCAGCTTCAACCATTAGCCAACCCTCACTCTTACTCCCGATTATTCTCACTCAAATTCATCTGTCTTTAGAGGGGGGGTATTCAGAACTCACAGCGTTTTGTTATGCCTGGTATGGCTCCCTGCTCTGTGGTTCTCTCGGAGAGATTGAGCGAGGATATCAATCCGGTCAAATTGCCCTAGCCTTGTTAGAACGCTTTGATTGTACCTCCATTCAATGTCAAGTGATGACAATGGTTTACCTCTTTGTTTATCCTTGGAAAAATCCGATTCGTCAAGTTCTCAATCCGGCTTTAGAATCCTTTAAACTCGGCTTAGAAACGGGTGATATTCTCTATGGTAGTTATAGCATTTTTAACTACTGTGTTTATTTACTGCTGAGTGGTCATAACTTAGAAGATGGAGTAACCCAGCAAAACTTTTATATTGAAGCTTTACAAAAGCAAAGATTAGAATATAGTGTGAGTTTGATTAATTTTTGGAAATATTTAGCCTTAAAGTTACAAGGAATTCCGGCATATGAACTTTATCATTCACTCACCAGTACCATTAATGAAGTCGGTGCCTGGGGTTTTTATGCGCTATATTTAGTTGAAGGGATTTTAAACTATTTAGAAGTTAATTATATTGAATCTACGGCTCGATTAACGCAAGCACAAGATTATGCTTCTGCGGTGGGGGGATGGCCACCAATTGCCCTTCATAATTTCTATCATTCGCTGTCTTTATTAGCTTTATATGAGGATGCTGATCCCCTGACTCAACAGCAATCTCTCCAACAGGTAATAACCAACCAAGAAAAAATGAAAAAATGGGCGGACAAAGCTCCTGAAAACTATCAACATAAATATGATTTAGTCGAAGCTGAACGACATCGAGTGTTGAAGAATAAAGCAGAAGCTATTGAACAATATGATCGCGCTATAACAGGGGCAAAAAAGCAGCAATATCTTCAAGAAGAAGCCTTAGCCAACGAACTTGCTGGGAAATTTTATTTAGAATGGGGGAAGGATAAAATTGCAACCAGCTATCTCACAAATGCCTATTACTGTTATGCTCGTTGGGGAGCTTTGATCAAAACCAGTCAACTCGAAATACAATATGCAAAATTTCTAGATTCGATCCATCAATCACCTTCAGGGATTTTTAACCCCAATCCCAGCCAAACTTCCTCTCAAAACCTCAGTACCGTCACAACGATTACTTCTTTGCTGGATCTCTCCTCTACCATCAAAGCATCTCGCGCAATTTCTGGAGAAATGGAACTGGATGCTTTGCTTTCCCAATTGATGCAAATTGTCCTCGAAAATGCTGGAGCAGATAAAGGAACCTTAATTTTAAATAACTCTGGAACCTGGGAGATTGCCACCCACTGTTTAAATGGAAACTGTCATCTTATTAATCTCCCTCTCGATGAAACTCAGGCTATACCCACCACTATTATTAACACGGTTAAACGCACTCAAAAGACGATATTAATTAATAAAATAGAACAAGATCAAACCTTTGCTGGAGATCATTATTTAATTGAAACCCCTCCAAAAAGTCTCTGCTGTACGCCCATTATTAATCAAGGAAAACTCATCGGTATTTTGTATCTAGAAAACCAACTGAGTGCAGGAGCTTTTACCCCAGAACGCTTAGAAGTCTTGAACTTGCTCACCGCTCAAGCTGCGATTTCCATTGAAAATGCTCGATTGTATCGTCGCTTAGAAAACTATAGTCACACCTTAGAAATTAAAGTTGGACAAAGAACTGAAGAATTGCGAGAAAAAAATAAACATTTACAAGAAACACTCAAAAAATTGCAGCAGACACAAGCTCACTTAATTCAAACTGAAAAAATGTCTTCTTTGGGACAGATTGTAGCTGGAATTGCCCATGAAATTAATAACCCGATCAACTTTATTGTGGGGAACATTTCCCACGCCCGTGAATATTGTCAGGAGTTACTGGAATTAATTGATCTTTATGAAGAAGACAATCCCCAACCCAGCCTGAAAATCCAAGATAAAATCGCCGAGATGGAGTTAGAATACTTGCGGAATGATTTAGAAGACTTGTTAACTTCGATGAAAAAAGGAAGCGATCGCATCAAGAAAATTATTGTAGGTTTACAGAATTTTTCTCGCTTTAATGAAGCTAAACGGAAACCTGTTGATCTTCACGAAGGGATAGAAAATGCCTTAATGATTTTACAACATCGTTTGAGAATTGACCACCAATCTCGAGAGATTCTCATTCATAGAAACTATGGAAAACTCCCTCAAGTAGACTGCTACGCAAGTCAGCTTAATCAAGTGTTTTTTAATATTCTCACCAATGCCATTGATGTTTTAACGGCTTCCAATGCTGGGAAATTACCAGAAATTCGCATTACGACTGAAATGATCAACCCCAAAACCGTCAGAATTTCCATCGCAGACAATGGGCCTGGAATGAGTGAAAGTATTTCTCAGAAAGTGTTTGATCCATTTTTCACGACTAAACCTGTGGGTCAAGGAACGGGACTCGGCTTATCCACAAGCTATCAAATTGTTACAGAACAGCATAACGGACAGTTATATTGTATTTCTAAACCCGGAGAAGGTACAGAATTTATAATAGAGATTCCCCTTTGATCTTGCTACGCACAACTGGGGGTTTGATGGGTAGAATTAAAGCCCAAAGATCTAGCTAACTCTAAAATCATTGAAGCTCTTTTCTATCCCCTGTAACCGATTCTCTACTCACTGGGCTATATTTACGATGCACGCCCAGTTCAGAGGGAATACTTAAATTTTATCACATTTAAAGATTAGGCAGAATTTGCAGATTAACCCCGAGCAGATGAAATGGAATAAACCCCGTTGTTTCAAAAGTTGGAAAATCTATGGAGTGGCACTGCTCTGTTGAAGGGAAACGGTGTTACCATAGACCTATTCTTAGTCTAGGAAATATTATGGCTCAGTATTTACTTAGCTTCTTGACTGCAATAATCATAGGAGTGGTGTTCAATTCTTCTATTAAAGTCGTCAGTGGTGGAGATCAAGCTATTGTCGAACGTTTAGATGGTCGCCATCGGACCTTGAACCCTGGAGTTCGCCCTGTTATTCCTTTTTTTGAAAAAGTTGTTCACTATGATACAACTCGTGAACGATTTATTGATATTAAACCCCAGGAAGTGATTACAGGAGATAATACTCCCTTAACCATTGATGCGGTTGTGTATTGGAAAGTAGAAGACATCGAGAAATCTTTTTATAATGTAGAACAAATTGATGAATCAATTTCTAATTTAGTTTTAACCACACTCCGAGCAAAAATTGCGACCATTGATATGAGACAGCTGTTCTCATCAATTAATGAAATTAACGATATGCTCCTCAAAACCTTAGACGAAGCAACAGATAATTGGGGAATTAAAATTATTCGAGTCAATTTACAAAGTATTACACCTCCTGCATCTATTATGAAATCGATGGAGCAGGAAAGAGCCGCAGAAAACAAAAAACGGGCTGAAATTAGTATTGCCCGTAGTGAAGCCGAATCTATTGAAATTATCTCAGATGCTCTACAAATTAAGCCCAATAGCCGAGAATTTATTCAGTATTTGATCGCCAAACAATATGTTGAAGCACATCAGAAATTAAGTGAGAGTCAGAATTCTAAAGTCATCTTTATGAATCCGGGTCAACTGAATGAAGCCATCACCGATTTAATGGAAAATGATGTAGAAGGTCTTCCCCGAGATACTTCAAGTTCTCGAAAACTGAAAATTGTCAAGCCTGACATGAGTAAAAAACCCGATAATGATATTGGTAATAGTGCAAGCTAAATCTTCAGTTGGTTCATCAATCAATTTAGGAATCAAGATGATAACCGCAACTCGAACAAAAGCGATCTTCTGGCTGAACGGAAGCCCCACATTGACCACAAAAACGTCGAACTTGAGGGGCTGAACTTTCAACAGAATTCATTCGCATTTCCAGATTTCCCATTCGCATTTCCATCGGTTTCATCGGAGACATTGGTTCCATCGCTTTCATCGGTTTCATCGGAGACATTGAAGCGTTTGGAAGACTAGAAACTTGTTGGAGTGGCAAAGTTTCCGACTCGCTGACCGGGGCATGATTCATCATTCCCATGCTATTTCCCTGTATATTAATATAATGCTTTCCCTGTGCCGTTTCAATCTCAATCGTAATTCCCAAGTTGTTGCGGTAAACGACAGGAGTCGAAATCCAACTTCCGGTTGTAAAACTACTACTGGACTGCTGTTGTTGTCCAGGGCTACTGCTCACAGTGGTAACAACGGTTTGGTTTGCTTTAACATCAAAGTAGACTTTTTGACTCGGACTCAGTTCGCACAAATAAGCCATATTTGCCCCTGTTGATCTTGACATCTAACTCAATTATAGTAAAGTCACGTGTACTTCAGTGGTCATTTCTTAAATATTACGTTATAAATTCATAAAAAATAGACTTGAATTTAAAACGAGAATGATGGAAAATTAACAGAACCTAGATAAAATTTTAGTGATTAAAGTATGAGTCAATCTCTTGAACAGTTTCAAACTGAATGGAATGAAATCAAAACTCAATTAGATGATGTACAAGCACAATATCAGGCGTTGTATGAAAAACGTTCTTCATTTTATGTAGCGGTAATGTTTCCTGAAGATTATTCACCCGAAGCACAAGCCGAATTTCAACAAATGTGTCAAACTCAAGTTTCTCAATGGTCCATTAACTTAACCGAATTAGATCGAGAAATAAAAACGACTCAATTAAAGATCAGAAAAATTCAAACAAAATTATCAATTAAACAGTCAAGAATTTATGAACTCCAAGCAAAAGAAATCTGGAAAAAATTAATTCAACAAGCCAATACAATTAATCAATGTTCAAAGCAATTAGAACAAGAAATCCAAACTTTTTGGGAAATTGCCCATAGTTTTCAACCCAATTTGGAAGACTGGCTACCCTCACCCCCTCAACTCGCTCATGTTGAAGAACAGATAAAAATTCCTCACATCGGACAGACTGAACATGGACTTCAACTGATGAATAAAGAGATTGATTTTGATGTAGATTAAACACCAATAGAAATGATGAGTAAAAAAATTGTCGTCTTATTTTTATTAACGACTTTAATCGTTGGAATCTTCCAGTGGAGAACAAAAATTTCAACGGTTTTTTCCGCCAGAGAACAGCCTAACCCCCCTGAAATTCCTGTACCCGCAGAGATTAATATCTCTCATGTACCCCCCAGTGAACAGATTAACCCGGACAACATTTGGAGTGATCTTGAAAGTTTAGTTGGCGAGCGCTATACAAACCGCGATCGCGAATTAACTCGAAATTATTTAATTGAAAAACTCCAAAACTTGGGCTTTTCAATCAGCTTACAACCCTTTGAACAAGGTATTAACATTATTGCCAAACGACCCCAGGATCATCCCGAAACAGAAACCCTGTTATTAGCCGCTCATTATGATACAGTATTCAACTCACCGGGAGCCGATGATAACGGGAGTGGCATGGCTGTTTTATTAGAAATTGCTCGTTTATTTGCCTCAAAACCCACAGAAACAGCCTTAGAACTCGTCTTTTTTGACCAAGAAGAAACCGGATTATTAGGCAGTTTTGCCTTTACCAGCCAACCTGAAAATATACAAAATTTACGCCATGTTATTGTTTTAGATATGGTGGGTTATGCTTGTCGAGTCGAAGGCTGTCAACAATATCCTGCGGGCTTAAATGTGCAGCCTTTATTAAAAGCAAATGGAGTCAATTCTCCCAATAAAGGAGAGTTTTTAGTGGTAGTTGGAGAAATTCAACATCGAGACTTGTTAGAATCCTTTCAGGGAATATCTTTAACGCCATCAAAGCTCAATTTACCCCCGGTAGTCCCATTACCTGTTCCCTTAAAAGGTCTTCTCACGACCGACGTTTTACGCAGCGATCATGCTCCCTTTTGGTATCAAAATATTGCTGCTGTTTTAGTAACAGATACGGCTAATCTGCGTTCACCCCATTATCATCAACCCAGTGATACAATTGCCAATCTTGACCCGGAATTTTTGATGGGTTCGGCTCAAGTGATTGTTAACGTTGTGGCTGAGTTGTTAAACCGTTAAAGAAACATCTGGACATAATGGCCTGAGCGTGAAAGGGTTAACCATTTCTTCCCTACAATTCAGGGATCAAGTGCCTGTTGAGAGAAACTGAAAATCCTCTGATATAATAAGTTCATTCTCTGACTAGGTAGGCTGTCTGTTAAGCTTTCCAATTCGGCAAACTTTGCACGTTTAATCAACGTTAAATGTCTATCCAAACGTTCCCGGATGGAAACGATTAATCACACACTCATTGAGATCTGACTCATGAACACGAAAGAAGACCTCCGCCGAAAATTACTCGACCTCGATAATAGACCTTACAAATCATACAAAGACATTCTGGGTCATTATGAATTTGAGGACTTTACCTTAATTATAGATTACGTTCAAGGTGATCCTTTTGCTGCTCCGAGTAAATTTCGAGTTCATATTCCGCCGAATGTTGCTGGGTTTCCTCCAGATCTCTACAAAACCCGAATCAGGGAAATTGCTCTAGCAGACTACCTGACCCGTCAATTTGATCGAAATAGTCGCGAACTGAGTAGCCGTCGTGGAACGGGAAAAAGCGGGATGATTGCAATTACAAAAATGGGACAAGAGGTATTAGAACGCACCTCAGCCAACTTTATTTATATTGCTCCTCCTCAACCTAAATTACCCAGTGGGAACCCTGCTTTACAACGAGCTAAACCGATGCCTTCTACCAAAGAAAAAGGCATTGAAATGCGATTTTTTGTCGGACTTCCCGCTCGGGGACGACAAATTTTAGGACGACAAGCCGCAGCCATGATTTGTGATGATATTCCTCACATTGTTGAACGTTCTCTTAAATACCAAAGTGTCGATCCTTCAGTTTGTCAACGTCATGTGGAAACTGTTGAAGATGCCGACTGGTTACGCCAACAATTAGCCGAAAAAGGCTTAGTTGCTTTTATCCCGAATGGGGCAATTTTACCGCGACGCAGTGGCGTTGATTCCCGACCCTTAGACACGAATGTTGTACCCTTTCAATCACCAGAATCTCTAGAAGTTGAATTTAATCTTCCCAATCATGGAGAAATTAAAGGGTTAGGCATTCCTCAAGGCATTACCTTGATTGTTGGTGGTGGCTATCACGGAAAATCAACCTTGCTGAAGGCGATAGAATTGGGCGTTTATAATCATATTTATGGCGATGGACGAGAATTTGTGATTAGCAGTCCAAGTGCCGTTAAAATCCGATCTGAAGATGGTCGCAGCGTTGCCGGAGTCGATATTTCCCCGTTTATTAATCAACTTCCTCAAGGCCGTTCAACTCAGGAATTTACCACAGAAAATGCCAGTGGAAGTACCTCTCAGGCGGCTAATATTATGGAAGCTTTAGAGGTGTTAGTTGTGTCGGGCGAATCCTCTGAAAACTCAGCCCAAACCGGGGTGGCGCCTCTATTATTAGTCGATGAAGATACCGCCGCTACTAACTTTATGATCCGTGATCGGCGAATGCAAGCTTTAATCGCCAAAGAACAAGAACCCATTACCCCATTTATTGATAAAGTTCGTCAACTTTATACTGATTATAGCGTGTCTACCATTTTAGTGATGGGCGGAAGTGGGGATTATTTTGATGTGGCAGATACGGTGATTGCTATGGATAATTTTAAACCCCAAGAATTAACCGCAAAAGCAAAAGAAATCGCTGCCGAATATACAACAGGTCGAACTCCTGAAGGGGGTGAACAATTTGGTCAAATTCGTCCTCGTATTCCGATTCCTGAAAGTTTAGATCCCAGTCGAGGACGGCGAGATGTGCGGGTAAAAGTTAGAGATGTGGATGAGGTAATTTTTGGCACAGAAGATGTTGATTTATCCGCCGTTGAACAGTTAGTTACTAAGGATCAATTACGAGCGATTGCCGCCGCAATGGTTTATGCAAGAAAACAGTATATTAATGGTGAATATACCCTGTCTGAAATTTTAGATCGCGTCATGGCGGATATCGCCGCAAAAGGATTAGATGTAATTACCCCTTTTCCTCAAGGAGATTTAGCAATGTTTCGACGGTTTGAACTTGCTGCCGCCCTCAACCGAGTCCGAACATTAGAAGTGAAATCTGCGCCCCTGACCACGGCTAACTCTGATTCTTAAGGTAAAAAGGGGCTTATGTGAAGGAGGTTTGAGCGTTGATTTTAAAGTGAGAATTCTCTAAAAAAACTGAATTTTGCCGTTCAGTTTGAGCCGTGAAGTTAGCCGTAACTTGAGTAAAACCCCAGTAACTTACAACTCCCATCAACCAACCCAAAACCCATATCATTCCTGTAGAAACTTGAGTTTTAGAGGATTTTTTAACCGGAGTTGATGAAAACTTGGCTGGATGAATACGAGAGTGATTGATCATTTTTGCACGAGAAGGAGAGGACTTTGAAGTGGTCATAAATCTTTTAAGTTCCTCCTCTTTTTGATATTCAGCCAACTGTTTAGCTTTTTCCCATTGAATCATTTGGGCGTAAACGGAATAAGAATTTCTGCTTTGATTTTCCATCTTTTCATCCCCTGCCTCAGTTATTACATTCAATATATCGTTTGTGATCTTGAATTGAATTCACCTAACTGGGTGATTTCCAACTTTTGAACTTCCGATCCATGACGAAGGGAAGGGAAAAGATGACACGTCTTCCCTTTTGAACAAAAATGTGTTAGAATACTGCCAGAGCAAGTCAGCCTAGTTTCCGGTCATTCAGGAGAACAGTAACGGAAAACGGAGGAACCCAATTTTGGGGCGTATCTCAGACTCTCCATGAGTTGAGAAGGATATCTCTCAATCCTAGCCCGTCAGCTAACTCCGTCGGCATTGAGGGAAGACTGAAGAATCAATCTATCTATCATTAGTGTTGAGATTCTCTCAGTTGAAACCATTGGTACTGCTCGCTACTGTGTACCCATATTTTTGACTGAGGAATGATGAAATTAATTTTTTTTATCCGTTGGGTAGAACCGTTTCCCAACCCATTTTAAACAATGATTTGAAGTGTCAGGCTTTCATCCAAAAAGCTGATATTTAGAGTGATTAATAGTATACATTCATTCAGGGTTTACTGCTATGGATAGTGTCCAATCCTACGTTGCAGCGATAACATTTGTCGCCGTAATGTTTTTTATCACAACTGATTTTTTACATCTGACTATTGCGGCTTTACTCGGTGCATTAGTCTTGGTTTTTGTTCACGTCATGACGTTAGCAGAAGCCGTTAATTACATTAGTCAAAGTCATGCGACTATCGCCTTATTTTTTGGGGTAATGGTGATGGTTCGATCCTTTGAACCCACCAATATTTTCGCCTATTTAGCGACTAAAATGGTCATTTTCTCAAAAGGCGACGGAAAACGATTACTCTTAGGAATTGTGGCAATTACCGCCCCAATATGTGCGATTCTTCCCAATGCAACAACCGTTATGTTGCTCGCTCCTCTCATCCCACCCATGGCGACAAAAATTGGTCTTGACTTTGTTCCTTTATTAATTTTAATGGTTTTTGTCGCAAATAGTTCAGGATTATTAACCTTAGTGGGTGATCCGGCAACCTATATCGTTGGGGATGCCATTAACATGAGTTTTACCGACTATTTATTACGCCTCAGCTTAGGAGGATTCATTGCTGTTATCAGTATCATCTTATTATTGCCTATCTTGTTTCCCAAAATTTGGAATTGCCAATTTCAAAACCTTGAACAACTTTCCCTTCCTCAAATTAATCATCCCCGAACATTAGCTTTAGGAGGTTTAATTATGGCTTTTGTCATCACCTTCTTTATCATTGGGGAATCCTTACCCATTCCCGTTTCTCCGGGGGCTGTAGCCCTATTAGGTGGGGCTTTAGCACTTCTGTTATCTCATCATAGCCACATTGATTCTATTAATCACATTCTGCGAGATATAGACTGGAGTACCTTAATCTTTTTTATGTCTATTTTTGTGTTAGTTGGGGGACTGCAACAAACAGGTGTGATTAATAATTTATCTGGCATTTTGGCGGTTATCGTGGGTCAAAATATTGCTTTGGGTGCAATTCTTTTAATCTTTTTTGTCGGTTTACTGTCAAGTATTATTCCCAACATTCCTCTCGTCGTGGCAATGGTTCCCCTTCTCAAACAATATTTAGTCAATGTCGGTTTAGCCGGATCTGAAGTGTTAAATGCTGATTTTTCTGGACAGTTACCGATAGAGGTTCTACCTTTATTTTATGCTATGATGTATGGTGCAACATTAGGCGGAAATGGCACGTTACTTGGTGCTTCTGCAAACATTGTCGTCGCCGGAATCTCTGAACAACATGGACGCAGTATTTCCTTTAAAAGATTTCTCAAATACGGATTACCTGTCATGGGAGTTCAACTTGTGGTTGCCGCAATGTACGTCGGAATTATGTTTTTTAAATAGTCCTTATCGTTTGATCCAAAAAATCTCTAGGGGGTAAATTGTCCAACAAAGAAAGTTTAATACTGAAGAAAAATAGAACAGCATTCAACTCGCTCTTGATATTTTTTCATCTGTGTTGAGTTGTTTATATTCGCCAAATGAGTTATCATTATCAATGATTTTTTACCCTAGATACAAACTCTGCAAGTCATGAATTCCCTACTGGATAGCCCAATCGTTATTTTTACTATTTTACTGCTGATTTCCCTAACATTACCCCCCTGGTTTGAACGATTACGTCTTCCCGGGCTAGTGGGATTATTATTAGCAGGTGTGGTGTTAGGTGAGCATGGCTTAGGAATCTTAAATTCCCAGTCTGAAACCATGAAACTGCTTTCAGATATCGGGAAAATCTACCTGATGTTTGTAGCAGGTTTAGAAATCGATCTCGCCCAGTTTAAAAGCAAAAAAAATCGTGCCATTGGCTTTGGAATTTCCACCTTTATTTTTCCGATGTTAGCCGGAATTGGCGTGGGGTTATGGTTTGGCTTCGGGTGGAATGCTGCTATTTTAATTGGCTCTTTATTATCTTCTCATACTTTACTCGCCTATCCGATCATTCAACGCATGGGATTAATTGATACTGAACCTGTGATTATTAGTGTGGGCGCTACAATTTTTACCAGTATTAGTGCTTTATTAGTCTTAGCTATTTGTGTATCCGTGCAAGCCGGAGAATTTTCGCTTTATAGTTTGAGTTGGCAACTAGGAACCCTGGCGATTTATTCGGCTATTGTTTTATTTGGCTTTGATTGGGCAGGAAAAGCTTATTTTAAACGCAATGGGAGTGAAGAAGGAAATCAATTTTTATTCGTTTTATTATCAGTATTTTTAGCTTCTGTCGGCGCTCAAATCATTCAAGTGGATCAAATTGTTGGGGCGTTTTTAGCGGGTTTAGCCGTTAACGATGCGGTGGGAAATAGCCTGGTTAAAGAAAAAGTCGAATTTGTCGGCAGTGTCTTGTTTATTCCGTTTTTCTTTATTGCAATGGGGCTATTACTGAATATTCCCGTATTTATCTCAACCCTCACCACCAATTTCACCTTGCCCATCGCCATTTTCTTGGGGTTAGTCATCAGTAAATTTATTGCTGTCTTACTGCCGAAATTTCTCTATGGTTACAGCAATGATGAAACCCTATTAATCTGGTCACTTTCTATCCCCCAAGTCGCCACAACCTTAGCCGCCGCCTTAGTCGGTTTGAACGTCGGTTTACTCACAGAAGAAGTCTTTAATAGCGTTATTGTCTTAATGCTGGCTACCTCAATTCTCGGGCCGTTATTAACCCAAAGATTTGCACCGAGATTACTTCCCGTTAAAGCCAAAAACAAGATAGATCCTAAACTCACTTCTATCGGTTGGGAAAACCGTCAACCGGCAGAAAGCCACCGTTCCTTTACCGTTGTTGTTCCAATTTATAATCCCGATACTCAACGCTATTTAATCGAAATGGCAGCCTTAGTTGCCCGTTATCCCTATGGGTTTGCCACACGCTTTATATCAGAAGACTCCCCCAACGAGTTAGCACCAGAAAGCGGTTCAATTGTACCTCTAGCGATCGCAACTCAAGCTCAAGTTCATATGGATGAACCCGAATTTCAAAAAGCCTTAAAACAGAGTCGAGAATTATTAAAACGGGCTGAAATAGTCGGTCAAGAATTTCAGGTAAAAACAGATCCAGTTTTGCGAATTGATAGCGATGTCGCCAGTGGAATTACACGCACCGCCTGTGAAAAAGATGCCAGTTTAATTGTCATGGGGTGGAGTGAAAATACCAGTTTACGAGCGCGACTGTTTGGAACAGTAATTGATAGTGTCTTTTGGTCATCTCACTGTCCAGTCGCGGTGATGCGACTCTTACAGGAACCTGTAGAAATTCGTCAGATTTTAGTGTTGGTTAAAAGTATTGCACCCCGAACCATTAGAACCATTCGGTTTGCTCAACTGGTAGCTGATACGAACAAAGCCTCGATCACACTGTTACATATCTGTCCGGCTCTGACTTCCAGTGAACAAATTGCTACTATGGAACGAGAATTAACCGCAATTGTCCATGCAGAAGGATCTCAAATGGACTCTAATATTCTCGTCAGATCAACGAATGATGTCGTGGGGACGATTTTAGACGTCGCCCAGGGATTTGATTTAGTCGTCTTGCGATCGCAACGTCGTCGAACCGCAGGCGGTTTAGCCGTCAGTAGCGTCACCCATGAAGTCATGCAAAATCTACGCTGTTCGGTGGTGATGTTTGGAGAACCGCAAATTTAAACCTGTTTTCTGGGTAAACATGGATGGAATCACCGAAATTTTGGTACACTCTAATCGATAGAAACGCAAGCAAAAGAGGATAAGGAATGGCGTCCATCTGCGAGTTGCACCAACAACTGGTTAACAAGGAACGCTCGGCTGTAGAAATCGTCCAAGAGGCGTTAGATCGCATTGAGCGGCTTGATTCAAAATTAAACAGCTTTTTATGTGTAACAGCAGATCGAGCGTTGCAGCAAGCCCGACAAGTCGATGCGAAAATCGCCGCAGGAGAAGAAATCGGCTTACTGGCGGGAATTCCCATTGGTATTAAAGATAACCTCTGCACTCAGGGTATCGCAACAACCTGTGCATCCAAGATTTTAGAGAACTTTATCCCCCCCTACGAGTCTACCGTCACCCAAAAACTAGCAGAAGCGGGTGCGATTATGGTGGGGAAAACCAACCTCGATGAATTTGCAATGGGGAGTTCAACAGAAAACTCCGCCTATCAAGTCACGGCTAACCCCTGGGACTTAGAACGGGTTCCGGGTGGTTCTTCTGGGGGTTCTGCGGCGGCGGTAGCAGCAGATGAATGTGTTGTGGCGTTGGGTTCGGATACAGGCGGTTCAATTCGTCAACCTGCGTCTTTTTGTGGGCTGGTTGGCATGAAACCCACCTATGGTTTAGTGTCTCGTTATGGGTTGGTGGCTTATGCGTCTTCTTTGGATCAAATTGGCCCCTTAGCCCGAAGCGTTGAAGATGCGGCGATTTTATTACAGGCGATCGCAGGCTATGATGCCAAAGATGCCACCAGTTTAAATGTTAAAATCCCCGATTATCTTTCGAGTTTGAAACCGACGCTCAAACCCAAAAGCCGTGTCAAAATTGGGGTGATTAAAGAAACGTTTGGAGAAGGGTTAGATCCGGTTGTTGAACAAGCGGTAACAACTGCGGTTGAAAAATTACAAGAATTAGGGGCAGAAATTCAAGTGGTTTCCTGTCCTCGTTTCCGCTATGGTTTACCGACTTATTATATTATTGCGCCGTCGGAAGCTTCCGCGAATTTAGCCCGTTATGATGGGGTAAAATATGGTTTTCGCAGTCCGGATGCCGAGAATTTGATTGATATGTACTGCAAAACCCGTGCTGAGGGATTTGGGGCGGAAGTTAAACGACGCATTATGGTGGGAACCTATACCCTCTCGGCGGGCTATTATGATGCTTATTATCTCAAAGCCCAGAAAGTCCGAACCCTAATTAAACAAGACTTTGATCGAGCGTTTTCTCAGGTAGAAGTGTTAGTATGTCCAACTGCTCCCACAACGGCGTTTAAAGCCGGAGAAAAAACGGCGGATCCCCTGAGTATGTATTTGTCAGATTTAATGACAATTCCGGTGAATTTAGCGGGTTTACCTGCTGTTAGTATTCCTTGTGGTTTTGATGAACAAGGACTTCCCATTGGGATGCAGTTAATTGGAAAAGTATTAGGAGAAGCTAGACTGTTTGAAGTAGCCCATGCCTATGAACAAGCGACAACTTGGCATATCCGCAAACCTTCGCTTTAAGATTGTTCTATAGCGTTTTTCAAGGGGTTATAAAAAACCACTTACTGAATAGAATGACCTCACGGATACTGTGATTTTAAAAGAAAAACGCTATAGTCTTTCTCGGTCTTGCCTAGAGTTCTATTCACTCTAAAAACCGTTTACCACCATTTTCGATTTCCATCTTCATCAACACGGGCTTGACGAATAACATCTGAAATTTCTTCGGCATCTCTAACATGATGAAGGGCTTCTTTTTCACCGTCTTCATCTTCGACTATAAAATAGGCAGGCACAACAACATGATCACCTGTACCATCCGGCGCATTCACTGCGACTTGTTGGGCTTTTTCTTCGATAGATTTTGACTCATCAATGCGATCGCCAGGGTTTCCGGTTAAATGCTTTCCCTTTTCTTTTAACTCAGCTTTGTGTTGACGATGTTGTTGAGGATCAACTTCTTCGGGTCTCATCGGTTGTTGAATATCAGAATTTTTCTCTTCTTCGTTTCGGGTCATATTAGACATTATTCTAATTTCCTTTATCAATAGGTTCAAAATTTGAATTATTTTTAGTGTAGTGAATGAGAAGCAAGACTTTAATCTTGCTTTAGGAATAATTCTAATAACTGAAAGAAAGAGAGTGGGGAGTGGGGAATCAAAAAACGAAGAACGGCTCACTGTCTAAGGCGGGTTTATATGGATGATTTGTGAGAAACATATATTTTGACCAAACCCGCCCGAAAAAGCTAATTATTGTACTGGTTCTTCTACCATTGGTTCAGTTTCATCAGAGACAGGCTGAACTTCTGTAGACTCCATTTCACTGATCTCGTTGGGGTTTTCATCCATCGCATTCTCATCGATGACTGTATCTTCTTCCAGCATCACTGCTTCTGAAGTTTCTGAGTCTTCTCCTTCTGGAGAAACAACCAGAGTTAAGGGAAAGTCTACATCAGTTGAACGATCTACAGCATAACTAGCTGAGTTATCCACAGAAGATTGAGGAGGAGTGGCTTCAGGAGTCGTTTCGGGAGTCGTTTCGGGAGTCGTTTCCGGGGTGGTTTCAGTTTCGGGAGGCGTTTCCGGAGTCGGTTGGGTATCTGTGGGTTGACAAGCCGTAAGACTAGCGAAAGATACAGCAGCTAGAAGGACCAACAGAGGTGAAACTCGTTTCATGTTTTCTCCTTAAAAAATGAATGACTTAAATTAAAAGTTGTGTGATAGAGCTTTGGACAATTAAGCTCGATTAAGGATAAGGTTTGTTTAAGAGAATGTCAACCTATCACTAGGAGGAGTTTGAGTTCTTCCCGGGGATGCTGGCTGTAATGCCATTATTTTCGGCTTTTCCACCAGCGTTTGACTAATTTCTCCATTTCGATCCAAACAAACATTAAGGTACTAAACCCAATACAAATCGCTAATTCTGTGCCATTTAACCAATGAGTCCCAAAAAACTCCCGTAATGGCGGTACATAGATGAGCATCAACTGTAAAACCGTTGTCAGACTGACAGCAGCGAGTAGATAGGGATTAGAAAAGGGATTGAGTTGTACCGTTAAACGACTATCCGAACGTACCGCCAAAGCATGACCCATCTGCGCTAAACATAAGGTGGTAAACACCATCGTTTTCCAACGTCCCGGATCACCGATCACTTGAGCCTCCTGATACGCCCACAACATTAACACAATCGTTAAAATCGAGAACACCACCCCAATTCGCAGCATATAAACCCCCAGTCCTCGAGCAAAAATACTCTCCCGAGGACTGTAAGGCTCTCGTTCCATCACTCCCGGTTCAGCAGGTTCAAGGGCGAGCGCTAAAGCAGGTAAACCATCTGTGACCAAGTTCATCCACAAAATTTGCAACGGGGTTAATGGCACTTCTCCTAAGCCCAATAAGGGAGCCGAAGCAATGGTGAGAACTTCCCCAATATTACTCCCCAAAATATACTTAACAAATCGCCGAATATTGCTGTAAACCACCCGCCCTTCTTCAGTGGCAGCCACAATGGTGGCAAAATTATCATCGAGCAAGATCATATCACTGGCTTCTTTACTCACATCAGTTCCAGTGATGCCCATCGCAATGCCAATATCAGCCTGTTTGAGGGCAGGCGCATCGTTGACCCCATCGCCTGTCATCGCCACAAATTCCCCTTGTTTCTGCAAGGCTTGAACAATTCGCAGTTTATGTTCCGGGGCGACTCGGGCATACACACTCACCTGTTTCACCTGCTGTTCAAGTTCGTCTTGAGTCAGGTGTTGTAATTGTTGTCCGGTTAAAACGGTTTCCGAAGCTTGAGCAATGCCTAATTGTTGAGCAACAGAAATCGCAGTGAGTTGATGATCGCCTGTAATCATCACCGGACGAATTCCGGCTTCTCGACAGCGTTTAACGGCGTCTTGAACTTCAGGGCGAGGAGCATCTAACATTCCCACTAAACCGAGCCAGATTAGCCCCTGTTCGCTGTTGTTTTCATCGAGATGGGCGGGTAACTCGTTGAGGGGTTTGTAAGCAAAGCCAATCACTCGCAGTCCTTTCTCGGCGAGTTGGTTATTTTGTTCTAAGATCTGTTGACGGTGTTCTGGTTCTAAGGGAATACTCTGATCAGCCGTTTGAATGCGATCGCAACAGTCTAGAATCAGTTCCGTTGAACCTTTGCTAAACATCTGAAACTGAGCGTTTCTTCTTCTGAGTTCTCCATCGGTATCTTCACAAATCACGCTCATCCGTTTGCGTTCAGAAGAAAAGGGAATTTCCGCCCGTCGAGGCATTTGGGTGTCCCAAGTGGATTTTAAAACCCCTGCTTTACCTGCGAGGGCGAGTAAGGCGCCTTCTGTGGGATCGCCTAAAACGCTCCAAGTCTCCTCTTGGTGTTGGAGTTGCGCGTCGTTGCATAGCACACAGGCGACAAACAGGGGTTGAAGTTCTCGTTGTTGTTTGGGACTCAAGCGAGAGATTTCTGAATTGCCCAGACTTTGAAAGTCTCCCCAGGGCGCGTATCCTTCACCGCGAACATGAAAGGAATGATTTAGGGTTCGCACCCACTCCACAACCATTTTATTTTGGGTGAGGGTTCCGGTTTTATCTGAACAAATGGTGGTGACTGAACCCAGGGTTTCGACTGCCGGAAGTTTTCTAATCAGGGCGTTGCGGCGCACCATGCGTTGGGTGCCAATGGCGAGGGTAACGGTAACAACGGCGGGTAAACCTTCGGGAACAACGGCTACCGCCATACTCAGGGAGACTTCCAGTAAATGTTCAAAATATTCCCATCCCGCCCGCAGGATGCCTCCAACCACGACAACCGCCACTAACAGCAGTGAACCTGTAACCAACACATTTCCCAGTTGCGACATTCGCTGTTGCAGGGGGGTGGGTTCGTTTTCTACGGATTGAAGCATGGTGGCAATTTTCCCCAGTTGGGTCTTCATTCCGGTGTCTGTTACCAGAACTTTTGCCCGTCCCTGAACTACTTCTGTTCCTTGAAAGACCATATTCATGCGATCGCCGAGGTCTGTATCGGGGTCTAATTCGGCTTCTGCTTGTTTGTTGACGGCTTGGGCTTCTCCGGTGAGGGTGGCTTCTCGCACTTGCAGGTTTTGGGCTTCGATCAGGCGACCATCGGCTGAGACTTGGACTCCGGCTTCGAGAAAGATTAAGTCGCCTGGTACTAACTGGGGAGAGTTGATTTCTAACATTTCCCCGTTTCGTAGGACTCGCACTTTCGGGGAGGATAGGGTTTTCAGGGCGGCTAGG
This sequence comes from Limnoraphis sp., assembly GCA_050485465.1. Taxonomy (GTDB): domain Bacteria; phylum Cyanobacteriota; class Cyanobacteriia; order Cyanobacteriales; family Microcoleaceae; genus Capilliphycus. Next base: position 19,551 of record JBJHBL010000025.1, on the reverse strand, counting down.
GCTTTTTCGGCACGGCTTTCTTGAAAATAACCCAGTAAACCGTTGAGAATCACAATCGCAAAAATTGCGATCGCATCTTTGGGAAAATGCTCATTTCTCAGATCCAGTACGGCGGAAACCACCGCCACCGCCATCAGCATCACGAGCATGATATTGGTAAACTGATCCCAAAGAATTTCTAAGGGTTGACGTCCGGCAGTGGTTTGAATTTCATTGAGGCCGTATTCTTGTTGTCGTTGGGTGATTTCCTCGGCGCTTAACCCCTGTTTGGGGTCAACGTTCAGAGACTGCAAGGCGGACTCAATGGACAGAGTGTGCCAAGTCTTGTTCAAGTTGAGTGAGGAGCGATGATCAGATGTAGGGGAAGATTGAATCGATGCCATGTTAAAGCTACCGCATAATTTAGGAATTATAAATGTCTGAGTCGAGTCGTGTTGTTTAGGCAACGGAGGGGTTCAGTGTTTTTATTTCGAGTTGATGAAGCATTTTTTTAGCAATTTTATTCGGTCTGATTTGATTCTACCAGTTGAGCAGGGGTAACATCAAAGATTACTTTTAAAGATAATGTTAACTCTTGCTTGAGAATTTCTTCCACTTGAGCAACTTCTTCTGGGGTTACTTCATTAGCGGCTCTGACTCTTACCAAAACAACCGGGGGGTCTTTTCGCCAGTTAACATCTATATTATTAATCTCAACATCCGGGCGATCTACCAGAGAACTGGTGACTAATGTTTCTCGAATTGAGTTATTGATTTGGGCATGATTCACCAGTTGAAAAAAACGAATTCCCAGGGGAATCACTAAAATCGAAATTAATAATAGAGAAACCCCCCAAGATAGCGTTCGAGCGAGTTCGCTACTTCGAGCATATCCAGCGATAACATATACACATAAACAGGCAAGATTAATGCCAATTAAGTTGGTAACATACAACAAACTTGCACCGAAAGCAGCATCCCATGCTCCTTGAGAAATTGCAATTCCGACTACACAAATCGGCGGCATTAAAGCCACTGCAATGGCAGTTCCTGGCAGGGCATCTCCCACTTGAGGACGAATTTTTGCATAGCCGCTCACCCCTCCTGCGGCAATCGCAATTAACAGATCAATTAAAGTCGGTTCGGTTCTGGATAAAATTTCTGAACCAAATTCAGGAATGTTAATGACTGAACCGACTAAGGATGAAAAAAAGACGGACATAACCGTGCCACCCGTAATTGAAATTAAGCTTAAACGCAGCAGTTTTAAATCTCCCTCTAGGGTGGCAAAAGAGAGTCCTCGCAAGGGTAACATTAAAGGAGCAATAATCATCGCCCCAATAATCACCGCCGCACTATTAATCAGTAAACCCATTGTGGCAATTAAACAAGAACTAACCGTCAGAACTAAATAATTTTGAGTGAATTTAGCCTCTGTTAAGAGAGATTCCCGTAGTTTGAGTAAGGGTAGGGCATCTAAGCCAAAATCTTGAATGAGTTTATAGGTTTTTCGCATGGGAGATTTGCCGTTGTTTTTAGGATTTTTTTGATAAAATCTCGTTAATTTTAAACGGTATCTCTGGAATTGACAAGATTTGCGGGTAGCCCCAGGGAACAATGGAGATTGAGAAAAATTAAAACCTTGAGAGTTTTCATCTGTCTTTTGAGAGAGATTGAACCTAAAGCCCCATAAAATAGTTCGATAGATTTTGAATGAAATTAGACTCTCTCTTTAGATCAAGGTCTTTTGCTCTGTAAATTTATAAGATCGAGTCAAGAGCTAAAAAAACAATTTTTAATTTTTAAGCTCTCGAACTCATTTTTGTTACAGATAGCCAAACAACGAGGAGAGACACTGAATGTTTTTTCATAAAAAAGAATTAATTGAAAAAGATGTCAAAATTGACGATCCCAATCCCCGCTATGCTGAACTCCTTTTAGAACAGTTTGGTGGTGCTACAGGTGAACTGTCAGCCGCACTGCAATATTGGGTGCAGTCTTTTCATACCGATGATCCAGGTATTCGAGATATGTTGCAAGATATCGCGGTTGAGGAATTTGGTCATCTGGAAATGATTGGCCGATTGATTGAAAATCATACAAAAAATGTAGATCAAACCGAAGCTTTTAAGAGTACCTTATTTGCAGTACGCGGTAAAGGGCCTCATTTTTTAGATTCTCAAGGACAAGCTTGGACAGCCGCTTATTTAAATGAAGGAGGCGATCCGGTTCGGGATTTAAGAGCAAATATTGCAGCCGAAGCAGGTGCGCGTCAAACCTATGAATCTTTGATTAAAGTAGCACCAGATAACCAAACAAAAGAAACATTAGTTCATTTGTTGACCCGGGAAATATCCCATACTAAAATGTTTATGAAAGCATTAGATTCAATGGGTAAACTCACCGATCCTTTCTTCGGAAATGTTCAACCCGATAATACCGTTGATCTTTACTATAACCTATCAACCAATGGAGAAGATCATCGCGGCCCCTGGAATTCTGATGAGAACTTCCGTTATATTGCCGATCCGATGAAAGAAAAAATCTAACCCAAATTAACCGAGTGGCGATCTTCAAGATCGCCCTTTTTTCTCGATTAAACCGTTACCATTGCAGGCATTGGCGTTTTTTCTTCAATCAAAGGTTGACGGTTGATCAGGTCAAACTTATACCCCTCGGGGAGAATATGCAGTTTAATTCCACACAGTGCTAAACCTTCATCTCTTAACAGTTCACCAATATTATTATGTGAAATTTCGCTCAAATCAACCACTGTACAACTGCCATCTCCAACGACTTCAAACTGATGATCTCGCACAACAATTGCCGTATTTTCATCAATTCCTAAGCCGATTAAATCAGGATGTTTAGCCACTGCTGTTAATAAACGTCCTAACCGTCCCCGTTGGGAGAAATGTTGATCAATAACGGCTTCAGGAAGAAAACTCATCCCTTCTTCAATTTTCACAATTTCAATTCGAGGATGGGTCTGTCCTTCTCCTTCTATAATCATATTACTCGACATCATACTTGCACCCGCACTGGTTCCGCCGATGACTAAGCCTTCAGTGTATTTTTGTAATAAGGTTTGATGCAAGTTTGTATCTTTAAGAATGTCGGTAATTCTGGCTTGATCTCCGCCTGTAAAAAAGACTCCTGTCGCATTTTGAATCGCTTCTAATGCCCTTGAATGATCAGCATCTTGTCGTTCAAAAGTATCAATAATCTGAACATTTTTAATTCCTAAGCGTTCAAAAACTCGAATGTAGTCCTCTCCCACTTCTCGCGGTGACTCCGTCGCCACTGTCATCACCACAATATGGGCATCAATTCCACCCGCACAGCGCACAAATTCGCGTAATATTTTACATTCCCCTTCACGATCTTCGGCGCCGCCAATAATAACCAACTGTCCCTGATGCTGACTTGAAGTCATAATGTCAATCTCCTATTCTGCCCAAATGAGGCATAATCTATTATTTAAACACAAATGATGTTGTGTTTATCACTTTCTAAAGATAGAAATAGCGCAGTATTTGTACTTAACGATCAAGGGTTTTCGGTCTACTTAGGGGCTAGACCCTGATGGGTAACAAGCCTACAAACAGTTGATTGTGTCATCTATCTGAAGAAAGTTTTTTGAGTTTTGCAGCGTCGTCTGCAAAGTGATAATATTGGTTTTGAGGCTAGGAGATAATAAAAAATCATCGTCTTGAATCTCTAAAATCGGCTGGAAAGCCTGAATCAGTCGTTCTAATTGTTGAATCGAAAGTTGATCTTTTTCTGAAATCAGATTTGAACTAATCGATTCTAAAGCATAGGCAACATGGCCACGAATCCCTAAATAATTCTGTTTTTCTACCATTACACCCACCAAAGCCTGAATATCTTCCGGTGTCCCTTGCTTCATTTCACTTAAAGCATAAGCAACATTACTGCGAACTTCTGAATTTTCCTGTTGATCCACAACCACCCCAACTAAAGCTTGAATCTCTTTTGATGTCCCTGGCCCAAGATTTTTGAGCGCCCAAGCCACATTGCTACGAACCCAAATATCATCCTGTTTATTGACAACTACGCCCACCAAAGCCTGAATATCCTCTGGTGTCCCTTTGCCAATTTCACTTAAAACATTGGCAGCACTGCTGCGAACCCCCATATCATTCTGTTGATCGGCAACCACAGCCACCAAAGCTTGAATATCTTCCGGTGTTTCAGGCTTCATTCCCATCAAAGCATAAGCCGCACTGCGACGAACCTCAACATCATCCTGTTTATCCACAACCACGCCCACCAAAGTCTGAATATCCTCTTGTGTCCCTGGCCCTATTTCTCGTAACGCCCAAGCTGCTTTGCTACGAACCTCTGTATCATCCTGTCGATCTGCAACGACTCTGACTAAACTCTCAACTACTTCGGCTGAACCTTTCCTCATTTCTCGCAAAACATCCGCCGCCCGACTGCGAACCTGTGCATCATCTTGTTGATCTGCAACGACTCTGACTAAAATATTGACAAATTCGGATAAATCTTGCCCTATTTCACTGAGAACAAAAGCGGTATCACTACGAACCCCAACATCATCCTGTTTATCCTGAATAACACTCATCAAAGCTTGAATATCTTCCGGTGTAATTTGCCCCATTCGACTCAAAGCCCAAGTCGCACTGCGGCGCACCCCGGCATGATCTTGTTGATTGACAACAACGCCCACCAAAGCTTTAATATTTTCGGGTGAAGCTTGTTGAATTCCACTGAGGGCATAAGCGGCATCGCTGCGAACTCCAGCATCATCCTGTTGATCAATAATTACCCGAACTAATGTTGTGATATCTTCCGGTGTTCTTGGCTCAAGTTCTCTTAAAATACGAGCGGCTAAACTCCGAGTTTCTGGGTCATCTTGTTTATCTTGAACTGTAAAAATTAGCGGTGCAATTGATTTTTGATGACATCGAATAATATTCAAAAACGCAGAGTCATCGGTTTTGTCTGTAATTTTGGCGATATTGGCTTTAATCTCTGGCTCTGTACAGTTTTGGGTTCGGCCTGGAGTCGCCCACAGTAACGGCAATGAACAGCCCAACAGCATGAATACAATGTTTATTGTTTTTTGAATATTTGCAGCCATAACGTTACTCGAGAGATTTAATCAGGAGATTTGACTGTTATTTCCAGTCCGGGTGTTGTCTGATCCGGAAAAAACATCAATTGATGTTCTGTCTGTATTAGAATCAGTTTTTCTTTCTCGATAAATCATCCCAGAGAAATAGATTGAAATAATCTTTTGAGGGATAAAACTTGTTCATCACAGGATTAGAGGAGTAAAGTTTAAGGTAATTGTTTTCTATCGAAAGCTAGATGAATCCTACATCCAAATCTCTTAAATTAGGGATATACAAAAACAAAGCTTTTCGATTCAAGGAGAACACAATGAATAAGTTTTTAAGTGGTATTACCGTTAGTTTTCTAGCAGTTGTTGGTTTAGTTTCCCCAGCGTTAGCACAACAAATCCCTACGGGTGAACAACCTTCTCCTACTGGAACTTCTGGTCAAACAACTGCAAATGATTATGTTTGTAAATTTAGATATGAGATGGGAAATGAGACGCGAGAAGGCAGTACCAGTGGAACAACTCGTTTAGCGGCTAGAGAAGCGCGTAATCAGCAAATTGAGCGTTTAGAAAATCAAGCCGAACAGCGAGGAGAGAATATTGAAGTTACCTACCAAGCTTGTCGCGATCCGTTTGGCCCTAATTAATTTAGACTTACACTCAGCTAGACTGAAGTTGTATAGGATCATTGAGGAGAGGGAGTCGATTACCTCTCCTATGTTTCTGTTAAAATAAAAATCAGTTAAAAAAATGATTTTAAGTTGTTTAGAATGATTGGCAATCTATGAATTTTTGTTTTTAGATCGAGTGGTAATGCCTTTTAACAATCACGATATAAATGATATCAAATTTCTTGAAATTCTTGCTTTCAGGGTTCTAAGTGATGAGTTTTAACTGGATTAATTTTTATCTTTAAATTCGCTTTTCTACTGATTGTTCTCAGAAGACCTAACCCTCTATCCCTGAGAACTCGGTGATCTTCAACTTTATAGGTAGTAAACTTGAGTTAATCTATCCTAAAGATGAATGATGAAAATTGCGATCGCACAACTTAATCCCACTGTCGGCGATATTACTGGAAACGCCCGACGCATTCTTGATGTCGCCCAACAAGCCACAGAAGCAGGTTGTCACCTGTTGTTAACCACTGAATTGGCTTTAGTCGGTTATCCTCCCAGAGATTTACTCAACCGCCCCAGTTTTATCGCAGCAGCGATCGCTCAACTCAATCTTTTAGCCGAAAAATTACCCTCTGAACTTGCAGTTTTAGTCGGAACTGTTCAACCTAATCCTGAGTTTGAAAAACAGGGTAAACCGTTATTTAATACTGCGGCATTAATTCACGACGGCAAAATTCAGCAGTTTTTTCAAAAGCAGCTATTACCGACTTATGATGTGTTTGATGAAGATCGCTATTTTGAACCCGGAAAACAAAGCGGTTATTTTATCTTATCAAATTCTACCTCATCTTTAAAGATTGGGGTAACAATTTGTGAGGATTTATGGAATGATGAGGAATTTTGGGGAAGACAAACCTATGCGTGTAACCCGATGAAAGCGTTAACGGATCAACAAGTTGATCTAGTCGTTAATTTGTCTGCTTCTCCCTACCAAGTCAGTAAACATAAACTCCGTCAAGCCATGCTTGGACATATGGCTAAACGTTTTTCAACTCCGATTATTTATGCCAATCAAGTGGGCGGAAATGATGATTTAATCTTTGATGGGTTTAGTTTAGTTTTAAATAAACAAGGTGAATTAGTTCGGGGCTTAGATAGATTTGAAACCGATTTTGCTGTAGTTGATTTTGATACAGAAAAACGAGATATTATTGCAGAAATACCGATTCTATCCCTTGAAAAATCGTCTAATTTTTACCCCGAAAGTGAAGATGAGGAAATCTGGTGTGCTTTGGTTTTAGGCGTGCGGGATTATGTGCGGAAATGTGGTTTTTCTAAAGTTGTTTTGGGGTTAAGTGGGGGTATTGATTCGGCTTTTGTTGCAGCAATTGCAGCAGAAGCCGTTGGAAAAAAGCAGGTTTTAGGGGTATTAATGCCTTCGCCTTATAGTTCGGATCATTCTGTTCAAGATGCCTTAGAATTAGCGAAAAATATTGGAATTAAAACTGAAACTTTACCGATAGCGGAAGTAATGAAAGGCTTTGATCACACCCTTGAACCTCTATTTACCGGGACTGAATTTGGTGTTGCAGAAGAAAATATTCAATCCCGAATTCGCGGAACATTATTAATGGCAATTTCTAATAAATTTGGTCATTTATTACTCTCCACGGGGAATAAATCTGAAATGGCGGTGGGATATTGTACTCTTTATGGGGATATGAATGGAGGGTTAGCAGTCATTGCAGATGTACCCAAAACCCGGGTTTATTCGATTTGTCATTGGTTAAATCAACATCATCAAAAAGAAGTTATCCCCCAAAATATTCTCACAAAACCTGCGAGTGCGGAACTCAAACCCGGTCAAGTGGATCAAGATTCTCTCCCGCCCTATGAAATTTTAGATGATATTCTCTATCGGTTAGTAGAAAAGCACGAATCGATTCAACAAATTATTAACGCCGGACATGATGCAGAAATAGTTCAAAAGGTGGTAAAATTAGTCATGCGGGCAGAATTTAAACGCCGCCAAGCCCCTCCCGGATTAAAAATTAGCGATCGCGCTTTTGGGACAGGTTGGCGGATGCCCATTGCAAAAGCCACGAGTGGAATTTAATCAGATTTCAACCTTAAGATTTAGCATGAACGGCTAGGGCGTAATCCCGAAACCGTTCTAAATCTTCTTGAATGGTTGATTCTACGACTCGCCCTAAAAATAGATTATCCATTAATTTACCCAAAATCCCCGGAATTGCATAGGAAAACGTCAGTTTAACAATACTACTCCCATGACGATCATAAAAGCGAATCGCGCCTTGATTGGGTAAACCATCTACAGACTCCCATTGAATAATCTGATTTGGAACTTGTTTCAAAATCCGAGATAACCAACTAAACTCAAATCGACCTGCGGCTAACTTCCAACGGGATAATTCTGGATTTTCTTCTAAGATTTTAACCGAATCAATCCATTTCATCCAACGGGGCATTTGTTCTAAATCTGACCACAGACTCCAGGCTAATTCAATGGGAATTGGCACTTCTATTTGTACACTATGTTCTAACCAGTCTGACATCTTGTTTGAGAATTGATAGAGTAGATTTTTGAGAGGGAAAGTTAACGCTTTAAACGCTCAAACCTTCCCTCATTCTTGTCAGTTTTAAGCTGTTGTTACCGCAGAAGGTTTCATCAAGTTTGCTGTATTCTTTAAAATGACTTGGGCGGCTTGATGACCTGAAATTGTCGCGCCTTCCATGCTATCAATATAATCCTGTTGGGTATAACTTCCCGCTAAGAAAAAGTTAGCAATTGGAGTCTGTTGTGCAGGGCGATAAGGATCCATTCCCGGTGCTTCTCGATAGAGAGATTGTGCCAATTTAACCACACTATACCAGGTCATTTTCAGTTCTCTAGAAGAGGGGAATAAATCCTGGACTTGCTTAAGAACGTGTTGGGCAATTTCTTCGTTGCTTTGTTTAATAAACGGATCTCCTGGTGTTAAAACCAATTGCAACAATGAACCCTCACCTTGACGATAATAATCCCCCGGACTGGTTAAGGCTAAATCGGCAAAACAAGAGAAATCAGCATCACAAGTATACAACAAATTATCAATCCCCACAGCCCGTTCTAACTGTTGGCGTTGTTGGGGATCATTTAGTTCTGTCACCCAACCATCAAACCGGAGTTGTACCGTTGCAACCGGAACCGTATCGAGTTTATAGATATTATCAAATTCCGACCATTTCCGCCAATCTGATGGTAATATTTTCTGAATACCCGGAACATCGCAAGCACAAACATAAGCATCGGCTGTGATCGTTTCTTCCGTATCTCCAGAAGCCACAACCACCCCAGTAACGTAGGTTTTCCCATCAATTTCTCGGTATTGAATCTCTTTAAATCGTCGTCGGGTGTAGATTTTTGCCCCTCGTTCTTCGAGATAATTAATAATCGGTTTGTGCAGATATTCATGGGGCGAACCTTCCAACATTCGCAACACTGAAGCCTCAGTTTTGGCTGCAAAAAATTGAAAAATGGTTAGCATACACCGGGCGGAAATATTTTCCGTATCAATAAAACCCAGTGCATAGGCGATGGGGTTCCACATCCGCTTTAAACTGCCTTCTGAACCGCCATGACTGCGGAACCATTCGGCGAAACTAATTCGATCTAAATCTCGAATGGTTTTCATTGCCCCTTCAAAGTCTACTAATCCGCGAACTATAGGACTTGTACCTAACGCGATCGCGTTTTTTAACTTATCATAAGAGGAAAGCTGAGAGGTGGTAAAAAAGGCTTTGAGTCCGTTAAATGGCGCCCCGGTAATGAAGCGAAAATCTAAACTTCCTGTTTTTCCGCCTCGGTTAATAAAGGTGTGAGAATGTTCTTTTAAACGGAGATTTTCAAACGCTCCTACTTTTTTCATTAAATCAAACAGATGGTAATAGCAACCAAAAAAGACGTGTAAACCCATCTCAATATGATTGCCATCGGGGTCAACCCAACTACCAACTTTTCCGCCCACAAAAGGACGAGATTCAAAAATCTCAACTTGGTGTCCAGCCTCGACGAGATCGACGGCTGCTGCCATACCCGCTAAACCTGCTCCAGCGATCGCAACCCGCATTTTGCCTATTTATAACCTATTGTCTTTACAGATTGTAACAAAAAATGGCAATCTAAACACTGTCGGGGCGAATTGATCTAGATTGATAACTTCATCCTTGCTTTCTTTGGCGGAACCCACCCAGATATCTTCTTAACTTTCAAGACAAGGAAGTTCAATCCTAAACGTCGAACCGACACCCAGGCTACTGGTGGCTTGGACTTGACCTTGTCGGTGATCATAACCTTGAGAAAACCGGGTTAATCTGTTGATCAATCTCGAATCAAAAATCTCTCTAAATTTGTTCAATTCCCAACTAGAAGGAAGTCGAAACTAATTGTAACGGGCCTAATCCTAATTCCTCTGGGGAAAGCGATCGCACTTCTAAGAATGCCATCATATCTTTCAACCCGGGTTGACCCCGAGAAGCCCCAGTTAATCCCATCGCAATAATTAAACCACACCAACCCTGAGTCATTTGACAGCGTGTCTCCCATTTTTGGCGGGCTTGTTGATGAGCAGAGTCATCTTCTAAAAATTCACCCACGAGATGCAAATCTCCATCTTCAGTTCTAAATATACAAAGATCATAATTACATCCGGCCATCGGATCTTCACCCTGGTTAAAACAAATACCCGTTAGTCCTCCTGCGTCTTGTAAACTTTGAATCAAAGTTTGAGCTTTTGGCTTAGAGGTTTGAATTAAAATAATCGGCAACCCCTCACTCTCTTCTGAAACGTCAACTTCTGCGGCTTGATGAAAAGAGGTTTGAGTTCGGAGATATTTTGCGGTTTCCCAGGGGATACAACCCAAACTCAGGAAAGATTTAGGCGGCACCAAATCCTCCCGCAGAATGGGTGCTTCTAACTCATCATCATCATCACCATCATCGTCTTCTGTCATTTCTAACAGTTCACTCGCCACTTCAGGAAGAGTCGCCACAGTCACCATAATTTGTTTTTTTTGGGTGCTGGCAGGATCCTGAATGCGATAGCGACGAGAAAGAGCGGGAAACTCAAGAGGTTTGAATTGTTGTCGAAAATCCCGTAGGAAGCGATGCAAAGCTTCTAGGGTGACTAATACCGTTGCAGCTTCTTCTTCATACAGAATAGAACGCAAGCCTTCTAAGGGATGTAAATTCCCAAAGTTCGGCTGTACTTCTGAAATCGACAGATCGCCAAAATTCTCATCATCGTCCAAATCCTCAAAGTCACTAATGGGTTCATAGGTGACAAATAAACAGTCTTGAGTGAGGAAGGCTTCTTCAAGGTTATCGTTGGGCTGATGTTGTACAACTCGCTCCCGAAACTGTTTCAAGGAGTCCAAAGAGCGATACATCAGCACACCATAGTCCATCCCTAATTTACCCAGAGTGGAAATGTAGAGAGTGGTTACATCAAATTCATTGAGTTCAACGGACAAAATTTGATGTTCGCCCAGTTTTTCCCAGGGTGCATCCTTCCAAATGGTGTGGGCTTTTTCGAGAAGGCTAGAAGCGTGTTGAGGAGGTAACTGAGGCGGACGACTTTCGGCAACTTCTTGCAGTCCCCGAAAGATTTCATCAATCAGGGGTAAATCCGGTACATATTCAATGGCGATATCGAGATCTTGGAGAACTCCCCGCAAGAAAAACTGAATTTCGCGATCTTTGACAACAATTTTTTGAGGACGAGCCGCAGGACTTGGACTTTGAGGATGTTCAATAGCTCGTAGTAAGGTTCGCACGGTTGCTTCCGGCCCCAGGTCAGAGGCGACCATATCCATCGCTCGTACCATTCCTTGAGAGCCGTCTACCCAGATAATACATTCACTACTGGCAGCTTCCTCAGCTTCCGGGTTTGAACTCGACTCCGGAGCGAGCGTTCGGCGATCGCCTTCCCACACACTAGGAATTTGAGGTAAGTTTTGCAGCCGACGTAGGGTTGAGCGATTGAGACGTGCCATCTAATACAATGTTCCCGTTGGCAATATTAATCTTGGGGACTTCCTTTGAGAAAGGTTCCACCCCGTTACACTTTTAGCGTTGATTTTCAGCTTCGGCTTTAAGCAGTTGAGATCGCCACAAACAACAAGGGGTTTTACTCAAACTGAGTGAGCCTGAACAACACCGCTACAACACTGTAGCATCCGATGTGCCTTTCGGAAATTTGGCTTTAACAGTTGGCGCGGTTGCGAATCTGACTTTTTCCAGGCAGGATGGGATAAATTCTATTATAGCTTGAGTTTTCTGCTCCCTTTCTGAAGACTTGGTACAATACAGTCAGACCAATCAAGTCTAGATCCGCAACTATACATTAAGGAGTCGAGCCAATCCATGACACAAACCGCTCAGTCTCAAGCTCAAGGAATTCAGATGACCGATGCTGCAATCAAACAAGTTCTCCTACTTAGAGAAAAGCAAGGAAAAGACTTGTGTTTGCGGGTTGGTGTTCGTCAGGGGGGATGTTCTGGAATGTCTTACCTAATGGATTTTGTGGATGCAAGCACCATTAAAGAAGATGATCAGATCTGTGATTATGAAGGTTTTCAGGTGGTTTGCGATCCCAAAAGCCTTCTCTACATTTATGGCTTAGTCCTGGACTACAGCGATGCTTTAATTGGTGGCGGATTCCAGTTTACGAATCCGAATGCGTCTCAAACTTGTGGCTGTGGTAAATCTTTTGCCACCTAACATCCCGGAGAATCATCCCGGATTGTAAACTTTTGTTTGCAATTCCCCGGAACGGTAAACCTTGCTAGACGATAGGTTATTGGCAAGATCAGATGCGTCTGATTTGGGCTGATAGCCTATCGTTATCTATCGTAATGGATCAATCTTGTCTGCGACCCGAATCTTCGGTTTGGTCGTAGGTCAATTGCGACCAACAAAAAAGACTCGGTTTTGGGAAAGCCCGTCTCAAGTTTTCCTGTACAACAGTCTAACGGGTTAACATGGCGGGGTAGAAGCATGGTATTATGCCCCTATGCTGACACTAACCTACGAATACAAGTTAATCCCCTCTCAAGCACAGATTGCCATGATTGAAGAAATGTTGGCGGTCTGTAGAAAGGTGTGGAATTATGCCTTAAGAGAGCGGAAAGACTGGATAAAGAGTAGGAAGTGTGCAATTAATTCTTGTTCATTGCAACAAGAATACATCATCTCAGCAGATACCCCTTACCCCAACTACAACGTACAAGCCGCAAATCTAACCAAAACAAAGAAAACCAACCCAGAACTCAAAAAAGTAAATGCTCAAGTCTTACAGCAAGTCTTGAAGACTTTAGAGAGAGCATTTAACAAGATGAAAGAGCAGGGTTACGGTTTTCCTCGTTTCAAGAACAAGTATCGGATCCGGTCGTTTGTCTTCCCCCAGTTTAAAAGTAATCCCATCTCAAACGATTGGATCAAACTTCCTCAGATTGGATTAGTTAAAATGAGATTATCTCGACCCATTCCCGAGGGATTTAAGCTGAAGCAGGTACGGGTAGTTAGACGAGCAAGTGGGTATTTTGCCATGCTATCTCTGCAAAGTCCTATAAATATCCCAGACACCCCGGCTTCGGGGCATCCGCTAGGGATTGATGTTGGACTTGATAAGTTCTTGGCAACTTCTGATGGTGAGTTGATTGAACGACCGAAGTTTTTAAACCAACTACATAGCGAGTTGAAATTACTGCAACGTAGACTTAAATTAAAAACATCCAGTTCAACCAATCGACAGAAACTCAACCAGAAGATAGCAAGACTTCATCAAAAAATCTCAGACACTCGAAAAGACTTTCATTTCAAACTGGCTTATCATTTGTGTGATCAAGCTGGAATGATATTTGTTGAAGACTTAGACTTTAGAACCTGGGCTAAAGGAATGTTAGGTAAACATACTTTAGATTCTGGGTTTGGTCAGTTCTTCAATATACTCGCTTGGGTATGCTGGAAAAGGGGGGTTTATTTTGGTAAGGTTGACTACAGATATACCAGTCAAATTTGTCCTCATTGTGGAGCGCATACAGGCAAAAAAAACCTATCTGAACGTATTCATAAATGCCCCGAATGCCAGTACGAAATCAACCGTGATGTTGCAGCAGCAAAAGTGATTTGTAACCGAGGTGTCACTGCGGTCGGGCAGATCGTAGAACAAATAGACTGTTTAGGCGTACTGTCGGGGGTTGGTAGCAGCCTAGATAAGTGCCGCAAAAGCAGTAAACCCAAATAGCGATGTTTGGGAATCCCTTTCTATAATCTCTGATTTAGAGAGGGAGGATGTCAATAACTTGGAGGGTATAAAACCTAAAATCAGGAGCAGTAGAAGCAATGACAACCGATGAATTTAATGTTTTAGTGGATCGACGTTATGCACGGGCGGGATTTATTTTAACTCAACGGATTGAAACGGAATGGCGGCGCGTGTTGCGAGAACTTGATGCTCTTGATGTTGATTCTGAGGAGATCTCCAGAGCCGCCCGTTTAATTGGACAATTTCAAATCCTCGATCAATTAATGGCGGCTTTATCAGAAGGGAGCTTGAGTTCTGACTATGAAATCGAAGCTCAATGGCGGACGAAACTGGTTGAACGTGTTGTTGAAGGATTTGGCTTGGAACTGAATACACCCCCCTCCTCACTCAGAAGATACAAGAGTTTAGCCCAACAAGTCGCTGAGGTTTGTGGACTTGAGGTGATTGAGGACTAGAACCTTGAGACGAAGATCGGGGGGAAAGTGCTTCCTTGCTATCAACCTCCCCAATTCTTCATCCATTTCAAGCAGACAGTTCTTGCACCAAGACAAAGGGTTGTACAATTAGGGCTTTGAACCGTTTAGCCTGATTGTCATTCCAATCACTCACCTGTTGAGCAGAAGGTTTATAAATCAGTTGTTCACTAATCCAATGCTGCACAGAGGATTGATTATCGTTAGCGATCGCTTCACCGACATCGAGTAAATCTAATGTCTCGTTAACAACAACGACCACATCCCGATCATGATGGGGAATTAACCATTCCCACCTTGCTTCGTCTAAATTTTCTGCCAGTTGTTCTCTCAATTCCTGCATAATATTTCTTGTATTCTGCGCTACGTCGGTTCTCTTTTTTGCTATTCAACGTCCCAAATCATGCAGACGGTTAATCACATCGGTACATTTTTGGGTGATCGCTTCAAGTTCCTCCCGTTGAGTGGAACGAGGTGGGTCAATCACCTGACCGATCCGCACGGTTACAGGGACAGATCGAGGGATTTTAGAGCCTTTTTGAGCGATCGCATGAGTTCCCCACAAACAAACAGGTAATAAAGGGGCTTGAGCTTTAGCTGCAATCATCGCCGCACCCAGTTTCGGGTGATGAATCCGACCATCTGGGGTGCGAGTGCCTTCTAAAAACAAACCTGCCGCCCAACCTTGTTCTAGAGCGGTTAGAGCGGCTCGAATCGCGCTACGATCTGGTGATCCACGTTTAACCGGATAGGCGCCATACAACTGAATAGCATCCTTTAAAACGGGAACATTAAAAAGCTCCTCTTTAGCCATAAAAGCCACAGGTCGGCGCATACAGTTGGACAGCAGGGGGGGATCAAAATCACTCGCATGATTACTGACCACAATCAGTTTACCCTGTTGGGGAATTTCTTCAGCCCCATGAACCTGTCCCCGAAAGTATAGGCGAAACAGGGGATTGACGATTGAATGTTTGAATAGGTAGTAGAGAATTAAGCTCTCAACAGGTTCTCGATTCGCCACTGAATTCTGGATATTAATCAGACTGCTCTTTAGCCTATCAGGTTTTGGATCGCCTCAAACCAACAAGCTGAATTTTTGGAGATTTCAGACCCTTCTAGCTGCTGACACGGGCTAAAACTTCTTCCATTTCTGAGAGTTCTACCGCTCCGGAGAAGGTTTCGCCGTTCATCACGAAAAAGGGTGTTCCCGATATTCCTAAAGCTTGAGCCAGTTCGAGATCTTTTTGAATGGCGGCTTCGGCTTCGGCGCTTTGGCGATCGCGATTAAACTGTTCTAAATCAAGATTTAAAGTGTTGGCAATCTGGATATACAAATCTTCGCCCAAGTTTTCTTGTTGAGTAAACAGAGCATTTTGGTATTCCCAAAATTTACCCTGTTGTTGAGCCGCCCAAGAGGCTTTCGCCGCTGGAAGGGCTTCTGAATGAATTTGAGTCAGGGGGAGGTGCTTAAAAACCAGGGTGACTTGTCCCTGATGCCTATCCATAAACTGTTTAATGGTTTGATGAGCGCGTCCACAGAAGGGACATTGAAAGTCGGAGAACTCTAACAGCACAATTTCCTGACTAGATGCTCCGGTTGTCGGAGAACTGCCAATAATTGCAGATGGATTGGTTTTCATCTGTTCCAGGAAGGACTGCCGAGAACTTTGGAGATTTTCTTGTTGTTGCTGTTGGTATAGTTGTACCGACTCTAAAATGGCTTCTGGGTTATCCCGAATCACTTGAATAACCCTTTGTTCAAAGTTCGTAGAGTCTCCCGAACAGGCTGTTAGAGCCAAGCTAACTGTTAACAGGGTGATGACGAGCCAGACGCGAAGCTGACGATACCCCTGTTTAACTGTTGAGATTTCCATCATGCTTTTAATTCTCATGGATGACAATACAAATCAACGCGACACGTTTACTGTTTAACCTTAAGTTAGCAGGTTTGTGTGCCGCGTAGAATCTGTTAGAGTTTTTAGATTTTGGGGAGGTTGATTAGACGGCAACCTTGGAGGAAAGATAACCTAATTCCTCTAATTTTTTCATCACTTTGCCGACACTTTCGGATAACTCTTCGAGGTCTGTCCGACATTCAACCTCTGGGTTAACGGGGGCTTCGTAGGGGTCATCAATTCCAGTAAACTGCTTAATTTCTCCGGCTCTGGCTCGTTTATAGAGACCTTTAACATCTCGTTCTTCACAAGTTGCTAAGGGAGCATTGACAAAAACTTCTACAAAATCCCCAATGCTTTGGCGAACTTCTTCTCGAACGGCTCGATAGGGAGAAATCGCTGAAACTAATACAATCACGCCGTTACGGGTGAGAAGATTCGCAACAAATCCGATCCGACGAATGTTGATATCTCGATCTTCTTTGCTAAATCCTAAACCTTTAGTTAGGTTTTCGCGCACAATATCACCATCTAAAATTTCAAGTTGGCATCCTTGGGCGCGTAATTCATCGGCGATCGCACTGGTAATGGTGGTTTTTCCGGCACCACTTAAACCTGTGAACCATACTGTTACACCTCGGCGCTGCATCTATTGTACTTCTCCTGCTAAGTGACTACTAATATCTAAATTGATGATCGAATCATCTTCAAGAAAATTTCGATTTCAGGACGACTTCTCCCTGAAATGAATGACACCCATTTGCACTCTTAACTATCCTGCTCCCATTCAGAAGGACTTGGATTGACTCCGTGAGTGGCTTTGTTCTTTTACCATACTACTCACAGAAGGGCGAGAAGTGCAAAAATAGTTTAACCTTTTACGCTACATCTCAAAAAAGCTGATGAAATCAAGATGAAAATCACACAGGACTAGCAGTGAGTATTATGTAGCATATAATTGACTTCACTCGCCAGCCACTCTTGAAATAATTTTTGGAGAATTTCTTGATAACGTTCTTTTGTTAATTCGGCTGGAACAAATTCTTCCACTTTTAATAAATGATAACCCAGATCGGTTTTATGAGGACCGATTATTTCTCCCGAAGTTGCACCAAAAATCAAAGCGGCTAGATCTGCTTTTAAATTACGGCGATCCAGTTTGCCTTCATAACCACATAATTCTCTTCTTTTTTGCTCAATATCATACAAATGAGCAGCGTGATAAAAGCTAATTTCTTCTTCTTCAACTTGATAAAAAATTTCTCGGGCTAACCGTTCATAGGGAACAATAATTTGATACAATAATACTTGTTCAAAATCTAATTTATTCTGAGCAAAATATTTTTCAACTTCTTTAGAAAACAGAGATTCTGCTAATTTTTCTGCTAATAAATGTTCTCGAATTCCTGCTTCCCAATCATCCGGTGTGATCATTTGATCTGTTAGCCAGGCTAAGGTATCAGAGGCTTTTTCTAAGCGTCTAGCGAGACGTTGACGATCGGCTTCCGCCTGAATTTCTTCAGGAGTTACTGTAATTTTTCGTTCCTGAACTGCACGTTCAATGGCTTTTTGAGACAATATTTTCTGATAAACTCCTTTATACTGAATTTGTGCTTTCAGAAAACAGACTATTTCATCGTTACTAATAGATTTTATCGCCGGATTAGCCATAGTCGATTGCTTTTTGGGGTCAGACTGAGTGCATTTCATCCTCAAATATTATCATCTATTGAAGTTATAAAATTTGCAAGTGTTAAAGTGGTTTGACCGAAAGAGTCAACCGTTTCTAATGCCACTGCTAAAGTGGCTACATTGGGGTTAAGATTCAGTTGAATTGCTGTGGCATCAATTATACCATCACCATTAGAATCAACCGGGTTGAGCAGAATATCGCTTAGTGCGATCGCTGAATCTAGTAAAATTTTGTCTCCTGCGATCGATTCAAAATCAACAATGACATCAAAACTTCCCAGATCATCTAATTTTAAACCAAAGATGTCTGATCCTTCTCCTCCAATTAGGGTATCCGAACCTAAATCTCCCCAGAGTAGATCATCTCCTGGGCCTCCGATGATTAAATCATCACCTTGACCTCCTCGTATTGTATCATTTCCTTCGCCTCCCTCTAAGGTATCATTCCCTAAATTCCCGTGAATTAGATCATCACCACTTCCGCCAGATATACTATCATTCCCCTCTAAACCAAATATTTGATCGGCGTTGGGAGTTCCGATAATGATATCATCTTCGTTGCTTCCGAGGATCGGTTCAGGAGTCGCCTGTATTTCGAGGGGAGATAATTCATCAGAAACCGATATAAAATCCTCTAGGGTGACTGTTGTTTCACCACTATTATTCACGGTTCCGAGTAGAATAGCTAAGGCGGGATTTCCTTCTAGAGACGGAATTGTAATTAAAGTTGCATCAACTTCACCATCTCCGTTTGTATCTATCTCCTCAAAAGCCAAATTTTCGGGTGATAATTCATCTGTTAATCCTATTTTATCCCCTTCTAGACTGTTAAAATCAGTCACGATATCAGGATCAGTAGACAAATCAAGAGTTAAGACAAAAGTATCTGCACCTTCCCCTCCTGAAAGTGTATTAGTTCCCTTGTTTCCCCAAAGCCAATCGTCTCCTTCACCTCCAAATATTAGATCATCCCCTTTTCCGCCAAATATTGTATCATTTCCTTCTCCCCCAACAATCATATCATCCCCAGCATTTCCATAGAGAAGATTATCGCCTCCTTCTCCATAAATCTCATCATTTCCCTCTAAACCAAAGATGGTATTGCCTTCAGAATTGCCGATTATTCGATCATTCTCAGTTGTTCCTAAAACCACTTCTAATCCAACAACTTCTATAATATTTGTTTCTGGATTTTGATAAGATTGAGTAGGGGTTGTATCTTCTGGGTTTGCTGAACTTAAAGTCGGATTTTCTGTTTGCTCTGAATCTGTATAAGGATTATAATTTGAATCTTCTATTGAGTCCGTATCGATAGAATGATTGGCTGGAATTTCAACAGTTGTGTCAGTATAAATCTCTTGAGGAGTAACAGTTGCAGATGAACTTCCACTACTAGAAGTCGCTTCAGGTTCGTTAATTTCCGCCTGACTATTACGGGTTTCTCCGCTATTA
>JBJHBL010000024.1:0-73079 GCA_050485465.1 Limnoraphis sp. | reverse complement strand
AACTTCAAAGTAGTCCAGTGGTTATTTGAATGGAGTATCAGTCAAGATACGTTTCGATTTTCCAAACTTTCAATGTATGGCTCATTCTCATGAATCATTTGCGATCGCTATAGCGAGGGAAGCGATCGCAAATAATGCCATTACCTGAGACATGACATTGACGGTGTGTCCATCAAAGAACAAGCTCACTAGGACACTTGCTAATGAACCACACAACATCTCCAAAAAGCCGATCAATGCGGCGGCACTACCAGCAATATCTTCTACTGATTCAAGTGCATGATGGATAGCATTAGGTGCAATTAGCCCATAACAAAAGGTGTTAATGATGAGCAGAGGTAATAGTGTAAGTAACTGAGCAGCCCCAGTCATCGAAATTAATACAAGTGTAATGGCTGAGGTTGCAGAAATTACTAACCCAAAGCCAAGCAATCTTGGTGATGGCACACCACGATTGTTCAACAGTCCACTGATAAAAGACCCAGCTACGATACCAATACCAGTTGAAGCATAGATCAACCCATAAGTTGTTGTTGATATCCCTAAAACATTGATCATTACAAGTGATGAAGCTGCAACGTAAGCAAACAGACATCCAAAACTGAGTGCATCGACAAGAGCATATCCAATAAAAACTCGGTTATTAAGAACACGCAGATAATTTCCGATCAGCCGATGTGGTTTGATAGCATTTAGATCCCGACTTTTAATTGACTCATCAAGTCCGAGTGCGATAGCTAGTAAAAGTATCAGCCCTCCTACAGCTAATAACCCATAGATAGATCGCCAGTTAGCGATCGCCAATATTCCCACACCAATTGTTGGTGCGATGATTGGTGCTGTGTTGATTACTAGGCTAATGTAGGAAAGTTGGACGCGAGCAGTAGCACCTTCAAACAGATCGCGAACCATTGCCAGCATCAACGTCATACCAGCACCAGCCCCAGCACCTTGAAAAAAGCGCCAAGCCACGAGGGTATTAATTGATGGGGCGATCGCACAAGCAGCACTGGCCAATGTAAAAAGTCCGCAGCCTATGAGTAAGATTGGTTTGCGCCCGTAGCGATCGGAGAGGGGACCAAAGGCGAGTTGCGATATAGCATAGCCAGCCATAAATAGACTGAGTGTTAGTCCTACAGCCGCAGGAGAGGCATTTAGTGAAGTACCAATGGCAGGAAATGCTGGTAGTCCCATATCTATTGATAGCGGTAGCATTGCAGCCAACACACCAAGGATTATGGTGAAGCCTACGGATTTAGGTTTAAACTGCATATTATCTAGCTATTGGTAGTTGCTGGTGTTTCGCCAGATACGGAGTGAAATAGGAGTTTGCCCTGGCAGGGTTCTAAAGTCTGGGAGAAAAACTGTTTACAGCGATTGTGTTCATCGGCAATCACCACTCGTGCCTCGTGTCCAGTGCGGAATACCTCAGCGCGATCGCATTCTTCATAGGCAGCAATAATCACAAAATCTCCAGGAGCGCACAAATGAGCCGCTGCACCGTTCAGACAAATCACACCACTTCCAGGCGAGCCTGGCAACACATAGGTTGACAAGCGATTGCCATTGCTAACATTCCAAATTTCCACTTCCTGCAAAGGCAGAATTCCCACCTTATCGATCAATTCAGTGTCAATAGTGACGCTGCCTACATAATTAACATTTGCATCCGTTACACGCACTTTATGTAGCTTGGCGTGCATCATTCTAATTCTAGACATTATTTTTCTCCTGTATATGTTAATGAAATGATCGTTTGTCAAGGACTTTTTCAAACAGCACTGCTTCTTTATGAGGAGCAGGAACATTAGAAAAAACGCGCCTGTCCTCAAACTCAAAAGACTCGTACAGCACGGCATATCTTCGTTGATATTCCAACTCTTGAGCAACATAGCTTGTAACTGAATGAGTGCAAGTTGTGACAGCCCTCTGATAATTCAAACTTGCTGCTACTTCCAGTACCTTCTTTTCCAAAGCTAAGATAATAGCAGTACCTTCGACATCAGAAGACGTACCAGACATAAAGACATGAACAATTTCTCCTACTTTCAGCGTCCCGTAACTTTTGAGATACACTTGGTCTAGAAAATCCAAGAGTGCAAAAATTGGATTCAAGAACTCAGGTATCTCCAAGTCTCCCACCAAGGAACTAGCAAAATCTTCGCTCAAACAAAATCCCATCACCTTTCCAGAAATTCGATGCAACGCCACGAAGGATAAACTTTCCGAAAGGCAGTTTCTACAAATTTTTTCCGCAAAGATATTAAACTCTGCCTTTTGAAGACCCAAACTGACTCCCAAAGGTTCTCTTGAGGTAAAACATTCGCTGACTAATTCCACAGTCTGTTCTAAATATTGTTCCTCGAAAGCAACAATTTCAACATCACTCAAGCGCACCTCAACTATCAGAGATGGTTTTTCCTCTTTGTACTTGTCAAACAGCCTCGATAAAGATGCGAGGGACGGCTCATTCACAAAATTGGCAAGGGGAATATGTACTGCAAATTCCTGCTTCAGTTTTTCTCGGAAAGAGATAACAGACAAAGAGTCTCCACCAAGGTCAAAGAAATCATCATCTCTGCTGATAGGAGAAACAAGAAACATTTGCTGCCAAATGTCTGCTAGTAACTTCTCAGTTTCCGTTTGAGGAAGTTGTTTAGAATTAATGGATCTGAACACCCACCCACTCATGCCAGATAAGGCTTGACGATCTACTTTACCATTAGGAGTCAGGGGCAATTCATCTACAGCGATGATTCTGGTTGGCACCATATAATAGGGCAGTTGAGAAATAGCATACTGTTTGATTCCATCCACATTAACCGTAGAAGGAACAACAAACGCTACTAGCTGGTTTATTTCCGATGCTTCCTCCTCTTTTTGAACAATAACGGTGACGTTGGATATTTCAGAATGGAAATGGGCTAAGACTTTTTCAATCTCCTCTAGCTCTACTCGAAATCCCCGAATTTTCACCTGGTTATCAACTCGACCGATATAATAAAGTACGCCATTGTTGTTTCTGATGACTAAATCTCCCGTTTTGAAAAGAACACCGTTACCCGAAAATGGGTTAGGAATGAAACGGGCTTTAGTTTCTTCAGGTTTTTTGTGATACCCCTGTGCTAAGACAACGCCGCCCACCCACAATTCGCCTACTTCGTCCGGGGCAACTGTCCGCAAATTCTCGTCCAAGATATAAATCTCAGCATTGGGAATGGGTTGACCAATTGGCACATCAGGGTCTATGTTGTCGATATCTCCAGCAAATTCAGCCCAAGTGACATCGCCTGCTACTTCGGTACTTCCGTAGAGATTCAGTAAAATCCCGTGAGGCACGCTTGCTCTGAATTTCTCCAATAGATTTCGTGTCAATCGCTCTCCGCTTACCGTCCAAATTTTTAGATCCCGAAGGGCTTCTCCCAAATCTGGGCGAGTGTTGAGCAGTGCCTGTAGCAAGGATGGCACAAGGATGATGCGAGTAACTTTGGCATCCTGAAGGAAGCCAATCATTTCTTGAGGATTGGCGCTTAAGGAGTGGGGAAGAATAACGACTTTTACTCCTTTGAGCAATGGCCCAAAAATCTCCCAAACCGAGTCCACAAAGTTGAGGGTGGTTTTGTGACAGCACACTTCGTCAGAGGTAAAAGGGTACTGATTCCACATCCAAAGGCCGCGATTAACCGTGGCTCGGTGAATTCCACAAACGCCTTTAGGAGTGCCAGTGCTGCCGGAGGTGTACAAAATGTACATTAAGGCATCGGGAGTAACGGGAATGTCTGGGTTGCTGCTGTCTTGTTGCAATAAAGATTCGTCGTCTACCAGGAGAATCTGCCCTTTAAAGGAGGGAAGGATATTCAGAAGATACTTTTCTGTGATCAGAACTCCACAGCCAGAATCTTCAATCATGTATTGTTTTCTGGCTTCTGGGTAGTCTGGATCTACGGGGACATAAGCGCCGCCTGCTTTTAGGATTCCCAGAATGGCGACGACTGCTTCTGGCGAGCGTCGCAAGCTGATGCCCACTGGGGTTTCTAGCCCTACCCCAAGTAATCGCAGCGCGTTTGCAAGCTGGTTAGCTCGATCGTTGACTGCTGAGTAGGTGAGCTTTCTGTCCTCCATGACCAGAGCGATTTTTTCTGGAGTTTTGGATACCTGTTCTTGGAAGAGATGGTGAATGCACTGGTTTGGTAGACTATCCATCTTTGCTAATTAGGTCTCATTAATATTGAGAGATTTCATAAATGTAAAACTTATCAACGATTACAGCGTGGAAGTTAGGAAACCCAATCTACAAATGTTGGATGCAATTCTCATTGACCTATGATCCTAAGTGGCTAATGCTACTGCCTCTGTTAGCACCTTTGTCGTTACTGCATCAAGCTTTTGCCAAATACTATCTATCCAAACTAGATGTTCGGGTTTCATCAAACAAGAACGCAGACAAGTAATAGATTCTTGATCCCAATTCATTCCTCCCCCTGTCTCTAAAAATAGCTCTTTCGGTAAGTTTGTCATAGCTAAGTATAGGTGTTCCTGTTCCGCCGCTTTAAAAATTTCCTTCGCTAGTCGTGAAGATTCACTCGCACTCGGAGATTTTACAGCCCAAATAACAATATCTAATTCAGGTGGAAAAGCCACTATAAATCGGGAATCATGTTGCAGTTTCTCAAAAAAAGTAAGTGCTGCTGTTCGCGACTGACTCAAATAACCAGCAAACTCACCGCCTGGAATTAAAGGGAGTAACCGTTGAGTTGCCCAGAGTGCTACCGCCGATGAACCTGCTCTAGAACATTCCAAACTAATTTCACCTAAATGCAGTTCCTCAGAACTAAAATAGGTGTAGGGTGAATCATGTTTATAGAGTTTCCCAAGAGAAGGATCTTTAAAGATAATGCAACCACAACCGTAAGGTTGGAGTCCATGTTTATGAGGATCAACTACAATCGAATCAACTTGTTTGATACAGTCAAAAGCGGCTCTGGCTTCAGCATCAAGATGATCGGCTAAGATAAAATAACCCCCATAGGCGGTATCTGCATGAATCCGGAACCCATATTCAGCCTTTAGTTCAAGAATTTCTGGTAGGGGATCAATAGAACCCGTTGCTGTGGTTCCCATCGTCACAACAACCGTGCCAATATCATCTTCTTTCAACAGTTTTTTCAGGGCTGCTACATCCATCCGGTTACGATTGTCACAGGGAACAGATTGGAAAGGAATGCGAAGCACACCACAAATTCTCGAATGAGTGTAGTGGGACTGAGTAGAGGCAACAATTTTTTTGTTTGGATGTAAATTTCCGGCTACCCACAAAGCCTCCAAATTCGCCATTGTCCCGCCACTGCACAGATGTCCTAAATGATTGTCCCAACCAAACATCTTGGCAATTTCTGCAACGGCTTCTTTCTCCATTGATGAACTAGCCCGTCCACCGTCAAGGGCATGATTGTTGGGATTGATCCAAAGGGATAGCATATATGCCAGACGAGCAATTTCCGTAGGCGGTTTGAGCATTTGCCCAACGTACAAGGGATGGGGATAGGGATAATTGTTTTGCATTCGCTCGGCGACTTCCAAAAGCACAGTTCGCAGAGCGTCTAGGTTAACAGAGCGATCAAATTTGGGTAAATTTTCAAAACTTTCTTCTAACCGTGCTAGTGCTTCTTGGAGTAATCCCAAACTTTCTTTTTCTAATGTCATGATTCTCCCTACAGACTTTTAGAAGTTTTTGTTGAACTGAGTTTGACGCCCTCTACAAGACATTCGGCGATCTCAGTTGACCCACCGATTTGAGTGTGACAGTTGCGTAAGTCCTAGAATCATAATACTTCATAATATTGCCAATCAATTTTTTATTTTTCAGCACCTATTGATTAGATCAGGGCCGTTTTATGCTAGTCAAGAATTTCTCCAGTGAGAAAGTTTTGGTATCGTTACTTTTTGATTCGGTTCGTTTACTTCTAACTCCCAAAACAATTTTAAAGCGACTGAAGCGATGATATCTATTCATTGTAGACTAATCGTTAGAACTGTCTTTCGCTTAGGCAGAGGCTCTCCGGCTTTTGTATTTGAAATTTCACCCCAGACTCGCTATAATAGGCTTAAACGAAGTCGTTATGAGTTTAAAATAAGGATCAATGACAAATTCAGTCGTCGAAAACGTTGTCGTTATTGGTTCCGGGCCAGCAGGTTACACCGCCGCCATTTATGCAGGACGAGCCAACCTCAAACCCGTAGTTTTTGAAGGCTATCAAATGGGGGGAATACCCGGCGGACAACTGATGACCACCACCGAAGTTGAAAACTTCCCAGGCTTTCCCGAAGGCATCACCGGGCCACAACTGATGGATCGCATGAAGGCGCAAGCCGAACGCTGGGGAGCCGAACTCTACACCGAAGACGTGATCGCAGTAGATTTAAGTCAACGTCCGTTTACCGTGCGTTCAGAGGAACGAGAAGTCAAAACCCACACGATTATTTTAGCGACTGGAGCCACCGCCAAACGCTTAAATTTACCCAGTGAGCCAACATTCTGGAGTAACGGAATATCGGCTTGTGCCATTTGTGATGGAGCGAGTCCCCTGTTTAAAGGCGTTGAATTGGTGGTCATTGGGGGAGGAGACACCGCCGCAGAAGAAGCCGTTTACCTCACCAAGTACGGAACTCACGTTCATCTATTAGTGCGTCGAGATCAACTGCGCGCCAGCAAAGCCATGCAGCAACGGGTATTAGAACATCCGAAAATCACCGTTCACTGGAATACAGAAGCCGTTGATGTCTTTGGCAATGGCAAAATGGCAGGGGTGAGGGTGAAAAACAACCAAACCGGAGAACAAAGCGAAATCCCGGCGGGTGGGTTATTCTATGCGATCGGCCACACACCGAATACTCAAATTGTTAGAGGACAAATTGAACTCGATGAGACGGGTTATGTACGCACTCAACACGGTAGCGTTGAAACCTCTGTCGAGGGGGTTTATGCCGTAGGAGACGTTCAAGATCATGAGTTTCGTCAAGCCATTACGGCTGCCGGAAGTGGCTGTATGGGAGCGATGCTAGCCGAACGTTGGTTATCTGCCAATGGGTTAACCCAAGAGTTTAAACAAGAGGAAACGACAGAGACAAAAGAAGAAACCCCTTCTGAAAGTGTGGCGGATACAGAAGAAACCTTTGATCCCCAAGCGACTCGTCACGTTGGAGGATATGCGTTGCGCAAATTATACCATGAAAGCGATCGCTTGATTATGGTGAAATACGTTTCCCCCACTTGTGGGCCTTGTCACCGTTTGAAGCCCATTTTAGATAAAGTCGTTGATGAGTTTGAGGGAAAAATTCATTTTGTCGAAATTGATATTGAGCAAGATCCTGATATTGCTCAGAATGCCGGAGTTAATGGCACTCCAACGATTCAGTTTTTCAAGGATAAAGGACTGGTCAAAAACCTACAAGGGGTTCAAGCGAAAAGTTTGTATCGAGAGTTAATTGAAACTAACCTATAACGGTTTAAACCTCAATTAGACAGGGGACTAGGAAACCTTTCACAGGGGTTAACCTAAGCCTCTGTAATTCTTAAGCAATGGGGGATTTTTGGGAAACATCGGATTCTTCCGTTAGGCAGTAATGAAGATTTCCCATTGAGGAGTATTTCGGCTCCAAGTATTCTAATAAAATGTTAACGGTTTCAGGTTTAATCCATCCAGCTTGAACGGCTATTTCCCCAAATTTCAACCGTTTATTCTGTTGTTCTTTGAGGATGATATCAATTTGATCATCATTGAGGAGGGCAGCAGATTTTAAGTAATAACCGATGGGTTTTTTCTGCTTTTCTATCGCTAAACGGGGAATTTCTTCGGCAAAGAAATCTACAGTTTGGGGTTTTAACCAGCCTTGTTGGGCTTGAATTTCGCCAAACCGTTGTTTCGGGTCTTCGGCTTGAGCCTGCAAAATCGCATGAACTTGTTCTGTGGAGAGTAAACCTGCTTCAATCAGCATTTGGCCAACAGGTCGATAGAGGGGAAGGCGCGAATAGAGTTCCTGCTGCTGAGATTCTGTAGCTAACTGTTTTAGGGCTAACCACATAAAAGGCGGAATGGTTTGAGTGTAGCGTTCCCAAAGGCGAGTCGGTTCTTGAACCAAACGATAAAACCATTCTAAACCTGCTTCTCGAACCCACAGGGGGGCGCGAGTTTTCAGTCCGGCATAAATCGGAAAAACGGCACCGACCCCAATCATTACGGCTTTAATTTTTCCCCGATGTTGGGCAATGAACCGTTCTTGTTTCGGACATCCTAAAGAAACAAAGACAATTCCAGCACCGCTATTATTAATCTCTTGAATAATCGCTTCATCTTCTGCCGGGGTAAGAGGACGAAATGGCAGAGAACGTAATCCGGCTACTTCGAGTTTTGGAAACTCCTGAATCAATCGATTTTTAATATTATCTAAAATATGCGTTTCTGATCCTAAGAAAAAAACGCTAACATCTTCCTGGGGAGCTAACTGACATAATCTTAAAAGTATATCCATTCCAGCGACCCGATCTTGAGGCACGCCCATTTTTTTTAACATCCACACCAAGGGCATTCCATCTGGTGTGACTAAATCAGCATTGTGGAGAATTTGAGCAAATTTGGGTTGCCAATAGGCTTCCATCACCATATGAACGTTCGCCACACAAACCATCCGGCTTTCACGGCGACTACCCCAGTGCAGAATGGTTTTCATTTGATCTTCAAAGCGCAATGCTGTAATCGCAGAACTCAGTATCCTTTTACTCGGTAAATACATATGCTGTAAAATAACCACTGACTAAAAATTGTATTTTTAAGAGTTTAGAAGTAGACGAAAAACCCTTACCTGTACCTATCAAAGAATCTTGTTATCCTTCAGTCTATGATACCTTAGAGTTTTTCTCAAGACCTCAGCCGCTATCTGTTGAATTTGGAGAGGGTTTTTGAAATATTTATTTCCAATTCTTTACAGAGGCTAACAATCTGGGTTGGCTTTGATTTTCTCCTCCCTATGAACTCAAGAAAATGTTTGGGTTGAGTTGAAGTATTGATCTTACTACTGGATCAACTCACACATCTTATGACTTTTTAACTCATATTCCTTTGTTTTAGAGTAGGGGATTAAACCGGATTTGTCAACCTCAAAAAGTAACTAGACCTTTCCCGATGTCTTGCCCTAGATATTTTACGAATACAATGGCTTTGTTCGAGTCAAGACAGCCAGTGCATCCGGGTTTTCAATTTATTCTTTACTGTCACGAACAACTGTGTTTATCGATTCCGAATTCCCTGGGCCTGGAGGTAAAGCTTCGTCCACTCACTAATAACTTGAGTCGTTTTTAAGTTGAGATGTTTAGCGATCGCATCTATACTTTTACCCCTAACTAGATCCTCTATCAACTGGCGTTGCATCTCAGACAGACTATTCCAATAATCCTCCCATTGGCTAGGGGTTAACCCTAAACGATTTTCTGACAAAGAAATACCTAACCAACCGTTCACCAACTCAGGTGCGTGTTTGAGAGCAAAATTCCGAATCGCATGATAACTCACCTTTTCTCGTAACCGATACACTTGCTTAATCGGCATATTCAAAACCTGAGCGATCGCCTCTTGAGACTCCCCTTTCAAATACAACTGTAACCATTCAGCCGCCACCGGATCAACCTTTTCTCGCAAATACGTTTCAAACTCAGTTTGTACCGCGACCCGTTGCATCTGTTGTTCTTCAAATTTTTGGTTCTCTTCATATTGAACAACCGCTTGTTCATCCAACAAACTCACTCTTTCTTCAGTGTCATCAGAAATCATTTCCTCTGAAACTTGTCGCACCCACTCCCCTGTAGGAACTTGAGTTAATCCCCCTCGCTGAGAACGGCGTAAATAGTTAACAAAACGATACACCAGAAGCGGTTGATTGCGAATAGGTCGCAGACAATATTCTTCCACACTGGCGAGTAACAAAGCATTTCGCAAGCGAGACTCCGTTGTACATTCAGCGATCCATTGAAGTTGCTGTTGTAGATAGCGATCGCTATTCAGCATTTCTTGAATCACTTCTTGTAAAACATCTAACACATTGCGCTGACGATCTCGACTGGTCGCCACCCAAGCTTGAATTTTTTGACGTAAAATCACTAAACTCCCCAATCGCTTCATCAAATTGCGATAAGCTTGTTCAGGAGAAACACCGAGATAACGTTGTTGTAAGACACGATAACGGTAGCTGACCCCTTGCTCAAAGGCAGCTTGTTCAGTCGGTGTCAAGCTTTCCCACGCCGCCCAATTAGGCCCTAGCAACCACTGTACAATACTGTCGTTTGTCGTGCTACTGTGGCCTGGATAATCGTTCTGGAGTTGGGAACGCCACCGATGTGCTAGGGATGTTACCAAAGTCATGGGATAAGTCGATGATGTCACCGTTGATTTTTTAAGGGTACAAATGATAAACCGATATTAACACTGCTATCAAGAAGCTGATCTCAAAAGCTCGTGAATCTCAGTTTCTCGATAGATTGATTAACTTTAGATATTGACAAATTATTTTTTTTATGCAGTTTTTCTGTCGTTCAACTCAATCCCAGCAAAAAAGGAACTCTGCAAAATCGAGACAAACTGGCTAAATTCAAAAGCTTTAAGGATAATTGAAAATAGGCAAATTCTATCCCAAACACAACCACTAGACCTCATACTTCTGCGCTTTCCTATGTTCAAACATCCCTTTCATCGTGATCAGGCCAAAGCACTCGTCGCCGCCTTTCTCACCGGAATAGCCATTTTAGCGACAGTGGGATGGATAGAACAAACTGAACGAAAACGATTTGAACAACAAAATCGAGCTAAAGTCCTCGCCCAACTCAGTACCGTTAGGGCCAACCTGGAAAAAGCACTCAATCAACGATTATTTCTCACGCGAGGATTAGTTGCTCATGTCTCCACCGTTGACCCTAACCTAGACCAACAAACTTTTGAACGCCTCACCCAGGTGATTGTTGCTCAAGAACGAGGAATTCGCAGTATTGTACTTTACAAAGACAATACCGTTAGCCACATTTATCCCCTGAAAGGAAATGAAGCAGCCATTGGGTTTAGTCCTATGTCTATCCCCGAAGAACAAGAAGCGATTGAACGTGCTGTTAAAAACCGTCAGACTATTGTAGCCGGGCCGATAAACCTGGTTGGAGTCACTCAAATTTCTGATATTTGTCCTCCTGATGTGCCTCACATTTCCAATCCGAATTCTCCTCACAATCAACCGTCTTGTTTAGTAGAAGGCGGTATTGCTTTTATTGCACGAACTCCGATTTTTCTCACCCCACCCAATCAACCGCCAGAAAGTGGGTCTTATTGGGGATTAACCGGGATTATTCTAGATCAAGATACCCTCTTTAAAGAAGCGGGACTGTTAGACGAAAGTTCAGTCATTCAATATGCAATTCGGGGTCGAGATGGACTCGGAGAACAAGGGGAAGTCTTTTTCGGAGAGGATGTTATTTTTCAACAAAATCCTGTTCTTTCTTCGATTACTTTACCGAATGGTTCTTGGCAGTTAGCGGCTGTGCCGAAAACCGGATGGATAGTTCATTCTTCCCTGTCAGCTTGGTTAGGATTGGGTGGCAGTATTACAGCACTATTAGCAGCAGGATTAGTCTTTATTTTAGTCAGTGCGCCGACTCGTTTGAAAAAAGCGGTTGATTTGGCAACGATTGCCTTGAGAGAACGGGAAGAAGAACTGAAAAAAGCGAATAATAATCTGCAAAGACTCGATGAACTTAAAGATGAGTTTTTAGCCAATACTTCTCACGAATTGCGAACACCACTCAATGGAATTATTGGCATTGCCGAGTCTTTAATTGATGGCGCAACGGGTGAACTCTCAGAAGCGACGAACTTTAATTTAGCGATGATTGTTTCGAGTGGTCGGCGTTTATCGAGTTTAGTTAATGATATTTTAGATTTTTCTCAACTGCGTCATAATACTCTAGATTTACAATTAAAACCCATTGATCTGCGTGCAATTACTGATTTGGTTCTCACCCTGAGTCAACCTTTAGTCATTCGCAAAGAGTTACAACTGATTAATTCTGTTGATCCTGATTTTCCTGCGGTAGAAGCAGATGAAAATCGCCTTCAACAAATTTTATATAATTTAGTGGGAAATGCGATTAAATTTACACCTTCTGGTCAGGTAGAAGTTTTAGCAGAAAGAGTTCAGGGGGTAGACGGAAATTCTGAATATTTAAACGTGATTGTGGCTGATACCGGAATTGGCATTGCAGAGGATAAGTTAGAACAGATTTTTGAGTCTTTTGAACAAGCGGAAGGAACAACAGCTAGAGAATATGGGGGAACGGGTTTGGGTTTAGCAATTACCAAGCAATTGGTTGAATTACATGGTGGGAAAATTTATGTTGAGTCTTCTGTAGAGGAAGGTTCAAGATTTAGTTTTACTTTACCCCTTTCCACTGAAACAAAGTCCGAAATAAAACCTCAATGTCATATTCTATCGGACAATCAAAAAACAGTTTTTATCAAAGAAAAGACCGATGTATCGCCAAAAGAAATATTCGTCCCTGAATTGGGTGTTCAGAAGGATCGAGTTTCCGTTTTAATTGTAGATGATGAACCCATTAATTTACAAGTTTTATATAATACACTTTCTCTGCAAAATTATGTGATTACTCAAGCGAGTAATGGGGAAGAAGTGTTAGCTTTAATTCAGAATAAATATCAGCCAGATATTATTTTGCTAGACGTAATGATGCCGAAAATGACAGGCTATGAAGTGACGAAAAAAATTAGAGAACGGTTTTCAAGCACTGAAGTCCCGATTATTTTACTCACCGCTAAAGCACAAGTTCAAGATATTGTCACCGGGTTAAATGTGGGTGCTAATGATTATTTAACGAAACCCTTTGCCAGAGATGAACTTTTGGCTCGAATTTCTAATCAGATTAATATGGGTCGTTTACGAGCCGAAAATCTACGCTTATCTGCTGAACTAGAGGTTATTCAAAAACTCCAAAAAATGGTGTTACCAAAGCCCATAGAATTAGCATCAATTCCAGACTTAGATATTGCCAGCTTTATTCAACCTGCGGAGGAAGTTGGCGGGGATTACTATGATGTTTTGCAGCATAATAATCAAGTTAAAATTGGTATTGGAGATGTGACCGGACATGGTTTAGAAAGTGGTTTATTAATGATTATGGCTCAAACGGCTGTGCGAACCTTGCAAGAAAGTTCAGAAAATGATCCGGTTCAATTTTTAGAGGTTTTGAATCGGACATTATATGGTAATATTCAACGCATGAGTTCGAGTAAAAATATGACGTTGGCACTGCTAGATTATACCGAAAACTCAATTCAATTAAGTGGTCAACATGAAGAAGTCATTTTGATTAGGGCTAATGGAGAAATTGAAAAAATTGATACCGTTGATTTGGGTTTCCCGATTGGATTAGATGAGGAAATTTCTGAATTTATTGCTCAAAAAACCATTAATCTCAGTGTCGGTGATGTGATCGTTTTATATACCGATGGGATTACCGAAGCGGAAAATCTGGACAATACACAGTATGGTTTAGAGCGGTTGTGTAATGTCCTGCGCCAAAATTATCAAAACACGGCTGAACAAATTCAAAAAGCGATTGTAGCAGATGTTCAGCAATATATTGGTCAACAAAAAGTTTTTGATGACATGACTGTTGTTGTGATTAAGAAAAAATAATGTTAAAATTTAGTAGACTTAGATTTTGGGATGGGCTTTTCTGGGATAGTTGTCCTGAACACTGTGATCTTCCTCTATTATCAGCTTTGCACTTCTACTTTGACTCACTCTCCTCCCTTACCGATCAGGTTTAATTTCCTGAGCGTGACAGATGAAACCGCTCTAACAGGATGCCGAAATTAAGGGGCGCAGAGGAAAATTTTTCAACTGAAGTTAGCTAAACTTAAGTTAGAGCCGTTAACTTCAAGCCCGTGCTATGAACCGCCAAAGTCGATCTCTTGTAATCGGGGGAATCTACCCAATGCCGTTCTAAAACTTAAACCTGTAACCTTTGTTCGGTCATAGATGAACCATTGTAAATTCAAAAAAATAGGAGGGTTTGGGAAAGTAACAAACTCTTTAAGGGATGATACACAGGGAGCGCAAATTGAGTCAAAAAACCTTTCTGTTCTGAGAGTTCGGGTGAAGAAAATAGACAATAAAGACAGGAGCTTTTCTTCATGGACTTATTCAATAAAAATCTACGAATCTCGATTCAAGAAAATAGATGCAAACACCGACTATTGTGTGTGTAGATGATGAACTTTTTTTACTGAGAAGTTTATCAGAAACACTCAAACGTAAATTTGGGGATAGTTATGCAATAGAAGTCGCAGAAACGGCAGAAATTGCTCTAGAAATTATTGAAGAATTACAAGCGGAAAATATTGATGTTCCTATACTGATATCCGATCAAATTATGCCGGATATGAAGGGAGTCGATTTATTAATTAAAGTTTATCACAAATCACCCCAAACTCTACAAATTCTGCTCACCGGAAAAGCCAGTGTAGAAGACGTAGGCAAAGCCGTTAATCATGCAAATCTTTACCGATATATTAGTAAACCCTGGGAAGAAGATGATTTAGTCTTAACCGTTAGAGAAGCACTGATTAGCTATTTTCAAAAAAAGAAACTCGCTGAACAACATCAAGCCTTGCAACAGTTAAATAGTTCCTTAGAAAAAAAAGTAATTGAGCGGACAGCTGAACTCGAAAAAGCAAAAAAGAGCGCAGAAATAGCGAATCAAGCCAAAAGTAATTTTTTCTCTTTTATGAGCCATGAACTGCGAACTCCTCTCAACTCAATCCTGGGTTTTAGTCAACTGCTAGCAGCCGATACCAGTCTAGCAGAAGAACATCGCAAAAATATTAAAATAGTTCATCGCAGTGGGGAACAACTGCTGACTCTCATTAATGATATTCTTTCGATTTCTAGACTAGAATCGGGTTTAATGAGTTTAAATGAGCGTCAGTTTGACTTACATCGGTTACTCAAATTTATTAAAGAGATACTAGAAATAAAAGCCCAATCTAAAAATCTTCAATTAATTTTAGAATGGAGTTCAAACTTACCGCAATATATTTATGCCGATGATATCAAACTCCGTCATGTTTTGTTGCATTTAATGAGTAATGCGATCAAACTCACAGAGACAGGAATCATTACGATGCGAGTGCTTCAGTCTCGAGTAATTGATGAAAACAACCCCGAAAAAATAACCCTACATTTTGAAGTCGAGAATAAAGGCAAAGGAATTAGCCCTGAATTAATAGAGCAGTTACTATTTAATCCCTTTGAATTTAGCTTGAACGCCAATTTAACTGAAGATATCGACTTAAATTGGTCAATTAGTCACGAATTTATCCGCCTAATGGGTGGAGAACTCATGGCTCACCCCAGCATCAGTCATGGAACAGTTTTTATGTTTGAAGTGAACGTCAAAGTCAATCTAGACCCCAAAAAAGTGACTCCCCCATTGAACTCAGAAAGCTTAGAGCCATCTACAAGCGTCTTAAACCCAGAACAACGGAGCCGAGAAAACCTCTGTACTCAAAGTTTAAGCGTCATGTCCGGTGCCTGGATCGAAGAACTTTATCAAGGAGCCGCCCAATGTAGCGATCGCCAACTGCAAGTGCTAATTGAGAAAATCCCCCCAGAGCATTCTACCCTGGCTCAAACCCTACAAGAACTCGTCGAAGACTTCCGATTTGACATCATCCTAGAGTTAGCGAATCCTTATCTGTACAAATAGTCAAAATAGCACCCAAACTGTGCGGATTTCTTTAACATGGTATAAGAATAAGAAGAAAACACTCAAAATCTGTTTCAAAGCCGTGCCAAATCGGACTTCTTTTCTCTCTTTTCTGATCGGTTTAAGCTTGTGGAGTGTCCCCAGTCCAGCCAACAGCCAGGCTCTGATCCCGTACACCTTACAACTTAATCCTGAACAACTCGAACAAACAGGCTTAGGCTTAATTGAAGAAGCAGCCCAGTTAACTCGATTTCAGCAATATCAACTGGCCCTTCCTCGAGCCGAACTCGCCACCCAACTGGCTCCCAATAGTTATCAAACCTGGGCGTTACTGGGTAGCCTGTATATCCAAGTCGAACGGGTCGAAGAAGGAATAGCCGCCCTCGAACAAGCCCAGAGACTAGAACCGGA
The DNA here is from genome assembly GCA_050485465.1 of Limnoraphis sp. GTDB lineage: Bacteria > Cyanobacteriota > Cyanobacteriia > Cyanobacteriales > Microcoleaceae > Capilliphycus. The sequence goes on along the minus strand of JBJHBL010000024.1, from coordinate 56,851 downwards.
AAATGCTCCCGTGAGATTTGTATTAGGAGAAGCCTTTTTTCGCAAAGGAGAATACCAAAAAGCAGTTGAGCAAATTGAAGCGGGCTTAAAAGTCCGTTCCGATGTTCCAGGAGCATTATTTGATTTAGGCAACGCCTACTTCATGTTAGGCCAGTTTTCAGAAGCGATCGCCCAATATGAAGAAGCATTTGCTCAGGAAGAAAAACTGTGGCCTGCCGTTAATAATATCGGTTTAGTCCGCTACGAGATGGGAGATGTCAAAGGCGCGATCGCCAAATGGGAACAGGCCGTGGCGATCGATGAAAAAGCGGCAGAACCGATTCTGGCGATCGCAGTCGCTTTGTACGCTCAAGGAAAACGTCAGGAAGGTTTAGCTATGGGAGAAACCGCCCTACAATTCGATCCTCGTTATGCGGAGTTAGACTTTCTCAAAGAAAATCTTTGGGGCGATCGCTTACTCAATGATGCTCAGAAGTTTTTGGGGACTCCTCAGATGCAAGAAACAATCGCCCAACTCAGAGATTTACCGCTCTGAAAAACCGACTCGAATCTATCCAAAACTGCCCCAATCTAGACAGAGTTGTATAGGTTCGATGTTTTCTTCGGTGTTTCCTGGTGGTGATGTCGGCATCATCCACTCCACAGGCACTCCACAGGCAAGCGAAGTGCTATTGCTGCTAAATTTCTGGCAGCATTTAGATCACGATCGCAGGTATCCCTAGATTTTAATCTTCAATCGCTCCCCCCATCTCCATCTTCCCAATAATTAAGAATAGGATCAGCCCAAAATTAAACCTCTGCTGAAACAGCCCGATGGCTGTTCACAGAGATCCTCAAAAGTCGATGGGATTAGTCTTCATCGATAATTAAAAGAGATTTAATCTTATCGACAAATTGCTGGTGATCGATCACAGGCTTAGAAATATAATCATCCGCACCGCTTTGAGCCAGGAAATCTTCGCGATCACCTGCCATCGCATGAGCCGTGACTAAAATGATTGGGAGCTTGGCAGTTTGGGGATCAGCTTTAAGCAATTGAGTAATTTTAATCCCATCGACTGCCTTGCCTTCATAAACACTGCGGGCAAGGGATACATCCATTAAGATCAGGTCAGCCTCTCCAGAGCGAGCTATTGTCATCACCTCATCAACATTTTCAGTGTGTTTAACAGCCAGTCCGCCCCGTTTCGTCAGGATTTTAGAAAAAACACGGGCATTAACCTGATCGTCTTCTACAATCAGAACGGTCTTCATCTGAGTCTCCCACTGGACAAACTCTCCGGTAAGTGAACCATGTGCCATCATAATATGTCCTTTTTGGAACTTTGAAGAACAGTTTTACCTCAAACTCAATTGAGAATAGGGCTATAACTGGGTTGATTGTGTTCTACAAACCATCTTGTTGAGTTCAAGACGATTATTTTAGATCTACAGGATCAACAAAACCCCATCCTAATTTTTGACATGATAGTTGACAGCACTTTAGGTCTTGCTTGATCTTAGAGTAAACGACTTTTGTTGACAAAACGACTTCTCAAAGGATCAAGTCTGGATATCCAGACTTCATAATTGAGGTAACAGAGTGCAAAACGCACTCAATTTTCAACTCCGATTTTGAATTCAACTTGTGTCTGGACGTGCTGTATAGCCCGTCTCTACAACCGCTAAACTCTCAACTTGATCTTCCTCATGGCTAGACAACTAAACCTACTCTCCGGGCAAGTGATCGCGACTCCCCTCCATACTGAGATGCAACAGTCGTATCTCGAATACGCCATGAGTGTGATCGTGGGGCGGGCGCTGCCCGATGTCCGCGATGGCTTGAAACCCGTTCACCGCCGTATTTTATACGCAATGCACGAATTGGGTTTAACACCGGATCGCCCTTATCGTAAATGTGCCAGAGTCGTGGGAGATGTTTTGGGTAAATACCATCCTCACGGCGATCAATCGGTGTATGATGCCTTAGTGCGCCTTGTGCAAGAATTTTCCAGTCGTTACCCTCTGCTAGCCGGACATGGAAATTTTGGCTCCGTCGATAATGATCCGCCTGCGGCGATGCGCTACACAGAAACTCGCCTGGCTCCCATTGGCAACGAAGGCTTATTAACCCAAGTGGGGGAAACAACAGTTGATTTTATTAATAATTTTGACAACTCCCAACAAGAACCCACCGTTTTACCTGCTCAGTTACCCTTTTTACTCCTGAATGGGAGTTCAGGAATTGCCGTCGGAATGGCAACCAATGTTCCGCCCCACAATTTGGGTGAAGTGGTCGATGGTTTAATTGCTTTAATTGATGATAACCATCTCAGTGATCAAGCCTTGAGGGAAATTATCCCCGCACCCGACTTTCCGACAGGGGGCGAAATTGTTTCCACAGAGGGCATTGTTGAAGCTTACACCCAGGGACGGGGAAGTATTGTGGTTCGAGGTGTGGCGAAAATTGAACAGGTGCCAACGGCTCAACGACGGCGCACTAAAACGGCGATTGTGGTCACGGAATTGCCCTTTCAGGTTAATAAAGCCAGTTGGATTGAAAAAATGGCAAGCATGGTGAATGCTGGACGCCTGGACGGAATTTCTGATATTCGGGATGAAAGCGATCGCGAGGGTATTCGGGTGGTGATCGAACTGAAGCGCGAAGCCTCTCCCCAAGTCGTCCTTCATCACCTCTACCAACAAACTGAATTAATGTCGAAATTTGGGGCGATTTTTCTGGCGTTGGTAGACGGACAGCCCCGCCAGTTGAGCCTCAAACAGATTTTACAAGAATTTCTCCATTTTCGCGAACAAACTCTGATTCGTCAGTATACTCACGAGCTAGATGCCTCTGTTCGCCGTTGTCACATCGTTGAGGGGTTACTGAATGCCTTGGGAAATTTAGATGCGGTGATTGAAATTTTACGTCATTCTCCCGATGGGGGAACCGCAAAAATTAGCCTCGAACGAGATTTACAGATGAGTGAAGCCCAAGCCGATGCTATTCTCGCGATGCCGATGCGACGGCTAACGGGTTTAGAACGACAAAAACTGCAAGAAGAATTTGAGGAACTGACTCAACATATTCAACGACTGCGACGTTTACTCAATGAACGTCCAGAACTTCTGAAATCCTTAAAACAAGAATTGCGATCGCTTAAACGGAAATACAACGATCCTCGACGGACTCGTATTGTGGTTCCAGATGCCGAAGATACAGAAGAACAACCCAGCAACCGTCGTCGCAAAGCCTCTAAATCTCAGACTCTGGCGGCTACAGAAATTTTACAACCTCAAGCCCCGGCCGAAGAAGAAACTTTTCTGGAATTTACCCATCGGGGTTATGTCCGACGTCTACCCCCAAAAACAATAGAGACAAAAAGCCGCAGTCAAAGCGATCGCTCTGATGTCACTATTGAGGATAATGATGATTTTGTTGTCAGTCACTATTTAACCACAACCGATCAAAACTTGGCCGTTCTCACCCGTACCGGAAAAGCCTATCCCCTGAATGTTGGCGCTATTCCTAGCACTTCTAGTCGTTCCCGGGGAACACCGTTAATTACTTTACTCCCCCCTTCGGCGACGAAAGATGGTTTTCGCAGTCTGCAAGAATTAATTCTGGCTCATGTGATCTGCGCTGAACATCCCAACAAAACCGATATGATTTTGGTGACGCAACAGGGGAAAATTAAGCGATTATCTCTTTCAGAACTTGCCGATCTGACTAACCGAGGGATGACGATTGTTAAATTGAAAGATGACGATGAACTGGGTTATGTCAGTCTAACTCGACCGGGTGAACAGGTGATTTTAGCGACATCTGGCGGGCGATTATTACGTTTACCTGTCAATGATGAACAGTTACCTCAAATGGGACGGACTGCCCAAGGCGCCCAGGTGACACGGTTACGCAAGCAAGAAACTCTGGTGAGTTGTGTGACGATCGCACCTTCGGGGAGTTTATTATTAGTGTCAGAACAGGGATTTGCGAAACGTCTCTCTGGTGAACGAGTCCGCCCAACCACTCGCGGCGCGATTGGAACTCAAATGTTCCAGTTTAAGGGTCAAAGCGATAGCCTCGCCGGGATGGTTTCTGTTCTTCCCCATCAACCGACTTATCTGCTGACGAGTGAAAATCGACTGGTGCGTTTTTTGAGCGATGAAGTGAGGCTTCAAGGTCAAGATCCAACAGGCGATCGCTTATTTAAACTCAATTCTGGAGAAAAGATTATTGAGGTTCGTTCAGGGGTTTTGGGTTAATTGTCCTCACAAAATAAACGGGGTGTTGCAGGGATGGCGCAAGTTGTCTTAGAAAATATTTATAAAACGTTTTCCCCGTCTGGGCGGACTCAGACTCATTCTAGTCTTGATCTTGAACCGGAACAAGGCGGGTTCATGTCTCCTCAGACGGTACTGCGGCGGATTAACTTAACGATACCAGAGGGTGAGTTTATGGTATTGGTGGGGCCGTCGGGTTGTGGAAAAAGTACGTTATTACGGTTAATTGCCGGGTTGGAATCGCTGACGGCTGGTAATATTTGGATTGGCGATCGGTTGGTGAATGATTTACCCCCCAAAGCCCGCGATATTGCGATGGTGTTTCAAAATTACGCCCTTTATCCTCATCTAAAGGTTTATGATAATTTGGCTTTTGGACTGCGACGGATCAGGGGGGAGTTATCGGAAGATCAACCGCCTGTTCACTGGACTGAGGATTTTCCCCGAATTTGGCGATCGCTTGGAGAAGATTTCTTGGTGGCGATCACGCGGAATGCTAAACCCCGTTTACGTTATCTTTCGCCTAAAGAAAAGGCAATTGCAACAAAGGTTTTCGCGATCGCGGAACTTTTACAAATTGAATCTTTATTAGAACGATATCCCAAACAGCTTTCTGGAGGTCAAAAACAACGGGTGGCGTTGGGACGGGCGATGGCCCGAAATCCTCAAGTGTTTCTGATGGATGAACCGTTATCGAATTTGGATGCCAAATTGCGGACAGAAACCCGCGCCCAAATTGTGGAGTTACAGCGAAACTTAGGTACCACAACGATTTATGTCACCCATGATCAAACCGAAGCCATGACGATGGGTTCCCGCATTGCGGTGATGAACCAGGGTCAAATTCAACAGGTGGCGAAACCGTTAGAAATTTATAATCGTCCTGCGAATCGATTTGTTGCGGAGTTTATGGGATCTCCGGCGATGAATTTTTTAACCGTGCAGTTTTCTGCGCCGTTGTTAATTATTCACCCTTTATTTCGTTTAATGTTACCGGAACGTTGGGGGTTTAATCTCAAGGGATATGAGGGTCAATCGTTAATTTTGGGGGTGCGTCCCGAACATTTTCAAATGGCGAATGCGGCGACTAAAAATTTACCTGTGCAGGTGGAACGAATTGAGATTTTAGGACATGAAACGCTATTATCGGTGCGTCCTTATTCTTCAGAGGGTTTGGATTTTTCGCTGCTACAATTGCGGGTTCCTGGGGAAGTTCAGGTGAATTTAGGGGACCAAATTTGGATCGCGATCGCGGTGGATTTTATTCACTTATTTGATCCTCAAACTCAACAGGCTATTTTCCCTCGTTATTGATTTCAAGAACTCTATAAGGAGATTAACAGCAGTTCCCGGGTCAAGATTAACCTCGTTTTTCTCTGACCAATCATTTTTTTTTATGGATTTGACAAAAAAGAATATTTGCTTTTATGGATAGAGAACTTTTATAATCAAGTCATGCGACGGACAAAGAGTATCAGGATTTTCTGAAAAAACATTAGTAGTTTCTGCGTAATGGAAAACCCAGTGTCAATCGTATCACAAATTACTTAATATCTATCCAAACATCTTAGAAATATGTGTGAATTTTTGAGTATAAAGTTCTGTTTAGATACAATAGGCTTAGTATTAACCTTGTTTTTTCTAGAGACAATTTTATCCGCCGATAATGCTATTGCTCTAGCTGCTTTAGTTCAAAATCTAGAAGATCCTAAACATCAACGTCAAGCTTTAAATATAGGCTTAGGAGCAGCTTTTGTTTTACGAATTAGTTTACTACTGAGTGCAACTTGGGTCATGCAATTTTGGCAGTTTGAAGTAGCGGGTGCGCTGTATTTAATTGGATTAGTTTCTAAGCATTTTTGGGAACGCTTCTTCAGTCATGAGAATGAGTTTATAGTAGATTCACCTGGAGAATCTCAGTGGAGTTCTTTTTGGGGTATAATTCCGTTAATTGCCTTGACTGATGTTGCCTTTTCTCTTGATAGTGTAACCACAGCAGTTGCTGTATCAGATCGAATGGGCGTTGTGATTGTTGGCTGCTTATTTGGCGTTATTACTTTGCGGTTTCTTGCTAACTTGTTTGTGAAATTACTCACAAAGTTTGTCTATCTACAAGATGCCGCATATTTAACAGTTTTATTTGTCGGAATACGACTTTTATGTAAAGCTTTTTTACCCGAGATAGTCCCCCCAGATTGGACGGTGATCATGGGAGTTATTGCATTATTGAGTTGGGGATTTTCTAAGCCTATTTCTTCAGAGCAACTCTGTACCCAAGCTATCGATATTAACGGTTCAATCCTCAAAAGCAAACATTAATCAGTTTCCACCTGAACTTGACGCAAATAAGCTGCCCGACACCAATCAATATCTGAGCCGACTTGAAAGGTGACATAATCAATACCGTAGGCACTCCAGTAACGAAGGACTTGTCCTGTTAGTCCTTGAGTGCTATTGATGCGTTCAACGGTACAACCGGGCGGAAATTTTTGAGCGGTTGGACAGTCTTTCCATTGTTTGAGTTGTTGGATATATTCCCGTTTCTCCGGGGACAATAACGCCCAAGCTGCTTTTTTGAGATCTGAGGGGATTTGACCCAAAACCTCTATTTCTTTCCAGGTTTGGGCTGCGGTGAGTTGTTCCGCCAGTTGTTGGGGGTTTTGCAGTTGAATGCGAGAAAGGGGAAGGGCAGTCATAGGGATTTCTACACCATAGATAGGGTTATTGACTCATTCACTTTGCTCAGAGTCTAAATATAGCGTGTTCGAGCGGTTGTGAATGTTAAATTGATCGCTGCAATCTAAGATTTCCCCAGAACCTCTGAGGATATTGACTTCTGGGTAGATTTTGGAGGCAAATCCTGTTCCGCCGCGAGGATCGCTTAAGAACGGTTAGCTTTTGGCTTGTTTCAGCATCATCCACCACTGTGGGGGTTGACCTGGAGCGTATTGCTTGAGAAACTGTTGATGGTGTTTAAGGGTTTCCGGGCCAGGATAAATGGTGCGTTCTCCGGGACGAATCTGAATCCAACCGAGATCTTGGAGGCGACAAACGAGATTGGAGATACTGACCCCTAATTCTTGCCGGAGTTCATAAAGATGTGACCATTTGGTTAAGTCGCGCCTCTGGCGTTTCTCCTCGAGGATATATCGCGGCATCAATAAACAACTGGCGAAATATTGGGCTTGCCATTCGATAGATGCCATTTGAGTGATCGGACTCTCTGTGCGACAAACAAAGGATGCTTCGGTGTCTGTTGGGGTTGACAGTTGAGCGTCATGGTTAACGTGTAATACCCAATGGCCGATTTCATGGGCGAGGGTGGATTCAATAAAGCCCTGGGGTTTATCGAGGATGTCTTCGTTGATTTCTATCAGTCGTTCTCGGGGTAAGATACGAGCGGCGATCGCTCCTTGTTCGTCGGGTTTGATGATATCCCAGACAATCCCTAAATCGAGAAAATCAGCGACTAAGGAGCTATCAAACGGCCAGCAGGGAGTAAACTGAACAGTCTTTTGCATCTGTTCTAAAATGCGGTCTGCTTGACGTTCAATGAAGATTTTAGAATGAAAACGATAGGGTTTTAGTAAATTCACGTTTTGTTTTTCCTCCCCTGCACAAAACTTCTATCCGGCTTTAATTTTTTGGGTTAAAAAACCGGACAAAAATGAGAAAATTAACTCACTTTATATCCATCAAAATATAAAATTTACAGCCTAATTATTAGGTTGTTATTGATTGGCAACGCTTAAAAGTTGAAGCAAAGTTTAACCCCTGTTCACAGTGCTAAATGGCTGAATCACTGTAGTTAATTTAGATATATATTTTGTAGCATAGTTACAGAAAGTTGTCAAGGTCTTGTCTGAGTACCGCAGGCATGATCCCGAGTTTATAAGGACTTGGGACAACCCCTGGTGTAATACATTAAAAATACAACGGTCTTCAAAGAATATTCTGAATCTGGAGAGTTGCATCTTCCAAAGGATAGAGTTTATTAAACTCAATTAAAAAAAGAACAGAAGCGATTGAGGTTCGCCGGGAATGAAAAAGAATTCAGAAGATTTAGAACTTAGGATAGATGTTTAAAAGCATTAAATCTGAGATAGTCTAAAATAGAACAGTATATTCCTGAATAAAACAATGATTTTCTTAGAAGATAAACAAACTGGAAATTTGGTAAAAGTCTTAGATTTTACGGCATTAGCTGACCCGAATAAAACTCAGATTTCTGGACGAATTCAAGCAGGAGAAGAAGAACAGCCACCCGAATCAATGGATAAAAATAAACTGATTTTTCCTTCCGGTGAAAACTTACCTCGTTGTTGGATGGATGCGAATTATCGTCATTCTAAATAGTCAGAAAATATTAATACTAATCGTGAATTAAGGGAACGGTAAAAGTTAAGCTTTGTTAACCGTTCCTTCTACTTTTAGCAAAATGGTCTCAAGTTTGTATCTCTCATTAGCAATAATTTTGGAATAATATTTTATTGATCAAACTCCGTGAAATCCCTCTAGTGACAGAAGAATCAAGGTAAAATTGATGTTAGCTTAAGAATAGAATTAAAAATCAGATAAAAAAAGAAAGTTAACTCGTTCAAAATAAGAGGAGAGATTATGGCATATCACAAAGTTTTAGCCGCACTAGACAAGTCCTCCCAGGGTAAAGATGTCTTTGAAGAAGCGTTTAATATTGCTCAGACTCAAAACGCAGAATTATTGCTACTTTTTTGCTTACCTCGATGGGAGAAAGCGCCGATTTCACCCCCAGTAAATGTTACCACAGCAACGGGATTAGATCCGATGATGGGAATGTCTTCTTATTCCACTGAAACGGAAGTGTTACAAGCCACTGACCAAGAGGTAAAAAGAGCAATAAAAGACACAGAAGCTTGGCTGCAACAGTATCAGAAACAAGCTGAAAATCAAGGAGTTCTAGCTCAATATCAATGTATTCCAACGACAGAAAATCCGGGTAAAAAAATTTGTACAGTTGCAAAAGACTGGAATGCAGATTTAGCCGTTGTGGGTCGTACAGGTCGCAGAGGTTTAGAGGAGGCTTTTTTAGGAAGTGTGAGTAATTATGTCGTTCACCATGCTTCTTGTTCAGTGTTAGTGGTTCAGGATCATAACTAATTAAAAGCTTGAACCTGAACCGTTAACCGTTGAGTTTAACCGTCAAAAAAATAAGTCAATTGGAGAGATTAATCATGGAAAACAATCAGATCACTGAAATCCAACAGTATGAACAAAGTATTTGGATGGATTATTTGAATCGGAGTTTGATTGAATCAGGAGAACTCGAAGATTTAATTCAAAATCTCCAGATTCGAGGTGTGACTTCTAATCCGGCTATTTTTAAGGCTTCTGTCATTGGAAATGAAAGCTATGATGCAGATATCAAAGCCGGGGTTGAGAAAAATCAGTCCGTTGAAGAAATCTGCACTCACTTGATTTTAGATGATATTCGCCAAGCTTGTGATATTTTTCGTCCAATTTATGATGAATCTCAGGGGTTAGATGGTTATGTGAGCATTGAAGTTTCACCCCATCTCGCCCGAGATACGCAAGGAACAATTCAACAAGCGCATCATTTCTTTAATGAGATTAATCGTCCGAATGTGATGATTAAAATACCGGGAACTCCCGAGGGAATTGCAGCAGTAGAACAGGTAATTTCCGCAGGAATTAACGTTAATGTTACCCTATTGTTTGCCGTTGATAGTTATATGGCTGCGGCTCAAGCGTATCTGCGTGGACTAGAAACACGGGTAAAGAATAATCAACCGATTGATTCTATTGCTTCTGTTGCGAGTTTCTTTCTCAGTCGAATTGATGTAAAAGTTGATGAGTTGATTGAGGAAAGACTTCAGAAAATAGGGACGGAAAACTTGAACGAAAAAGCTCGTTTAGAGAAATTCAAGGGTAAAGTTGCAATTGCCAATGCTAAAATAGCCTATCAAAAATACAAAGAGATTTTCGGGAGTGAACGTTGGAAAGCGTTAGCAGAAAAAGGGGCTAATATTCAACGGTTATTATGGGCGAGTACGAGTACCAAAAATCCTGAATACAGTGATGTGATGTATGTTGATGAGTTGCTCGGAAAAAATACGGTTAATACTTTACCGCTATCAGCACTCCAAGCTTGTGCAGATCATTGTCATCCGACGGCTGATAAAATTGAAACCAATGTTGATCAGGCTTATCAATTGATCAAAAGTTTGGAAGATCCGGATGTTCAGATTAATTTAGATCAGGTGATGGCAGAATTGTTAGAAGAAGGAATTGAAAAGTTTGTTCAGCCTTACGACGACTTGATTCTGTCTCTCCAAGACAAAGCAAAACAACTAACTCCAGCGTAGAAAAACGTTTTCACTCCAGCAAAAGTTTGAATAGGCAAGGAAGCTTTTAATCAGTTTCCTTGTTTTTTTGACTCTAGACATCCAAACCGTATAATTGGAGGGACTCGATTTTAGCGATAGTGATGATGTCATTAAAATGAGTAACAGCTTAAAATAGAGGGTTCAGAAACAGCATTGTCACTTGACTCCTGAAAAGGTGAGCAAGTTTGAAATCTCTCAGTATAATAACTCTATACTCACAATGATTCACCTTATAACATCCTTCCTATCAAATGCAAGAGATTGATTTTGTTTATTCGGAACCCATTGATCTGACAAATTGCGATCGCGAACCGATCCATATTCCGGGTCAGATTCAACCGCACGGGCTTCTTTTGACGTTACAAGAATTTGACCTCCAAATTTTACAAGCGAGTCAAAACACGATTGATTTTTTGGGTATTGAGGTTCAGTCATTACTTGGGAAAAAACTCAATGATATTTTTTTAGATGCAGACCTTCAATTTTTAAATCAAGCAATTTTTCAAGAAGAACTGGATTATTTTAATCCCTTTGAACTGACTCCCAAAAATCCTTGTCCTTATTCTCAGTTTGAAGCGGCTATTCATCGATCCTGTGGGGTTTTAATCTTAGAATTAGAAGTGAAGTTGAATACTAAACCCAGTTATCCTCTCAGCTTTTATCATTTACTCAAAGCCTCTCTCAAAAATATTACCAATGTTTCCAGTTTTCAAGAATCTACGGATCGGTTAGTATGGGAAGTTTATCAACTCACAGGCTATGATCGGGTGATGATTTATCAGTTTGAAGAAGATGGGAGTGGAATTGTTATTTCCGAAGCTAAAAAAGAGGAGCTAGAACCTTATTTGGGCTTGCATTATCCCGCATCTGATATTCCCCTACAAGCGAGAAGATTATATTGTCAAAATTGGTTACGTTTGATTATGGATATTAACTATAAACCCGTTGATTTGGTTCCTATTTTAAATCCCCTGACGAACGAACCATTAGATTTGAGTTATTCTAGCCTGAGAAGTGTTTCTCCAATTCATGTTCAATATCTTCAGAATATGGGTGTTGCGGCTTCACTCTGTATTTCTTTGCTCAAAGAGGATCAGCTTTGGGGAATGATTGTTTGTCATCATAATGAACCTAAATATGTAAATTATGAAACGCGCAAAGCCTGCGAATTTTTAGGGCAATTTATGTCTCTAGAACTATTTAAAAAACAGTCTAAAAAATCAGAAAAATATCAAGAAAAAATCAAAAAACTTCAGCAAGATTTCAAGCAAACATTATCTATAAATCCTTTAAATATCAATAGATTTTTTCAAAATAATGGCAATCAGTTATTGTCTTTGGTGAATGCCACGGGAGTCTTGATTTATCTTGAAGAGGAATTAATAACTTTTGGAGAAACACCCTCCGAGGAGGCGTTAAAAAAATTACTGAATTGGTTAAAAAATAATCATCAAATTGAACTGTTTCAGACGAATCATATTAGTGAACTGTACTCAGAGTTTTGTCCCTACCAAAAGATAGCAAGTGGAATTTTAGTAATCTCCATTTTCTCTTTAAATATGTCCTATAAAATTGTTTGGTTCAGACCTGAAAGAACTCAAACCGTGACTTGGGCTGGAAATCCAAATAAACCTGTAACTCTAGCAAAAGACGGCACATTTAAACTCTCACCTCGTCGTTCTTTTGAAGCGTGGAAAGAGACAATTAAAGGTTGTTCACTACCCTGGAAAAAAAATGAACTTGATGCAGCTTTAGAATTAAGAAGCATATTAATGTTAACCGCTTTAAAATCTTCTCAATTTGCTTTAGAACAAGCCGCACAACGGGCTGAAATTGCCAATCAAGCGAAAAGTGAATTTCTAGCAAATATGAGCCATGAAATTCGCACCCCGATGAATGCGATTTTGGGGTTTTGTGACTTACTCCAAGGTTTGGTGACTGAATCTCGTCAACGTTCTTACTTAGAGTTAATTGCAGCCAGTGGACGTTCGTTACTCGATTTAATTAATGATATTCTTGATCTTTCTAAAATTGAAGCGGGCAAATTAAAACTACACTATGAACCTGTAAATTTACGACAGTTGATAGCGGAAGTTGAGCAGATTTTTACCCATCGAGCCAAAGAAAAAGGACTTTCTATAATTAGTCAGCTTGATGAAACAGTTCCACAAAAGATTAATTTTGACAGTATCCGTTTGCGACAAATTATTTTTAATGTTATTGGAAATGCAATTAAATTTACGGACAATGGTTTTATTAATATCTCGGTTCGCGCTCAAATTTATCCAACTCCCGAAAAACAAAAAGTCTGGCTAGAGTTTTCAATTGCGGATACAGGGATAGGCATTGCTAAAAACCAACAAGACGATATTTTTGAAGCTTTTGTTCAAAGTGAAGGTCAAAGTACTCGTCAATATGGAGGGACAGGTTTAGGATTAGCTATTACTCGCCGTCTGACCACTTTATTAGGGGGAGTTTTGATGGTTCAAAGTGAGTTGGGTCACGGGAGTAATTTTATTTTTATCTTTCCTGAAGTTGACATTAGTGATGAACCCTGGGACTCTGAGGAAGTGATTTGTGTCGATGAAGACTTAAAGCAGTTTGAAGATTCAACTATCTTAGCTGTAGATGACGTATACTCAAACTTGCAACTGATTCAGGGCTATTTTGAAGGAACCCAACATCGCTTGCTGTTAGCACAAGATGGTCTAAGTGCTATTCAAATTGCTTTGACTGAACGCCCCGATGTTATCTTGCTAGACTGGCGAATGCCTAATGTTGATGGTAGAAGCGTATTTAATGCTTTAAAGCAAGATGAAAGCACTCAAAATATCCCGATCTTTATTGTGACGGCTTCTGTACTCAGACAGGACTATCTTGACGTACAACTGATGTGTCAAGGTGTACTTCATAAACCCCTTAATCGCGCTCAACTCTTTCGGGCTTTAAAAACTGTTCTTCCCTCAACTCAGAGTGAATTAACACCTGATTCTCAAATACCAGTCTCTCAATTCAATTCCCTTGAAACCTATTATTTATTCTCAGAATTGATTGAAAAACTTCGTCAAGAAGAAACAGTTTGGCAACAATTACAGATGACTCTATCCCGGCGGGAAGTTTTAGCATTTGCTGAACGATTAAAAACCTACGCCATTGAGTATCACTGTCAGCTTTTGCTGGATTATGCTAATAAAATTATAGCACAATTGGATTCTTTTGACTGGCAAGTTCTTCCGGAAACGATTGCTAATTTTCCTCAAATTATACAACTTTTAGATGATTCACATAACACCATTTAATCCTCAGAATTTTTTAGTTTTAGTGGTTGACGATATCACTCAAAACCTGCAAGTGATGGGTGATGTTTTAGAGCAAGTAGGTTATGATGTCACCTTTGCCAAAACTGGAGAACAAGCTCTAGAACGCTCTAAACTGGCTCAACCCGATTTGATTTTATTAGACTTAATGATGCCCAATATGAGCGGATTAGAAGTCTGTCAGAAGTTAAAATCTGATCCGCTATTGTGTGAAATACCCGTTATATTTTTAACAGCTAGTGAGGAAAAAGATAATTTGTTAGATGCTTTTAATCAGGGGGCTGTTGATTATATTACGAAACCTTTTTCTACTCCTGAACTTCTGGCGAGAGTTCGAGTTCATTTAGAATTAAAGCATACCAAAGATGAACTCATCAAAACCGCAGCTGCTTTTGAAAAACTGGCGATCACGGATCCTTTAACGGGAATCTCAAATCGTCGTCATTTGATGTCTATTGCTGAGTCAGAATATCAAAGTTCAATTAATTATCAGCGATGTTTTTCAGTCATCATGCTTGATATTGATCATTTTAAAAAGATTAATGATACCTATGGCCATATTGTCGGAGATCAAGTGTTGCAAACAATGACTCAAGAAGTCCAAAGTTTACTGCGAAAAGGAGACAGTTTAGGGCGATTTGGGGGAGAAGAATTTGCGATTATTTTACCCGAAGCAGATTTACAAACTGCAATTAAAATAGCTGAACGTCTCCGTCAAGGTATTTCTAATCTTTCCATACTGATTGAAAATTTAAATCTTGAAATTAAAATTACAATTAGTTTAGGGGTCACAACCTATCGAAAAGAGGATGAAAAACTGGATGACATTTGGAGACGAGCCGATGATGCTTTGTATAAAGCTAAAGCAAAGGGACGGAATCAAGTGTATAGTTTTTCTGAAGATGCTGAAAAATAAAATAGAGACGCATAGACTACGTCTCTCAAACTATCCTACCCTTTACTAATTGGTTCGAGCAACAGTTTATTGAATATTCATCATCTGATTACTAACAATAACTGCTCGACCTTCGTATTCATTTGCAATGTCTTGTCTGGTGTTTTCATCCCAAGTTAGATTAAACTCCCGCTCAAATTCTTCAGCCATAAACTGACGAACTTCTCCGGTAACTTGCACCCTTTCTCCTTCCCGAATATTCGGTTCTGTTTGATCCGGCGCGGAGATCACCAGCACTTGGCTACCGTCTAATAAGCTATCTTCATCTTGAAGCACAAAGGAATTTAGACCCTTGATTTCGTCGATTTCACCGCTAACTGTCACGGTTTGACCAATCATTTCTTCTTTGTTATCGGTAAAGTCACCAACAGAGATTACACCCATTCCGTCCCCTCCGGGAGTCATTCCGGGCTGCTGTCCCACTGCTCCGGGCTGCTGTCCAGGTGTTCCGGGAGTGGTTCCGGGCTGCTGTCCAACGGTTCCCGGTTCTTCTGTGCGAGAGGTCATCGGTGTCTGTTGCTCGGGAGATGTGTCGGCTCTATTACCCGTGGGATCACCACAAGCGGCTAGCACACCTGAAAACAGGATCATGGCTACTGCGGCTCCGCCTTTTTTCCAGTGCTTGGTGATGGACTGAGTTAAGCTTTTTTCTTTTTTGTCTTGTTTGAAATGGTTAAGATTCACCATAATAGCGTTATCTCCTGTGTCTTTTAAAATCTAGTCGCCGAGTGAATTTGATGCCCGACTTATGTATAGAATAGGGTAAAGATAGAGTCACAGGCATCTATCAAATTTGGTAAATCGTTAGCCTAACTTTAGAAATAGAGGGGGAGATCCTCTTTCTTAAGTCGGAGAAAAGGACAAATTCAGTTTTTTCGACCCCATAGTGCTAACCCACCACCTCGTCCTCTGGCTGCGATTGTGTTTTCTTGTATATAAAAATAGGCAAAAAAAGCTTGTTTGTTGATGCGATCGCTGTAAAAGCTTTGTTCACTGTCTGCTCCGCCCCGAATCCAGCCATTATACAGCGTTACTCCCCAACAGGATAGGGTCATACGGGTAAAGTCAAAGGCTAAAATATTCTTTTTGTCTAGAAGTTTCACCGGACCGCTGAGAGTGATTTTTAACCCCCCAAACTGAACAGAATTTTCAACTGTTCCGGGGGTAAAGGGTTGTTCTAAATTCTGACTTTGAGAATTCAAAGCGTGAGAATAAGATAGATGGATGTTCACCCATTGAGGAAGATAGCGTCCGGCTCCTAATACAGTACCCATTTTACGGCGTGTTTTTTGGGTTCCGGTAATAAAGCAGAGTCGCCAAGTGCCGACAAATTGACTGAAATTCACAGAATTTTTTTGGGAGTTGGCGATTTTTTCTTGTGCCAACAGTGCGGCTACAACCGAGTCAGGAGTTGGCTTTTCGCCAGATTTTTTTAACACTGCTTGGGTGGCATCTTCGAGAAGAATCGAGTTTTGAGTTAAAGAGGTCATCGGTTATGATTAAAAGAAGAAATTCAGTGAGAACAAACAGAGCAAGTTTAGTGTTTTTAACAGTCTTCAGACTCTAAATATAGCGTTTTTTCGGTGAATTCATCTTAACCGATCTAAACTGTAAAGAATTATAAAATATAAATTAAATGGGTGACAAGGGGTGAGAAATTGCCTTAAGATAACGGTATGATTCCATATAAACTAACGCTCAAAAACTTTCTCAGCTATCGAGAAGCCAGCCTTGATTTTAGCGGACTGCACACCGCCTGTATTTGTGGGGCGAATGGGGCGGGAAAATCTTCGCTACTCGAAGCGATCGCCTGGGCAGTTTGGGGCAGTAGTCGTGCCGCTACAGAAGATGATATCATTCATCTGGGAGAAACGGAAGTTCAGGTGGATTTTACCTTCATTGGGGAAGGAAACCTCTATCGAGTCATTCGCAACCGCCGTCGAGGTCAGTCAGGACTGCTGGAATTTCAGGTCGCCACTCAAGCCTATTGTGAAATTCAACAGGGTGCAAAAATTCAGTTTCGCCCCATTGGGGAACGGGGAATGCGGGCGACACAACAAAAGATCCTAGATCAGATTAAACTCGATTACGATACGTTTATTAATTCGGCTTATTTGCGTCAAGGACGAGCGGATGAATTTATGTTGAAACGTCCGACAGAACGTAAAGAAATTTTAGCGAGTTTATTGAAACTGAATGAATATGATCATTTAGCGGAACGGGCTAAAGATGTCTCTCGACAATATAAAGGAAAAATTGAACTGTTGCAGCAAACAATAGACAGCACGAAACAACAGCTTCAACAGCAAAAGGACATCACTCAAAAGATTGCTGAACTTGAAACGATACTCAACCAACTCAATAGCCAACAAACAACGGAACGAGAACAATTAAAACAGTTAGAAGTCAGCCAACGCGATCGGCAAACTTGGGAAAAATTGCGTCAAGGCGAACAGCAACAATATCAAACTATTTCTCAAGATTATCAACGTTTACAACAAGATTTAAACACTACGCAAAACCAACAGAAAGAACTAGAAGCCGTCTTAAAACAAGCCTCAGAAATTCAAACCGGATACGCTTTATTTCAAACCTTACAAGCGACAGAAGAAAGCTTATCTGCTAAGTTTAAAACCTATCAAGAAACCCAACAACAGTCTCAAAGTCTAAAAGAACAGCAGCGTCAAATTATCCAAGAGACTCAACAAAAAATACAAAGCTTTAACGTGCAGTTAGAGGGGTTAAAACAGCAAGAAAAAGAACAGTTAGAGGTGTTGAAACAGCGTTCAGATATAGAAGCAGCTTTAATTGAATTACAAACCGCTCGAACTCATTTAAACCAACTTGATGAGTTACAGGTTACAGTTACCCCTTTACTCCAACAGCGTCAACAGGTACAAAGCCAAATTGAGCGAGCGTCGGCGAGTTTAAGCGCTCGTTTAGAGGAGTTATCTAAGTCAATTTTGCAAGTTCAAAGAACCGTTCAAACTCATCCGGAATTACAACGAACGTTACAACAAATTAATACACAAATTCAGGAGTTAGAGAATAAGCGCAATTATCAAAAACGAGTTCAGGAAAAAGGATTAAAACGGCATAATTATATAGAAAATTTATGTTCTAGACAACGAGATTATGAAGCTAAATTAGCAGAATTAGATCATAAAATTAGTTTATTAGGAACACCCTCAACTGAGCAGAAAACAGATACTATAACTCAGCCCCTCTGTCCGTTATGCGATCGCCCGCTCGACGAACATCACTGGAGTTTAGTCGTAGGAAAACATCGCACCCAACAGCAAGAAATTCGCGATAAAATGTGGGTGATTAATGAACAGTTAGCGATCGCTGATCGGGAAATTCAAGGCTTTCGAGAAGAATATCGTCAGCTTGATCACGAATTAGCCCCCTATGAAGAATATCGAGAACAACGGGGACAAATTCAAGCCAAATTAGAAGGAATAGAAGAACAACAACTGCGGTATCAACAACTGAAATTAGAAGCAAAAAGGATTGAAACCTCCTTACAAACGGGAGAATTTGCCGCCGAATTGTATCGAGAACAGCAACACCTGGATCAACAGTTACAAAAGCTAAATTATAATGAAAAAAGTCATGTTTTAGCCCGAAATGAAGAAAAGCGTTGGCGGTGGGCAGAAATTAAGCAAAGTCAACTGCAAAGCGCCGCGACTCAGTTGGCTAAAATTCAAGAACAGAAACCCCAACTAGAAGCCCAAAAAGCAGCTATAGAACGACAGTTAACCCAACAACAAACCCAATCCGAACTTCAGCAGCAAATTGTCGCCCTAGAGCGTTCTTTGACGGAAATTGGTTATAATTTAGAAGAACATAATCAAGTGCGATCGCAACTGCGCCAAGCCCAACAATGGTTAACCCGGTTAGAGAAGTTAAATTCAGCCCAAAAACAATCTCCCCAAATTCAGCAACGCTTAGAACAATTACAACAGTTAAAAATCAGTAAGGTACAAGATATTAAAACCGTTGAAACCCAAATTGACTTGTTAGAACAAAAACTCAAAGAAACCCCAGATCTGACTGAACCTATTCAACAGTTAGAACGACACATTCAACAGCGACGTCAACAGATGGATCAAGCATTAGGAGAGTTAGGAAGTCTCAAGCAACAACAAGCCCATTTAGAACATTTAAACAATCAACAAAACGAACAAAAACAACAGTTAGAAACGGCTCGACGTCAATATCGTGTTTACAGTGAACTCGCCCAAGCCTTTGGGAAAAATGGTATTCAAGCCTTGATGATCGAGAATATTTTACCCCAATTAGAAGCAGAAACTAACCAAATTTTATCGCGATTATCTGCCAATCAATTACATATTCAGTTTATCACCCAAAAGACGGGACGCAGTAGCAAATCTTCTAAAAAAGCCGCAAAATTAATCGATACTTTAGAGATTCTCATTGCCGACGCCCGGGGAACTCGACCCTATGAAACCTATTCCGGGGGAGAAGCTTTTAGAATTAATTTCGCCATTCGGTTAGCCCTAGCCAAACTCCTCGCCCAACGCGCCGGAACCGCCCTACAAATGCTGATTATTGATGAAGGGTTTGGAACACAAGATGCTGAAGGATGTAGCCGTTTAATTGCAGCCATTAACGCCATTTCATCCGACTTTGCTTGTATTTTAACTGTTACCCATATGCCCCATTTAAAAGAGGCATTTCAAGCCAGAATAGAAGTAGAAAAATCTCCCACAGGTTCTAAATTAAAATTATTAATGTAGTGATTTAATGAGCTATAAAATTAAATCAACGAGCAAGATGGTCGCACTATGATATGACATTACTGCCATTTTTTACAGCATAGTGCAAGCGTCTCGCTTGCTGGATTATCCTTTATGATAGGGCTTTAGGGAGAGGAGTCAAAATCAATTATTTTTCCCTACCCATTCATACAATTCAAACATTTCGCCCTGACAATGGCTACAACCTCCACATTTTTCAACTTGATATTGATAAACTCGACCTTTACGAATCAGTCGGTTGAGCATTTCTCGTAAAGCATCCCCATCGGTTCGGAAATGAGTTTCTAGTTCAGATAAAGACGCTTTACCCTGTTGAGCAAGATAACATTGTAATTCAGTTAAAATCATGGTGAGTTTCTAGAATTAAACAGAAGTTATTTCTTGGGAATTTTGACGCCGAATCGGACGTGCCATCTTCAGAACAAACAACGTTCCTCCACAGAGAATCGCCATCGCTATTAACCAGAGGAATGAAAAAACCGGATGTTGATTAAATCGAGCAATTTGATAGAAACTGGTGGCAACAATATAAGCCATTCCCGTCGTCCAAACCGCGACAAATACCGTCCAATTGAGATTCGTTTCTCGATAAACCGCAGCCGTTGCAGAAACACAGGGGAAATACAATAAAACAAACAACAAATAGGCAAAAGCCCCAACTTTTCCATCAAATCGTTTCGCCATCGCCCCAAAAGTTCTGAGGGTTACGCCTTGTTCTTCTACAACTCAGGATTAACGGGTTTTCTACGCCAGATACCCGTTTTTTGTCTTCTCCGTAAAAGCCTTGATTAAAGTATTTCTCAAAAAGGAAAAAGGTACTCTCGTTTTAATCCCCCCAACTCCCATCACCCCCCCAGGGATTGTCACAAAAAAGTCTACTCGCCTTAAAACTCAAACCCGCCTCTGTTGCTTGTTTTTCTAAATCTTGAAGATCTCGAGTTCGTCTGGTTCTCGCTTGGGCGGGAGTAGAACCGCCACTATTGTTATAAATCCAGTCACTATCGCCGATTTTGTACTTATATTCACACACAAAATTTCCTGCTGCTGTTCCTTCAAGTCGAATAGGAGGGTTAGGAAGTGGATGGCTCGAAAGTAAATAACTCGTTAAAAATAAGGAGAGTGGGTTCATGGATTGAAAGACAAAATTAATGATTATCAAATTGTATCAAATTCAATGAAGAACGTCTGTGATAGAATAAAAAAATTACAAAAAATACAAGAATTTAACCTACACAAAAGCTTCTACTTTGTACTTTTATCCGGTTGACATTGCCTCACTTGAGAGAGATGAGGACGAGAAATTCCTGTTTGAGTTGGATCATAACCCACTAATATTACATGACCCTGTTCATTGCGTATCCAACCTCTAGCGGGAACAATATCTAAACTCGAAATAGGTTGAGCTTTTTGAGGGGATAAATTCTGTCTAGAGGTTTGAGAATGAACTCTCCTCGGCACGGGTTCAACTAAACCCACTTGAATATTATGACCTTGTAAAGTCTGATTAGGATTAACTGCAATTCCGCCCCGTCCAGTTATAATAAACTGACTGTTTTGAGCTTTTTCACAGAGATCTTGAGCTATCAATTCATTCGGATCAACCACTTTTGCTTCTGAAACCTCTAAAGAAGTTAAATTCAGGGTATTATCAATACTTAAATCTCCGGCTGCATTAATGATACTATTTTCAGACTGTACAATTGCAAGTTCTCCTCTGTTTATAGGGAAAATCCTAATATTACTCCCACCATTCGGGTTAAACGCATCGGTAATAATCCGGCTATTTTCGAGTAAAACTAAAAAGTTACTCCCCAGATCAATATTTCCTTCTAAGGTTTCACCTCTTGCATTTCCGGTTGCTAAAATTTCACTTTGACGACGCAGGAACACTTCAGAAGCTGCGATCGCAATATTCCCCCCTTTGCCATTTTCGGAAGCTGCATTAATAGAAGTTTGGTTATTGAGAGAAAGATTAGAAGCTTGAATCAGAATACTCCCCGGTTCTCCAAAGGGTTGTTCTGAAAGATTTAAGACCTGGGTTAATTGTTCCGCTAATTCAGAAATACCTAAAAACTCCAAACTTGAAAAATCCCGAGAATCTTGAGATTGCGATCGCACGGAAATTCTCGCCCCATTTTCTAAGGTTAACTCTCCCGTTTGTATGATAACATTTCCTGCATTTCCTGCCGCAAAAGTTTCGGCATTAATTCCTGAATTTCCCGCGAGTTGAACGGCATCTGCGGTAATGTTAATATTTCCCGCTTTAGCGGTGTCAAAACTGAGTAAAGTAGCCGCCGTAATCGAGCTATTATTACCGACAATGAGTCGAACTGTTTGAATTTCAATTGAACCTGCATTTCCAGTGCCTAAAAGAGCCAGAGTTCCTAAACCATTAAACGGTCTGTTTAACTCATTAGTCAACTCCACAGAATCTGAAGCTATAATTGTAATATTTCCCGCATTTCCTCGGCTCAAAATACTACTTGCCAAAACCGCTCCCCCATCACGCAGTCGAAAATTTCGAGTTTCTACCCTAATATTTCCTGCATTTCCTTGAATAAAATTAAAATTTTCATTCAAAAAATCACTATCTTCTGACTCAATTAATGTTTCCGCAAACAGCGCACTGAGATGTTCTTCATCAGAAGAAACACCCTCTAATGTGACAGATTCCGAAGCAATAATTCTAATATCTCCTGCATTTCCCCCATCTTCCGTCGCGGTTCTAATTTGCGCCCCATTGCGTATGATTAACTGCCCCGTTTCAACCGTAACATCACCTGCATTTCCGGTTCCTGATAAAGCACTGGCTGTTAAAGCACTCGGAGTTTCTCCATCAACTGAAACGCCGTCTAATTCCACTGTTTCTGAAGCCCTCACCGTAATATTTCCTGCATTCCCATTCCCTTGAGTTACAGTTATAATACTTGCCCCCTGCCGCAGCGTTAACTGCCCTGTTGTGATGGTAATATTTCCTGCTTCTCCTGTACCGCCTAAACTCCCGGCGATGATCACAGAACCACCACTCAAGTTAACAGACTCCGAAGCCCTCACCGTCACATCTCCAGCCCTGCCACTTCCTTCCGTCGCGGTTCCAATACTGGCACCATCTCGGAGTATTAAACGCCCTGTTTCAATGTGAATATTACCTGAATTTCCACGACTTTCTAAAAAACTACCCGCCCCTAAAACCGCCGAATTTCCATCCTCAGAAACCCCCGTTAGTTCGATAAAATCTGTAGTAATAATATTAACATTTCCCGCATTTCCTAATCCGAGGGTTGCCGTTCCCACTTCAGCACCATTGCGGATCATTAATTGGGGAGTTTCCAGGGTGATATTTCCCCCCTGTCCAATACCTTCAGAAATTGAGAGGAGGCTACTCGCAACTTGATTAAAATTAGTATCCCGAACTTCTATTGATTCTGAGGCTTTAACGATCAGTTCGGCTTGACCCCCCTTTCCTAACGTGCGGCTTTCAATCCGAGAAGCTTCACTGAGTTGAATTTGTCTTCCTTGTATTTGTATTGTACCGCCTTGTTCTCCCCGTACATCTAGACTAGAGGCTTGAGATAAATAAATATCTTGAAAGCCAGATACATTGTCATAATTTAGCCTCCAACCGGGATGGGTTGACATCAGGTTAACCTGACTGTTTCCCCCTACACTTCCCAGTTCTATTCTACCATCATCTACGGTTAAATTTCCACCTTCTATGAAAATATTTCCGCCTATAAAAGCGAGAGTTTCACCGAGAGGAACTTGTAAACCTAATGGTCGATTGTCTCGGATCAAAATTTCATTAATTGGGTCTTCAAAATAGTTGTGACCCGGCCCTTTAATGGTCAGATTCCCCGGATTTCGCAGATTTAATCCGACCGGAATATTTAGAGTTAATAAAGGTGGGGTGTTAGGATGACTTGCTGTAAATTCAAAGCCATTTTGAAATAAAATTCCATCGGCAGTTGTGGCAAAAAATGAACCCCCAACATCTAAACTCGCCTGATGGTCAAAGACGATGCCATTAGGATTGATTAAAAACAAATTAGCATTGCCTAAAACGCCTAATCGACCTAAAATCGTTGAGAGATTATTTCCGGTGACTCGGCTAAAAATATTAGAAATTCCATCAGGATTGCTAAAATAAACGCCGCGTCCTGCCTCAATATTAAATTCTTTAAAACTATGAAATAAATGGTTTCCCCGTATCGCTCCTCCATCAATTCTGTCACTATTAACACCCCGAATATTCAGATTAGGTGTTACCACAGAATTTTCATTGCCCAATGTTTTATCGGGGATGATTTGAGCGGTAGCTGAACTTGAAATCAAGTGACATCCCAAGACCATTAAACTAACCGTTAAACTTGGGGGGAAACAGAAGTCTATTGACATAGATTTTAGGACAGTATCAAGAGAGTGGTGAAGCAGAAAAACAGAGATTAAATGCGTTGATAGATGGTGACGGTTCCTCGATTTCCGCGAGTGATGCGAATTTCAGCATCAAGATAGAGTATTTTTAAGGTTTCTTGAGGAGATTTATTCAGAAATAAAGAAAGTTTTCCGGTTTGAGTGTCAATTTCTTGAGATCGTTCTAATCCGAATAAATTTTTCGCAATAAAACCTTGAATATTTTGACCAATATTCAGAGATTTTAGAGATTTTTGGTTCTTAAAAACCGATATCCAACGCTCCATTAATTCAGGGTTTTCGGATTCAATGGGAGCAAGTTCTTCACTCCTAAACTTAACTTGTAAGATTTGATCATTCTGCACAATACATTGACCTTTGTTGCGAAGAACGCCTTGCATTTGAGGAAAGTTAGAATCCAGCGTAGTAAATTCTATCTCAACATTGTAGGTCAGTTTATTACTAGATGTCATCGGAACAATTCGTTGAATGACTCGGTTAACAGAGAGGGTTAAATGAGTGGGTTGAAAAAAATTAGAAGACAATCGACCTAATGTATGAATATATTTTCCATCTTTTGTTCTTTTTCCACCGGAAAACCGGGGAGCGTTCATTAATAACCAGCTTCCTTCTAATAAGGATTGCATCTCAGTGGGTTTTCGAGTCGGATTTAAAGCGGTGAGTTGGCTAATAGCCTGAGAAACAGGTTGGGCTTTCACATCCCCCCGAGACTGACTCAAAGCTTCTCTGAGGTTCTGTTTAGCTGTTTTTCGCTCGACAACTTTTGCATCCATTATATCTGTTTGCCTCACTCCTTTACAAAAGCTATTGTAGCTTAATCTTCAGTTCCTTTTCAGATCGGTTTCTATCAACTTATTTTTCTGATCTTAAAAAGAATACTATTCCAACTCTTAAAAGATTCTCAAAACTGATACTAAAAATGGAAACCACAAACTTATGTAAAGAAATTAATAGTTTAATAATTTTAATGATATGCTTTTTTAAAAGCATGATTTATAAGTCAAAATGTATGTTTCAAAAACTACCGCTTCAGCTTAAACTGGTTGGTTCGTTTTTATCGGTTGTTTTAGTGGTGGCTTTAGTGGGTTGGGTGGGTATCTCTAGTTTAAATCAAAATCTTCAAATGTTAGCTGATAATACTTTACCGGGTATTGTTAGTTTATGGAAAATCAATGAAGGACAAACCCAAATTCAATCGGCTGAACGTTATATGCTCAAACCGAGTTTAACAGACAGCCAACGCCAGCATCAACTTCAAAGAATAGAAAATGCGTGGCAACAAATCAATGAAGGTTTTAAAGAATATGAACCGGTGGAGAAAACACCCAAAGAAAAAGAACTGTATCAAATCTTTTTAGCCAGTTGGAATCAATAGAAAAGAGAACAAGACAGTTATATGAGATTAGAAGCCGAGTTTCATCAATTAGGAATTCGTAATCCCTGGGAAGAACAACTGAAACTGATGGCTCAAAATCAACCGGATCCAACTCGCTTACTGGCGGTAGAAAGAGCGTTAACTGTACGTCAGGTGTTAGAAGACCAAGACGAAAGTAAACGAAATAGCTTTAATCAAAATAAAGAACATTTTTTGAATTTGTTTGCCGAAAATCAAAACCAGGGAGATTTGACTTATAAAAAAGCGATGGAAGATGTTAATCAAACATCACGATTAATGATTTTAGCTTTATTAATCAGTCCAATTTTAACAATTTTAATTGGACGATTTTTAACCTTTAGTATTACTAAGCCTATTTTTCTGAGTGTCAATCTGATAGCAACATCTTCAACTCAAATTGCTGCAACAATTGAAGAACAAGAACGAATTCTCGCTCAACAAGCAGCCTCCGTGAATCAGACAACAACGACCATAGATCAGCTAGGTTCATCATCCCGTCAAGCCGCGAAGCAAGCTGAATTAGCATCAGAAAATGCTAGTCAAGTGTTTCAATTATCCCAAGAGGGAATCAATATTGTTCAACAAACCTTTCAAGGAATTACCACTCTCCAACACAAAGTAGAAGCGATCGCTAACGAAATCAGCGATTTAAGTGAACAAATTTTTCAAATTAATAAAATTAATGATTTAGTGGCTGATATTGCCAATCAAACCAATATGCTGGCTTTAAATGCTTCTGTAGAAGCTGTTCGAGCCGGGGAAGCAGGTAAAGGCTTCGCCATTGTTGCCTCTGCTATTCGTCAGTTAGCCGATGAAAGTAAAAAGTCAGCCGAAAAAATCAATTTTTTAGTCAATGATATTCAAAAAGCCATTCGTTCGACTGTTATTAAAACTGAAGAAGGGAAAAAAAATGCCGATCAAGGAATTGTTCTGTCTCAACAAACCGCTACATCCTTTGATCATATGGCTGAAGCGATTAATAATATTATGCTCACCCATCAGAAAATTGCACTCAATGTTAAACAACAAGCTCAAGCAATTGAACAAGTGGTTATGGCAATGAATACAATTAATCAAGGTTCAAAACAAACTGTCTTGGGCATTAGTCAAACCAAAGATAGCATTTTACAACTCAATGAAGCGGCTCGATATTTAAAACGCTTAACTGGTGCCTAGAAGCTGAACCTCTAAAAAGCTATTTCAGGTTAATCAAAGGCAACCGAATTGAGTATAAATGGGTTCGAGAATGGGCGGAGAAAGCGGGGGAGGTGAGGCGAATGATCTTTAGTAGTCTTTTTTTGATTTCATAAAACTGCAAAAATAGGATGAGCAATGCCCATCCTGTAATGAAGATAATTTTGAAAGAATGCAAATTTCTCAGATTGAGCATTTAAACTTGAGAAGGCTTTTTATGTATGATAAAAACTTGACCGTACGCCCCATAAGACATTAATTCTTCGGTATGAAATTGCTGATTTTCTTCTAAAAATTCTCGAAACGCTTTTCGTTGACCTCGATTATTATCACGGTCAAAGCAATTCCAATCGTCAAAAATGAGTATCGTTTTATCGATGATGAGGTCACGGATAAAGTTCAGCACATCTCGGGTTGAAGTATAAAGATCACAGTCAATTAAGGCGATCGCAATTTTCTCTAAGTTATATTGCTGTTTAACGCTATCCGTCAGAGACTCATTAAAAAAGCCTTCGACTAAAAACGTTTTTTCCCAATCTACTCCTTTAGAGTTTAAATTCTGAATGACTCCTTCTTTTGAACAGCTATATTGACCTTCGTAAAAAACATCACCTTTAGCTTGATCCTCCGGCTCAATTTCTGGTAATCCTTGAAAAGAGTCAAACCCGAAAAATCTCATCGGTTTAAAATCATCTTTAAACCCTATGGCGACATTTTGTGCTTTCCAAAACGCATATCCTTTGAATACACCAAATTCACAATAATCGCCTTGATTTGCTGTTCCTAACGCTTGTGATTTTTGAAAAACTTTTTCTAAAGCATTTTCGAGTTCAGGTGTGGCACTACTAAAACCATGAATATGTTTGTAATAAACTTTGTGAGCTAATTTATTCAACTTGGTTTTTTGCAATAACTTAACAGCCCCGACTCTTAATTTTGCTTTAACTACCATGCTGAAATTCCCCTGGTTTCATTTACTTTCCAGACTCAAAAATTAAGTCTTAACCCACCTTCTGAGTAGAACTTTAGACTTGATATTAGAAAAACCAAGCCTATCTTGAAAGCCATTAAAGTTTAGGATAAACGTACATAAAATTAGATTTTCCTTGCACAACCTTTCTTGAAAAAAATAGGTTGAATACCCTTTGAGTGCCTAAAAATCAAGCTTTCACAAACAAAACTGATTCAAGCCTCGTGCTGACGCTATCATCCCTAATAGCTTCCACTCAGACGTTTCATTGGTGAATATGCTGTCCTGTTTAAGTACAGCTTGAGCAAGAAGGTTGGTAATCTCAATTATCCAAGCGGCTTGCTACCTCAATTATATTGAAAAGTCTGATCAAATTGCTAGTTTTTTAGCTAATTTTACCAAAGCTTTACATTTCTACCGCCAAAACGGGGATGAGCATTGCCCACCCCATCTCACGCTCAACCTCATTCCAACAGACTTTGTGAAACCCAAGTTCCGTGAAAACCATAGGGAACCCGTTGAGGAATAATCACCCGCGCTACAGGTTCAGCCGTGATATTCTGAGCATCAACAATCACTAATTCTGACTGTTGTTCGTTCTCATCATAAACAAATGTCACTAACCAACCTGCATCTTCTGCGCTATCGTTTGAACCCGAAGCAAACACCGCCTCACCCCCAAAACGTCCTTCTCCAAAAGAGTGAACTTGACAACTATTCTTCTCAAAATCGTATTTATTAATTCCTTCAAATAAAGGAACCTCAGTCGGGGCTATTTGACCTGCGTAACCATAACGATTTCTTCGTCCAGTAAACTGATTATTAATCACAGGAAATTCCGCAGGAATATCGCTGAACTGCTCCTGTTTAACTTCCCCCGTTTCTAAGTTAAACCGCCACTGATATAAAAAGGGAATATCTGCCTGTTCCTCATCTGTTATTGAGAGTACAGAAGTTGCTTTCATGCGACAAGCGATTAACACCACTTCCGAACCCTTTTCATAGGCATTTAACGTGTGAAAAATAAAACAAGAGGGACATTCAAACCATTTAACTTGGCTATTATCACCATGACGAGGAACAATCCCAAACCGACTTGGAGTTTCCTGTTCAAACATCATGGGAGGTTCACCCCGTTCCATCCGTTCAACTCGGAATGTTAGGGGTAAATCCATAAAAATTGTATAGTTTTCAGTAATGGCAAAATCGTGCATCATCACCCCAACAGGAAGTTCAATTGGGACAATTTTCTGCAACTTTCCATCCGATGAAACCCAACCATAATGAAGATAAGGGGGAGTGATCATCGAATAGCCAATAAACATCATTTCACCCGTTTGGGGGTCAACTTTTGGATGAGCGGTAAACGCACAATTAAGTTCACCGTCAAAGTCATAAGCGCCAATGGTATCAAGTTCGGGAAGCGTTAACCCATGAGGGTTTCCCCCTTCCCAAAGCGCTAAAAATTTCCCCGCGTGCCAGACTAAAGCAGTATTAGCAGTGTTTTTACTCGAGCCATCGGGGAGGTCTGGTTGCGGGGGTTCTAATAGCCCAGTCCAAATCGCTTTTCCGGCTTCCTGTTCCCGTTGAAAGCCATGAGTGCGAATGTAGCGGTTGCGATAGGAGGCTTTTCCGTTGTGAATATGAACCCCATGAATCATCCCATCTCCATCAAACCAATGATACTGTCCAATCGGGGAAAATTGAGGATTCGGGCCGTTTCTTAAAAACATTCCCGACAAACCCGCCGGAAGTTCACCGATCACTTGTAGGTTGTCAACGGTTATTTCATCACGAACAGGGGCAAAATTGCCTTCTAGATAAGGATTTGTTGCAACAGTTGAAGTCATGGTGTGAGTTGATCAAGTGCGTCATTCTTTAACATAGCGTAAAATTTCTTTCGGAGGGTAAATTGATACTCTATCTCAGGTTATAATTTTAAGCGCAATTGCCGATCTTTCCGTTAAAATCAGATTTGAGTCACTGTTAAGTTTTGATTTTTGATTTAGATTTTTTTGAAAAACTTTATTGTTTTTAATCAATCGGTAGCGATTCTACCTAAAAGATTGGTCTATAATTGAGTTAATAGCAATTTAAACTCCCGGTTTGAGTGGGATGCTAAAACCATTCAAAATAAAACTGATGTCCTTCTGTTAGAGAGAAAATAGAAAATGATTAAGCTACTTGGCTATCAAGTATTAGCCCAGATTTATGAAAGTGCAAACTCTCAAGTCTATCGCGCTATCCGTGAGGTTGACACTCAACCCGTCATTTTGAAAGTTCTCAAAGAAGACTATCCGACTCAAGCTGAACTGACTCGCTACAAACAAGAATATGAATTAACTCACACTCTAAATTTAGAAGGTGTGATTAAAGCCTACGGTTTAGAAAAATATAAAAATACTTTGGTGATTATTTTAGAAGATTTTGGGGGCGAATCTTTAAGCTTTTGGAAAAGAACATATCAATTTAATTTAGAAACTTGTCTCTTGATTGCTTTGAACACAACAATTAGTTTAGGTGCAATACACGCAGCCCATATTATTCATAAAGATATTAATCCCTCTAATATTGTTTATCACCGGGAAACTCAGAAATTAAAAATCATTGATTTTGGGATTTCAACGCGATTAACGAGAGAAAATCCGACCCTGAAAAACCCGAATGTATTAGAAGGAACGTTACCCTATATTTCCCCCGAACAAACGGGACGAATGAACCGCAGTTTAGACTATCGAACTGACTTTTATTCCCTCGGTGTAACCTTCTATGAACTGTTAACGGGTAAGTTGCCTTTTGAAACCGATGATGATTTAGAATTGGTTCACTGTCATCTTGCTAAAAAGCCGTTATGTCCCTCAGTCCTTAATCCGTTAATTCCCCCAATCCTTTCAGATTTGGTAATGAAATTAATGGCAAAAAATGCCGAAGATCGCTATCAAAGTTGTTGGGGCTTAAAAGCGGATTTAGAAACCTGTTTCAATCAATTAGAATCAACTGGAAAAATAGATTATTTTCCCTTAGCTCGTCAAGATATTTCGGATAAGTTTCAAATTCCTCAAAAACTCTATGGGCGAGATCAAGAAATTCAGACATTAATCACTACTTTTGAACGAGTGAGCAATCCCCCCCAAACTTCACCAACTCCAGTCGGGAAGCAAAGCCAAAGCGAAATGATGCTGATAGCTGGATATTCAGGGATTGGTAAATCCGTTCTCGTGCAGGAAATTTATAAACCCATTACAGAAAAACGAGGCTATTTTATTTCGGGAAAATTTGACCAATTTCAGCGCAATATTCCCTATTCAGCAATGGTGAGCGCCTTACAAAAATTAATTCAGCATTTCTTAAGCGAAAGTGATACCCAACTTAATTTATGGAAAACTAAACTCTTAACGGCTTTAGGGGGAAATGGTCAAGTTATTATTGATGTAATTCCCGAATTAGAATTAATTATTGGTGAACAGCAACCTGTACCCGAATTAGGGCTAAATGAATCCCAAAATCGGTTTAATTTAGTCTTCCAAAGTTTTATCCGGGCTTGTTGTGCGAAAGACCATCCGTTAGTCATTTTTTTAGATGATTTGCAATGGGCGGATCGAGCAACACTGAAATTAATTAAACTGATGATAACGGATATTAATCTACACTATTTATTCTTGATTGGGGCTTATCGGGATAATGACGTGAGTCTCGGTCATCCGTTGACTATCATGTTGGATGAACTCAAAAAAAGCCAGGCAATCATTACTACAATTACCTTAGATAATTTAGGGATAGAAGATATTAGGCACCTGATAGCAGATACTTTAAAAACCCACATTCAAAGCGTTTATAATTTAGCACAGTTGGTCTTCAAAAAAACAAGCGGAAATCCTTTTTTTGTCAGACAATTTTTTCTAATTTTATATACAGATGGTTTAATTATATTTAATTATAAAACCCGGCTATGGGAATGGAAATTAGAGCAAATAAGATCTAAAAATATCACAGATAATGTGGTAGAATTGATGATAAGTAAGTTTAAAAAATTACCCTCAGATCTTCAAGAAATTATACAGTTGGCTGCCTGTATTGGATCTAGCTTTGACTTACATACTTTATCCATTATTGGGGAAAAAACCTCCGAAGAAATTTTTACCTATTTAATTATAGCAGTGGAGTCTGGGTTAATTTTAGCGTTATCCGAACTCAACGAACAACTCTTAATTCAAGATTATCAATTTCTACATGATCGGGTTCAACAAGCAGCCTATTCTCTGATTCCTGAAGATCAAAAACAAGCCACTCACCTAAAAATTGGGAATTTACTCAAACAAAATTATTCAGAAACCCAACAAGAAGAAAGACGGTTTGATATTGTTGGGCATTTGAATTTAGGTCGAGAATTAATCACTCAACAAACCAACCGCAATGAACTGGCTTACTTAAATTTTATGGCTGGACAAAAAGCGAAAGCTTCAATTGCTTATGTGGCTACTCTTGAATATTTACATACGGCTATAGAGTTGCTGGGAGAACAAAGTTGGAACAACAACTATGATTTAACATTAAAATTGTACTTAGAAGCTACAGAAACCAGTTATCTCCAAGGGGATTTTCAAGCGATGGAAGATCTCGGAGATCTCGTGATTCAAAAAAGTCAGAGTGTTTTAGAAAAAACGGGTGTTTATGAAACTAAACTACAGGCTTACTCCGTTCTCAATCGTTTTTTAGATGGGATTGAATTAGGTTTATTTTGCCTCAATTTGTTAGGGGTAACGCTACCTGCAAAACCTGATGATTCAACGGTTAAAGCCTGGGCCGAACGAACCCAAGCCCAACTCGATCAATTTTCTTTAGAAGAACTGATCAATCTACCAGAAATGACCGATCCGGGAATGTTATCGGCAATGCGGATTTTATCAAGAATGACTCCGTTGAGTTATTTTGGTGGCCCCAATCTTTTCAACTTAGTGACGCTGCAAGGGATTTTATTATCACTAGAATATGGGAATGCAATTGATACACCCAATTCCTATGCTTGCTATGCTTTGATTCTCTGTAGTCCGGGGGTTGATCAATTCAGCTTAGGATATGAATATGGACAAGTTGCAATTCAGTTATTAGAAAAGCAAAACAATAAACAACGTCGGGCGATTGTATTGAATAATATGTATGCTCATGTTCCCTTGTGGAGAGAACATATTCGTAATATTTTACCTCATCTTCAAGATGCCTATCAAAGTGGTTTAGAATTTGGAGATTTAGAATTTGCGGCTTATGCTTTAACCAATCGTTTACGCCTAGCATACGCGGCTGGAGAAGAACTGTTTCACCTCGAAACCGAATTTAAAACCACCATTGCATTTACTCGTTCAATTCAGGGGGATGCAACCGCAGAATATGCTTGTTGTGGTCTACAAACTATTTTAAATTTAATCGGTTCGGAAACCCCTTGGAATTTGCAGGGAGAAGTTTACGATCCTCAAAAAGGAGTCTTGAAGTTTCAAGAAAGTCAAAATTTTTTAGGTTTAAGTGTTCATTATTTTAGTCAACTCCAGCTTCATTATTTGTTTGATTATCTTGTAGAAGCGGTTGAAGATGTTTTAGAAGGTCAGAAGTATATCGATTTCATTGGTGGAATTCCTCCTTTACCCGAATTTGTTTTATTTGCCGCCTTAACACATCTAAAAGTTGTAGAAACCGCCAGCGAAACCCAAAAAGCATATCATCTCCAACAAGCCGAAAAATGGCACAAACGCCTCAAACTTTGGGCGGATAATGCTCCGATGAACTTTTTACATAAATGGCAGTTAGTAGAAGCAGAAAAAAGCCGTGTTTTGGGGGATAAATCCCAAGCAATAGAACTGTATGATCTGGCAATTTCCTCCGCCAAAGAACAGGAATACATCCAAGAAGTTGCCCTCGCTAACGAACTCGCCGCCCAGTTTTATCTCAATTGGGGTAAAGAAAAAATTGCCCGAGATTATATGCAAGAAGCCCTCTACGCCTATAGTTGCTGGGGCGCCAACGCCAAAGTCAAAGATTTAGAGCAGAAATATCCACAACTCTTAAATTTAACCTCTTTAAGGACTCAATTTAAAGGGAAAACCAGCACCCACATTTCAACGGGGAAAAACTCAGGAAATACTTTAGATTTATCCACCCTAATGAAAGCCTATCAAGCTATTTCTGGGGAAATCATCTTAGAGAAATTACTGGGAAGTTTGATGAAAATCATCATTCAAAGTGCAGGGGCGCAAACGGGCTATCTCATTTTATCTCAGCAGAATCAGTTAGTGATAGAAGCATCAGGGATGATCGATTCTGATGAAATTACGGTACTTCAATCTATCCCGGTTGAAAATTGTCAATTGCTTTCCAAAACAATTGTTAATTATGTTGCCCGAACCAAACAAACTGTTGTTTTAAATGATGCAACTTCTAAAGGAAATTTTACGAATGATGCTTATATTCAACAATATCAACCTAAATCTATCCTCTGTGCGCCTCTAATTAATCAAGGTAAACTGGTGAGTATTGTTTATCTGGAAAATAACTTAACGACTCGTACTTTTACGCCTGAACGAGTCGAGATTTTAAATTTGTTATCTTCCCAAGCGGCGATTTCGATTGAAAATGCCAAACTTTATACTGAAGTTCGGGACTCAGAAAGCAGGTTAATACAGTTTCTAGATGCAATACCAGTGGGTGTCGGTATTTTAGATCATTCGGGTCGCCCCTACTATAGTAATCAAGTGGCAAAAAAATTACTTGGGAAAGGATTGGTCAAAAATTCTACATCGGATGAAATTCCTGATATTTATCAAATTTATCAAGCGGGTACGAATGAAAAATATCCTGCGACTGATTTACCTGTTGTCCGAGCCTTGCAAGGGGAAACAGTCAGGGCTGATGATTTAGAAATTTACCAAAATGATCACATTATTCCTGTAGAAGCTGTGGGTAAACCTGTGTATAATGAACAGGGAGAAATCACTTATGCGATCACTGTTTTTCAGGATATTACTGAACGCAAACAGGCGCAGAAAATTCTCACCGATTACAATGAAATGTTAAAATACCAAGTTGCCAAACGGACGGCAGAACTTGAAAAAGCCAATCAAGAATTATTACGCCTCGCCAATTTAGATGGACTCACTCAAGTTGCCAACCGTCGCCGTTTCGATGAGTATCTCGCTGTGGAGTGGCAACGACACCTGCGAGAACAGCAATATTTGTCGCTGATTCTGATTGATATTGATTATTTTAAACGCTACAACGACCACTACGGACACCAGGGCGGAGATGATTGTTTAATTCTAGTCGCGCAGACTATTGCTCAAATTCCCCAACGTTCGACGGATTTAGTGGCGCGTTATGGAGGTGAGGAATTTGTCGTCATTTTACCCCATACGAGTCCAGAAGGGGCGTTAACCGTTGGTGAGTCGATCCGCAACGTGATCGCGGCTTTAGCTATCCCTCACGCTGAGTCTGAGGTGAGTGAATTTGTCAGCTTGAGTATCGGGGTTGCGAGTCTAATTCCGACTCTAGAGGCGAGTCCAGAGGATTTAATTGCTCAAGCCGATCAAGCATTATACAAGGCGAAGAAGCAGGGACGCAATCGCGTCATGGTTTTCAGTGAAAAGTTATGAATGATCAATAATCAATGATGACTCTTTCTTTTAATATCAAATCTGGAAAATAATGCTACATATAGCAGTGCGCGAGTCGTCTATTTACATAAGCAAAGAAACGAAGAATAATGAAAAGCCTGATTAGACTGAGCTTTTTCCTCCCTTTTGCCTAAGATTGCCTTTTGCATTTTGACCCACTCCTTATCGATTAATTTTTTGTCTGACTTTACTCACCAATAAATCTACTTCAGGTAACTTCATCTGCATTGCAAAAATCGCAAACACACTCAGTCCAACTGTTGTCGCTAAACACAATTCTATTAATAAAATTCCAAAACCCTCACTGCCTAAAAGCTGTTGACTTCCTACAACCGTTCCCCAACACGCGACACCCGCAAATAAACTCCCGACGATTAAACCCAATAGAGGAAACCCCCATTCTCGCCAGGGAAGTCCGCCTAATTTGCGATCTAATAGTGCTAAAAACATTAACATTGAAAGTAAATTCACCCCGACTGTAGCCAATACTAAACCGGGCGCGCCAAAGGCTTGAACCAGTAGAAAATCTAACACCCCATTCAAAACAATATTAATCAGACTAATTCTAAAAGGCGTTTGTCCGTCTCCCAACCCATAAAAGACACGCACTAAAACATCTCGCCCTAAATAAACAAACATTCCTAGGCTATAAGCCATTAAGACAGAAGCAACAAACTGAGACGCAGCTAAATCAAACGCATAGCGTTCATAAACAATTCGCACAATCAATAATGCTAAAGGAACCATGACCGCACTGAGGGGTAACATGGTTAAAGCCGTTAACATTAAGGCTTGACGAATTCTCGTTTTGAGTTCGGGCCAGTCTGCGGGTTCTCGCAGTCGAGAAAAGATCGGTAAAAACGGCACTAAAATCACGTTAGAAATGATTCCTAATGGCGTTTGTACTAATAACCCGGAATAAGCCATCGCTGCCGCAGCTTGGGGAATATAAGAAGCAAAAAATAAGTCCGTATAAACATTAATTTGTAGCATTCCGGATGAAAACGTTGCCGGAACCATTACTTTCATTACATCTCGAACTCCGGGTTGTTTGAGGTTAAATTTTAACCCCCATTTCCGTAATTTGGGCGGGGTTTGATCTTGTCCGTATCGCCACATTGCTGGAAGTTGTACCAACCATTGCAATATCGCCCCGGCTAAAGTTCCCACGGCTAATACCATTCCACCCAATACCGCATACTGGGGATCGGTAATTTGGGGGCCAAGATACACAGCCAACGCCCCTAAACAACCAATTAAAGCCATACTGGAAAATAGGGGGCTAATCGACGGTAGCCAATACATATCTGCCGCATTTAACGTCCCGAAACCAATGCCAATTAACCCCGCAAATAAGGCCATCGGCGCCATAATTTGTAGTTGTTGGATAGCGATCGCCCGAATTTGTATCCCTTCAGGGGTTTGGCTGAGTCCTGGGGCTACCACATCAATTAAAGGACTGGCAAAAGCCATCATCAAAATCGTTATCCCCAATAACACCCCACTGACTAAGGTGGTGATCGTTTCGATCAGAGGGGCGGCTTCACTGCGATCGCGTTTAGCAAGGGCGCTGACAATGGCGCTATGAAACGGGCCATTAATTCCACCGAGTAAAATCAACAGAAAACCGGGAATGACGTAAGCGTAGTTATAGGCGTCAATCGCCGCCCCCACGCCGAAAAGTGCCGCCATTACCTGTTGTCGAACCAGGCCAAATACTTTGCTGATCAGGGTTGCGGCTGCTACAACGGTAGCAATGCTGACCAGGGAACGAGTTGTTTTTTGCGATTCTGACACGAATGGTTAGTGATAAATGCTGAATGGCAACCCCTAGTTTATCGGGGAATGGACAAATAGAAAAGAGAAAGAATTTGGTGTAGATGCGTCGATCAGGCAAAATAGTAGATTGCTGTTGATTTGACTCGCCTGATGACTGATTTTCTCTATCAATATCCGCCCTTGCAAGCTGGCGTTTTAGTCAATCGTTACAAGCGTTTCTTCGCCGATATCCTGCTAACATCCGGAGAAACCATTACCGCCCATTGTCCGAATACTGGCCCAATGACCGGGGTTTGTCTGTTGGGAAATGCGGTTCAAGTCTCGCCCAGTAACAACCCGAAGCGTAAGTTAGCTTATACTTGGGAATTAATTCAAGTCACAGATAATCAACCCACTTGGGTGGGGGTGAATACAAATTTACCGAATCGGGTGATAGAATTAGCTTTAAAACAACATTTATTTCCTGAGTTAGGAAATTATAGCGAGATTAAAAAAGAAGTGGTTTACGGTTCAGACAGGAAAAGTAGGGTTGATTTTTGGTTACAAGGGGAGAATCAGCCGATTTTTTTAGAAGTGAAAAATACGACTTGGGCGAAAGGGAGATTAGCGTTATTTCCTGATACCGTAACTACACGCGGACAAAAACATTTAAGAGAGTTAACTTCTATTGTAAAACAAGGCGGCCGAGCGGTGATGTTATATTTTATTAATCGGGGAGATTGCGATCGCTTTTCGCCGGGGGAAAGTGCCGATCCGGTTTATGCAAAATTATTAAAAGAAGCGATAAAAATCGGAGTTGAAGTCTTACCCTGTCGGTTTGAAGTGACGCCTTTGGGTATTCAATATTTAGGACTGGCAAAACTTGAAATATGAAATCCCAATAGCCGAAATTATTTTGGGCGATATTCTTAACCCTAGCGGAAAAAATTATGCAAGTTCAACTTAAACAAATTATCATCTCCCCCGGTCAGCAACTCCTGATGACTGATATCAGTTGGGAAATGTACGAACAACTGTTAGAAGAATATGGAGAAAAACGGGGTGCGCGGATTAATTACAGTCAGGGAGTCTTAGAAATTATGGTGCCATTACCAGAGCATGAAGATGATAAAGTAATGATTGCTGACTTTATAAAAGTGATATTGGAAGAATGGGAGATGGAATTTCGCAGCCTGGGTTCGACGACGTTTAAAAGTCAACAGATGTTACAGGGACTCGAAGCCGATGACTGTTTTTATATTGAAAATGAAGCAGCAGTTCGGGGAAAAAAACGCATTGATTTAACCTTAGACCCGCCGCCGGATTTAGCAATTGAGATTGATATTACTTCCCGCACCCGGTTGAATAATTATCAAGTATTGGGAGTTAGAGAATTGTGGCGGTTTAATGGGACAAACTTAGAAATAAACCTGTTGCAAGCGGGGCGATACACACAAGTTAGGGAAAGTCCTCATTTTCCTGGGTTAGCGCTGCTTGAGGTGATTCCCCAGCGTTTAGAACAAAGCAAAATCGAGGGAAGAAATAAGACGATAAAAGCCTTTCGCGCTTGGGTGAAAACCCAGATTGAAGAAAGATAAGGAGACAGTTCAAGCTTTATCTTAAACGTCTTGAATTAAAACCATAAAAAAGTAGGTTGGGTTAAACGAAGTGCAACCCAAAAAATACATAGAAAGAATGAATAAAATATCTCGTTGGGTTTCGTTACCTCAACCCAACCTACAAGAGTAGCGATCGCACTGGCAAAATTAGAGATGTGAGACAAGTGATCGCTTCACCAAACTTTTGTTACTCAGAGGAGTTCAATCAACTTGTACGAGCGAAAAAACCCGGTAAGTTTTAGGAAACCGGGCGTTTATTCTCTAAATTAACTCGCCTTAACAATAGCAAGGGAATCATCGAGGGCGATCGCATTTCCGTAGGGGCTTAAATTCGCCCAAAGGGGAGAAAAGAAACGGTTGTGAAGTTGAATAACCTGATCGAGATTTGTCACTAATTCAACGTTATCATAGCCTTGTGCGGCTTTACGCCATGCGGTTAGGGTGAGATTTGTACTTCCTTTAAACGCGATCAAACCGTCAATTACAATTAACTTTTGATGGGGAACAGTCGCCCAATTGTTAGCATCA
This sequence comes from Limnoraphis sp., assembly GCA_050485465.1. Taxonomy (GTDB): domain Bacteria; phylum Cyanobacteriota; class Cyanobacteriia; order Cyanobacteriales; family Microcoleaceae; genus Capilliphycus. Next base: position 17,595 of record JBJHBL010000024.1, on the reverse strand, counting down.
TAAACAGTTTTTAGTTGCAAATTGGGGGATTCCTGGCTATAGTTTTGGAGTTCATCCCGCAGCCAAAGTTGATCGGATGTCAGGGCGATAATTCCCCGAACGGGTATTTTTTGAGCAACCAATTTCAACGTTAATAAAAAGTCTCGACTGATGCCAAAACTATTAATATGAACAAAAGATTGGGCTTGGTTGAGACTATCTAAAAGAGCGCTAACGGGTGGATAATAGCGGTTATTTGGGTGCATTTTTTGAGCGATGTCAGCGAATTTTTTGGCGTTTTCGATGATATTTTCAAAGTCAATATAGAGATTTGAGGCTTGATAATGATTGCGAAATTTTTCATATTTTTCAGCCCGTGTTTCACCGGAAACAACCGTCTCTACCCCACAAACCGGACAGGGAATATTACCCTTTTCATTACAGGGGTGAATAGATGTCAGCAACCCCAAACACTTCTGACAATGGGCGCGAGGGGGTTGTAAATTCAGCAGGGTTTGCAAGTCAAAGCCGAATTTATCTTGAGAAGAATTGAGAGAATACATAATTAAATATCCTGAAGGTTGACAATTTCATTTTGATTAATCTCTCGCAGTATTACGAGTGTAAATAGGGATAAGATTTGAGGAAGTCTTCCCGACAGTTTGGGGGAAATGGGGAAGTGAGTTTTCCCTATTTTCCCTGTTCAACTTTGTTAGAGTCCGCTACAGTAGGAATAAACCAATTTTGGGAGAGTAAAACCATGTCAGATAAACGTTTAAAGTTGACTGAGGAAGAAAGAGAAAAATTAACACAACTCTATAAAGAGAAAGGATTCACCCAAGAGAAACTTGCTGATAAAGCGGGTATTTCTCTGGATACTCTCAAGCAAATGTTGGGGACAAAGGGAGACAAAGATTTAGTGAATAAATGGGATATTAAAAAAGTAGCTGAGGCTTTGAGTTGTCATCCGACTGAATTTATGAATCCTCTACGTTGGAACCCTGAAAAAAACAAATACACGGGAAAATTTCAGGAACTAATTGAGGTAAAAATACGCAAGTTTGTAGGGCGGGAGTTTGTTTTTAAGGCGTTTAAAAAATTTATCGAAACTCACGATAGAGGATATTTTACTGTAGTGGGCGATCCAGGAGAAGGAAAAAGTACAGTTGCGGCGAAATATGTGGACGATCATCCCTTTTGTCTCTATTATTTCAATACTGATAAGGATAGTGAAAGTCGAGCAGATCAATTTCTAAAATGTATTTGTCAGCAACTAATTTGTGAGTACGGTTTAGAAAATTATCAACCGGACTCGTTACCGAAAGAAGCCACAGAAGATAGCAACTTTTTAAAGGATTTACTTCAACAAGTTAGTAATAAACTCAAACCCCATAAAAAAGTAGTGATTGTGGTTGATGCTTTGGATGAAGTCAATCTGAGTTATCAACAAAACCGTTCTAATATACTGTATTTACCCCGATATTTACCCAAAGGCGTTTATTTTCTGCTTACTCGTCGTCGAGAGTTAGAAACCCGGTTGTTGTTTGAAACTCCTCAAGAGATCTTTGATTTCAAGGACTACACTATGAACAGTCGGGATGATATCAAAAAATATATTGATCTCTTTTTTGAGGATGAAGAATTTAAAAACTCATTAAATAGGTGGATAGTTAATCAAAATCTAAAAAAGACAGAGTTTATTGATACTTTGGCAGAAAAAAGCGAAAATAACTTTATGTATTTGGAGTGTGTGTTACCGGAAATTGCCAAAGGTTATTATCAAAATTTACAGTTAGAAAATCTACCCCAAGGTTTAACGTCGTACTACGAAGACCATTGGCGGCGAATGGGAATGCAGGATAAACCCTTACCGAAGTTAAAGATTAAGATTGTCTATATTCTCAGTGTGTTGCATAAACCCCGTTCTCGTCAGTTAATTGCTAAATTTGCGAGTGTAAAAGATGAAATAATCGTTCAAGAGATACTCAATGAATGGTCACAGTTTTTGCATTTTAGTCAAATTCAAGGACAAACTCGCTATAAAGTTTATCACGCTAGTTTTGCTGATTTTCTCTTCCGCAAAGAGATCATTTAAGCCGCAGGAATTGAAATTACAGAGATTCGTGGATCGATTACTAACGCTGTGTTAGAAGATTTGGATACAACTGAAGACGAGGACTAAAACAATGGGTAAAATTGGCAACTGGTTGGCGAGAAAAACCGAAGAAGAGAGAGAGTTTGTTTTAACCGAACTTATTTATCACCTGGTTGAAAACTCTCAGTTCCAAGAGGTGCATCGCTTTCTCACCGATTTTGAGTTTATGCAAGCCAAAATAGAAGCGGTGGGAATACAAGCGTTAATTGAAGATTATCAGCGTGTTGAACATCTGGAAACTGACGAAACCTTGAGACTGCTACAACGAACTTTTGAACTCTCCGCTCATGTTCTCAATCAGGATACAAATCAACTCGCCAGTCAACTCTGGGGACGACTTTTATCATACGAAAATCATCCCCAAATTCAACAACTTCTGCAACAAGCAAAACGATGTCAAACCTCACCTTGGTTGCGTCCAACTGCTCCTAATTTAACTCCACCCGGAGGAGCGTTAATTCGGACTCTTGTTGGACATACTGATTCGGTAAATGCAATCGCTATAACTCCTGATGACTCAAAAATTGTTTCGGGTTCAACCGATAATACTATTAAAGTTTGGGATTTAGCAACGGGAAAAGAACTACTGACTCTCAGTGGACATGAGGATGGGATAACAGCATTAGCTATAAGTCCCGATGGGTTCAAAGTTATTTCGGGTTCATGGGATAAAACTATCAAAGTTTGGGATTTAGTGAGTGGACAACAGCTATCAACTCTCAGTGGACATAATTCTTGGGTAAATACAGTTGCGATTAGTTCTGATGGCTTAAAGTTGGTTTCAGGTTCAAGTGATAATACTATCAAAGTCTGGGATTTTGCCAAAAGAGAAGAACTGTTTACTCTTAATGGACATACTAATTCGGTAAATTCAGTTGCGATTAGTTCTGATGGCTTAAAGTTGGTTTCAGGTTCAAGTGATAATACTATCAAAGTCTGGGATTTTGCCAAAGGAGAAGAACTGTTTACTCTTAATGGACATACTAATTCGGTAAATTCAGTTGCGATTAGTTCTGATGGCTTAAAGTTGGTTTCGGGTTCATTGGATGACAATATCGCAGTCTGGAATATAACTACCACAACAAAATTAATTTTAAACGGACATAGCAGTTCAGTAAAAGCAGTTGCTATCAGTTCGGACAATTCAAAAGTTGTTTCTGCTTCATCAGATAAAAAGGTTAAAATTTGGGACTTAAACATAGGGCAAGAAATAATCACCTTTATTGGAGATAGTGATTTTAATTGCTGTGCGATTAGTCCCGATAATCAAACGATTGTGGCGGGTGATAGTTCTGGAATGTTGCATTTTCTGCGGATAGAAGGCTTGGACGTGAACGGCGTTGATTGAGTTGACTATTTATTACTATTTAAAAATGTCTAAAAATGTACGCTGGTCGCTCGTCAAATTCCCAAACAAACACAAAGACACGGAGAAACGCTCTCTTGGTGTCCTTGTGCCTTGGTGTTTTTTCTTTTTTCGACGATTGACGGAATATTTTGTCGTCTATCTCTTTAACCCTTTATCCCTTAATAATTAGTGCCAATTTTCCGATAATGAACGGCTGTTACCCCTTCAGGATTTAACACTTGACCATTCGTAACCGTGGAATAAATCAACCAATGATCGCCACATTCCATCCGTTGTTTCACTTCACATTCAAGATAAGCCAACGCATCTTTTAACACCACACAACCATTAGATGCTTCGGCAATTTCCAACCCAACAAACCGATCTTCTCCGGGGTCAAAGCGCTTCATAAAATGCTTTCGCAGTTGTTTTCCTTCTTCTAAAATATTCAACACAAATTGATCGCCACTATGGGCTAAAGACTCTAACGCCCGATCTTTAGCAACCGCTATCGTTAAACCAGGCGGATTAAAGGTGGCTTGAGACACCCACGACGCCAACATCGCACTTTGAACATCTTCTCGCCGACAACACATCACACACAACGAACCCACCAAACGCCCGACAGCCTGGGCTGTGCGATCTGCCCCCGAGTCCGTCACAGAAGATCGGGCGCTACGTCGTTTTTGGGTGCGTCGCAGGGTTTGGGCAAAATCAACGGCCGCTTCTTCACAGCTTTGTAGGGTAACATCTGTGGGTTTAAATTTAACGCGAATGGGTTCAAAGCCAAACTTATAACCCGCATCTTTTAACTTACCTTCAAGGATATCAATCGCTTCTCCACTCCATCCAAAAGACCCAAATACTCCCGCTAATTTATTGGTCGAAGCGGTGTTTAAAATAATCCCTAATGCGGTTTGAATTTGTGTGGGGGCGTGTCCACCCAATGTGGGTGAACCGATAATAAACCCATCACATTTTTCGATAGCCGCTTGAATTTCTGTGGCTTTAACATATTCACAGTTAATAGATTCTACCGCAACGCCTGCTTTGCTTAAACCTTTGGCGATCGCTTGGGCAATGATTGCCGTATTTCCATAGGCTGAAGCGTATAATAAAGCCACATTTAAATCTTGTGTTTTTTGCTTATTACTCCATTCTCGGTATAAATGAGTTAGTTCATTCATGCCATAACGAACTAATGGCCCGTGACCTGTAGCATAAAATTTGATTGGCGGTAAATCTGCGATTTTATCCAAAGTAGAAAGCACTTGACGGGCTTGGGAAGCATGAAGACAATCATAATAAAAGCGTCGATCTTCGCTATAAATTGACCATCCTTCATCAAAAATTTGATCACCGCAAACGTGCGCCCCAAAGAATTTATCAGTGTATAAAATCTGGGTTTTATGATCATAGGTTAATAAACTATCCGGCCAACGAGGGGTTTGGGCGGTGATAAATTGTAGTTGATGTCCGTCTCCTAGATCGAGGGTTTCTTCTCCTTTAACAATCAGGAGGCTAATCTGATCAAAATCGCTGAGATATTCTTTTAACGCTAAGGCAGCAGGATTAGAACAAACAAAAGTGACTTGCGGAGCTAAGGTTAATAACGCTTTAATAGTTGCGCCTCGATTCGCATTGAAATGTCCTAGAATAATATAATTCAAGTCCGACCAATTAAGCCGCATTTGTAGGGCGCTGATGTAGTTGCTGGTAAAAGATTCTCCCGGCGGATCGATAATTGCAGTTTGTTGACCTTGAATGAGATAACTATTGGCACTGGTTCCTTTTTTTAGGGAATATTCAACCTCAAATTTGAGCCGATCCCAAGTTCGCGATCGCAAAACTTTTGTATCTTCAGCAATCAACAAGGTTTGTACGTCACGCGGCTTTAAAAGTGTTTTCATGTTAAATTCTGTTGAATAGGGTTTAAACTGGATTAATCAAAAAGAGCATCTATCAAAAACTGAGTCACTGACTGACGTTTAACTTCATGCCAATATTTAGTATCCACGATATCAAATTTAGCACCGACTTGAGTTAAATCATCATCAAGTCCCTTCATAAACTGTCGAGTTGTTGCATCATCTCCAATTTGAATAAACGTGATTCCCAATTCTTGTGCATAGTCCATTTTTTGGGTGGATTTGATAATCAGTTGTTGAATATCTCCAATACCATCTATTCCATGTTTATCGAGAACGACAATAACAATCTCCCCTTTCGGCCGAGTTTTATGATGTTCTTTGCGTTCAAAATAATGATTCAGAACATCTGCCAGGGCTTCAACTACATTAATTTCAATGACGTGAGTCGCATCAGAACGATTATTTTTTTGTAAAATATCAGCGAATCGATTCACTGTCGCTTGCTCGTATTTTTTCAAAAATCCAGAAGCCTCATAAATAGTTAAACCTTCTGAATTAAACTCCAGACATTTTTTGGCTAAATCAATCAAAGATGCTTGAGCGTCTACCCATTCGCTAAACCAAGGATGATTTCGTTCCCGGCTAACACCACTTCTCGCCATTATAATTGTGTAGCTGCGGTTGTTTAACAAATCGGTAGACATAGAATCGCACCTCAGATTTTATAGTTATCAGTTTACAGTTATCAGCGCCAACTCGCGACTATTTTGCAGAGCCACAACCAGCGCGCTGTAACCTATAACCTGTAACCTGATCACTGATAACTGTCCCCTGATAACTGGTCACTCTCTTACAAACTTTGCTGTCGCGGCATCGTTCCTCCGACTTGGGGAGACTCCAAGTGGAGGAAGTAAGCCGCTTTGCGGCAGGCTACGCCAACACAAGACAGCGACTGCTGAACCCGTGCGCGTCACTAGAAACTTTCCCCTGTTACCTATTTAATAATGATTACCCACTTTGCGATGGTGAACCGCAGGTAAAACGTCTGGATCACTAACTCGTCCTGCGTCAACGGTGGCGTAAATAATCCAGTGATCGCTTAATTCCATGCGACTCGCCACTTGACATTCTAGATAAGCTACAGCATCGGTTAAAATCGGACTACCATTGTTTGAAGTTTGAGTTTCAACCCCTTCAAAACGATCCGCCCCAGGTGCAAACCGTTTCAGGAAATGACGCATGAGTTTTTGATAGTTATTTTCTGCCAAAACATTTAAAACAAAGGTATCATTCACCTGCATTAAGGCTTCAATCGCCCGATCTTTTGCCACAGCAATACTGAGTCCCAAAGGCTGAAAACTCGCCTGAGAAATCCACGAGGCTAACATTGCACTGCGTACTTCTCCTTTAGTTGCGGTGATAATATATAAACCTCCACTGATACGACCTAGTGCTTTATCAAGGTCATTATCGAGGGATTTCATTTGTTGAACTGCTTTTTTCAATCCTAATAACTGTCCCATGTCAGTTCCGGCTTCTTCACAGAGTTTATAAGTATTTTCTGTGGGGTTTTCAGTAATACGAATTGAAGGAAAGGCTTGTTTAATTCCGGTTTGTTTGAACTTGACATCCAACGGATAAACGGATAAACTGCTTTCGCCGGATTCGTACAAACCAAAGGCTTGTTTGGCGTGGGTAGAAGCTAAAATCGTGCTAATTGCTTCTTCTGCCAGTTCTGCATCCGGGCCAGAAACAGGCGGGGTTCCGACGATTAAGCCTTGGGCAGAGCTAGCCAATTCACGGATTTCTTGCTGATCGGCCGATCGCAAATCGAGCATTTCTACAGCAATTCCGGTTTTGGTGATACCATGAGCCAGGGCTTGAGACAGGCGATCGCTATAGGCATAGTCGGAGTAGTAGAAGACGGCGACAGTGGTTTCTCCTTTGGTTTGGGCTTGACTCCATTCCAAATAGCGGCCGACAAATTCAACAACATTATGCCGTAAAAGTGGCCCATGTCCGGTGGCGATGGTGTTGATTTCTCCAAATTTTTCCATGCGTTTGATCGCACTAATCACCGAACGAGCATTCGGCGCCATCAAGCATTCATAATAGAAGCGAAAATCGGGTTCTATTTCAGCTAAATTTTCATCGTAGGTGTAATCAGAGCAATAGTGCATCCCAAACGCATCACAAGTAAACAGGGTTTGGGTTTTATAATCGTAGGTGAAAATGGTATCCGGCCAGTGTAAATTGGGAGCGGAAACAAATTCTAATTGATGACCTTTTCCGAGATCTAAAGTCTCGCCATTTTTAACTTGAATGCGTTTAAAAGGAACGTGAGTTAGATTTTCTAAAAATTGAATGGCAACTTTTGCACCCACAATGGTAATATCGGGAGCCAGTTCTAAAACATCTTTGACTAAACCACTGTGATCCGGTTCAGTGTGGCTAATAATCAGATAGTCAATTTCACGGGGATCGATCAGTCCCTTGAGGGTGTCGAGGTACAGTTGACGGAATTTGGCGTGGGAGGTATCAACCAGGGCGATTTTTTCACCTCGGATCAAGAATGAATTATAGGTTGTTCCGTTTTGCAGTCCAAATTCGATATCAAAGCGATCGCGATCCCAGTCGAGGGAACGAATGGCGGTTGTGTCTGTAACTGTCTGGCTGACTTCTATCGTTAAACGACTCGATTGAACTTTATCGGTAAGGGCTACCATATCTGACTTCCCCTCAGTAACTCATTATGACTTCAACTTGTCCTCTATTGTGACATGAATCAACTCTAAAGTTTTATTAAAAAACCTATATCTGAGTTAAGATCCCTAAAAGATCGCGCTTGTTCCGGGTTAAAAAACGGTGCAACCCCGGATTCTGAGGGTCAAACTGGATTCTTGGGGGTCAATGTTGATCATTAAGTTTAATTTTAGGTTATTCCGAGTTTAAGTTAAAAAGTTTGAGGCTGAAAAGGTCAGGTAAACTTGACAGGGATTTCCCCCCTAATGTCAGCTTTACCTTACCAAAAGGATTCATCATCTCGTCATCAATTTTAGAATAAAAAAGATTTTCACGGATTGAATCACCGGCAAAACAGAGATTAAAGATCACTCTTTAAACACTTTATTTGTGGTTATTTCGGGAGAGATTTTCAGACAGTCTGTTGGAATCAACCGGTGAACAGGGGAAGGCTTTGTAATATTCAAGTTAAAATCGAGATATAAACATCAACTAACCTCTCAAAAAGATGAGGTAATGCTACCAGCAAACGATTCGAGTGTATTGAGATGGCATAGTCGGAGATCCCCCGCCATCTACTGGGTGCAGGTATATTGATGCGAATCACTCAGTCGCACCATGTAAGGAACATCCCATGAAATTGCGTAAGAAGACCCTGTTGATTATCGGTGCAGCCTTATCAAGTCTCCTTGTGGCACTCTATGTCACAGCTTCTATTGTCCTGTACAATAACTTTCATCAACTCGAAGTCCAGTCTGTCCATCAAGCTGTGCAGGGGGCGGTGGATGCTTTGCATCAAGAACAAATAGAATTTGAGAAGCTAGCCGAAAATCAAGCCCAGTCTGAAAATTTGCGTACTCTCCTCAAAAAACGCACCCCGACTCTGGAGGTGGACAGGGAAAGGCTGGATGTAGATATTTATCTCTTACTCAATACAGAAGGGAAAATCCTTTGGAGTCAAGGTTCAGATCTTAATCTTTCAGGGCTTGGAAGTTTAAACGGAATTGCTAAGATGACGGGTATTTTGATGTTAGCTGAAAACCCTTTTTTAATTGCAACACAACCGATTTCTCTTGATGCTCAAAATCCCAACTCTGGACTACTGGTTTTAGGGCGTGATCTGAAGGCGCTGAGTCTGATGAGTTCCAACAGTTCACGGTCTATCAATATTCACTCCTCAAATTTAGATGTATTGACTTCAGAGGATCAGGAAATTTTTGTTCAACGGCTTAATTCTTCAACTTTAGCCGGATACAGTCAGATGCGGGATCTCTATGGTAACGCCCTACAACTGGAAGTTCAGGTTGATCGTATTTTTTCTAAAGCGGCTCAAGATAGCCAATACCATTTAATTTTAGCCGTTTTAGCGGTGGGGGCTATCTTTGGGGGAATTACTTTATTAATCATCGAAAAGTTGGTTTTATCTCGTTTGTCAGATTTAACCGATCAAGTGAGTCATATTAATAATAGTGGTGATTTGTCTCTAGAACTTTCGGTATCGGGAGACGATGAACTCGCAGATTTAGCTGAAAAAATTAACCAGATGCTTCGCGCCCTAGAAGATGCTGACTCAGATCGTTTAGAACAAGAAGAACGGTATCGGTTATTAGCAGAACATTCAACCGATATGATTACTCGTCATTCGGCTGAGGGAATGATTCTTTATGCTTCTCCTGCTTGTCGGACATTACTCGGATATGAACCGGAAGAATTAGTGAATCGGACTCCGGCGGAGTTTCTTCATCCCCATGATATTAATACTTTAATGAAAGCTCATTTGTTTGTATTGCGCCAAAATGTGACTTATACGGCGACTTATCGCATTCGTCACAAAAATGGTCATTATGTTTGGTTTGAGACAACCAGCAGTGCAATTCGGATAGCTGAAAATGAACAAGATCAAGAAATTATTGGGGTTTCTCGTGATATTAGCGATCGCAAACAACGAGAACAACAATTACAAGAAAGTGAAACTTCGATTCGGGCATTATATAAAGTCACATCAGCCCGCGAACTGAGCTTTGAAGAACGTCTCCGTCGGATTTTAAAAGTCGGGTGCTGTAAGTTTGGTTTAGAAGTGGGCTTACTGTCTAAAATTGAAGAGGTGAATGCCACTCAAAGTCAGTTTAAAATTGAAGTGATTGCCGCCGTGAGTTCTGATTTAAATCTTCAGAAAGGACAGGTTTTTGAACTGAGGGATAGTTTATTTTTGATGACGGCGACAGCGAAAAAACCGCTTTATTTTGAATCGCTGAAATTTTCAGGTTTACCCTGTCCTCTGAAAAATCAATTTCAAATAGAAGCTTATTTGGGTATTCCGGTGATTGTTGGCGGTCAAGTTGATCGAATATTATGTTTCTGGAGTAGCCAAACTAAAACTGAACCGTTTAAAGCCGTTGATCGTGAACTTTTAAAGTTAATGGCTCAATGGATAGGCGGTGAACTCGAACGTCAACAAACCGCCCAAGATTTAGCTCAGGCGCGAGATGAAGCTTTAGCCGCAACCAAAGCGAAAAGTGAGTTTTTAGCCACCATGAGCCACGAAATTAGAACGCCGATGAATGCAGTGATTGGGATGACGGGGTTGTTATTAGATACGCGACTCACTTCTACACAGCAAGATTATGTGGAAACAATTCGTAGTAGTAGCGATGCGTTACTTTCATTGATTAATGATATTCTCGATTTTTCTAAGATAGAATCTGGGAAATTGGAGTTAGAACGACATCCTTTTGATTTACGGACTTGTATTGAAGAATCTCTAGATTTACTTGCCACTAAAGCTGCTAGTAAAAATATTGAACTTGCTTATTTAATTGATCCATCTACTCCATCAAAGGTTTTAGGAGATGGGGCGAGACTGCGACAAATTTTAGTGAATCTTCTCAGCAATGCGGTGAAATTTACAGACACTGGAGAAGTGGTGATTTCTATAAAAGCTGTTTCTTTACAGCCCGTTTCTTCGGATGATAATTCTACGGAAACTTCTCGAGAAACGACAACTTCTCCGAATCGTTATGAGATTAAGTTTGCTGTGCGAGATACCGGAATTGGCATTCCACCTGAACGGATGAATCGCCTCTTTAAATCTTTTAGTCAAGTGGATTCTTCTACCAGTCGCCAATATGGTGGGACGGGCTTAGGATTGGTGATTAGCAAGCGACTTGCTGAAATGATGGAGGGTCGAATGTGGGTTGAAAGTTATAATAAAATTGCAGGAGAACCGCCTGATGATTTTACACCTTTAACAGAGAATTTAGTTAGTAATTCTCTCGGGTCTGAGCCGATCAAAATTTATCAGATTACTCAAACACCTCAGTCTTTTATTCCTAATAAATTTGTCGGTTCAACTTTCTATTTTACGATTATTGTAGAATCCTGTTCTCATTTAATCAAAACTTTGGGAACATCACCTGAATTAACGGGTAAACGGCTGTTAATTATTGATAATAATGCGACAAACCGTCAAGTTTTGACAATACAAACTCAAGCTTGGGGAATGTTGACTAAAACCGCAGCCAATGGAAAAGAAGCGTTAGCGTTTCTGGCTCAAGGTGAACCCTTTGATCTGGCATTATTAGAGATGCAAATGCCGGATTTTGATGGGGTGTCATTAGCGAAAGAAATTCGGAAGTTGACTCCCTATAAAACATTACCTTTAGTCTTGTTAACCTCGATGGGAAGACAAAGTATTGATCGCGCTCAATTGTATGATTTTTCCGCCTGTTTAAATAAGCCGATTAAACAATCTCAGCTTTATAATGTCTTGATGAATATTTTAGGCGGAGATCCTCTAGAGGTTCGTTTACCGGATGAAACTCGACTCAAACCTAGCAAAGATATTCCCTTACTCGCGAAAACTTTACCCCTGAAAATTTTACTCGCTGAAGATCATTTAGTGAATCAAAAAGTGGCACTGCAAATTTTACAACGGATGGGATATCGGGCGGATGTGGCGGGGAATGGTTTAGAAGTTTTAGAAGCGTTGCGGCGTCAATCTTATGATGTGGTATTAATGGATATGCAAATGCCTGAAATGGATGGGTTAGAAGCGGCTCGACAGATTAAAAAACTCTATGGGGATGGAAAAGAGATGTCTAAACGTCCCAGAGTGATTGCGGTGACAGCGAATGCGATGGAAAGCGATCGCAATGATTGTATTGCCGCAGGTATGGATGATTATATCAGTAAACCGATTAGAATGGAACAGTTAGTTGCTGTTTTACAACAATGTCAACCGAATTCTTTGGGAAATGTTGAGACTGTTCAGTTTAAAAATGAAGCGATACTCAATTACACTTCTCCCCTCAAGACAACAGCAACTTCTGAAAAATCTGTTGTTCTTGATGCTAATGTGATTGAGAGTTTACGCGAGATAGAAGCCTTAGAAGAAGCGGTAGAAATTTATTTAGAAACAACCCCCGAACTGTTAGAAAAAATTCAATCTGCGATTACAAATCTAGATGCAGAAAAACTCAAGCCCGCCGCCCATTCTCTCAAATCAATTAGCGGGACTTTAGGGGCTTTGACACTTTTTGAACTCTGTGAACAGTTAGAGATGAAAGCCCGTGAAACTCTAGAACAAGGTGTCTCATTATCAGAAGATATTGCCATAAGTTATGATAAAATTTCGGCAGAGTTAGAATGGGTAAAAGCTGCTTTGCAACTGGAAGTTAAGCGAGATTCTTAAGTTTAATTCCGTTGGTTATCTTTATTGGCAATATAGTAGTTATCATAGAGGAGTTTAGAAAAATGACAATTGATTTAATCCCAATCAAAACACCCTATATTTCTGGTTAACTTGCTTTCTCAAAGGAATTGAAGTTAATGATGGGATAGTGCATCAATAATCAATAGCATGGTTTTTGGACCCAATATACCTTTAAGATTTAGAGATTTCACTGCATCATAGACATCATTATAGTCTCTAAAACTCTTATTTTGAGTCCGAGCTTTGCAAATTGCATCTGTTAGTTGCTCTGCTTTTGGCACTTTTCGTAAAATTTTAAAGAGTTCTTCTTTTTCCGCCGTATTCAGGATTTCCAGAGGACTAATCAGCTTTTTCTTTTCGCCTTCAATTGCTTTTAATCTTTCTTCGGTTTTCCGTTTATCCTCTTTTATTTCTTCTCTAATCTCATTTATTGTTCTCTCTAAACGCAATTCTAGGTTCATCAAACGGGGTTCTAAATTCGTTAAACTTGGGTTATTCTCTTTTTTCTCAGTAATAACTGAAGGTTTAGATTTATTGAAAAAATTGAGTTGTTGGGTTATGGATTTTTGTTGATTCGCAGAAACAATAATTGCATTAATCATCTCTCCTTGACGCAAGTTTTTTTCCTTCGCTCTCACCGCAGCATAATATTCTAAATCTCCCTCAATCACTTTGTAATGTTCTAAATCAACCTGTTGTAAGAATATCGGTTTTACAACTCCCTCACACTCTAGAATTAAATCAGCTAAAGTATCAATTTCCGCTTCAGAAAATTCTGAACGGGGAACATCTGAGGTAATTGATTTAACATCCACATAGGAAAACTTAATCACTTTTTTATATCTCCATTTTTCTTAAAACTTCTGTAGCGAGCGCTTCAAATTCCTCGATAGATTGACTAGCAGCCTGACTCACTGAGGAATTTTTTTCTGCGTATTTAAAAATCGATTGGGGTTCGGCAATTTCTAATTCTCCTACAATAATTGTCTCATTCAAACATTGAGATAAAGCTGTCCTTTCAAAAATAACACTATCCAGGAGTGGAAGTTCATATTTTTCAGGAATGACTTTTTTTTGTCGCGGAAATACATATTGTAAATATCGAGCATTAGTGGCTATTTTAGAAGGTAAAACCCCCAAAAGATTGATCGGGGTTCGTCCGCTTGACATCCGAAACTCGTTAACGTCTTTAATTAAGGTTTTAACATTAGATAATCCTTGATTCGCAAAAGGTTTGAGATCTGATGGTATAATTAAATAATCAGCAGCAATCAGAGGGAGTTGTGCATATAAATCACGAGAGGGAGGAGTATCTATAATGACGATATCATAGTTATTCTCGGCTCGCTTAAGTTTGCTGGGAAGTCTGAAAGGAGTGGCTTGAATATTCTTTAAAAAATCTTGATGTTGGATTAAGTCAATATGAGAAGGAATGACATCAATTTCTGGATCATTAAATCCATTAGACTTTCTGGAAACATCAGAAACAAAGTCAAGTTCTCCAGATTTTAGAAAATGATAAACATAGGAATCTTTGATATTATCTTCTTCATCAAATTGAAACTTGACTAATCCCATTGCAAAGGTTGTATTAGCCTGACTGTCTAAGTCAATGACTAAAACTCGATAACCTTTCTTACTGAAAGCTGCTGCTAAATTAACAACAGTGGTGGTTTTTCCTACGCCACCTTTATTATGATAAACAGCAATAATCTTCATGTTACTTGTCCTTTCCCGAATAGAACTTTGAGAGATAACTAATGGAAATGGAGATAATTCTTGAGGGAATTCAGTTTGTTCATTTTCTGTTGAGATTGGCGTCTGTTCAGAACTTTCTTCGGAAATCTGAATGGGTTCTATGTCTTTATTTTCAATGATTTTAACACTGACATCAGAAGATGAGTCTAATACTTCAATCCCATCCGGTAAAGGAGTCATTTCGGATCTCGGTTGGAGGAATTCTCGACCAATTAAACCTCGAATTTCCTCTATTTTTGCTTCAACTTCCTCCCCAAGACATTGAAAAATCAACTCAATATTATCAGAAACCCGTTGATAAATTCTGATTTCTTTACCATTGGTGAGGAGTCCATACCTTACGCTCAAACTGGTTAAATAACGCCGCAGTTTTTGAACATGACGATTCAAATTTTGATGAGGATGCTTCGCCTCAATCACAACACTCAACGGAAAATCAGCATCAACTGTAAAGGGAATAACTTGTGCTGCAAAGGATAAGAAATCTAAGCGAATATTACCGAATGCTACCTCTTGGTGCCAAGTGTTGGGGGTGTATCCCAACTGCGGTAACAAATAACTGACAATCAGTTTACTCTCAACTTCCCTTTCGTTTCGACATAATGCAGGATTAAAGCTCAAGGGTTAACTCCGTATCACGTTAATCTGATCGGATTGGCTTACATTCTTTTCATCCTAGCATGAGGCGACTTCATTCCTCAATTTTTTTGGGGCAACAAATTTTAATATATATCAATGATTTTTAATCCGATAAAATCAAATTAAACTGTGTTGTATCCTGTTTATGACTTATTTTATTCTGACAAAAAAAAGACGTTCAGGGAAAACGCCTCTAGAGTTAACTGAAAATCAATATTTAGCGATGATGTTCTTTGAAAGATTTATAACATTTCTCTTCGTCGTAGAAGTGACATTGATCTGTTATCTCCTTCATCAGTTCCCAGGAAAAATTCTGTTCGGGATACAGGTATTCTCCCCAATTTTCCCTAATGCTGCTGTAGGCTTTCCGTAAGTTATAAGAAGGAATAGCTGTTGAGGTATGGTGAGGAACATGAACGTTAATATCGTGACACATGAACTCAACCCAACGGGGATAATTGCAGTGAACACTTCCAGATAACTGGGCGGTTGCTTCGTGCCACTTATCGGCAGGGCGAAAGGGAATATCTGGGAAAGTATGGTGAACTAAGGTAAAGGTACTCATCCAGAAATGGTAGACCAACCAGGGCAATAACCAAAACTTAATAAATCCCCAAATTCCTGTAGTCACAATCAGAGTCGGAAAAACAATCGCCGCAAATCCGATGACCACTAAAGCCGAAAACTTCACCTGTTCTCGTTGTTTGCCTTCAAATTCGGGCCAGTAAAAATGGACATTTGCCCAGTGTAGAATAGAAGCAATCCACCATACTCGTCCTCGACCCAATTGATAGGCGACCTGAGTGACTCGATCAAAGTTGTCATAGACCTCAGTCGTCCAGGGATGCCAAGCATTGTCTTCGCCCATTTTATTGGTATGTTTGTGGTGATGATTGTGGCCAATTCTCCAACCATGAAACGGGTAAATCAGAGGTAACATCACCAGATGACCCACTAAGTCATTCACCCAACGACGATTGGCAAAAGAACGATGACCACAGTCATGGCCAATCACAAAAAAACCGGTTAATGCAGTTCCGGTAAAAATCCAAGCGATGGGGAGTAAAAACCAGGGAGAGTAAGCGATCGCAATGTAGCCTAAAATCACAAGACTGACATTGATAATCACAGAACTCCAGGCTTTGCGCTTGTCTTTGATGAAAACTTCACGAGGTAAGGTTTTTATAATATCTCTCAAACGCAAATCAGAGATGTTTTGAGTCGATTTTAGACTTTCTGGACTTTCAATAGATAGGGTCATGGATGATTTTTCTCAGTAAAATCCTTACACCATACAGTTGAGTTGGTGTGTTCAGAAACAATTTTAAACCGCCTGGAAGATTAAGCCAGAAAAAGCCCAAGTTCCAAGAGGGGAATGTGAAGGTTGAGGTTGAAGCTTCAGAAAATAGCTGCAATATCCTCGCTCTTCTCACTAGAGAAAGTAGGAGTTATCGGAGTTTAACCCGATTTCAACATCAGGCTAAACAGGTAAAGCTCTCTTAATCCTCTCCCAGTGTACAAGAGCAATAACATTTGCTCAATCAGATTATAGCTTTAGGGTCTGTTCTGTGGGGATAATGCCTCAATATCTTCTGAAAGAGGAGTGATTAAACGTTGCTTTTTCAGGGTTTGCAGTTGCAACAGCAGTGTGTCCACTTCCGCTTGCAGGTGAAGTAACTTCACTTGCTGATCCACATTGTAAGGACACTTAATTAAGCCCAAATGTACAGTCTGAGAAGCAGATAAAGTTGAAGAACGGCTAGCTTGTTTAACCGTTGTATCCAAGTTCTCAGGCCGGGACAGAGTAGATGAATGTGTTGACATCAGCAGTTGACTAGGCATCTGAATATTTTTACTTACGAGTTTTTACTATACCCTAACCTAAACGTAAACTCGGGTTAAGAGTCCAATTAAATTGCTTTGTTTTTCTAATCAGTTGTGATAAACACGGTAAACTGGGATTAAGAATCGCACTAAACCTTCTGCTCTGTCAACTGATCGAGCCTTTAAATTGTAAAATATCTAATGGTTCGCCACAAAGCATATAATTTTTATTCTGTCAACCTTTGGAATCGGAAATTACACCTAAAACCGAGATGACGCTGACTATATCGCCTAATCAAGTTCAACTCAAGGGCTGGCCTGGTTTAATTGAAAAGTACCGCCCCTATCTTCCCGTCACGCAAGCAACACCCGTTGTCACCTTGCAAGAAGGAAATACACCTTTACTGCCTGTTCCTTCTATTGCCCAGATCATTGGAAAACAAGTCCAAGTTTACGTCAAATACGACGGCCTCAACCCCACAGGCAGTTTCAAAGACCGAGGGATGACAATGGCCATCTCTAAAGCTAAAGAAGAAGGATGCAAAGCCGTTATCTGTGCCAGCACCGG
>JBJHBL010000023.1:0-73579 GCA_050485465.1 Limnoraphis sp. | reverse complement strand
GACAGTATTAGAATAGCTCTGATCCATAGGTTGAGCGATCGCTAAAAAGTTTTCCATCCCCATCATTCCCCCCCAACCCATGATAACCATCAGCCCTATTAAACCCTTCATTGGAACACTCCTAATATTGATTGATCTCTCGCTTTAGCTCCACCAATGACACCAGACCATCCCAGTTCTAGCAAATGCTTTAAATCTCATCCTGTTCTCAACGATCCCAAAACAAAGATAAAATTTGAACCAGTCCATTTAATTTGACCCTGGAAGAATCACTCCTTTTTTCCTAAAAAAACCGCCAAGAAATTTGATACGATAGCAAATAGCATAGCTTAACTCTCAGTTAAAATGAATGTTTCCAATGACATCATTATTATAGGCGGTGGATTAATGGGATTGTCCTTAGCAGTCGAACTCAAACTGCAAGGCGCAAATGTCACACTCCTCAGTCGCAACTTCCACGAAGCAGCAGGTCATGTCGCCGCCGGAATGTTAGCACCACAAGCCGAAACCATTCCACCCGGGCCTATGTTAGAGTTAGGCTTACGCAGTCGCGCCCTATATCCAGAGTGGACAGACAAACTGGAAACCATCACAGGCTTAGAAACGGGCTATTGGCCCTGCGGTATCCTCACTCCCGTTTACGAACATCCCAACACCTCAGAAATTGCTTATCCTGCAGATGATTCCGCTATTTGGCTTGACCAACCCGCCATTGACTCCCATCAACCCGGTTTAGGGCCAGATGTCGTGGGCGGTTGGTGGTTTCCTAAAGATGCCCAAGTCGATAACCGTCGTTATTTAGTAAAAGCCTTACAAACTGCCAGCCAACAGTTAGGCGTTCAAACCCTGGAAGGGGTAGAGGTTCAAGAAATTATCCGTAATTCTAAAACTGTAAAAGCTCTGGAAACGAATCAGGGTCAAATCACAGGTTCACACTACATCCTAACCACCGGAGCCTGGACCGGACAACTCTTGCCACCCATCCCCGTCTATCCCCGCAAAGGACAAATGCTGTCCGTCAGAGTCCCCCCATCCTTTAAAACCCTTCCTCTGCAACAGGTTTTATTTGGAACAGAAATCTACATCGTTCCCCGTCGAGATGGTTTAATTGTGATTGGTGCCACCCTAGAAGATGTTGGTTTTAGCAAGGGTTTAACCCCAGAGGGTGTTCAAAGCTTACTCAGCCGGGCTATCCGTCTTTATCCGATTTTACGAGATTTCCCCATTCAAGAATTTTGGTGGGGATTTCGGCCAACGACCCCAGATTTACTCCCCATTTTAGGCGGCAGTCCCTTAAACAATCTCACCCTCGCGGTGGGTCATTACCGCAATGGAATTTTACTCGCACCCATTACCGCCAAACTCATTACAGAATCGGTTTTAACCCAAAAATCCGATCCCTTATTAAAACACTTTTCTTGGGAGCGATTTTCAGCAGCAACACTCCCCCGTTAAACTGGGGAACTCTCGCGCCCTTGCATTGGTCTTTTTGTCCTGACTCCTTAAGGAGTAAAGCCTTTTCCCTCAGATGAATTTTGATCTTACAACCCAAAAATCGGTACACCCTCCCACTTATCCCTATATCATTAAAACCCGATCTGTCTTTTGGCTCAAGTGGGTCTTTGTCACGGTTATCGGTTTTTTTGTCAGTTTACTCTGGGTTGAAATTGGTGAAAGACCTGATATGGGTATTTTAGCCGGAATTGTTGGAGGAACAGTGATTGGTTTCGCTCAATGGTGTGTTCTCAGAGAGTATATTTACCAACCCTGGCAGTGGATTTTTGCCACCATTATCGGTTGGGCGGTACTTGGATATTCCCATCTCGGGGCAATTGCTTGGGTTGCACCCCGAACCTTAGACCTATTCCAGCGCATTTTTTACGGCAGTCTGGATGGAGGTCAGGTGGGAATCTGTATCGGTATTTTACAGTGGTTTGCCCTGAAAATACAAGTGCCTCGTGCTTGGAAATGGCTGTGGGTGAGTCCGTTGTGTTGGACGGTGGCGTTGTCTATCGGTTGGGCATTTGGGGGGGTTCTGCGTCAAAGCACAGGTCTATTTTTAGCAGATGTCCTGGGGTTAACCCTCACCTGGACTATGATTGCTGGAATGACAGGACTGGCACTGGTACGGTTACTTTGGATCGTGGATGATTGGTAAAATAGAAGAGGGAATTCCCATCTCTGTCTTTCTCTATTCCCTGTTTTCGGTAAAAGAGATTACAGTGATAAATGATCCGGATTTTATTGTCTATTCCCCTGTATATCTATACAGTGACCTTTTCCCATACCCACGAACAGTTGAGCCTGTGGGCTGATCTTCCCCAGACTAATTTTGTGCCTCCTCAAGCAATTTTTTTCAACTTATTGGAACAATCACTGGGTTTGAGTTGTCAATAGGTTTCCCTGAAAAATTGCCAAAACGTTTGATCCCAACGCATTCGTTAACCGTAAAAACCCTGATAAATAAGGAATAAAGGGCGATTTCCTCCCTAAAATTCCGGCTGAAGTTGTCAGACTAAGAAGAATAAAGTAAGGAAGAATCGAAACAAATCTAACCCCGATGAACCCTGAAGTAAAATAAACAGTGAGGTGAGTAAGATGGTTCACATGAGACCCAAAAGTCTAAATATAATCATAGCACTTCCGGTGCTACTGATGATCAATGGAACTTCAAGTTGGGCAAATCCTGGGGAGATTAGACCCCGGAGCCTCCAACCTGAACGTATAGGGGAAACGGAGGTGCAAACCCTGCCTTTTCGTGATCACAAGATATTGCCAGAGATTTTTTATGATCGTACACCCTGTAAACTCTATGGACAATGCTAGAAACAGCATAGGTTCTGATGACTGACTGGATGTCCTCTTTGATTGGATGACAGTCTATACAAAGCGTTGACCTTCAACTATACTCTCCCATCCAGACTGCTATGATTTTGTCTGATCTGACTCCTCTGAGAGAACCTACCCTAGCATATATTATATGGTATAGGTGACAGACCTGTAGACTTTGGTGATCGCCTAAAAAGTTCCCGGTCTGAACAGGTAAAGAAATTTTATGTCTTCTCTGAGGCTCTGTCAAGCAGTGTTATCCTAAAGTATATTTTTATTTTTATCCATCTGAAACCCGTTTAGTCTAGGTGTATCGGAGAAAAAATTGATCAACCCAATGAATGTCTATCCGCTCAACGATACAGTCGCTCATAATCAAAGCCACCTAGAGACTCTTTCTCGGACGTTACACCTGTCAGAGGGAGAGTTTTCATTGGTGTTGGTTCGTTGTAACTATATTAGTCTGCGGGAAAAAATTGTCAAGCAACTTCACCAAAAATCCACTTTACCGATCCGAGAAATTCACCTCAGTCCTACGATTGATAACCTCTATCGTACCCTAGAAACTGAACTGGCAGAAGAAGATCCTTCTGTGGTGATGGTGTTTGGTTTAGAAGACGTTGAAACCCTTGATGAAGTCTTAGCCGCAACCAATTTAGCCCGGGAAGCCTTTTTAAATTTTCCCTTTCCAGTGCTGCTTTGGATTAATGATAAACTGTGGAAAAAGTTAAACCGACGAGCGCCAGATTTTACTGGGTATGCAACTACCTATGTTTTCTTACAAAGTTCAACGGATTTAATTCAGTTTCTCCATTCTAAATCTCAACAACTGTTTAACCAAATTTTAGAAATTGGCGGGTGTTCCTTTGTTTCTAATAGCAAAATTTTAGGAGAACATTGCGCCGCAGAACTTCAACTGGCTTATCAAGATTTAGAAAACCGAAAAATTACTTTAAAACCCGTTTTAAATGCGAGTTTGAGATTTGTTCTGGCTCGATATCACTACGCCCATCAAAACATCTCTGAAGCCCTAGAACAATATCAACTCAGTTGGAAATTTTGGCAGGAAGAAAGCCGCACTCATACTTCCAATTCATCATCAGTGTTAGAGGTAGAATATCCTCTGCTTAATTCCTCTCCATTGAGTACCGCGTTAATTTGGCAGGGTGTTATTTTATATCATCTAGGGCTATGTTCAGCCTATCAAGCCGAACAACATCTCAGAGCGAGTGGCCAAAAAGAATGGCGAGAAGCCCGAATGTATTTTGAGCAATGTTTAGATTATTTTGCGACCGCAGAACGTCAGGATTTAGTGGGAAAATTCATTAATAAACTGGGGGAAATTCTGCGTCAAACCGAAGACTGGGATGCTTTGTTTAAACTGGCTGTCATTGCCAGAAAACTTCATCAACAAGAAAAAATTTCACCGTTTAATTTAGCCCAAGATTATGGGTTTTTTGCAGAATATTATCTTCATAAAAGAGATTGGGAAAATACCCGAGAATTTGCGACAATTGCTTTAGAAATTCTCCAGCAAATCCCGAATGAAACGATAGAAGACCCCCTGCAAAATCAAAATCAAGGCTTATATTATTGGATACTCGCTCAAGCCCTAGAACAATTAAGCCAACCTTGGAAAGCAATTGATCAGTTAAAAATTGCCTATAAAGAAACCGTTCCTAAATACAATCCCAGATTTTATCTCCAAATTTTAGGGATGTTGCACCGACTTTATTTTGATCTCGGTGAATATCGAGAAGCTTTTGATATTAAAAAAGAATATCGTACTAAATCAAGTGCTTTTGGGTATACTGCTTTTATTGGTGCTGGACGACTGCAACCCCGAGAACAAGCCGTCGATCCCATGTTAGGAACCATCTCCACAGAAGCAACTGTTACCGATGAGATCAAAGCCTCTGGACGGGAAGAAGCCATTAATCGTTTACTCCAACGTATGGGCAGCACCCAACACAAATTAACCGTTATTTATGGTCAATCTGGAGTGGGGAAAAGCTCAATTATTCGAGCAGGGTTAGTTCCCGCATTAAAAAATTTTAGCATAGAAGCCCGTCAAGTGGTGACGGTTGTATTAAGAACCTATAATTCCTATGTAAAAGAACTTGAGAAACAATTATATACGGAAAAATCATCCTATTTTTCAGAAGAAGCATTAGAAGAAATAGAATCTCAACCGAAAAACAATAAAAATCAAGATCAAAATACCGAAAAAATCTATCAAGAAACCCTAGAAAAAATCTCAATAAAATTAAAAGAAAATGCTAATCAAAATAAAATAACAATCCTCATCTTTGATCAATTTGAAGAATTTTTCTTCACTCATACAAAACTCCCCGCCCGACGCCAGTTTTTTGAAGTTTTAAGAGATTGTCTAAATTTACCCTATGTTAAAGTCATAATCTCCGTGCGAGATGATTACTTACATCATCTATTAGAAGCCGTGCGAGCGATTGACTTTGATATCATTAATAACGATATTTTAAATAAAGACATTCTCTTTTATTTAGGCAACTTAAGCCGAACAGAAGCCTACAACGTCATTAAAAGTTTAACAAATCGCTCACATTTTTATTTAGAAGATGCTTTGATTCAAGCCATAGTCAATGATCTCTCCCATGAACTCGGAGAAGTTCGCCCCATAGAACTACAAGTCGTGGGCGCCCAACTGCAAGCCGAAGATATTACCACTTTAGCCGACTATCAACGCCAAGGCCCCCATCAAAAATTAGTGGAGCGATTTTTAGAAGAAGTGATCCAAGATTGTGGCTCAGAAAATCAACAAGCCGCTAATTTAATCCTATTTTTACTCACCGATGAAAATAATACCCGTCCCCTCAAAACCTATTCAGAATTAATAGAAGACTTAAAAGAAAAAATAGGTCAAGAAAAAGAGGTAGAAGATCAACTCAACTTAATTTTATATATTCTAGAAAAATCCGGTTTAGTCTCGCGAGAAATGATAGACGGAAGTGAATTTTATCAACTGGTTCACGATTATCTCGCAGACTTTATCCAGCAAAAAAACCGCTTAGATCGAGATGCAGAATTTGAACAACTGCAACAAAAAAATAAAGAACTCAAAGAAGACATAGATGTTTATTCCCGCCTGGCCAAAGAAGAAGAACGTCGTCGGAAAGCCGAAGAACAC
The DNA here is from genome assembly GCA_050485465.1 of Limnoraphis sp. Taxonomy (GTDB): domain Bacteria; phylum Cyanobacteriota; class Cyanobacteriia; order Cyanobacteriales; family Microcoleaceae; genus Capilliphycus. The sequence continues at coordinate 67,584 of JBJHBL010000023.1, read as the reverse complement.
AGCCGTCAACTGGAAAGAATTACAGCCGTTTTAGCAGGATGCTTCTTTGTAGGATTTAGTTTATTTGCAATGGGACAAAGAACACAAGAAGCCGGAGCCAGAATAGAAGCAATTCAAGCCGCCAAAGACTCTTTAGTCGTTGCCGATCAAAATGATCAAATCGGTATTTTACGCGCCGCCTTAGTGATCGGAGAAAGCATTCAACAAACCCAAGCCTCCCAAAACCAAGAAAACGAAATTGCCAGAGGACTGCGAAAACTATTTGATAACAGTTTACACGAACGGAATCGACTCGAACAGCAAGACAGTATTTTAGCCGCCAGCTACAGTCCCGATGGAGAAATCATCGCCACCGCAGGAAACGAACAGGTGATCAAACTCTGGCAGAACAATGGACAATTTATTCAAGATCTCGTCGATCCGTCCTTAAACTCCCCTGGCCTCTCCCATGAAAACAACGTCATTGGAGTCAGTTTCAGTCCAGACAGTCGTCTGATCGCCTCTGCAAGCATTGATAGAACCATTAAACTCTGGAGTCGAGAGGGTGAACTCTTAAACACCCTAACAGGTCATCAAAGTGTGGTGAGAAGTGTGAACTTTAATCCTGCCGGGACGATGATAGCCTCGGCGAGTATGGACGGCACCATTAAACTCTGGAATGTTCAACAGGGAACCTTGATCAAAACCATCAACGCTCACCCAGAGGGCGTATTAGATGCTAAATTTAGCCCCAATGGTGACCTGATCGCTTCCGGTGGCTTATCCGATCCAACGGTGAAACTCTGGAAACCCGACGGAACCCTCCTCAAAACCTTTAGAGGACATTGTGACTCCCTGAGACAAGAAAGCTGCGTTGGAGTCTATGAACTCAGTTTTAGCCCTGATGGTCAAACCCTGGCAAGCGCTAGTGGCGATCGCACCATTCGACTGTGGAACCTAAACACTTCAGAAGCCCAAACCCTCAAAGGACACAACAACGACGTCTTAGGGGTGAGTTTTAGTCCCGATGGTCAGACCATTGCTTCAAGTAGTCGCGATCGCACCGTTAAACTGTGGAGTAAAGAAGGCACCATTTTACAAACCTTCACCGGACACAAAAACGATGTCTGGACGGTGAGTTTTAGCCCCGATAGTCAGATGATCGCCTCAGCCAGTTCTGACAATACCGTAAAACTCTGGGATCGCAACAGCAACCCCCTCGATCAAACCCTGCAAGGACATCGGTTAGAAGTGAAAGATATTAGTTTTAGCCCGAATGGGATCATTGCCACCGCCAGTAGCGATCAAACCGTGAGACTGTGGAATACAGACACCGCAGAACCGTTGAAAAACCTGATGGGTGAACCTTTAATCTTTAACCATTCTCAAGAAGTGCGTTGGGTCAGTATCAGTCCAGACGGACAAACTTTGGCAACCGTGAACGAGGATCAACCAACGGTTAAACTCTGGAACCTCGAAGGGGAGTTACTTCAAACCTTGACAGGACACCAGAAACCTGTGAATGCCCTGGAATATAGCCCCACTGGACTGATCGCCTCGGGGAGTCAAGATGGAACCGTGAAACTGTGGCAAGATGGGGATTTAGTCGAGACTTTAAATGTCCAAGCCCCTGTAGTCAGTATTCGCTTTGATGATACCGGAGATTTAATGGCAACAGCGACTTCACATTCCAATGGTGGATCACAAGTTCAGATGTGGAGTTCTCAAGATACAGGCTGGCAACCTCGCCCGATTTTTGATCATCCGAAAGAGATTAGTGAGATGAGTTATAGTCCCCAAGAAGAACTGCTGGCGATCGCAGTTGATCGTCAGGTGGTGCTGTGGAGTCCTAGCGCCGGAACATCTTGTCCGATCAAACATCAAGCCATTGTACGCAGTGTTGATTTTCATCCCAATGGGACTCTGTTTGCCAGTGCCAGTGATGATCAAAAGGTTCGACTCTGGCAAGTTGATCGCCAAAAGTTCTGGCCTAGTGATGGAAACTGCACAGATCACCAAGAAATCGAAGCATTTTACACGATCGATCAAGAGGTATTTGTTAATAGCGTTTATTTTAATCCCGATGGTCAGATTATTGCGATCGCCAAAGAAGATGGAACAACTGTTCTTTGGAATATGCAGGGTTTTCAGTTAGACTACCAAATTCGTGCAGGTTGTCTTTGGTTAGAAGATTATCTCCAAACTCATTCCTTTAACCCACAAGAACGTGTTCCATTGTGTCAGGGAACCGGACATGGGGAATGGCAAGATAATAGAGAGAACACAAAGTCTAGATAACTATGTCTAAAATTAAAAACTCTGAATATTTGCGTTCAGAATATCCAGAGAAAGCTGAACAAATTCTCAAAGGTGCCATACCCGAATTTTTAGCCCACGGCTATGCTTGCACCAGTATGGATAAAATTGCCAAGTCTGCTGGAGTCTCCAAACAAACCCTTTATAGTCATTTTTCTGATAAAGATGGCTTGTTTACTGCCCTAGTTAAGCGCGTCGCCTCCGAGAAATTTCATCTGGTTTGGTCAAAACCCCTCAAAGGTGAACCGGACTGTGTTCTCAGAGATCTGGCTGAGAGAATTTTACACAATGCCGATCAAAATGAACAGCTTTGTTTTGCCCGTTTAATTATCGCTGAATCGAGTAAACGGCCTGATCTGGCTGAAATCTTTGTTCAAGAATTAATTCAACCCGCTAACGTGATTCTAACCCAGTATCTCAGAGATTGCCCCGAACTAGAATTTAAGGATCCTGAAGCCACCGCCCGCATTTTTGTTGGGGGTTTAATTCACTTTGTTCTGGTTCAGAAAGTCTTGCACGGATATCAACTCATGCCGATGGAGTCCGAACGGTTAATTGATAACCTCGTTGATACAATTATTAAAGCAGGACAACCCAGCAAAAGAATACCACATCTTTAACAAGTTCCTCGTCTAGCACCCTTGGTGAATAAGTTGTTAATCTAATTAAGGGTAATTCTCATCTGCTGCTCTTGATTATGAATCAACTTGCCTATACTCCCCCTTTTTTGCTCAAAAATGGCTTAACGATGACAGTTTACGCCGCGTTGAGAGCGAATAAAACCTGGGAACAAACCACCCCTCATCCAGAACCTCCCTATCAAGACCAAATCTTTGAAGGGGCAGGAAATGTGCCGATTTTTGGCAAATACGCCATTCAGAAAAGATCACGGGGGACAATTGTGGGAACCTACGGAATTACTGGAGATCTAGACAATCAATGGTTTCTCAGACTGTTGGGGCGTAAAGCCTACGCTCAGGGCTACAGTGTTGTATTCTTTGATTGGCGCGCCCACGGGAAAACGGCTGAACTCTCTCCGACCCTGACCTCTGATGGACTCTATGAGGGTGAAGACTTTGTGCGGATCGCGGCTAAAGCTAAAGCTTTGGGGTGTCCGCCGCCCTTTTGGTTTACAGGGTATTCTTTGGGTGGACAGTTGGCGCTGTGGGGCGTGAAGGCGGCTCAAACGGTATCAACCTGGGGAAATGACCTCGAGTTCAGTGAGTCAGATTTTGCCGGGGGAGCGGTGATTTGTCCGAGTCTTGATTCTAATCGTTCTCTGAGGTATTTGGTACAACATCGTTGGGGAAAATACCTGGAAAGAGCGATCGCCTCGGAACTGAAAAAGTTGGCTAAACGGATCTATGAAGCTCATCCCGAAAAGATTGATCCGGAAGCGATTAAACGAGCAAATAGTATTTGGGGTTTTGATCAAGAATTAGTGATTGAACGACTTGGCTTTTTATCAGTAGAAGACTACTATAATGCTAGTAGTGCGCTACCTTTATTAACACAATTACAGAAACCTACCTTAATTTTTTATGCGGCGGATGATCCTTTATTTGACCCGACCATTATCCCGGATTTAGAACAGGCGGCGCGTGTCAATTCAGCCCTGGATTTAAGACTGACTCAATGGGGTGGTCATGTCGGTTATATTAGTAGTAAATCTTGTCAGACTCAAGCTCAAGATCCTGATCGGTGGTGGGCTTGGAATCGAATGTTGCAATGGTGCGATCGCCATCAATTTTGACGTTTTATGAGAAATAGACTATGAACCAAAAAAAAGCAGATAAAACCTTAGCTTTATGGGTGGCGGTGGGAATATTGTTGTTCTATCGAGTTGGGGTGAGTATTGCTCAAACTCCCCCAGAAACGCCTCCTCTTTTTTCTGATATTCAAGGACATTGGGCGCAGCAATGTATTCAAACCTTAGCCCAACGCCAAATTGTTGGCGGAAACCGGGAAGATAATCGATTTCGCCCCGATGAACCCATGAAACGGGTAGAGTTAGCGGTGATTTTGAGTCAAGCTTTTCCGAATGTAGAATCCGTGCGTGAACCGACTAATTTTGCCGATATTCCGACGACCTATTGGGCTTATACTGCGATTCGAGATGCGGATCGCAAAGGGTTTCTTTCGGGGTATATTGCCCGGTCTTTTAATCCTCGGGTGAATGTCTCGCGGGCGCAAGTTTTAACGGCGTTAACTCAAGGATTAGGTTATCAGCCCCGTTTATTATCTAAGCCGCAATTAGAACGGATTTTTTCTGATGCTAATCAAATTCCAGAAGAGGCTAAAAATGCGATCGCTGCGGCGACTGAAAATGGTTTAGTTGTTAACCATCCGAATGTTAAACAATTAAATCCCAATCGACCTGCAACTCGGGCTGAAGTGGCAACGTTTATCTGTCAAGCGATTACAGATACTCGCGAAACACCTTTTGTTTCAACTGAATATATTGCTCGTATTCCCGCCTCGGAGTTATCGGGTTCTTCCCCAGAATTGGTGGTTTTAAATGCTCAAGACGTTGAAGAAAAACCCGAAGATATTGTTGAGAAAGTTGAGGAAAATCAACCGATATCAACCACTCCTGAAGCTTCTGAACCCTCTGAACCCTCTGTGGCGGCTGTTGAAACGATTTCCCCATCTGAATCTTTACCGCTCATTCCGGAGATTCCTGAGTCTCTAGAAGCAACGGCTCGTTCAGAAGATGTTGAAGCGTTACTCTTTTATCAACCTCAGTCTGAATCTTCAACAAACCAAGTTTTACGTTTACAAATTGTGCGGCGAGGACAGTTAAGATTGAATGAAGCAATTTTATTGATTGAGCGTCGCAATAATCAGCCGATTGATGAATTTTTAGGGGTAAAAATTGCGGATATTAATGGTGATAAGGAACCGGAAGTGATTATTGATTTTAGAACCAATCGCTCAAATTCTCAAGTTTACTATTCTCTGATTTATCGTTATAATCCTATTCGAGGTCAATATATTCCCCTTCGTCAAGATTGGGGAGAGACTCCCCCCGAACGTTTACAAAACCGCAATAATGTTCCGTCTTAATTGTTGCAAGGCAAAAGGCTACAGGCAGTTTACAGCTTGCTGGCTTTATTTCTTCCGGTCTTTGATTGTCTACTAATTCTGAATCTTTTCAACGTAGCCCCAGAGACTATAATCTCGGCTTAACCAACCGTGAAAAAATGCCATTTGACTGGGATTTTCTTGAACCCGTTTGTAACGATAGAGAATGCGTTCATTCACCATTTGTAGAGCGGTATATTTGTTATTCCCCCGTTGCATAGCTGCAATGGTAGCCCCATCAAATATACCCGTTTGCGGTAAACCTAAAGATTGTTGAAGAAAGGTAATTGAGTTATTAATCCCAAAATTAACGGCGGTGTCAAACATCACAATTGCTAAAGCTGGGTGCATTTTTCCCGCTTGGGAACCATCCCAATATCCCTGATAAATTTCTAACATTTCAGTCTCGGACATCTGCGTAACATCAAGGGGAGGTAAACCCCGTCTGGCCCGATAAGCATTATATTCACTTTGCACAACACCTCGATAGGTGCGACCCCCCAAGTCGGCGGGGTGATCACTAAATCCCCCTTCAAAATACAGCGTGAAGGATAAAGCTGCATCAAATAGGCGTTTTTCGTAGTTATTAACCGCCTGCGCCATACCCAAGCGACCGAGAGGTACTGCACAGGTTAAGCTTAATAACAAAAGAGCGCGAATCAGGTTAGATTTTAGCGGTTTTAGACCATTGGGTTTGATCAAGTTCATAGCAAAACAAGGCTTTAATGGGTAGCGTATTGGGATTGAGTTCGTCCAACCATCAGTCCGGATGGCATGGGTTAGAATCGGTGAAACTCTCGCCCCAAGATAGCAGAAGATGAGACATTTGCCTATAGATTTTGCCAATCATCTTTAACAAAATCACGAATACTTCTAAAATAAAGGATAAACTTTGACTTTGATCCTTTAGCGAAAACGGTTCTAATGCGTTCTGACTCTGGTTCATCCTCGGCTGACCTGAATTCTTATTCTCCTGAAGCCTTGACTCTACAAGCTGAAATTAGCTACGCTCAGGGAAATTTTACCGCAGCGATCGCGAGTTGTGAGCAAGCGATTGTATTACAACCCAGTTGGGCGCAGGCTTATGTGACGTTAGGAAATGTGCGACAGGCGCAAGGTCAGATTGATGCAGCGATTCGGTCTTATACTCAAGCGTTAGAACTTGATCCCAATTTAGCACAAGCTCATGCCAATTTGGGCAGTATGTTTTATAAGCAAGGCTTACTCGATCAAGCGATAACTTGTTATCGTCAAGCCTTATCTCTAAAGCCGGATTTTGCGGCGGTGTATTTAAATTTAGCTAAAGTTTTTCGTCAACAAGGAAATGAACCGGAAGCGAAAATTTGTGAACAAAAAGCGGGTGGATCTCAACCTCAACTCCCCAGTGGCAATTTCTTGTTTCATCAAGGAAATCTATTCCTAGAACAAGGAAAACTGGGTGAGGCGATGAACTGTTTCAATCAAGCGATTACTCTGGAACCGAATCTCGCTGAAGCTTATTGTCAGATCGGGATGATTCTTCGCTATCAAGGAGAACCTAAACAAGCCATTTCCTATTTTGAAAAAGCATTAGAACGACAACCGAGTTTAATTCCGGCGCATCAGCATTTATGTAGTATTTTTCGAGATTCTTCAGATTTAGCCGCAGCCCGTCAAGCGGTGAATCACTATCGTCAACAATGCCGTGAAAATGATCCGATTATGACAGCAATTTATTCTCTGAGTACCCATCAAGTCTCGGGTTTGAATGAAATTGCTCAAGACCAATTTTCCGTTTTAGAATCTCAACTGGATCACCATCTTAAGCACACGACTAATATAGAAATTCGTTCTCTTTATGCGAACTTCTTATTTAGTTTACCCTATTTACGGGATAATCTCGTTCAAAATTCGCGTTTAATTCACCAAGTTTCTCAACGCTATATTGAACAAATTCTCAAACCAAACCGTAGTTTATATTGTTTAGACTATCCTCCGTATCACCCGCAAAAATTGTTGAAAATTGGTATTATTTCCAGTCATTTTCATCGTCATGCGGTGGGGTGGTGTAGTTTAGATGTGATTCGGGCTTTATCTCAAATTACTCCAGATATTTATCTTTATTGTACGGATCGTCCTCACACAGATGATCGCACCTCCTATTTTCAGCAAGTTTCTCGGAAATTCTACACCCCTCAAAACTACCCACAGGGTTTAGTGGATGCTCAGGAAATAGTCCAAGAAATTCGACAAGATGAGATAGATATCTTACTGGATTTAGACGCAATGAGTCTACCCATTAACACTGAAATTCTCTATGCTCAACCTGCTGTTGTTTGTCTATCTTGGCTGGGGTTTGACGCGCCTTATATTTCCGAAAAAAATTACTTTTTGTGTGATTGGCATACTCACCCTGAAGGATATGAACAATATTATACTGAACAATTAGTCAGAATGCCCGATAGTTTTGTTGCGGTTTCAGGATTTGAAAGAATTGCTATTAATCGGGAGAATGTTCGCCAAGCTTATCGTATTAGTTTAGATCAAGTGGTTTATCTTTGTGTTGCACCGGGGCGCAAATTTAACCGAGAATTAGTCAAGGCTCAAGTTGCTATTCTTAAACAGGTTCCCAATAGTATTTTAATCCATAAAGCAGCTGGAGATTTAGGGGTTTTTCAAGGGGCTTATTGGGAAGCGTGTGAAGCGGCAGGAGTCAGTCAACATCGAGTTAAATTTCTTCCTCGCTATCCGACAGAAGAAGAACATCGCCAAGTCTATGTTTTAGCTGATGTGTTGTTAGATTCTTATCCTTATAATGGGGGGAGTCACACTTTAGAAGCGTTGTGGTTTCATGTTCCAGTTGTTACGCGCAAAGGTGAACAATTTTTATCCAGGATGGGGTATTCTTTTCTACAGGGTGTCGGTGTAGAAGCTGGAATTGCCAACAGTTGGCAAGATTATATTAACTGGGGTGTGAAGTTTGGAGAAGATATGACTTTGAGAAAATCGGTTCAAACTCAGTTGATGCAGGCGAAAACATCAACAAGTTTAGCACCTCTTTGGAATCCGACTTTATTTGCTGAAAATTTGTATAAAATTTGTGGTCAACTGTTAAGCGATCGCGAATAATCAGTTAAAAAGGCTGAAACTCTTTTCAATTTTCCCAATTTTCTTGTCTCCAGAGTTCAGTTGAATATTGTCTAAGACTGAGTGACACACCAAAAGTTTAAGGTTAATTGAGTCTAATCTAATCATTCATCTGTTGAGCAAAATTCCTGAAAAACTTGATAAATAGAAAGTATTTTTTCTTTCCCCTTCAGCTTGACTTCGCCGATAAACTGGGTTTCAAATTGATGATGAATATATCGATAGGTTTCTTCAGAAATCAGGATACGACAGATTCGATCTTGCATCGACTTCTCATAACTCTCTAACCGGGCGGCGAGGTTAACTGTATCTCCAATCGTGGTATAATTTTGTCGGCGCAAACTTCCTAAACTCCCCGCCACCACTAAACCCGTAGCAATACCCACCCGCATCGCCGCAGTGGGAAGTCCTTTTTCAGACCATTTTTGATTGAGAATATCTAACTGCATCCCCATCTCTAAGGCACAATGAACCGCCGCCATTGCATCTTGACGAATATCTTCTGATGCGGTTCTCGGAAATGGAATACCAAACACCGCCATCACCGCATCTCCGATAAATTTATCCACAACACCATTATGATCCAGGACAATTTGTGACATCACATTCATGTACTCATTCAACCAAGACATCAAGGTTTTAGGATCAGTTCGTTCTGCAATACTCGTAAAATCTTTTAAGTCGGTAAATAGCACGGTTGCCACCATTTCCTGACCCATCAAATGCCCTTCTGTCATTAACTGATGACGCGAAGCCCAAACCGCATGAGCAATTTGTGGTGAAACCTGCTGTCCGAGTAAATTCATCACAATTTGTCGGTCTTCCCGTTCCATATAACCTTTGTAAACCGTAATGGTTGTTTCTAATCCAATTAATGCTAAAAATGGAGGAACGAAGGGAATCCACCAACCATTGACAAATGCTAGGTATGTTGTTAATAATAAAGTACCATGAGTTAAACTTAAACTCAAAACTTTCCAACGAACTCGTACACAAACCCAACTTGTTGTAGCACCCACGCTCGACCAACAGAGAATCCAAATCTTTTCAATAAAATCCGGCCAAACTTGAATCATCGGGCGCCCATCGATAGCGGCACTCAGCACTTGACTGGTAACATGGGCATGAACAGTCACTCCTGGGGTTTTATGACTGTGAGGCGTGAAAAAGGTATCCCGGAGGCTATCTGCGGTGACTCCGATCAAGACAATGCGATCGCGGAAAACATCAGCTGGGATGCGATCTTCTAGGACATCATTCATTGAGACCCTTTCAAAGACTGAACAATCTTGACAACTGGGACTGCGATAGTTCAGTAAAAACTGATAACCCCCGGCATCCGCCCTGACATACCCTCCCTCGTTTCCGGTTAAGGGTTGAAAGATCGCTTCACCCAGCCTCAAAATTCCCCGATCTGGATCAAGTTCTTCTAAAAAAATTCCCTGTTTTTCTAAATACAGAAAAGCCAACTTCAGCGGGAAGCCAAAGACATAGTTATCCTCGTCAAAAATGATTAATAAAGCCCGACGAACTCGCCCATCTGAATCAAGAATCAGATCAGAAGCCCCTACTTGATCAAGCTGTTTGAGATCCGGGGGAGGATTTACAAATCCCACAACTTTTTCAATACCAATCAAGTTAGGTGTAGTCTGAAAGACATCAACCAACTCCTGAGAACCTGGCGGTACAGGCAAATCTCGATAAATATCTAATCCAATCACTCTGGGTTGTTGACGTTTCAGTTTTTCCAGTAATTCCACTAACTGTTGATCGGACATTGGCCATTGTTGAAGTGATCGGATATCTTCTTCCCGGATCTCAACAATCACAATACGCTCATCAACAGGTTCAGGGGGATGCCAGCGAAAAAACAGATCGAGTGCCATCCATTCCAATAATTGCAACTGTCCCCCACTACGGAGGACGAAAACCAGTCCAACAATAGTCGGAAAGATGACACCAATGCCACATCGCTTCCAAAAAGACTGTTTTAATGTTTTTGGGTTAATTTTGAGTTTCAACAGCCTCCTTTAGTTGTTGGCTTGCAAGGTGCCGCATTGAAGTAAGGGTTGAGTGGCGATTGAATTCAGCTGAACTGCTTCAGACTGTAAGAGTTGTTGCCAATGGGTCAGGGTTGGGTTCTGCTCAGAACACTGTAAAGAGGCTAAAGTCGCAACGGCATCATGCCAAATCCCATATTCTGCGTACAGTTCAGCACGTTTTAGGGGTTCGGCTTGCTCAAGTTGACTTTTTTGGGTGGCAGAAAGTTCAGTCAGTTGAAGACTTCCGACGTCAACAATATCTCGATCGCGACTATCTGCATCACAAATAATCGCAAACATCCACTCATAGTCCTTACCCGCTTCTAAGCCTGTTTCTGAGTCAGGCAGTTCGACTTTGACAATTCCGGCTGTCTTCGGTAAGGTGTAACGAGCGCGATACTCAAAGTCTCCGTTGGGATCTCTAACCAAAAATTCGGCTTGTTGGGCTGAGGTGGAGGGTACATAAACAAACAGTTGAGGATGCTGGTAAGTGGTTGTTCCTAATTTACCCGCAGGAACTAATAAGGTGAGCGGTGGTTTGGGTTGTTCTTGATCGAGAAAACAGGTGGTTCGGGTTCCCCCTCCCACGGTTGATTGCGGTTTTCCCTGTCCGGCGGGGGGTCTATATTGAATGGCAATGGTTTGAGACTGACGACTCGCTTGACTTGAAGAAGAGGGCTTGGCTTCTACTTTCACCAACAGGTTATTCAAGATAAAACCTCCGGTAGCGATCGCTAAAATCAGGGTACAAGTGTGTATGGTGCGTTTGCTAGACATCTGATCAATTGCTCCTATTTGATACAAAAAAAACAGAGGATTTATAAGAATAGAGAGCAAATGCACCCTGACTTGATTAAAACCAGCTACCCACTAAGATAAAGGGAGCCCAATAACAAGGCTTCCGATATCCTCGTTTAATCAGGTCAAGTTGAGCGAGCCTCAAAGCTTCAGCTTTACTAATATTAGGCTGAGTTAGCTTTTGATAAAAGATCTCGATCAACTCAGCAGTCGATTGATCGTTCACTGACCACAGTGTTGCTAAGGTACTGCGAGCGCCTGAACGAACTGCAACTCCTGCTAATCCCAGTGTAGCTCGATTATCACCGGATGCGGTTTGACAGGCGCTTAAAACTAAAAGTTCTATGGGGCTGATTCCATTCACCTGTCGAGTTTCCAGCAGTTTTTCAAAATCATCAATTTTGATTTTATCATTAATCGTCAGAATAAATGTGTCTTCTCGGTTAGAACTAAATTGACCATGTGTTGCTAAGTGAATAATGGGTACATTCAGCCGACTCATTTGGTTTTGCAGGTTGGGTGTTGTAAACTGATCATTCAGGAGAATTTTTGAGGCGGGAAACTGTTGAGAGAGATTTTCAATTTCTACTTGGATTGAGGGAAGAGGGGGGAAGTTTTGACTGGCTTCACTGAGTCCCCCGATTAGTAGTTTTAAGGTTTGTGAATTGAAAGGGTTGGAGTTTTGTAATTTTAAGCCGGGTAAAGCGATCGCAATGTTATAATTTTCAATTAAATATTGTTCGCCATCCTGTAGAAATGACATCGGAATATTTCGCAAAGCACCATCTAAAACAAACACTAAGGTTTTAATCTGATTGTTTTTGAGTTGGGTTTCAACCGGACGAATCAGCCAGTTATAAAGTTTTTGAGTCTGGGGTAAAATATCTCTTTCATTGAATAAAATCCCTAAATTTCTGCGAATTTGAAGGTTAATGTTTTTGACTTCATCCGCAGCAATCGGGCTTGAATAGTGTTCTAAAGGTTGTCCAGGGAGGGCGATAATTACTTCTAAACGATCTTGTAAAATAATCGGATAAAATATAGCCGCAGAGGGATCAGCTTGCTCAATTTGAGTATCTTCATCCTGAACACAAGGAATTCTAAAAAAGTTATTCAGTTCTTCAATTTGTAAAGCTTCAATTAAATTAATCGATTCTCTCAAATCCGATTTAGTTTGATCTGCACGCTGTAAACGCAAGTCAATTAACCCTCGATAAACAGGTTCAATATTTTCTTGAAAATTAAACTGATTGTCTAAATCTGTTGCGATAATATCCTGGCGAAGACCTTGCAGTAAATTAACAGCCTGGGTATAATTACTAATGGCGAGTTCTCGCTTTCCGGTTGCTTTGCGAATCCGTCCCAGTTGCCAAAGAAATTGATAGGAAATATCGGGTTGACTTTGATAACTCTTGAGGCTATTCAAGGCTTGAATTGTTGCATTTTCCGCCTGATTCCACTCTTGTTGAAGTTCATAGAGTTTTCCCTGTAAACCCCAGCTATAAGCCAATCCTGATTGTGAATTAATGGCTTGAGATTGTTCGGTAACGCGGGTTAAAATTTGCTGAATCTCGGTTTGTATTTCTGAAGAATTGATAATCTCTTGTTCAGGGAATTTGAGTTGATTTGAAAAAAAATCTAGAAGAATTTCCGTCAAACGAATCTGAGTATTAATCCCAGATTGATTCAACGGTAAAACAGGAAAATTTTCTTTAATTTCAGAGATTAAATCCTGATATTCTATTCCATTTTGAGTTTGAATTAACACCTGTAACGTTTCAACTTTGGCTTGAGTTTGCAGTAACGGCTGAGTAGTGGTTTCTATCACTTTTCTATAATATTGTATTGCAGCTTCAAAATCTTTTTCAGCCTGACTTTTATCAAAAAAGCGGTTATTCCCTTCGGCTTTCTTGGTCTTCCCCAAACCCAAATAAACAGCACTGATTTGTTCTGGATTATTCAACCGTTCAGCCTGTTTTAATGCAGTTAATAAAACCTGAGATGATGCCGGAAAATCTCCTAAAACTCTGAAGACTTCGCCCAGTTGTCTAAACGCTAAAAGATGAATAAAATCAACAGGTTTTGCTTCAATTTTTTCCTGCAACTCTGAAGACCATTTACAGGTTTGAACCTTCAGGTCTAAAGCCTTAATTAACCGTTGACAAGCTCTCGGATAAAACCCTAAAATTTGCAGGGCTTGAGCCTGATTAATTAGACTTTGATCGATGCTATTTTTATCGCTAATTTGAGTATAATATTCAGTGGCTTTTTCCCAAGTTGATAAAGCCTGTTCTGGGTTGCCCGTTTCTAAATAAAAGTTACCCTGTATACTCAGAACTTGAGCCAAAAGACGCAATTGGTTTGGGGATGCCAATTTAGGCAGAAAATCTAAGCGGTTCAGACTTTGTTGAAGGGCTTCTTCCGCTTGTTTCCACTGTCCTAATTGTTGATAAGTTAGAGACAGATTACTCAACGCCATCGCTTCATTTAAAGGCTGATTTTTACCAGAAAATTCAGTGACCGCCTGTTGCCACATCTCACGCGCTTTCTGATACTCTCCCGCTAAATAAAACCCTCTAGCTTGTTCAACTGAATTGAATTGAATCTGTTGATGTTGAACCTCCATAGCCGTTGACTGTGTGATCTCAGCCATCCCTGAAAATATTGTCATTGAGAGGAAAAACAACAGCGCAAACACAAGAACTCGCCCTTTAACTCTTCTCATTTTTCCTGCTCTCCTAAAATAGAATAATTACAGGTTTGTGAGGGTAAATTTGAACGTTGAACTTGAAAACCACTCGGATCATAACCCACTAAAATCACATCACCATTTTCAGTTCTTACCCATCCCCGCGCCGGAATAATATCTAAACTCGAAATCGGTTGTTCTGTTACTTTTTTCGCTGATTGTCGGCGTTGATTCGGGTTAATTGAAGTCTCTGAAACTTCAGAAATTTGATCACTTAACCCCACCGTCACTGCTGGATTAATAATTTCTTGAGTCGGGTTAGAAGGTAAACCGCCTCGCCCCGTAATAATAAATTGACTATCTTGATTTCGGCAGGGATTTTGAGCAATTAAAGCCTCTGGATCAACCAATTCTTGAGAAAAATCAACCGCAAACCCCGATGAATCAAACTCACTATTAAAATCAATCGTTCCACTAAATTGAGTTCCCAATTCTGAAGAAGCCGTAATATCGCTGGCGGAGGTGGGTTGTTGACGAACACGAGTTCCTAAAACCGCATCAGCATTAATCGTAATTCGTCCCCCGGCTGCTTGTTGGGCATTGGCTGTAATATCACTATTTTCAATGGCAATTAAACGAGCCGTGTTAATCGTAATACTACCGCCTGTTGACTCTCCCGTGGCATTTGTGGTGATCTGACTATTACGGCGCAGTTGAACGTCTTGGGAGTTGAGTGTAATATTACCAAATTCCCCAGCTGAAGTTTCAGCACTGAGGGCGGCGAGGTTCTCTAATCGGATTTGAGGAGAACGAATATTTAGGTTTCCGGCGCCACCCACGCCATCGCTACTCACCGTAATTTGAGCTTGATCTCGCAGGGTTAACCGTTCAGCAGTAATATCAACAGTTCCTCCTGCACCACTACCAGAGGTAGAAGCCGTAATCCTCGCCTGATCTTGAAGGGTTAACTCTCTGGTTGTCAAGGTTAAATTTCCTGCAGAACCACTGGAGTCGGAGTCAGTCGAAGTTAAAATCCCACTCGCGACAAGGTTACTGGGAGAGCGAAGAATCACTTGATCGGCGTTGAGGGTTAAATTTCCAGCCTGCCCCGATTGTTCGGTATCAGTGGCGATTCCAGCCCCGTCTTCGAGTATAACTTGAGCGGTGGGTGCATTGATGACTAAATCTCCTCCATCACCTGAAGCGCTACTTCCGGAAAGCAAACCCGCAAAACCCCGCAATTCTAAAGACTCACCCACGTTAACGGTAAAAGAACCCGCCTTTCCAGCATTAGAAGTGGTTGAACCGACAGAAGCGCGATCTTGAACGATGAATTGTCGGGTATTAATGTCTAAATTTCCCCCTTCTCCGGTTCCGGTTGTTCCCGTGGTTATCCCAGTATAAATAATACTATCAATCGGTATATTTTCTCGTGGAATAATGGGGCTAAAAACGGTTCTGAGTTGAAAAGGAATAGAACGATTGGTTTGATTGCCAATCACTTCTACCCGGTTAGAAGCGTTGATGGTTAAATTGCCTCCATTCCCGCTACTCATGGGGAGAGTTGGGGTTCCGATTCCAGTAATATTTTGACTATTATTGCGAATGCTTAATGTGTCGGTTGTAATCGTCAGATTTCCGCCGTCACCAGGACCGAATGTTGTAGTTGCTAATCCAGTTAAAGGAAAATCTGAAGTCAGAACACTCAAAATGGGGTTATTGACTTCAATAATACGGGTTGCATTACCTTGATTCAAAATTTCAACGGTATCAACAGCCTTTAAGTTAATATTTCCCCCAGATCCTAAACCGATGGTAAAGTTTAAGACCACACCAAAATCGGTCATCGACATAGACTGGGCTGAGAGTTCAATGTCACCTCCGATGCCTTCTCCTGCGGTGACACTGGTGATCAATCCATTATTAATCAACAGGTTACTTGCTGTGTTCAAGACAAAATTTCCGCCGAAGACTCCAATAGATTCTAGTGTTGAACCAGGATTTAAGGTAATATTACCTTGAGCGAGTAATGTGACATCCCCACCTTTGCCTAAAAAACGAAAAGCAGGGATGAGAGAGGGTAAAAGATCGGCATCAAAATCACCCAAGTTTGAGGTTAGATCAAAGTCTGGTGGAAGGGCTGATAAATTAATCGCAAATGGGGCAGAAACATCAATGGTATTTGTGAGTGAAATCTCACCGCGAGAGTCAATGATTACGGTGCTTCCATTCGCCACTGTTGGGGTAAAATTACTGTCAAAGTTTAATTGAGGAGGAATCAGAGTTTGGATTTTTCCCAGGGTGATTGTCCCCGCTAAAGAGGAATGGGGTTGATCCTGATTACTCAGAAAAATCAGTCCGTTAGGTTGAGTAAAAATAATATTACTAATGGTAATATCTGCACGATTTGAAGGATTGAGAGTAGAGGTTAATCCGCGAGAAGAGTTAACAATTGTTCCCGCCCGAATATCAACTGTGGGGGTGTTAGGATTGAGAGTAACAGGGGTAATTCCATTAGAAAGGAGAACGGCTTCTGGAACCGATGCAGATTGATTAGAATCGGTAATGATAATTTGATTGAGATCGACACTTCCCCCGGCTAAAATTTGCAGTGAACCGCCTGTATAACTGTCAAACCGAACATCACCGCCTGAGCGAATTTGGGTAGGACTAGGACTTAATAAACTGCCGAGAGTCCCATCTAATTGTTCAATCTGAAAATTTCCCCCACTCCAATATTGAGTAGAACCCTGTACGGGTAAAGCAGAACGAAAAAGCAAATTTCCCCCCGAAAATAAGCCACTCTCGGGATGATTTTGGGCTAAGATTTGAACCGTAGTTCCAGTGAGGGAAAGTTGCTGTCCGGCTTCTGCAATAAAAGGGTTTTCTATCCGATCTCGAATGAGGATGGTTTCTTGGGCTTCTAGGCTTAAATTTCCACCCGCTTGGAGTTGACCTTGTAGGTCTAAATTGCCTGCATTGAGGGTTAAATCTTGAGGAGTTGATAGGTTTCCTTGATGACTGAGAATTGCAGGGGGTTGATCGGAACGAATATTTAAACCAATAGGAATATTAATAGTTAATAAAGGCGGGGCTTGAGGATTGGAGGCGGCAAATTCAAAGCCATTTTCAAATAAAATTCCGTCAGCAGTTGTCGCAAAAAATGAACCGCCTACATCTAACCGTGCGTTTGGTCCGAAGACAATTCCCGCCGGATTGATGAAAAATAGATTTGCATTGCCTAAAACACCTAATGTTCCGAGAATTTGTGAGGGATTTCCACCTGTAACGCGAGTTAAAATATTAAGAATAGAATTGGGATTAGAAAAGTAAACGCCTTGTCCTTCTCCGATGTTAAACTCTTGAAAGCTATGAAATAAATTATTTCCTCGAACGGCTCCCCCGTCAATGCGGTCGTGCAACGTGCCGTTAGGCGTATCGCTGGGAATGCCTTGAATCGATTGATTTGGAACCACGATAGAACTCTCAGAACCGAGACTGTTATCGGGGCGAATTTGGGCGTTAACTGCGGTGATGGGAACAGCTACAAAAAAAGCAATTAAGGTTGCTCTCGTCCTTAGCGAAAAGAAAGAACAGTGCATGACTGAGGATTGAATAATAGTAGTTAGGTTGTTTAGGAGAGATGCACAGTTCAGAAAAATGAAGTAGAGTCTCAATCTAACTGATGTTTGCGCTTGGTGTAAACCTAAGTTTTATTTCTTAAAGAGTATTATAGCCTATTAACTGATATTTCCGGTTGGTGTCAACTCAATTTTAGACCTCGCGCGAGCATACTATAGCAATCAGAAATCATCATCAAAACATCTCGCCTCCAGACTGCAAAAAATGGGGGCTTTGAGAGGATCGGATTTTGACCAATCATTTCACACTGCTATATACCCTGAGTTTAACACTGGAAGGCGATTTTGACGACCTGAGAGTTGTGAATTTATTTGACATTCAACTAGAATTGAGTTAACAATCAAGAAGGTGATTTACCGAAGGACTTGAAACCTTTCGCGAGATTCTTGCCTCACCAAACCGTCAATTGCTGCATTTTGAAGTTTAATAAACGCATCAAAGTCTTCTTGACTGTATTTAGTTGTTTGTAGAAGTTTTCTCAGTTGGTTTTCAGTTTCTAGCGTTAAATAACCTGTAGCTAAGGTTTTTTTTACTAACTCGTGTATTACACCCATTCCCCAGTTTTCTCCTGCGTCAGTAGCTGTTCAGAACGACTGAATATAGGTTCATCCTAACTTGAGCAACAGAAAGATTTATAATGGATGGTATAGTTTTACCAAAAATTTATCCTCAACGTTCAAAACGTTTATAAGCTTTACAAAATCTATAATTAAGCCCAGAAAAATTAAGGTTTTTTCCAGATTTTTACCTGACCATCCCAACCCCCACTGACGATAGTTTGTCCATCTGGACTAATATCAACGGCATTAACATAGCTAGAATGTCCGGTTAAATTCCCTTGTAATTGACCTGTTTCTAGATTCCAAAGTTTAACGGTTCTATCCCAACTTCCACTCACTAACGTGCGATTATCTGCACTAATCACCACTGACCAAACGCCATCGGTATGACCACTCATCCGACGGAGAGGTTGAGTAGTTTGTAAGTCCCATAATCCAATAGTACCATCTGCACTCCCACTCGCTAACGTTTGACCATCTGAACTGATTGCTAAGGATAAAACGGGAAGAGAATGACCTTCTAAAGTTTGAATTAATTCTCCCGTTTCTAGATTCCAAATTTTCATACTATTATCTCGACTTCCACTCACTAAGGTTTTACCATCAGGACTAATTGCAATGGTACTAACAAGCTGAGTATGTCCGATTAAGGTTTGTAATAGTTCCCCGGTTTGGATATCCCAAATCATCACCGTATTATCCCAACTTCCACTGGCAAGTTTACGACCATCGGGACTAATTTCGACAGATAAGACAGCGTTTGAATGTTCGTTTAAAGTTTTTAATAACGGGAAAGTATCAGTATTCAAACCCACGGTTAAATCCCAGAGTTTAATGGTATTATCATCGCTGGCTGTTGCTAAAATTTGACCATTTGAACTGACGGCAATTGCATTAATTGAACTATTGTGACCTCTCCAGGTTTTTTTCAGTCCACCTGTGGCTAAATTCCACACTGAAATATTGCCATTACTATTGCCTGCAACCGCATAGGGAGGTACAATTTCTACAGAAAGAATCTCGCCGGAACTTTCTTTTAAACTGGTGGCTAAAGCATAGGGCTGATTTCCATTAGAAATACTGCGATTTGCGGGAGTTGGAGGAGGTATATTCGGTGTGGGTTGAGGCGGCAACGAAGGCGGTTCAGCACTAAGACGTTCAGGAACCGTTGGTAAAGTGTTTGCTTTTCGCCAGGCTAAAAATTGGTTAATTTCAATGCCCGCAGCCACAATTTGATCGGAATTAGCACCAAATTGTACAATACCATTAATTCCGATAACATTTCCCTTTTCATCTAATACCGGGCCTCCACTCATGCCACTTCTGACTAAGTTTGTATAAACTAAGGTGTATCCCTGGCGGGGTTCCTGTCGATATTCTAGAGTTCCTTTTGTACTCAAAAATAATCGATGTCCCAGGGTACTGGCTGAACGGGGCCAACCCGCAACATAAATAGCACTGCCTTCGTTAATGTTATTAGCATCTGCTATTGTTGCCAGGGGATAACGTCGAGAACTATTAAAGGGAACAACGGCTAAATCAAAGCCAGGAATTTGACGAATCAGACTATAATAAACGGTGTGACGTTCTCCATCAGGGGTAATCACTTCATAATCCCCAACTTGACTGACAACGTGCCAATTGGTGAGGATATAATAGGTGTTTCCTTCCTTTTCAATGAGAACACCTGATCCCCCTCTAGGCCCTTCAATTCTCACTGTAATTTCACTGGCAATTTGATTAATATCCGTCGGTGTTAAAGCTAAGGTTTGAGTTTCTCGGGGTAGAGTCGAAAATTGCTGTAGAGGTTCTTGACTCCCCACAGGAAGGATAAACATCAACGTTAAAGTCAATGGAATCGGATTAAGTTTTGGGGATAATATTTTCAGTAAAGTTAGGCTTTTCATTGGAATATAAACCCTTTTAATCAGTTCTAATGACAGTCAGTTTGATTAATTTATCTAAAACTAAACTGTGGTTTTGGGTAAAATTGCATCCTGAAGATTGGCTTGACTTAAATCAACGTGGGTGAGATTTGCCCTTTCTAAATTAGCTTTGTGTAGATTGGCTCCTCTGAGGTTAGCATAACTTAAGTCTACCCCTTCTAAGTTCGCTTGTGTCAAGTTTGCCCCGGTATAGTTTGCCCCTCTCGCATCCGCCCGAAATAAATTGGCTTTACTGAGATTACTATAGCGAAAATCCGCTTGAGTTAAGTTGGCTTCTATGAGATTTGCCTGAAATAAATAGGCTCCGTTGAAATGAGCATTCATTAGATTGCTTTTAGACAATTGCGCTCGATAAAGATAAGCAGAAATAAACTCTGCTTGATGTAGGTTAGCACTATTTAGATTAGCCTCACAAAGAGTAGCATGATGTAAATAGGCTTGTGTTAAGTTGGCTCGTCTGAGTTGAGCATGACTCAAGTCTACTTCTTTAAGATAAGCAGAACTAAGGTTAGCACTAATTAAGTTTCCTTGACTCAAATCCGCTTTATATAAGTTGCTGTAACTCAGATTCGCACTCATTAAATTAGCGTCACTAAGATTCACTTCTATTAGGTTAGCATAACTGAGGTCTGTCGCGGCTAAATCTGCGGCGTGTAAGTTGGCATTTTGGAGTTGGGCTTGATGTAAATTAGCATGGCTAAGATTAGCTTGAAACAACGAAGCATCCCGAAGTAAAGTATGAGAAAGATTAGCCCCTTGCAAGTGGGTGTCTTTCAAATCTAAGCCTTGTAAATTAACGCCGCTCAGGTTCGCTTCGTTTAAGTTAGGTTCAATTTCAGGGTAACGATTTCTCCAACTTGTCCAGGTGCTGATCCCCCGCTTCAGGAGGGAGAGATGTTCAAGATTAACCATATCTAAAAAAAATTGAAATTGACTAAAAATTGTTCTAAATTAAACCTTTACTCATTCATTTTAAGGTCTATTCGCGCTCTACCTGAAACATTTTCTAAAGCAGTTAAAGCGGCTTGAGAACCTGCAAGGATATCTTGTTCCTCACCCCCGAGATAGAGTCTGCCAAAACTACCAACGGCTTGCACTTGGAGGATATTAATTAAAGCAGCTTTTTCCGCTTCGTTGGCAGCAAGGGCAGCATAGGCAGCAGGTTCAACTTCTAGAACATACAAGGTTTGACCCGAAAGTAAAAGTTGTCCGCGACGGTTACGGTTAATTAACTGGGCTTGATGGGGGTCAATATTACGAATAATTTGACTCGAAATAATTCTAGGTTTAAGACGATCCCGTTCTTCAACCCCTAAAGCGTCTAAAATTGCTCGACCTGCGGTAACAGTATCACCCTGACGATTTGAATGAATTTCTAAGAGTCCATAAAGGCGTTCAACGAATAGAACACCTGGACGAACGGAGGTTGATTTGAGTGCAACATCAGTAATGCGGTTGATTTCAATTCCGGGTGAAATTTCAATCCATAAAGAAGCATCGCCCGGTAGGGGCAAAAATCCGAGTGCCACTGTTCCAATATAGGCGGCGTGCTGAGATTGTAGGTTGTCTAGATAGACATAACTGCGTAATTCTACACCCAAGACTGAACTCTCCGTTGATGGGGCTGTTATTGATAACATCAGTACAAGTCTATTATGCCAGACTCTAAAACCAGAGTCTACAGGATTAAGAATTAATCATTTGCTTTTCTTGAAGATTTGTCTCAATTTTTGCTGTTTTTTGAGCCTGAAATTCAGCCAGTTGGGCTTCGATTTCTTGGCGTACCGCTTGACGATATTCCAGGAAATGTTCGTTATGGGCGCAGAGGGTGAGATAATGTTCCCAAACACCCGGATTCTGTTTGAGAATACTAAAGAAATGATGCCAAAATTTCCAACGGGTGTGACGTTTAAAGCCCTGTCGCCAAAACACAATGGCAATGGCTTTTAAATCCGCTAATTCGGGCTGTTTAAAGGGGGCTTTACAGGGAGAGGGAGCGAGTTTTAAGAAACAGCGATGAACTCGATCTAGATAACGTTCGGGTTCGTAGAGTGTCCAAAAAGTGGTGATAAATTCTTGGGCAAGTTCTTCAATCGGACGAGTCGGAATAAAGTTGATTAATGTTGTTTGATTGATGTCTTGTTTGGAATCAACTAATAAACGATTTTCAGTGGCTAACCGATTCCATAATGCGGTATTGGGTAAGGCTTGTAACATCCCAAACATGGCAGTGGGAATGGCTGCTTCTTCAACAAACTCAATAATGCGTTTTCCTGCTCCTTGTTTCTCCCCATCAAACCCGATAATAAATCCAGCCATAGGTCGCAATCCCACCCGCATAATTTTATCAATAGAATCGCTAAGGGAACTGCGAGTATTTTGGAATTTTTTGGTGAGTTTTAGGCTAGACTCGTCTGGGGTTTCAATCCCCAGAAAAACGGCATCAAAGTTACAGTGAACCATCAAATCCATTAATTCGTCATCGGCGGCGAGATCGATAGAAGCTTCGGTATTAAAGCGAAAGGGATATTGATGTTCAGCTTGCCAAATTTTTAGCTCTTTTAACAGCAGTTTAACATTGCGTTTATTACCAATAAAGTTGTCATCTACCATGAAA
The DNA here is from genome assembly GCA_050485465.1 of Limnoraphis sp. Classification (GTDB taxonomy): domain Bacteria; phylum Cyanobacteriota; class Cyanobacteriia; order Cyanobacteriales; family Microcoleaceae; genus Capilliphycus. The sequence continues at coordinate 44,785 of JBJHBL010000023.1, read as the reverse complement.
ATTCCTCGACGCCAACCGAGTTCATAGAGAAGATCTAATTCTTTTAACAGTTGGCTGGGTTTTTTGGTGCGGGGTTTACGACCGTAGAGGGTAATAATATCACAAAATTCGCACTGAAAAGGGCATCCTCGCGAAAACTGAACGGACATCGAATCATAGGCATCCAGTTCTAATAAATCATAGCGAGGAATGGGTGTGGAGGTAATATCGGGTTTTTCTGTCGTCCGAAAAATTCCCGAGGTTTCGCCCCGGTTTAAAGCCTCTAAAAATAGGGGGAGGGTAATTTCTCCTTCATCTAAAATCAGAAAATCTGCTCCGGCGTCAAGGGCCTCTTGGGGGACTGAGGTGGGATATGGCCCGCCAACAGCAACTAATTTACCGCGTTTTTTGGCGATTTGAATTTGATGAATTAAATCAATTTTTTGAACAATCATCGCTGAAATAATTACTAAATCAGCACTTTGCCATTCAGCTTCTGTCACCTCTCGAACATTGCGATCAACGAGGGTAAACTGCCAATCTTGGGGTAAAATTGCGGCAACAGTAATTAAGCCCAGGGGAGGTAATAAAACTTTGCGATTGACTAATTCTAGGATTTTGTCATATGACCAAAAGGTTTTTGGAAATACAGGGTACAGTAATAAAACTTGCATTGATTTTAAAGCCTCTCACAATCCCGACAGATTTAAACTGATGATGTTTTGAATAGAACTAGAGTTCCAATGTAGCAAATAGCAAATAAAAACAGGACAGAATCGCTTCTTTGTCCTGCTTAGGTTTGAGCATACTTTTTTAAAGTTTTTGTTAACCCGGGCAAACAGACAGTTAGACAATAGATTAACCACTTTGATTAATTGGGATTGAGCTAAAGCCTTTCATCGCTAGGAGTGGCAATTACATTTAAAAATTAGGAATCTTTCGCTCTGTTATACCCTTTTCTCTACACGAAGAAAATAGCACAAACATAAACCCCGTTTTGTTTGACTCAAGCACTTCATCCCAGAGAATCAGAGGAGTGGGCAACGGGGAAACTTAATGAAATTACCAAGAATTCAAAATCTATCGAAGATCAAAAATCATCTTAGTAGCGATCGCGACGGCGATTTCCTCCAAAAGAGTCTTTCTGTTCTCGGGGTCTGGCTTTATTGACCTTCAAGTTACGACCCATCCATTCAGCCCCGTCTAGGGCTTCAATAGCGGTGTCTTCTTCCGAGTCTGATCCCATTTCCACAAAGGCAAAGCCTCGCGCTCGGCCCGTTTCACGGTCAGTCGGGATACTAACACGCCCAACAGAGCCATATTCAGCAAAGACGGATTTTAAATCCTCTTCTGTAACCTCATAAGCAAGATTACCGACATAAAGGGACATAGGGGATCTCCAAAAATACATTGCATAGAGAATGTAGGAAGATTTCGGCAACTCGGGTTTGTCTGGTTAAACAGAACAAAATATCTTTACTGAGAGTAAAAATGAGAAGCAATACCTAATCTCGAAGGATATTGTAACACGGGAAGTTCGGATTTGGGTTGATCGACAATTTTCAACGGGATTTATTTTTACAGGAAAAATTTGATGTCAAAGGGGTAGAAGAAATATTAAGATATCAGTTCAGTACCCCAATTGCTGTGCAGGTCTATGAGTTCAATTCAAAAACTGCCGCGCTGGTTTTATATTGGCCTGGCTTTTCCTCTGTTATTTCTGAATGCTTGGTTTTTACTGTTATTGTTTCAGTATCTACAGCCTATTCCTGGCATTGTCTTAACAGCAAGTTTAATTGCATTTTTGCTTGAATACCCAATTGTGATTTTAGAACAGCGAGGAGTCCCACGCGGTTTTGCAATTACAGGTGTGATGTTATTAGCTCTCTTTTCATTAGGGATTTTAATTTTTGTTTTAAGTCCTTTAGTTTTGCAACAACTGATTGAATTTGTGAACCGTTTACCCGCTTGGATTGAAGAAGGACGAAAACAACTCAATACCCTTGATGAACAAACGGTGCTTCAGTATTTACCGATAGATATCAGTGACTTGACCACTCAGATTACTAGTCAATTTTCGCGAACACTGAAAGCTCTGACTTCTGAAATTATTGACTTAACTTTAAATACGATTAATATTGCGTTAGATTTGATTGTGACCGTGGTCTTAATCATTCTTTTAGTTCTGAATGGGGAGAAACTTTGGAATGGAATCTTAAGCTGGCTCCCCTCAGAATGGCATAGCCAAATACAATTAACGGTGCAGCAAAGTTTTCGAGGCTACTATGCCGGACAAGCGATTTTAGCAATCATTTTTAGCCTAGCGTTATCGATGGCTTTCCTAATTCTCAAAATTCCCTTTTGGCTTTTGTTTGGGTTTGGGATTGGGCTTTCGAGTTTAATTCCTTTTGGTGGAACATTTGCCCTGCTGGTGATTAGTACATTGCTCGCATTACATAATGTATTTTTAGGCTTGAAAGTCTTAGTCACGGCTTTAATTATTGGGCAAATTAATGAAAATGTGATCGCCCCTCGATTAATTGGCGGAATTACAGGACTCAATCCCGCTTTAGTGATTGTTTCTCTATTAACGGGGGCGAAAGTGGCTGGCGTTTTGGGTTTATTGTTAGCAGTACCCACAGCAAGTTTTATCAAAAAAACAGTCGATACAGTTCGAGGTTTAGGGGAGATTGAAAACGTCAAAGTTTGACCCCCCATAGACACCTGAACACTTTTGTTGAATCTGTCTGTTTTGAGATTTTTCCCTATGCACAGACTTCAGGCGGTTGCAAAACTGCATCAGTTCACCATTCAGACATCTATCTATTCAATATCGCTAAAACCCATAGGAGGAGGTCACTTGAACAACTCAACTTAATTGCCGTTTTGTTCCCTTTGTTGTAGGAAAGACAAGTCATGGGTAATTTTCGGGGTCGTGGTATTACAGTGATTAATTCACAAAACAACCGGCCAACATCTATCTCTATGAGTTTATTGAATGAAAATGCAGTGTATATGGGTGTCTTGTCAAGATATTGGAAAATGTACCGCATTCATCCAGCCAGTGAACAGGCGGGATACAAACATGAGGAAATTAAATTAGCCCAAGAATTTATTGAACGAAAACGGCAATTTGATTATTTTTCCTCATCAAAAGAGTCTGTAGAAGCTCTTCTCTTGAGTGATTTTAAAACTCAAAATCCTCAGAGAGATATTGAAACTCGTGCTTTAGCTGGTTTGTGTTTACGGTGTGCTATTTCTGAACCGATTTTAAGAGCTTGTCAAAGAATTGAGAATTTATTCGGAGGAGGAAAAAGTTTTACTTATCGAGATTTACTCCCTTTTGTTCTGATCGATGACGGTCAACGTTTGATTGTGTTTGATGAAGATGAAAAAACTCAACTGATCCTTGATGAAAAGGGCCGGGTAAGCTTGAATACTTATCCGATTTTTTCGGTTGAAATCTTACAAACTTTCCAGGTGAATCATCCCAGTCGGATGAGTTTGAAAAACTGGGTTTATTGGAAAACAAAACAACATCCAGAGATCAAACATTTTTTATCCGATTATGGCTTTAAAAAAATCAGTGATTGGGCGTTGTTGAACCGTACAAGATCTAAGCAACTTGAACACCTTTCTACTCGAGATCGCTTATTAGTTGAAGTGTTTCATGGGGTTTATCGTCGCGATCGCCGTCAACACCCAAAAGGAGCAAAAAAATGTCCGGATCCTGATTCTCACCAACTGCAAGAAATGTTAGGCAAACTGCAAGAAAATCAAGTCATAATTAGCAGTACAGCCCAACTTCTTAAAGACCTCAAACAAGTGGTTAAGCAACTCAGACAATATGAAGTTTGGAGTACCAGACAACCTCTTGAAGTTTATAACAATGAGAAAGAAGAGTATGAAATTCGCATCGATATTCAGCAAGAATATGAACCGCCTGTTGAAATTGAACGACAGGAATTCGTTGAGTTTCTACATCAGCAACTTCTCGGGGGTTTAAGCACTGCTATTCAACAGGAAGTTAAACAGAAAATTCAATCCCTCAAAAGTAGTCGAAGATATGCTGAAAAAGCATCTCAATTTCTACCCGGTTTGCGACTTTACTATGTTCAAGAAATGTCCCTTAAAGAAATTGCTCCTCTTTTGGGAATGAGCAGTTGGGATCAAGCCAGACGAATTTTAAATCCCGGTGAACTTTTAAGTAAAGTCCGAACGGTGACTGTTCAAAATCTTCTGGAATGTGTTTTGAAAAAAGCTCAGAAAATGGGTTTAACTTCTATTCCACCGAAACCGGACTATTTAAACACTCTTATACAAGCAATTGAAGCTTTTGTTGATCAAGAAGTGTTTCGGGCTGCGGTGGAAGAAATGCGAACCGGAAAAAACCGCTCTTTCAAAAGTCTGTATGCTCAATATCTGCGTGATTATTTGAGCAAAATTATGTAGTTCATCGGAGTTTGTCATGTTTTTACAACAAAATGTTACTGAAGATTTAAGATTAACTTTACCCGAGGTAATCTATCTTGAATGTGAAGATTTTGAACAAGCGATGATTTTGAGTAATTCCGTTATTCAGGAAGAAAGACAATGGCAAACCTACCTCAATGTTTTAGCGTTGTTAGGTTTAGAACGTTGGTTCACTGAACGGTTATTATCAACAAAAGTTCATCAAAATCTGAGTTCCAGTCTAAAAACCATTTGTGACTTTCAGTTGGGCGTTTTTAAAATTGGGATTATTGCCGTTGAACAAGTCTTAGATGAACAGGTGGCTTTTCCTCAAGAAATCTTGATTCAAAAAGATAAATTAGCAGATTTTTATATTGTAGCGGAAGTTCTAGAAGAACAAGAAGAAATGATTTTTCGAGGTTCTATTTCTCAGCAAAAGCTTGTAAGTTTGGTTCAAACCAGACCTTCTGATTGTCCCTCTGAAACCGATTATTGTATTGCTCTAGATAAATTTGACCTTGAACCCAATCATCTACTGTTCTACTGTCATTTTTTGCAGTCTGAAATGCAAACTTCATCGACCGAGGTACAGCCAGAAACCGCCTCAAACTTCCAGAATATTCAAACCAATTGTGTTAAAATTTCCCAATGGTTTAAAGGAATCTTTGACTCTGCTTGGCAGCCCCTAGAAGCTTTGGTTTCTCCCGAACTTAGTTTGGCTTTCAATACTCGGTGTGTCTCCTCAGAAATGCAGAGAGGAAAACTAATTAACTTGGGGATGAAACTCAACAATAATCGATTCATCATGTTAGTTACTGTCACCCCAGGAGTCGATGATAAACAACGAGTTTTAGTACAGCTTCACCCCACTGGAAATGAACAATATTTACCCCCATTCGTGCAATTGACGTTAAAATCTAAAACGGGTAAAATATACCAAGAAGTAATCTCCCGCAGCCTAGATAACTATATTCAACTCAATCCCTTCAAAGGAAAATCTGGAAAACAATTTATTATTGAGGTTTGTTGGAATGATACCCGAATTACAGAAGAATTTGAACTCTGAACTCAGTCGAGTGGTTGTCTTGGCATTGGGAATGGGTAACTTACAAACAGGTTTTCCCCGTGTCTGTGTACAAATTCGCAATCAATCTTCTTCAGTTTTAGCGCAATTTGTTGCCAGTTTACCCCCCGAACCAGCTTTAATGGAACTCTATCAAAGCTGGAAAATCGTTTATCAAAGTCTCTGTCAACGTCATGCGTTATTATCACTTACAGAAGAAGAGGAAGAAGACGAACTCGAAGTCGAATTTGGGGGAATTACTAATGTTTCTCAATTCAGTTTTGAGGAGTTAAGTTGTCAATTTAAACACCAACTCAATCACTGGTTAAAGTCAGACTCTTTTTTACACCTAGAAAACCAACTTCGTTCCCATTTAGACCCCAACCAAGAAATTCGAGTTATTCTAGAAACCCCAGACGAAATTTTGCGACGTCTTCCCTGGCAAAATTGGCAATTTTTTCAAGATTATCCCCTGGCTGAACTTGCCCTCAGTCAACCTGAATATCACATCCCTCAATCTTCTCAACTTAAACCTGCAAAAAACGCAGTCAGAATACTCGCCGTCTTTGGAAATAGTCGCGGCATTGACTTAACCACTGAACGGAAAATGCTGCAAAATTTAACAGATGCAGAACCCCAGTTTTTAATCAACCCAACTCGTCAAGACTTTGAAACCTGTTTGTCTGATAGTCGGGGTTGGGATATTCTCTTTTTTGCAGGTCATAGCCAAACCCAAAGCCAAACCGGACGCATTTATTTAAACGACCATCTAACCGATAATAGCCTCACCTTAGAAGAACTTTCAACCGACTTAAAACGGGCAATTTTTAATGGGTTAAAACTGGCAATTTTTAACTCCTGTGATGGTTTAGGACTCGCCAAAGCCCTAGAACATTTGCATATTCCGACTGTAATTGTCATGCGTGAACCTGTCCCCAATTACGTCGCCCAGGAATTTTTAAGACATTTTTTAGAGACTTTTGCCATTCAACGACTCTCTTTTTATCGGTCTGTTCAACAAGCCCGGTTACAACTGCAAACCCTCGAAGATGAATTTCCCGGCGCTTCTGGACTACCCATTATTTGTCAAAATCCCTCCGTTGAAGCCCCAACCTGGTTACAACTTGGCGGAACTCCACCCTGTCCCTATCGCGGTTTATTTGCCTTTAACGAAGAAGATACCGACTTCTTTTTTGGGCGAGAAAAATTTACTCAAACCCTGGTTCAAGCCGCAAATACTCATTCCTTAATTGCGGTTGTGGGGGCGAGTGGTAGTGGAAAATCTAGCGTGGTTTTTGCAGGGTTAGTCCCTCAATTGCGGCAAGATTTAACCCAACAATGGCAAATGATTTCCATTCGTCCGGGACAAAATCCCCTTGAAACTTTAGCCGCTGCGTTAATTCCTTCAATTCACGGGCAACCCCAAAAGAATACCACAGAAAATGAAGCCTATCATCATCGTTTATTAGAATTAGAATTAGCCGTTGAACTGCAACAAGATAAACAAGCCTTAGCCGAAATTTTTTATCGCTATCTTCAGAATTTTCTACATCGACGGGTTGCCCTAATTATCGACCAATTTGAAGAACTTTATACCCAAACCCCGGAAGCTGAACGTCAGGTCTTTTTAGAAGCATTATTAACGGCAATTAATCTGGTGCCTCGCTTAACTTTAATTCTCACATTACGGGCAGATTTTTATGGTCATGCCCTCTCTTATCGGCCTTTAAGTGATGCGTTACAGGGGTCGGTTTATAACCTTGGCCCCATGAGTCGGGAAGAACTCAAAACCGTAATAGAAAAGCCCGCCCAGCGAATGCAGGTTAAATTAGAAGAAGGACTTACAGAGGTATTAATTCAGAGGACTTGGGAACAAGCTGGACGTTTACCCCTCTTAGAATTTACCCTCACACAACTGTGGTCAAAACAACAGCAAGGCTGGTTAACTCTGCAAGCTTATGATCAAATTGGGGGGGTTGAAAAAGCCCTGGCAAAACACGCGGAAGGGATTTATAATCAACTGAGTTTATCTGATCAATTAAGAACCCAACGAGTCTTTTTACAACTGGTTCAACCGGGAGAAGAAACAGACTGTCGTCGGTTAGCCACTCGCGATGAAATTCACCCAGAAAATTGGGATATTGTTAGTTATCTCGCCTCCGCCCGTTTAGTGGTGACAAACCGTCACGAAATGACAGGCGAAGAAACAGTGGAAATTGTTCACGAAGCGTTAATTAAACATTGGCAAAGTTTAGACCAGTGGATCAAATTTGATGGAGAGTTTCGGCGCTGGCAAGAACAGTTACGCAACTTGTTTCATCAATGGGAAAATAGCGATTATGATCTCGGGGGATTATTACGGGGAAAACGGCTATCTGATGCTGAATATTGGCAGCAAAAACGACCCCAGGAACTCAGTTCTAGTGACCAATATTTTATTGAACAAAGTCTCAAGTTCCAAAATGCTGAACTTCAACAGAAGAAGCGCCGCAGACAGTTAACCCTTTCAGGACTAACTGGGGGGTTAGTGGTTGCCGTGAGTTTAGCCACTATTGCGGTTGGACAATGGCAAAATTCACTGCGGAATGAAATTCAAGCAATTACCCAATCTTCGGAGTCTCTGTTTGCTTTAGATAATCAGTTAGATGCTTTAGTTGCCGCCTTACAAGCTAAACAAAAACTTCAACAGTTAACCTTTGAAAATTATACCTTAAAAACTCGAGTTGAACAAGTGTTGCATCGAGCGATTTATAATGTGGTAGAATTAAATCGTTTAGTCGGACATCAGGCTTGGGTGTGGCAAGTGGCGATCAGTCCGGATGGTCAAACTCTTGTTTCTGCAAGTTCCGATAAAACAATTAAATTGTGGAATTTAGACGGCAGTTTAAGAACCACAATTAACGCCCACGATGCTGAAGTTTATGCAGTGGTTTTTAGTCCAGATGGTCAAACTATTGCAACTGCGAGTCGTGATAAAACGGTAAAATTGTGGAAAATTGACGGCAGTTTAAGAACCACAATTAATGCCCACGACCAAGAAGTTTATGCAGTGGCTTTTAGCCCCGATGGTCAAACTATTGCAACTGCGAGTCGTGATAAAACGGTAAAATTGTGGAAAATTGACGGCAGTTTAATTCAGATTTTAACAGGTCATCAAGCCCCCATTCGAGGTGTGACATTTAGCCCCGATGGTCAAACCATTGCAACTGCCAGTGAAGACAAAACAATTAAACTTTGGCAGGTTGAAACGCTGGAAAACCCGACATTAAAAACCACTTTAACCGGTCATAACCGGGAAGTTTTTGGAGTGGCGTTTAGCCCGGATGGTCAAATGATCGCCTCGGCGAGTTTAGATGGTACAATAAAACTGTGGAACCGTGATGGCAACTTGCAAAATACCCTGACTGGGCATAATAATCAAGTCTATGCCGTTGAGTTTAGCCCGGATGGTCAGACTCTGGCTTCTGTGAGTGCTGACAAAACCATTAAACTCTGGAACCGTCAAGGCAGCTTACAAAAAACCCTGATCGGGCATGATAATGAAGTGTGGAAGGTTGCCTTTAGCCCGGATAGTAAAACTTTAGCTTCGGCGAGTGGAGACAAGACGGTGAAACTCTGGCAGCTTAATAACGGTCTCCTGACTCGACGGAGGGTGGCTGATGACCAGGTTTGGGGGGTGGCGTTGAGTCGGGATGGTCAAACTATTGCAACGGCGAGTCGTGACAAAACCGTTAAACTGTGGAACCGCGACGGCAGTCTTCGGTCTATTTTAACGGGTCATGGGGCGGAAGTTACCGCAGTAGCATTCAGTCCGGATGGTCAAACGATAGCGACGGCGAGTTGGGATAGCACAATTAAACTTTGGAATGCAGACGGGACGTTCCGCAGCATTTTAACGGATCACCAAGACTTAGTGTATGCGGTGGCATTTAGCCCGGATGGTCAAAGAATGGTTTCTGCCAGTTCCGATAAAACCGTGAAGCTGTGGAAACTGCAACCGAACACCCCGCCCGTTGTTTTACAAACTCTGACAGGTTTTCAGTCGGAAGTTTGGGATGTGGTGTTGAGTCCTGATGGTCAGATGATTGCTGCCGGGAGTCGAGAGGGGACGGTTAAACTCTGGAACCTTCAGGGTGAGTTGTTAGCCACTTTCACTGCCCATTCAAGGGAAGTTAACGGTCTTGCCTTTAGCCCCGATAGTCAACTTTTAGCCTCGGCGGGTGGAGATCAAACCGTTAAACTCTGGAAACTCCAAACCCATCAGCCACCCACTTTAGAAAAAACTCTTAGCGGCCATGATACAGAAGTTCTCAGCGTGGCTTTTACTCCCAATGGTCAGGCGATCGCATCAGCCAGCCAAGATGGAATCGTAAAACTCTGGAGTCCTCAAGGGGTTTTACTCTCCACTCTCAATGCCCACACAGAAGCCGTCCGAAAAGTGGCGTTTAGTTGGGATGGTTTGATGCTGGCTTCTGCCAGTAATGATAAAACGGTTATTTTATGGAACTTACCACAAGTTTTGGATCAAAGTCAAGTGTTACGTCAAGGGTGTGATTGGGTGGAGAATTATCTTCAGCATTATCCTCAAGGGAGTGATAGCGATCGCGTTTTATCCACGTGCAGGCAAACTTTTAAATCTTACTAAAATTATTTTTCTGCCGTTGGTGTTCCGAACTCGCACTTTTGTCTATATTGGCGTCATTCTGATGCTCCAGATGTTTTCAATCGTCTAAGGTATTTATTTCAATTTTGATTAATGTCTGAGTCATAAAAATCAAACACCGCCTAAAGCTCGTAGCCGTTCGCGACAGTTAGTTGCCCACTCTGTATTGCCTGATTCTGTATAAAGCTTTTCTGCCTCCTTAAAATTAGAAATAGATTCAGCAAGTCTACCCAAATTCCAACAGGTTATACCTAACATATAAAGTGAATTAGCAATGTTATTTATATCCGCCTGTTGTCGAGCAAAAGTCAATGATTTTGTATATGAGTTTAAAGCTTGCTGATATTGATTTTGGCGAGAATAAAGACTACCTAATTCATAAAAACTACTTCTTGCCCAATCCCAACTTTCCATTTCGCTATAAAGGTCTGCTGCTTGGGAATAATTAGAAATAGATTCAGAATTTTGACCTAAATTTTTATAAGTTGCTCCCAACATATAATGACTGTTTGCAGTCTCACTTGGTTTGGTGAGCTGTTTAGCCAGTTCGGAAGATTTATGAAAACATTCTAAAGCAGATTGATCTTGTCGATTTTCATTATAAAAGCAACCAAAATTATATAAAACTTGTTGCTGAACAGATGTATCATTTAACTGCTGAAGCACTTTTAATTGTTGCTCAAAACAAGTAATAACTTTTTCCGCTAACCCCAGCTTTTTATAGAGAGTTATCATCCATCCTAGATTTTCCTGTTCGTGGCGAAGGTTTTGAAGTCTTTGAACTAAAGTTAAACGTTGTTCAAAACAATCAATTGCAGATTGAAGCTGTCCACTTTCTCGATAATCACAGCCTAGCCAAGCTAAAGCCATGTCTTCCATTGCCGTATCATTGAGTCTTTGAGAAATTTCTAATTGTTGACTGTGGTATTGAATCGCATTCAGGTAATTTTGTTGATTATAATAAACTTCTCCTAATTTTCCCAATGTCCAGCCCAAACCCGATTCATCACCAATTTCTTGCAGAAAATTAATGTGTTTTTGATAGAGTAAAATAGCATCATCTATCTTGTGTTCCGAAATGTAAGCTTCTCCAATTTTAAAGGACTGATCTCTTACCTGACTGATGTAGTATCTATCGCCGATAGACCATAGAATACGATAAGCTTTTTGTATATATTGATAAGCTTCATCAAGATGTAGTGAATCACGAAGAACTAATGTTCTACCACAACAATAATAACCATAATAAGCTGCCCTAAATTGATCACCTATATTTTCATACAAAGATAAGGCTTGTTGACCATATTCTAAAGATTGATCATATTTCTCCTGGTTAAAGTAAATACTACTAAGCAGTCCCAAACAATATGCTTCGACTGAACAGTTTCCAATTTCTCGACAAATCATCAAAGATGTTTCTGCAAATTCAATTGCTTTTGGGTAATTTTTGATGCCATTATATGCGCTACTCAACTCGCTGAGAGCATTGGCTTTTCCAGAACGATGCTCAATTTCTTGATAAATGACCAGAGCTTGTTCTAAATAGTTTACTGACTCTTGATATTGACTTAATAATCTGTGAATACCTCCGATTCCACTTAAACAATTAGCTTCGCTTAATCTACGTCCACCTTCACGATAAATATTAAGTGCTTGTTCATACAGCTCAAGACTTTTTTGAAATTGACTAATGGATGTATTAATGTCTGCTAAACTATAGAAACAATCTGCTTCACCAAAACGATTTTGTAATTCTTGGTATATTGTGAGAGCTGATTCTTGGAATTGCATGGATTGATCAAATTCACTGAGAGTATTATAAATACTACCCAAGTTTGATAAAACGTTAGCTTCTCCTAAACGATTATCTAATTCTCGATACAGGGTAAGAGCTTGTTCATAAACTTGAATTGCCTTTGGATTTTGACTTTGTGAAGTGTAAATTAAACCCAGAGCACTTAGAGCATTTGCTTTGCCCAAATTATTATTAATTTTTTCATAAATTTCATAAGATTGTTGAACAAGATTTAAAGCCTCGACATAATTGTTTGATAAACGTGCTATACTTGATAGATTAATCAAAACACTAGCGATTTGATCATAATCGAGAAGCTGCTGGGCAATTTCTAATGCTCTTTGATACCGTTTCAATGCTTCACCATACTGACTGGTATCGAAACAAATATCCCCTAGTTCTAGACAATTTGATAGCTCTTTTATTAAAGGTAAATTTTGCTGGTATAACCTCCATAATTGTTTAGCCCAGTGAAGATTAGATTTCTGTTGTTCAATAAAAGCATCAGGAATATTACCTACAATCAAGGGATAAGGAGTTAAATCCCATTGGCAAGTAACACATTGGCTGACTTCAGAGACAATATACTCGGTTTGGCAAACGGGACAAAAATCAGAATTTTCTAATTGATTTTTCTGGTAGTTTACCGACACAGAAGAGTTATGATACGATTCTAAGCTTTGTCTAAATGTTTCTAGATTCACCTGACTTTTTGCCTTCAACCACAAGCTTTTAGCCCAGGCTTGCTGAAGAAGTTGCTTTTGTGATATTTCTGTGGGAATATGTTCGGAAATATCAGCCCTTAAATTCCATCCACAATTAGAGCAGTGTAAACCTTGTCTCTCTGAGTATTCGGCTTCACAAACTGGGCAACTGTTTAAATTCATCCTTAAACACGGGTTGGTTGTAAAAATATCTATATCAAATCATAAAAACTATATGAAAACTGACTTTTTTTATCTTATTTTTATATTTTGCGAACGGTTTCTGGGATGTGCTTCCATGTGGAATTTCTAACACCTCATCCGGTAAATTTAGCAGTTGTAGCACTTTGTCATAAATTTCCTCTGTTGTACCAGACCCACCTAACATTTGTAGAGCTTGAATGGTGGGTAAGAGCATTGAGTCAAAGCTTGGAACTGGGGATGGCGATCGCTTCATCTGAAAATGGGTAATTCCATTGACTAATATACAGCTTTCTTGAATAGAAGTCTTAGAAAAAGCAGCTTTGTTAAAGCTTGGAAATCTTTTAAACTGAAGCCTAATGCACAACTTTTGATTTTTGTCAAATTTGCCCCCTTTTCTGTAAAGGATTGTAACGAAAACTCGTGCATCGGAAAGCCGGATCTTGAGGCTTGTCAAGGGGGGAGGGTGACGAAAGAATCAGGGCTTGAAGGGTGTAAAGTGCCAATAAGCTAGAAGAAAGCCTTAGATTTTTAAAATCATACCAGAGTCTCAAACCCTTGTCAACTCGTGAAATAATTGCTAATAATTTTCAACTATTCCAGTATGTTAAGATTTATAACGGAGGCAAATTTTAAAAAGTTAAACTAAAAGGGAAAGATTAATTAGTTAAAGTTATCAGGTGGGAGAAGACCCCAAGCTGAGATACTATTCAATACTAAGCGCATCATAGCAGTTTAACCCATAACCCATGATCGAAGTCGAAAACCTGTGTAAGATCTATGGTTCAACCCCCGCCCTTCAAGACGTCTCATTTTCCGTAGAAGCCGGAGAAATCTTAGGATTCTTAGGCCCCAACGGAGCCGGAAAAACCACCACACTGCGAATCCTCTCCGGCTATCTCCCCGCCACCAGTGGCACCGCCAAAGTCGCAGGCTACGACGTCCACGAAGAATCCCTCGCCGTGCGTCAACGCATCGGTTATCTGCCGGAAAACCCGCCACTGTATCCCGAAATGAGCGTCGAGAGCTTCTTATTCTTCGTCGCCCGGATCAAACGAGTCCCCGCAGGCGATCGCAAACGAAACGTCGAAACCGCCCTAAACAAATGTGGACTCTGGGAACGGCGAAAATCCCTAATCCGCAAACTCTCCAAAGGCTACCGTCAACGAGTCGGCATCGCTCAAGCATTAGTTCACGATCCACCTGTGATCGTTCTGGATGAACCCACCGTCGGACTAGATCCGCGACAAATCATCGAAGTCCGCAACCTGATTAAAAGCCTAGCCGGAGACCATACAATCGTCCTGTCAACCCATATTTTGCCAGAAGTCAGCATGACCTGTAATCGGGTGACAATTATCAACCGAGGTCAAGTCGTAGCAACCGGAACCCCGGAAACCCTGATGGAAGAACTCACCGTCGGATCGGGCTATCAACTCGAACTCGATCACAGCATCAACCTGGAAAAATTAACTCTCCTCGAACAAATCCCCGGTGTGCGATCGCTCCAATATCTTCAAAACCCAGTCGAAGACCGAACCCAACTACAAATCTTCTGTGAACCCAACAGCGAACCTGGGCCAGAAATTGTCGCCGCCTGTGTTTCCTGCGGGTTTAACCTCTATGAAATGCGTCGCACCCGCGCCAGTCTAGAAGACGTCTTCCTGGAACTAACCACCCAACAAATCACCACCCTTTCCGAAGACCCAGAAGAAACAGAAGAACCTGTTATCTCAGAACCCCTGGACGAAAACCCCGATACCATAGACAATAGTCAACAAGACGACAAACCCGATCCAGATTCAACCCCAGAGTAAACCCCTATGCTAGTTACCCTGAGTAACCTGATGGCAATCTATCGCAAAGAACTACAAGGCTACTTTGCCTCTCCCCTCGCCTATGCGATCGCCGGAGTCTTTTGGGTATTGACCGGATATTTCTTTGTAGCGGTTTTACTCGGGCCGGATGGTCTAATTCAACAAGTCGCCCTCCTCGATCAAGCAGGCATTACTGAACCCCCCATTGACTTACCCTATGAATTTCTCCAAGTCTTTTTGCGGTTGATGGGTTCAATGTCGTTGTTTGTTTTGCCAATGCTTTCTATGGGACTCTACGCCGAAGAACGCAAACGGGGAACCCTAGAACTGTTAGCCACCTCCCCGGTGACAAACTGGGTCGTCGCAACGGGAAAATTACTCGGTGTTCTGACGTTTTACATCACCATGATTTTACCGTTAATGGGTTTAGAAGCAGCTGCCCTGAGTGTGGCAGAACCCCAGATGTCTCCAGCAATTTTCCTCACCGCCCACGCTGGGTTAATCCTATTATCGGCTGGAGTGTTATCGTTAGGAATGTTTATTTCCTCTTTAACCGAAAGTACAATTTTATCAGCGATTCTCACCTTTTCCTTAGTCTTGTTTTTATGGGTTCTGGATATAATTGGTCAGAACTTGGGGGGAAACTTCGGAACCGCCTTAGCTCATTTATCCCTGATTTCCAATTACACCACTCTGATCAGAGGAATATTAGATAGCAGTAGTTTAATTTTATTTGGGAGTTATATTATTTTAGGGGTATTTCTTACGGCTCAGTCCATTGATGCTTTGCGCTTCCAGCGTTATTAATTGACGAAATAGAGATGAAACAGAAAACAGCACTGAGTTGGCAGTTCTTCAAATATACCTTGTGGCTAGGCCCGATCTTAATGATTATGGGCTTATCGGCGGGTTTTGTTTCGGGAACTTGGGAACCCATACCCCTGGGGTTAATCATTGCCGGAGTGGTGATTATTGGGTTATGGTTGCTGTTTCGTGCCTATTTTCGTCAAGGCGATAGTCTCAAACATCCATACTGGAGTCGCCGTTCTACCCAAGCGGGAACTAATGCTTTTGCGGCGACGGTTTCTGTGTTTGTGATTATTGGGTTAATTAACTTTTTAGCTGTTCGTCATGCGGTACGTCTCGACCTAACAGAAAATCAACAATTTACCCTCGCCCCCCAAACGCAAACGCTACTAACAACTCTAGAACAACCCGTCAGAGTGGTAATCTTTGATCGGTCTCAAAATCCCCAAACGCGAGAACTGTTAGCTCGGTATCGTCGCATCGCCCCGGAAAAGTTTAGTTATGAGTTGATAGACCCCCAAATGCAGCCAGGAGTCGCCCAAGAGTTTGGGGTGAGTCGCTTTGGAGAAGTGTTTCTCGAGTCAGGAAGCCGACGTCAGCTTTTACGACAAGAAAATTTAGGGGTTCTCAACGAAGTTAACCTCACCAATGGTATTGAACAGTTAATCAGTAACCGCAGGGCTAAAGTGTATTTTCTTGAAGGTCACGGGCAACGTCCGTTAACAGAAGGACAAGGCGGTTTACAAACGGCGGTTGATGCTTTGAGTGAGAGAAATTTTTTGATTGAGTCTCTCAGTCTAACTCAACAATCTAGTATTCCAGACGATGCGGATGTGATTGTGATTGCCGGGCCTCAACGTCCTCTGTTTCGAGGGGAAGTGGAAGCCATTGATAATTATTTAGATCAGGGCGGTAGTGTGTTTTTAATGATAGACCCGAATACGAATCCGGGGTTGAATCTATTATTAGAAAAATGGGGCGTTAGAGTTGATGATCGCATCGCTATCGATGCCACCGGAAGTGGTCGGCTAGTCGGACTCGGACCCACTGTTCCGATTGTACGCGAATATGGCGAACATCCAATTACTCAAGCGTTTAATAATGGGATTTCTTTTTTTCCTTTAGCCCGTCCGGTGGAAACTCGCCCCGTAGAAGGCATCACGGAAAGTCCTCTAATTTGGACAGAACCCGAAAGCTGGGCGGAAACCAATGTGGCCAGTCGCCAATTTGAGTTTGACCCCGAAAGCGATCGCAAAGGGCCGTTATCATTAGGAGTAGCCTTAACTAAATCTGTACCCACCCCAGATAATCCCGCAGCAGAAGCTACAGAAGAAGCCCCAGAAGACAGTCCCAGCGAAGCCCGGTTAGTTGTCCTGGGAAATTCTCAATTTGCCACAAACGGATGGTTTGAACAGCAACTCAACGGGGATGTTTTTATTAATACGATTACCTGGTTGAGTCAACCTGATCAAGCGAATCTGTCTATTCGTCCTCGGCCTGTAACCAACCGTCGTCTGATGATCACCCCGATACTGGGACGTTCTCTAAGTTGGGTTGCTATCGTTATTTTACCTCTATTGGGCTTTGTCACCGCAGGAATTTTATGGTGGCGACGAAGATAAAAAACGATAGAATATCCGAGTCAAACCCCAAAAATTGCTCAATCTTGTCAACACCTCAAACTTAACTTTCCTGAATTTAACCTTTCATTTTCAATTCTGCAAAACTCCCATGAAGTTTCAACGTTCTACTCTAATTTTAATGACTATTGCTTTGGGTTTGGGCGGGTATGTTTATCTATTTGAGGTGCAACAAACATTTCAACAACAAAATATTCAAGTCCGAGAAAAACAAATTTTTTCCTTTGATCGAAATCAGGTTCAAGTTTTAACCGTAACCACTCCAGAACAAACGATCATTGTAGAACGAATTTCCGAAGAAGAACCCACCGAACAATCGCCCTGGCGGTTAACTCAGCCCGTTCAAAACTTAGCGAATCAAGCGACAGTAGACTTTTTATTAAATCAGTTAGTAACCGATCAAAGTATCCCTCAAGACCCAACTATCGGCTTACGACGCTTAACCATTTCCCCGGAAGAATTACCTCAATATGGTTTAGATACTCCCCAAAAAACAGTTAAAGTTCAATTAAAAAATCAAGAAACTTATCAACTCAATCTCGGTACAAAAGACTTTAGTAACCGGGGGGTTTATGCCCAAACTAATCCGTCTCAAGCGTCCGAGGAAACCCTTTCAATTTTAGTCATTCCTGAAGGAATTCTCTCGGCAATTACTCGCCCGGTAGAGGAATGGCAACTCATAGAAACCGAACCCCAAGCTTTAGAAGAACAACCCGAAACGCTGATGGAACCCGAAAATAATCTAGACCCGCCCTTAGAAAATCCCCCTAATTAAATAACTCCACACATTGATGAAACCAATTTTCTGCCCCTTGACTAATTTGATTCGGGTTAAAAGTATGAGAAAATTGTTGAACATCCAAAGACTGATTAGAAACATTCATTTCCCAACCCTCAGTCATCTCCTCTCCCATCACTGGATAGGCATAGGTCAGATTTTCAATTTGACGAGTGCTAGACTCATAACTGCCTTGAAAACAAGCCCCAATACCAGAATTTTGGAGATAAACTAATCCCCGAACCTGATTATTTTTATCTTGCAAATAGACAATATATTCCGCCCCAATTTGACGGGGTGAGGCACTTTGTCCCCGAAAATTCACTTCAGAGGTTTCTCTATCCAATAAAAGTGTTTTTACCGGAGATGCAGAAGAAACTGCCGGAATACCCATTACACTTAAAAACGTCGTCGCCCAAGTCGCACAGACTATCAACCCGTGTATTTTTAATCTCATTATAAACGCCCCCGATGAGTGGTGACATCTATAACAACAACGGGGAAAAGTTGAATTCCCGAAAGGAAATCAAAAAGAGGCTAAAAATGGGGCTGTTCTCTAGAAAAACTATGACGAAACGGCACAATAGGTGCTATAATCTTGAATCAAAGCAGTGCGTTGTTGTCCTTTTTGGTTGGTTTGCCAAATTTGACCGCTATTAACATCTAAACAGGTTAACCAGCCCTTCCCATACACCCAAGTATCAATACAAACGGCATAGCCTAAACTGATGGGTTCACCGCTCTTTTGGCTGGTATGACCACAAATCATAGTTTTCCCAGAATAGTGGGGTTGAGCATGGTAAAATCGAGTCCAGAATAAATCTTGACTAGATTGTTGAGACAGAGGTCTATGAGGATTAACGTTTCCATGTACAAAAAAATGATCCTCTGTTTCCCACCAATCTCGACAAATATTAGCCAGAAAATGCCAATGATCATCGGGAATATTATCAATTCCAAATAGACCTTTTTTCTTGGATGAAATCCCGTAAGAAGCGAGAGTCTCCCGCCCGCCACAAGCCAGCCAGCCTTCTAAACGATGGGGATGAGCATAGGCTTCCTGCATCATAATCTCATGGTTTCCCCGCAGTGATATCAGTTGTCCGGTGTAATTTAATCCAATTAAACGATCAATTACACCTTTCGAGTCAGGGCCTCGATCAACATAGTCACCCAGGGTAATTATGCGATCATGGGGTTGGGGTTTAACGACCTCTAGAAGTGTATCAAACGCTTTAGAACAGCCGTGTATATCACCAATAGCTAGAACTCGCATAAGAAATTAATTCTATTGATGAGGTCAATTGTAGCGAAATTTTGACCGTTTTGATGTATTGCAGTTATCTTAATCGAAAAATTTAAGAATTGCTGAGAAAACTAGGCGCGATAATATCGCTTACTCTGCTGATGATAATCCTCGATCCAAGCCATTTGAAGTTGTCCCGTTTGATTGGCTTGCCAAATACGACCACTCACAATATCTAGACAAGTTAACCAACCTCGACCATAAGCCCAAGTATCAATACAAATTGCATGACCAATATTAATAGGTTTACCACTTTTTTGGCTGGTATGACCACACACCATAATCTTTCCTGAATAATGAGGGGCAGGGTTATTAAACTGTTGCCAAAACAGCATTCGTTCCGGTTGTTGGTTGAGAGGTAAATTAGGATAAACATTGGCATGAACAAAAAAGTGGGAGGCTGTTTCCCACCAATTCACACAAATATTTTCTAAAAAATTCCAATGTTCATCCGGTATACTGGCGAGTCCTCGAGTTAAACTCTGTCGGCTATAGGAAGCTAATGTACTCTCCCCACCTGCGGTTAACCAGTGATAGAGTTGATAACGATGACCCTGACGCGCCCGCAACATCATCAATTCATGATTTCCGCGTAATGCCACCAGTTGTCCCTGATGATGCCATTCAATCAGTCGATCCAGAATTTCTTTGGAGTTTGGCCCTCGGTCGATATAATCCCCAAGCGTAATAATACGATCGCATTGTTGAGGCTTCACCGTTGCGATCAGCGTCTCAAACGCCTTCAAACAACCGTGAATATCACCAATCACTAGCGTTCGTCTCGGCTTGTGAATTCTACTCATGCACGACTACAGGTGTTCCAACCGAAGCCCACTCAAACAGCCACTTGGCGTGATCAACAGCAACATTCGTACAGCCATGACTGACAGGAGTCCCAAACAGATTATGCCAGTAAGCCCCATGAATTGCCATACCCCCATCATAATACATGGTATAGGGAACGTCCGGCACATCGTAGCCCGGCCCGGTCATTCGGGTCTCACGATATTTGGTATAGACTCTAAACGTCCCGGTGCGAGTCGGTGTTGACCGTTTTCCCGTCGAGACAATCACTGCATAAACAGCTTTATTCCCTTCCCAAGCAATTAACCGTTGTCGCGTTAAATCAATCTGTATCCAGCGTTCTGAGGAGTCTTGCAATTCTAGCATCCGATAGGCGATCGCATTGTGATAGTCATTGGCGAAAACCGGGCTAGACTCCTGAGCAATGACGTTAAAACTTAAAGCAATACTGGCGATCAGAGTCCCTACATTTCGCCATTTTTTCCGATTGATCATCTTTTTCATGATCTCCTCCTCTTTGAACCACTTTTAGATTGAAGCTGAGTGTATTTTAGTCGATTTTGATTGAATTTTCCCTAAATTTTAGTAAACTTTTGGGTGAGAATTGTCGCTTGATCCGCGATCGCCTTCCAATTTTGTTCTGCTAATAATTGAGGTGGAAATAATTCACTCGAAAGTCCGACTGCTATTGCCCCTGCTTGAATAAATTCTCTGGCATTTTTGAGCGTCACTCCCCCCGTTGGAATTAAGGGAATTTCTCCTAAAGGGCCTTGTAAATTTTTGAGATAAGCCACGCCGCCCAGTGTTGAGATCGGAAAGACTTTCACACAACTACCTCCGGCTTGCCAAGCTTTGACAATTTCTGTGGGAGAAAATGCACCGGGAATTAGGGGAACGCCCGCCGATATTGCTGTTTGAATCAGTTGAATATCAGTATGGGGAGTAAAGAGAAACTCTGCCCCACAATCAATAGCTTGATGTAGATCTTCCCTTGTTAGTAAGGTACCTGCTCCGATGGTACATTGTGGTAATTCTGAACACAATTTAGAGATTAATTTTTTCGGATCATTGCTATTCCAAGTTATTTCAATCAGGCTTATTCCCCCGGCGGCGATCGCGGTTGCCATTTTTATTCCCAATTCTAGATCCGAAGAACGAATAACCGCTATCACGCGATGTTGGGTTAATAATTCCCGCCAGTTTTCAGGCTTCATCTTGTTATCATCAATAAGTCAAACTTTATATTATACAATTTATAGCAATCAAAAATGATTGGTGAGAAATTTAAAAGCCGATAAAAAGTCTGAAATGACTTCCACTCTTGCCTATTTCCTCTTGCCTATCGCGAAGCGCTATATATTCATAAAAAAACGACAACCTGAAGCTTTCGATTGCCGAGTTTATGAGTTTAAGATTAATTTTAACAACAAGAATACTCACCCTGTGATTAATTTGTGTTGAGGAGTCAGAACGGTAAAAAACAGTCTTTTCAATGAGATTATCGTCTCGTATTCAATAAATTAGCTTGAAACAAAATTGCATTATCCAAGTTAGCGCCGCCTAGATCCGAAGCACTCAAGTTCGCCCCTGTCAAATTGGCATCCGTTAAATTAGCACCTCTCAAATTAACTCCTGCAATATCAATCCCGTAGAGACTTCCTTCTTGCAGAGTAATTTGACCTAATTTTCCAATCGTCTGACGTGCATCTTTGAGATTTGCACCTTTTAAATCAGCACTTTCCAAATTAGCACCCACCAAATTCGCGCCACTCAGATTCGCATTCGTCAAGTTAGCGATCACCATACCCGCTAAACTTAAATTTGCATCACTAAAATTCGCGCTTTGCAAATTCGCCCCATGTAATTTAGCCGCAATTAAACTAGAATTACTAAAATTCGTGCTTTGCAAATTCGCCCGAATTAAATTGGCTTCGTTCAGATTAGTATCCGCTAGATTAGCACCTTGCAGATTAGCCCCTTCAAGATTAGCCCCACTTAAATCAACTCCTGTGAGTTGAGCATCGCTGAGATCGCAGCCTTGACAGTTGTTTGTTTCCAATAACTGCTTCAAGTGTGCCGGGTCAAAAGCAATCGCGGGACTTGCTAAACCTGCTGTCATCAGTAATAATGCTGCGGTGGCCATTGTTGTCCGTTTCATTTGCACACCCCTCAATAAACTCGATAATTCTTACTATTCCTTATTTTAAATGAACAAGAAATGAGTAAAATCTCGCTTTAGTGTGATTTTTATCTCACTTTAGAGTGATTGAAATCACTGAAACAGTTTTGACCCGGAACAGTCACCTATTCCTTGTTCTGTGAAAATCTGCTAAACTTCTGGGACAATTGCGATCGCCATGCCATCTTAACCCTAGCCCATGCAATCACCGATGCGTTCGAGAGACTTTTCATGGCCCTGGTGGCCAGCCGCACCGCTTTATCCCTATGGACAGCGACGAACCTTGCGGCGAGAAGTCATCAAAGATACGCTCTGGACTTTTGATCAACTTCAGGGGATTCTTTACGTTGTCGTCCCGATTCGCATGAGCGTTGTTAAACTCGAACAAGGGGGTTTGCTGGTGTATGCACCCGTCGCCCCGACTCCCGAATGTCTTCGTTTGCTGCGTGAATTAGTGTCAAAACACGGAGATGTCAAATATATTATCCTACCGACAATTTCCGGTATTGAACACAAAGTTTTTGTTGGGCCGTTTGCCCGATACTTTCAACAAGCCCAAGTCTTTGTGGCGCCGAGTCAGTGGAGTTTTCCCCTGAACTTACCGTTAAGTTGGCTGGGTTTACCCAGAAAGCGCACCCATATTTTACCCGAAGATAGTAGTCAAGCCCCCTTTAGCAATCAATTTGACTATGCAACATTAGGGCCAATAGACTTAGGGCCTGGACGTTTTGGAGAAGTCGTCTTTTTTGATCGCCATTCTCGAAGCTTACTGGTCACAGATACCGTTGTCTCAGTTCCAGAGACTCCCCCAGAGATTTTACAACTTGATCCCTATCCGTTGCTGTTTCATGCTAGGGATAATGCTTTTGATGAAATGATTGATAATGAAGCCAACCGTGTAAAAGGATGGCAACGTATTTGTCTATTTTCGTTTTATTTTCGTCCGAGTGCTTTAGAAACAGTTCCGTTGTGGCAAACGTTAGGAAATGCAAGAAAAGTCCCTCAACGTTCTTTCAAAGACTATTGGGGTTTATTTCCCTTTCATTGGAAGTCAGGCTGGCAAAAATCTTTTCAAGCGTTACATCAGAAAGGACAGTTATGGGTTGCTCCTATTTTACAAACTCTGATTTTAAACCGCGCCCCGATAGAAACGTTAATTTGGGCGGACTGGGTGGCGAATTGGCAATTTGAACGAATTATTGCTTGTCATTTTGACTCTCCTATCACAGCCAAACCCGATCAATTTCGACAGGCTTTTTCGTTTCTCGAAAAACGGTTAAATTCTAATCATTTACCTGATGATTATAGGATTCTGTTGCCAGAAGAAGACTTTGAACTCCTCAAAGAAATCAATAAAAATCTGACTCAACTGAGGATCGTTCCTCCCGGCGTTGAAAACCTTTGAACTCGATTTACTGATCTTCGTCAAGACCCACTAGAAAACGACTAGAAAAGTCTTGACAAATAACAAATTTAAACCACTAAAACCTGAGTGCCTTTTTCCATTTCGAGACTATCACCAATTTGCTCACCATCGTGAAAAGCGGCAACAATGGTATCACAGGTTTTACCCAAACCGATCTGACCTGTAGCATCAATTGCGATCGCTCCAAAATCCCGTTTTCGTTGAGTTGCTTCTGCAAAAGACCGATCTAGAGCTTCTTTCAAAGATAAACCATCTGTCACCCGAATCACTAAACGAGCCGCAAAACACTCATCAATAATATCTTCGCCAATTCCGGTACAACTCACCCCCGCATCGGATGTAGCATAATTTCCCGCAGGCATGGGAGAGTCACTCACCCGACCAATTCTTTCAAAGCCTTTACCGCCTGTAGAAGTGCCAGCAGCGAGTCGCCCCGCAGTATCTAAGGCAACCACTCCAATGGTACCTGTACGAGCGGGTTCAGCGACAACATTTGCCATTTCGCGGGTAAAATTATGTTTGCGTTCCTCGATCCATTCGTTGAGTCGGCGATCAATTAAAGGATTATAAATCGGTAATTGCAATTCTCGGGCCAGTTCTGCGGCACCTTGATCCGATAAAATCCGATCCATAGAGTCTTGCAACGCTTGAGCCAGATCAATGGGATTTTTCACACGAGAAATATTAATCACACCACTAAAACTCTGAGTCGCCCCATTCATCAAACCCGCACTCATGCGAATTTGACCATCCGACTGAAGTACCGAACCCGTCCCGGCATTGAATAGGGGTTCATCTTCGAGCAACCGACACCCCTCAACAACGACATCTGTTGCACTGATGCCTTGACCGAGGAGAGGATAAACTTTTTCTAAAACGCCATAAAGGGCTTTGCGAACTTGATCGATCCCCCCTTTACTGTGAATAGAACTTCCGGCTCCCCCGTGAATAATTAATTTAGGCTGCACCATATTGATTGGCAAAATAGATAATTTTTTGAGTCGCTGAAATATTGTTGCACGTCGAGTTCGATAATTCCAAGTCAACTCCCTAACGCCAACGCTTACACTTTTAGTGTGGGCTTTCAGTAGCCCGGAAGAATCATATGTTTTTTATTCTTTGTTTTTGTGACGCCGACAGCGTTCAGAACAGTATTTCACCTCGTCCCAACAGTCCGCCCATTTTTTGCGCCAAGTAAAAGGGCGACCACAAACAGGGCATAATTTAGAGGGCAAGTCAGATTTAGAACGCTGGCGAGCCATGTTAAGTTATTTGAGTTGCTTGTTGTCAACAACTAGCATATCATTGTCCAGGTTAGAGAAGGTGTTAGACGAAGCGTTAGCCCAAGTTCGGATTATTTTAGTTGAGCCTGCGGGAGCATTAAACGTGGGTTCTGTGGCGAGAATCCTAAAAAATATGGGATTACAACAGTTAGTTTTAGTCAATCCCCAATGCGATCCCCGTTGTCAGGATGCCCAAAAAATGGCGGTTCATGGGGTGGATATCTTAGAAAGCGCGATCCAAGTTGAAACCTTGCCAGAAGCTTTGTCTGGATGTCAACGAGCGATCGCAACGACAGCACGAGAACGTTCTTTAGAAACCCCGTTAGAACATCCTCGCGATGCTTTAGGATGGTTACTGGAAACCCCGGGAGCTTTAATTTTTGGCCCAGAAGATCGAGGACTGAGCAACGAAGAACTCAACTATGCTCAACGGTTTGTTCGTATTCCCTCAAGTTCTGTTTATCCGGCGTTAAATTTAGCTCAAGCTGTGGCAGTCTGTTGTTATGAACTGTTTCAACTCGCGAACGCTAACCCAAAGGTTTCTCCTCCTGTAGTGTCCTCTCCCATTCGGACTGGCTCCGAAGCAACCCTCGAACGTCTAGAAGGATTTTACAATCAACTTGAAACCCTTTTACTCAACATCGGTTATCTCTATTCCCATACGGCGACGAGTCGCATGGAAAAATTTCGACGTTTGTTTAACCGCGCTCAGTTGTCTCAAACGGAAGTGGATATGCTGCGGGGAATACTTTCTCAAATGGAATGGGCATTAAACTCGGCTCAACAATCCGGTACAGTTGATGATACCCTGATAGGCGCGTCTGATACTGTTGCCGATCTCCAGTCTGATGATCCCGATAGCAGTGCAGTTAGCGATCCCCGATCCTCAGTGGAATAGCCAGCCCTGAGCGGATCGAGTGAATCCCCCTCGGAGACTTCGATCTAGGGTTGAGAGTTCCCCTTTCCGGATCGGGTTCTCAGAAAATTTTTCTGTTGATGTCCTCGTCTGTGCGGATTGATTTTTTAGTTTGGTTGATCACAGTTTACTAGGTGTTTGGTGTGGCCCAGCGATCTCCCCGTCATTTATCGCTTATCTCGTCTTCTGGCTCTGGCTCTCGATCCCGAGAGTCTTCTCGCAATGGGTCTCAGCCTGTTTCTCGGCGTCGCCGTCGTCAGCGTCGCAGTGCTTCATCTCAACCTCTGGATCTTTTCAAGGGCTTGATGAAGCCTTTTTCACGGTTTAAATCTTCGAGTTCATCGAGTTCACCGTCTCCTTTCAATGGTTCACGAAGGGCTAAGTCTCTAGAACCTTTAGTCTCTCAATTGCGACAACAACAGCAAACTCGCGCAGAACAAGAAGAACGTCGCAGAACTCCCCCTCCGAGACGCCCTAGAACGGGTCAACCCGCTAGTTCTCCTTTACCGCCTCTGATTTCAGGCGATCGCAGAAAGCCGAACTTTTCTTCTGCGCCCAACTCTCGTCAAGGTCGCAGCCTGACACCGATTGTTTCTCCTGGTTCTTCCCCTTCGCCCATTGCATCTCGTCCCCGTGTGATTAAGAAAACTAAACGTCGGTTTTCGCCGATGATTTATGGGGCGCGTTTGCTGATTTTAGGAATTGGTATTGGGGTGATTTCGGGAACGGTTTTGTCGATTTTAAGTTCTCTCGGACGTTTGGGTTCTGAAGCGGTGACTTCGAGCGCTAGTTTAAGTCTGGAGAGTCAATTCGATTCTTCTTCGTCTCCTGCGCGTCTAGAAACGCTTCCTCTTTCGGTTCAACTCAATCAAGAAATTCACAGCCTGAAACTACAAATTTTAGCGTTAACGTCAGAAAATTCGAGTTTACAACCGGGTGTATTATTACTCGATTTGGATACGGGAGGTTATGTTGATATCAACAGTGAATCTGTTTTTGCGGCTGCAAGTACGATTAAAGTTCCGATTTTAGTGGCTTTTTTTCAAGCTGTTGATGAAGGTCGGGTTCGTCTTGATGAAGTCTTAACGATGGAAGAGCGGCATATAGCTTCAGGTTCAGGCGATATGCAAGATCAACCCCCTGGAACGAGATACACCGCCCTAGAAACGGCAACTAAAATGATGGTGATTAGTGATAATACCGCAACCAATATGTTAATTGAGCGTTTGGGCGGTGCAGAATTTTTGAATCAAAGATTTCTCGATTGGGGCTTGAGTAATACTGTCATTCGAGATTTACTTCCTGATATTAGAGGTACTAATAAATCTACACCCAGAGATTTGGTGAATGTCTTGACTCAAATTAATCAAGGGGGATTAGTTTCGATGAAATCTCGCGATCGCATTTTGAGAATTATGGAGAAAACGGAAAATAATTCTCTCCTTCCCAGTGGTTTAGGTCGAGGTGCAATTATTGCTCATAAAACGGGGAATTTAAAGTTGGTTTCTGCGGATGTTGGTGTGATTGATTTACCGAATGGAAAGCGTTACTTATTAGCTGTTATTGTTGAACGTCTAGATGGAAATACCGCAGCAGAATCTCTGATTAGAAATATTTCTAAAACTGCTTATGAACATTTTAGTCGTTCTCCTCGATCTGAAGCACAACCGCTAGAAAATGATAGGGAAACCTCAGAGGACATTCAGGAGTAACATTCTACAACAGTCGGGTAACTACACTGCTGAAGTCTTCGTAGGGCTTCACCCCAACCAACATTTCTTTCAATTCTCCTTGTTTAAAAAACATAACCGCCGGAATACCTTTAATCCCAAATCGTTTAGCAACGGGCTTGTTAGAATCTAGATCCAGCTTGAATACTTTGACTTGATCACTATATTCCTCTGCGAGTTGATCCATTAAAGGGGCAACCAATTTGCAGGGACCACACCAACTTGCAGTGCAGTCTACCACCAATAAGGACTCATTAGCCAATAGCGCATCTAATTCCGTTTCATCTTGAATAAATGTAGTCGTACCCATTGGTGTGTCTCCAAAATTGTTATCGGCAGCAAGACGTTTCAGTTAAGACAGTCATGGGGGTCAGAACTGCTACTGGAGTCATTGTACAACGTCTGTCCCCCGAAGACGCATTTAAAGAAAAGTTTTCTGGGCGATCGCATTTTTTAGACGCTCTTGCAGTTCCGGTAACGTCAGAGAACCCATTTCCCCAGCTTGTCGAGTTCTCACACTCAAGGTTTGTTGTTCAACTTCTCGTTTTCCCACCACTGCAACCACTGGAATTTTATCGAGTTCCGCTTGACGAATTTGCTTTCCTAAGCGATCGCCACTGCGATCTATTTCAACTCTAAACCCCACTTTTTTCAAAGCATGAGCAATCACTTCTGCTGAGTCTCGTTGTTGATCACTCACAGGTAATAAACGCAATTGTACCGGAGCCAACTACAAGGGAAAATCCCCGGCATAGTTTTCAATTAAAATCCCAAAAAAACGTTCTAAAGATCCAAAAATTGCCCGATGAATCATCATTGGTTGTTGTCGGCTCCCATCGGTGGCAATATATTCCAAATTAAACCGTTGTGGTAAATTAAAATCGACTTGAATTGTCGAACATTGCCACAACCGACTAATCGCATCTCGGATTTTTATATCAATTTTCGGCCCGTAACAAGCCCCGCCGCCCACATCTTCCACAAACTCCCATTTTTATCTTCAACGCCTTAATTAACGCCTCTGTTGCTAATTCCCATCCTTCATCAGTTCCGACCGATTTCTGTGGACGAGTAGACAAATTTACCTCATAGTTTGTGAAGCCAAAATCTGATAATATTTTTTCGGTTAAATTCAAAACCCCTAAAATTTCAAGCGATGGGATTACCTGTGAATTTGATTAATATTGGCTTGGTTTCTGCCATTACTTTAACGATTATTGCCAGTATGCAGGCTGTTGGCCTTGTATTAGTTGTTTCGTTGTTGATTTGCCCGGAAATTACCGCCTATTTATTAGTGAAAGAACTTCATCAAATGATGGGTTTAGGGGCGATTTTTGGCATGATTAGCAGTGTGGCGGGGATGTACATGAGTTATTATTTGAATGTTCCTTCTGGGGCGGCGATTGTTTTAACGGTTTCGGGGTTATTTCTTTTAGCTTTACTGTTGAATCCTACCCAGGGAATTTTAACCCGTCCAGAAACAGCAAATCCTCGATCTATTCTCCAAAAGTTAAGACAATGGAAACCCTAAAAATCTGGGTAAAAATCAATTGAATAGGTGATCTCAGTCCTCACACGTGATAGCTAAGTCCAAATATCTCGATACTGAGTCACCTAAGCAAGTTGAAAAGCCCAATCTCCTAAGTTTAAGTTAGAATTTCTTAGAATTTAGACTTCTAGAACGGCTCATATCTAAATCTTCAACCTCTGAATAACGAAGGTATTCTGGCTGTTTATGGTCTCTATAGTACACTTGTTCAGAACGCTCTGGTTTGTACTCTTTGTGTTCTAAAGTTCTATCATCCCGATCTTGATATCGAGACGATCCATTCTCACTCCAGATTAAAACAAGTGCGAGAATCAAGTAAACCAAAATAACTTCCATGCTGATACTTTCTCCTTATGTGTGTGAGAGAACTGTTGTTTTACTGTTGAGTAAAACTTTTAGGATAGTTAACTATTTTTTATCCTACCGCTGAAGGGGTAATTAATAATGACTTCTGTTCTACAGAAATTTTGATTAAAGTGTTGTATGGTGTGATGAACTTAAATAAAGCTTAAAGAAACAATATTTTTGTATTTTGTTCGTTATCTTTAGCTATCAAATTTCTCGGTCTTATTAAAATTCTTATAGAAGATTTAATATTTTTCTGTATCATTTGTGATAGGAATTCAAATCTGATACTCGGGCAAGAAATACCTAAGTAAAATCACTGAATTATAAAGTATAAAAATAAACCCGTGTTATTTTTACGGAATGAGAACGTTTTTCAATGTAGAAAAAGTTAATCAGGCTTTGAGCGAAAATTGAAATCATCAACTTTTTAAGGATAGAATAGAAATAAAAGATAGGATACTCTCAGTAATGACTCTTGAAACCTTATTTTTACAAATTGTTGACTATCGTGATATTATCGTCTTTTCACTTTTGCTCGCCCCCTGGCTAACCTGGCTAATTTGTTTTCTCATTCCTGGTTATTGGAAAGAACCTTATATCCTCAGTTTGAACCTCTGGTTCGCTTTAATAACCATGCTATTTTGGGTTGGATATTTAGCCTATGCAACCAATACTGGGGGATGGTCATTAGTGGTGAAACAGGCGGATTTTTTATTGCTTTTTACTCCTCCTTATTATCTCTTAACCTCACTTTGGATCTCTAAACAAAGAATTCCCTTAGATTTTATTCCGGCTTATAGAACCTTAGAAGGATTTATCTTTTTAGCGGGAGCATTTCTTGTTCTTTCCTGGATGTTATCTCGAATCAGAATTATATTTTTCTCCTCTATCCCCTTTTCAATTTTTCTGGTCATTCTTGGAGTGATTTTAACTCTTGGATATTTAGGCTATCGTCAAATGTTAGGGAAATAAGGAGTATCACGGGAGTTTCAATCAATTTTGACGATTCAAATCCTGTTCACAAGATGTGAGCAATTGAAGAATAAATTGCTATTATAGAAGATTAAGTCTGACAACTAAGAACATTAAAGGATAAAAAAACATGAATGTGAGAGAGCAACTCCCTAAAGAAATTGAGCAAGCTTTACAACTTTTGTCCTGTACTTAGGTTCTAAATCTCTAAATTTTTTAACTGTACATCTCTTAATTTTATCATTTTAAATGATGGATTGTGAGAATTGTTACCGGATCGAGAGGATAAAACCCCGTTAAATTTTTGACGGGAACTGCACAGGATAACTGCACTTGTAACAACTGATAACGCCAAGTGGGTTCAACTTTTAGGCGTTGCTTTAACCAATTTAAGGATAAATTCAAATGTTCTAACGTTGTTAACGCTAATACCATCACTCCCCCAGAAATTAACCGTAAACTACATAACCCTAAAATCTCTTCTAAATTCCCCTCGCTAACTCCAATAAAAATCCGATGAGGAGCGCGTAAACGATGTAAAATAGCGGGTGCTTCCCCATGAACTGAAATTACATTTTGAGTTTGAAATCTTTCTCTATTTTGTTCAATTAATGCTGTTCCCACTGCTGTTTTTTCCACTGCGTAGACAGTACAACTGGGAAATAAACGAGCAATTTCTATCGACACGGAACCCGTCCCCGCTCCAATATCCCAGATCATTTGTTCGGGTTGTAATGCTAATTCTCCTAAGATTAAGGTTCTGATTTCTCTTGGGGTAATGAGTTCTGGGAAATTTTCAAAACGACAAAACAGTTGATCGGGTATTCCTAAAAATGGAATTTGAGATAAATCTAAATGCTGAGAAAACTGAGATTCTCTTAATAAGATCACTACGGTTAAAGGCGAAAATTCCTGAGTAGATAGGGCTTCTATTGACCCCTGTTGAACTCGTTCCTCTGTTCGGCCTAAATTTTCACAAGTCCAAATTTGATAAGCTGTTGATAAATTGAGGGAAGAGAGTAGACGAGCGATCGCATTGGGAGTATAATCAATAGAATCAGTTAAAATGGCTATTTTTTTAGTATTTTGTTGCAGGGCTTGAGTGAATTGGTTTAACGAGTGATCGGGTGAACTCATCACCTCAACATCCTGAAATGGAATTTGCAGCCGATTAAAAGCCAATTGAATTGAACTGAGGTGAGGATGAAAGGTTAAAATTTCAGCAGGAAATTGGGCTAAAAATAACCCTCCTAAGCCAAAAAATAGCGAGTCTCCTGAAATCAATACAACAATTACGGGATGAATTTCAGGTGTATGAGTTTCAACTGCTAATAAATATTGTTGAATTTCCGTTAAAGCTGCTGTTAAATCTTGTAAACTGATTAGAGATGCAGGATGATCAGAAAAATAAGAAAGATCGCGATCGCTTCCTACTAAAACAGTTGCTTGTTCAATCACTTCTCGCACGGACTCACTCAGTCCTGCTTCCCCATCCCAACCCATTCCGACAACGTGTATAGTCAATTGATCCGACTTGGTTACTGTGTAAGGTTTAAAGAGAGTTGTTGATACTCACTTTCGGGTTGAGACAAACCCAACTGACTCTCTTGGATGAACTCCAGAATACATTTTCCCACAAATTCTGCTAGTTTAACAGGAACTGCATTTCCGATCATTTGTTCAAGATCGGTTTTTGACCCCTGAAAAATAAACGTTTCGGGGAAGGTTTGAATATAGCTTCTTTCTATTGTGGTTAATGGACGAATATTGGGGGTAATTTCTACTGGATCTTGGGGATGTTTTTGATAGGTTTTAGGAATAGGACGGTTCACCCCTCTAACGGTTGGACTGGGTTCGTCAATGCTAAATATTCCTCGACGTTGATAACTTCTCGGATGTCTATAATAATATTCTAATCCCAGTTTATCTCCCAAATAATCTCGAACTGTTGTTGGTTTTGAGGATAATTTTGATTCAAAATACCTAAATAAACAATCATCAGTTCCGTTCATTTCCCCCACCCAGAAAAAGCGTTTTCGTTTTTGAGGAACCCCACACAAACTCGCATCAAATACCTTTTCAGTCAATCCGTAACCCGACTGTTTCAATAAGGCTTTAGCTTGTTGGTATTGACGACTTTTTTTAAATAAAGCAACATTTTCTAAAATAAACCATTGCGGTTTAATAACTGTAATAATCTCACAAAACGCCAACGTTAAATCACCCCGTCCTAAATTTTCATCTCGTTTTCCCGCACTCGAAAAATCTTGACAAGGTGGCCCGCCAACAATTATATTAGGAGAAAAGGGTTTAATCAAATCAACTGCCGCTTTAACATTTTGTAAGTTACAAGAAAAAATGGGATGAGTGAAGTTTTGCTGATACACTTTAACCGCACTTTCCCAATGATCAAAAGCAGCAACGAGATTAAACCCTGCTTGTTGTAAGCCAAGTGATAAACCGCCACACCCGGCGAACAAATCAACAACTCTCATAGAATGATCATTTAGCCTTCAAAACTCAAGAACAGGCCAACTTTCTTCCCGATGATAACGAGTCATATCATCAAATTTGCGAAGTTCCGCCCGTTTGATGAGTAATTCTTGAGGAGAGTCCATCCATTGATGATTCAAATCCGATAACATTGTACTCATCTGAGAACGATCTAAATCCTCGGGAATTGATCCAAAATACCCAAACGTAATATGAGCCGTAAAATGATATTGTTGCTCAATTCCTAACGCCATAAAACTGGGATTTTGATAAATCGCCCGCCGAAATTGTACAATCTTTTCGTAAGACTCTTCATCTCTAGGTGCTAAACAGACACCGATCGCCCGAGTCATCACAATAATACCGAGAACTTGCCAACGAATGGGTTGATCAATGACATTGGCTTGAAAAGCCAAAAAAGATTCAGCGATCGCCGCTTGTAACTTCTGATCAAACTCCAGGTCTTGACAAGCATCTCGATAACGACTATCCCAAATCAAATCCGCCAACGTCAAGTGTAAGCTATCAGGAGGAACAGGAACCCAAAACTGGGGATCAAGCTTTTCAACCAATTGCTGCTGAGAAGCCTGTAAATGGGCGTAGAAATTGCGATTATCAGGATCTTCGGGTACAGGAGGGGTAATGATGGTATAACCCGGAAAGGGAACCGCTTGTCGTCGGCCGTCGGAAAGTGACTTATACTTAGGAGACTCCTGGATGTGGTCTAACTGAGAGATATAGGTTTCTGGTAGCGTCATCCGCGCCACCCGATTCACATAAACTTGGTAAGTATCGTCCAATCTTTTTCGCCTCTTGTTCAGAAACCGTCACCAATGCCAGTTTACCTCTACTGGGGAGATGATGAATTTTCTCTTGCCAAAGCCGTCGATGCTTTGCGCGAGTCTATTCTCGATCCTAGCTGGTCTACGTTTAATTTTGACAAAATTCTGCCTGATTCGCCAAATGCTGTCATTTCTGGCTTAAATCAAGCCATGACCCCTCCCTTTGGTTTGGGAAGTCGTTTGGTTTGGCTTGTCAACAGTCCCATCACTCAACACTGTCCCGAAGATCTAGTCAAAGAGTTACAACGAACCCTGGGGGTGATTCCAGAAACAACAACCCTGTTATTAACCACGCCCAACAAACCTGACGGTCGTCTTAAGTCTACCAAAATCCTCCAACAGCACGCCACCGTTAAAGAATTTTCTCGTATTCCCCCCTGGAAAACTGATCAACTCGAACAGCGCGTTAAACAAGTCGCAGCCGAAATTGGAGTCAGAATCACCTCAGCCGGAGTTGAACTGATAGCAGAAGCCGTCGGCAACGATACCCAACAACTGTACAACGAATTAGAAAAATTAAAACTCTATGCCGGAAACGACACGAAACCGCTAAAATTAGAAGCGATCGCCACCCTGATTCAGTCCAATACTCAAAATAGCCTCAAACTCGCCAATGCCATTAAAGCCGGAAATACCGCTCAGGCCTTAGAATTAGTAGCAGCATTGATCGAACACAACGAACCCGCCCTCAAAATTGTTGCCACATTAGTCGGTCAATTTCGCACCTGGCTATGGGTTAAACTGATGATAGAGCGTCAAGTCAAAGATGAGCGAGAAATTGCCAAAGCCGCAGAAATTGCCAATCCGAAGCGCATTTATTTTCTGCGTCAAGAAGTGCAATCTATGACGGTAAATCAACTCCAACAAACCTTACCTCTGCTGCTAGAATTAGAAACCCAACTTAAACGGGGTGCCGACGAAATCTCAACCTTACAAACTCACATTATTACGCTGTGTTACCTGTTTCAATCCTATAATTACGGGAGACGTTAAAGAGAGGGTTGTTCGTGCCTTTCGCCCTTGGGTTTGTCCCCTAGAACCTATTGTCAAATTAGGTTACACAGCTTACAAGAGCAGATAGTATCATTAAATTGCCCGTTACCCCATACAGAGGGTTAGCCATGCCAGACGAAAACCAACGCGATCAAGCTAAACAACTCGCTAAACAAGGTGATCCCAAAGCGATCGCCAGTGCTATTAACCATTCTCTCAAACCGAAAGGCATTAACGCTGATGTCATGCGGGATAATGGCTGTCTTCATGTCATGCTTGAAGGTGAACAAGTCCCGAATAATCAAAAAGCATTAGTCACGTTTATTGAGAACGGGATGAAAAAGCTTGAGATTGACTCCGTTTACATTGTGAAAATATACGGACGTCAGTTTGGAGATGATGCACCTGTATGGGAAGATGAAGTTATTCTCAAGACTCCTCCCCAGGAATCCTTAGATCTTGATGAAGAACCCATACCCGCGATGCCTAATTTTGACATCGATGAGGACGACAATTTCAGTGATGATGATCTTCCTGAAGGAGTGCTTCCCAATGAAGTCATTATTGCTGATGATGAAGACGAAAATGACTCCTTTGATGATGAAAGTCTTGACGACGAAGACTATGACGACAATGTAGATGCCGACTACAACCCCGAAGAAGACGACGATTTTGAGGACGAAACTGAACAGGTCCAACCCAACAACAAAGGGAAAATAGTCCTGTTTGTTGTATTGGTTTTGTTATTGGCGATCGCTGCTTTAGCGGGTTTACACTTTAGCGGAATCTATCAACTCCCCTTCTTGGGCGGCGAAGATTCTGAAACCGAAGTCGAACCCTTAACTCCGGAGGAAACCCCCCAAGAAACCCCCCAAGAAACCCCCCAAGAAACCGAAGCCACCCCTGTTGATCCCTGGGCGGAAGCGGTTCGCACTGCAATTGGTGCGGCTAACTTGGCTCAAACGGCTCAATCTCGCAATGAATGGGAACAAGTCGCCAGCCAATGGGGACAAGCCGCAGAACTGATGGGACAGGTTCCAGACTCTAGCCCCAACTATCAAACCGCTCAACAAAAAGTCACGGAATACGAAGCCAACCGTCAGGTGGCACTACAACGAGCCGCAGGTGCGCCTAACTAGGATGATACTGACAATTTCTTTCTAGGGGCTTCTTGGACTGAGATTGAGGTAATTTCGCGCATATTCCCAATCCTCATCCCTGCAATGGGCTTGTAAAATGTCTCTGGCTTTCAAACCAATCACTAATTCTCCTTCTGGGGTATAGGAGAAGTCTTCGCCTTCTGGAGTTATAAGGAGAATACTGAGAGTCTGAGCAATGTGAGCCAGAGAATAATGTTCCTGTATCCATTCAGAAGGGTCAGGAATATCTTTGGACTGTTGTAAAAACATTTTGAGTAACCTTGTACCTGCAACTGAGGTTGCAATGAATAAAACCTAATCGGTTCATCTAACATACTGACTAAAATCAGAAAGGATCATCCGTGATTTCGATCCTACTTATGTTTTGATCTATGTTGAGTGTTTTAATGATCAAGATCACCATTTTTTTAACCCCCTGTAGGATTTTGCCAATTGTAATAATTCGGAACCACAAAATTCGTAAAGGAAACAGAAACACTCGCCTCTAATGCTCTGACATGATGCCACCAACCGACAGGAATAAAAATCACTTCTCCCGGTTCTAAAATCACTTCAATGGGTTTGACTTGGGTATAAAGGGGATATTTTTGATAGTCGGGATTTTCGGGATCAACTCGACTAAAAACACCAATATGATTATAAAGATAGGGCGTTTGACGGGGCGGAATTAATAAAATTCGTTTTTGCCCAAACACTTGTGCTAACATTAAATTAACCGGATCGTGATGTAAAGGGGTAATGCTTCCCGCAGATCCTAACCAAAAAAAGACGCGGCGTGAACTCTCTTTTGGGTTTAGATATTCCGGGAAAACCTCAAGATCATTCATTAACCCTTTCATGTCTTCTCGATCTAAATTGCCATTATTGGCTACCATATAACAATCATTACTTTCCCCGGCTGTGATAATCCAGTCGATATAATCTTTGAGTAAAACTTGTTTACGGTGTTTTTCCACATTCAGTTCATAGTCTGGATCGCTATTTCGGTTAGCTTGAACTTCTACCGTTGCCGTTCCATAATATTGTTTAAAATAGGCTAAATTCCAGAGCTTTAAGGCTTTCCAGTTGTTCATTATCCCGGTTAAAATAACGGGTTTATTTTGCGCGTAAAACCCCTCAAAAAAATCTGTTTTAGACAGAAAAAATTGACGATTAACTGTGTGATAATCACTCGAAATCTGAGCAAGTTGCTGCTGAATTTGCAGAATAGACTCTAATTTTTTTAACTGTTGAACCAACTGATTTCCCGCTTGATAATAAGGATGATTCTGGGCTTGATTGACTTCTTCTAGGGCTAACTTCTCATCAACTCCAAACTCAACCATTTTCTGAACTAAAATATGATCCGGCTGATTTAATAACTTATTAAGTGCCACCCAGGTTTTCCAAGTATCAGAAACTTGATCCGGAGGTTGAGCGGGTAAATTTAATTGTTGTACGAGCCATTGGAGGCTGACTTGTTGTTCGTTTTCTAGGGTGATTTGCAGAGGAGGAAGTGTAATTTTTAGGGGTTTAGAATTTGTCATTGGGGTAAACGAATCGCTCTAAAAAGTTAATCGTAGGATTTGAGCTAGAATCTTAGGTTAAATCACTTATAGCGCTTCGCAGTGGTATATTTACAAACGCACCGAAAACAGTGACCAGTGACCAGTAAACAGTGACCAGTAAACAGCGCGCTCCTTGCAGCCCGGCGGTTTCCGGCGTTCGCGGAGCGTGCCGTCAGGCGTAGAGCGCAAACTCCGGTCTTGGTGGTTTCCATCAAGGAGGAAGTTTGCAACAGAGCAAAGTTTGTAAGAGAGTGACCAGTGAACAGTTACCAATCTTGCCTATTGCCTATTGCCTGTTGCCTGTTGCCTCTTGCCTAGCGCGAAGCGCTATATCTTTTCAGTCTACGGTGTCAATTTTTTATTCATTTAGGTTTAAACAATCTTCTTTTAGATTAAACCTAAACATTCCTCAATTTATCAAATCTTCAAAAAAATTTAAAAAACAGATTATTTTACGATTTCATCCATTGACGAGTTCCAAAAGATTCACAAGAACTAGCCGCAATTTTAGCAGAAGCCGTTAACGCATTCACAAAAGAACTTTGCAAAATAAAATGACAAAACGCGCCATGAAACACATCACCTGCTCCTAAAGTATCAACAGCATGAATTGGGGAAATCAGAATTTCTCCTTCACGGTTTGGGCTACGATATTGAATCGGTTGATTGCCTTGAGTGCGGGCAACAAACAAAACATCAAGATCGTGGAAATAGGCAAAAATATCAGCCACTGTCTGACAATCAGGCGGATAAAAATTCGCTGAACACACTGCATAATCGACATAGGGTAAAACCCGATCTAACCCCGGTTTCCAACTGCCGCCATCCAAAACAACAGGAATTTCCTGGGCTTGGGCTAATTTGGCAATCTGCTCACTCACAGTTATTTGATGCCCATCAATTAACACAATATCTACCCCCTCTAAGCAATTTTCAGGGAGGCTTTCTAGGGTCGCTTGAGATTTAATTGCATTAATTGAAATCACAGTGCGATCGCCTGTTGCGGGAGTCACTAAAATTGAAGAAACACTCGGAGGTTCACAACGAGTCGGATCTAAATCGGTTAAGGTAACATTATGCAATTTTAAATCTGCTCGAATCAGTTCGGTAATGGGATGAGTCCCCACAACGCCGAAAAGTTGAGCTTGGTTTTTGAGGTAACTAAAGGTCACTGCTGCATTTGTAGCCGGGCCACCTGCGGCAACAGTATAATCAGAAGCGACAACCTTTTGATTTTTCGCTGGATATTCATTCACTCCATAGAGGAAGTCAAGCGTTACTAATCCAACAAATAGTCCGTTTTGAGTCATACAAACACCCAGAAATCTTTTCCCTATCTCTGTGTTTAGCACGTCTAGACGAATGTAGCTGTTTATCTGTTACCCTGATGAACCTCACAGATCTGCCCAACTTGAGCAATAACCTTCTATAGTAGCGTGATCCGGATCTGACTAGAGCGTTGAGTATAGTGTTAGAGTTGTTATCCCAAGCCCGAACCCGGGAACTTAAAAAGTACAGAGGGGAAGCCAACTCAAGGTTTTTAGCTTGATTAACCTTTAACCCACATTGAAGCATAGAGGTAAACAATTGATAAAAACAGGTACAAGTTTATCGGGTTGATTATATATTCAGTTATATATTAGTGCATAAGATCTTTTGTAAGAGAGATACACTTATAAGGTAGAGAGAAGGTTGTATTGAATCAGGGAGAGCCGTTAGTCATCAACATTGAGGTTAAATAATGATTATTAAATTTTTGCAAGAAGCAACTCAACGCATCCCCAAGCATCTGGCGATTGTTTATGATGAATATCGAGTTCGCTACGATCAGCTTGACTCAAAGGTTCAAGGCTTAAGTCGTGGGTTGAGTTCTTTAGAAATTGCTCAAGGCGATTGTGTCGCACTGATATTACCAAATTGTCCTGAATTTGTCTACAGCTTTTATGCAGTTGCTCAACTCAACGGAATTATTCTTCCTCTAGATCATTTATCAAAACCGGATGAATTGAGTTATTGTATCAGTGATAGTAAGGTCAAAGCTGTTATTACTGATATTCGACGGGCTAAAATTTGTCAACAAATTCTGGCTATTCTAGATCGAGATATTGAGTTAATTGTTGTTGATGGTATTTATCCCGGGACTCACTACCTGTATAATTTAATTCTGCCAGGTGAATCCCCCATTCAAGTCAATCACCAACAGTTTTTATCTTTAGATATTCTCTATCAATATTCATGGAGTTCACCCGAAAAACCTCAACGGAAGACTCATACTCAGGCTGATCTGATCAAGGAAATGCACAAGATTGTAGAAACACCTTCAATTCAAATGACAGACAAAGTTCTGTGTACAATGCCTTTTTATAACCCTGAAAATTTAATTCATTGTCTTTTAAAAACCCTCTCGACTGGCGCAACTTTAGTGATATTAGAGCAAGTTTTACAATCCGATGGTACTCCTCTAGAAGTGCCTTTTGAACTCAGATGTCAAAGAGTTTTAGAGCTAATAGAAACTGAAGAAATTACAGTAATTCCCATCTCTTTAACTCGATTTAATAATTTGGTCAAAACCTACCATAAAAATCAGCACTATTCAGCAAGTCAGAGACTTGAATCTTTAGCTGAATACTTCTTGTCTGGAAAAGTTGTTGATCAGTTTTTACAGCGATTGGGTATCCCTGTTTTACAGCTTTCTAGCAGCATGAACCAGAATTCTGGTGCAAAGAACTTAAAGGAGACAATCAAAAAAACATCCCTAAAACCTTCTCCTCTAGAAAAAATTCAAGTTCAAATTATCGATTCCTACTAAAGATTTGGGGGCGCACAGTTGCGCCCTGAATGAACCAATTAAGACTTTTGTAGAGTTTTTGCAGCTTCTAACAAATGCCGATGAACCGACTCCGAAGCCGCAACCAATAAACCCGGACGACTATAATCTTTGCACATATTTAAAGGCGGGGGACAACTACCATCATAGGTCGTCACAATACAACCCGCTTCTTGGGCTAAAAAAGCCAATGCCGCCCCATCAATAAATTTAGCAGACCGACTCACGGTTCCACAAAGACAACCGCTTAAAATCCCATTATGATTGGGAATTTGAACATCAATTCCGTAATCATTGGCGATATCAATCACATCATAATTATTTTCAAGCAGGGGTTTAAATTCACTCATGCCAAACCCGAGTAAAATAATTGGTTCTGCGGACTCCAGTTGAACCGGAACACAGGCCTCTAAATCATCTTCGAGAGAACCTGTAAACGTTCCTTCGCCACGCAGGGCATAATAATAAGTATTTAAAGCCGGAGAAATCGCTAACACCGCTTCAAATTCATCACGATTAAGAACCGTGAGAATAATTTGATAATTGGAATGTCCGTCTAAATAAAACTTTGTGCCATCTATGGGATCAAGGGTCACTAAATAATCCCCTTGTTCTCCCAATTCAACACTGCGAAAATACTTTGTATTAGCCGACTGTTCATATTCTTCACCATAAAAACGAAGATCAGGAAACGTCCCCAAAAGCGCAACTTCTACTAAAGTTTGAATTGATAAATCAGCATCGGTCAACGCTTCGGCAAAAAAATTATCTCCTTCTTTAGCCGGAAGGGCGCGAATGAGGGGCTGAAGTTTGCAGGCGTAGCCCGCAGCGACTCGCAAATAGGGAAGCAACGTTTCTAAAATTTGGCGGGGCGTTGGGTTAGGGTTCTGCATTGTGTTAGACCGGGTTGAAAAACAGCTTACAGGTGAGATGATAAAGCAGTATGGGAGTTGGTGCGGACAAAATTCAAGTTAATAGGCGCCACCCATCCCCTAAAATAAGGAAGTACAGAAAATAGCAACATAGTTTCTTCTGGGGAGGATAACTCAGCAATGGCTTTATCTGTTGGAACAAAAGCCCCTGACTTTACGGCCAAAGATAGCAACGGAAACACCGTATCTCTGGCTGACTTCCAGGGTAAAATCGTCGTTTTATACTTCTACCCCAAAGACGACACCCCCGGTTGTACCAAAGAAGCCCAAAGCTTCCGCGACAACTTCGCTGACTATCAAAGCAAAGATATGGTCGTGTTGGGTGTCAGTATGGACGATGAAGCATCCCATAAGATGTTTGCTGAGAAATATGGCTTACCCTTTATCCTGTTAGCCGACTCACAGGGTACGATTACTAAAGCCTACGACGTTTACAACGAACGCAATGGTCAAGGCTACGCCCAACGTGTCACCTATATTATTAATGGTGCAGGGATCATTGATTATGTCGAAGACAAGGTTAATACCGAAACCCATGCTCAAGATATTCTCGCCCGACTGGGTTAATATTAGTGCTTGGCGCAGGTAACAAACAGGGAATTTGTTGATTTTTGATCCAGTCTCAGGAAAAATTCATCCTTATTCAGGGTATAGCCGTCCGTAGATTGTTCTAGGGGCGGCTTTATCGGTGCAGTTGTCAGGGATGCTAACCCATGTTTGAATGATATGAACCTCCAACGAGTTACCCTATCCCCTACTCTCTGTTCTCTACGACAATAGAACTATGCTGAATTATCTTGGCCCGCTAGAGGTCTTAGTCAATCAACCTGTTGCTTTAGTCGGAACCTTTGACTCTGAAAAAATTCAGACGATTTCCGTTGTCGCTGAAGACAAATACCCCCTCACCGTTAACCTCAATTCTAAATCTGGAATTTGGCACATTAGTCTTGAGAAAGGATTCAATACCACAGGTGAACGTTGGTTGCGCTTAAAAGGGTTTAATCGTCAAAATCAAGCAATTACAGACCAAATTTTTCGCTTAACGGTTTCTCCCGAAGGAAATCTCGGATCGGATATCTTGTTAATTGTCCGACAAACGACTCCGTTTAAAAAACAGGCGATCCAATCTTCTAATTTAACCCCTCAACAACAACAGAATGTTAATGTGGGTCAAGTCATTCCTTTGAGTCGCTATAAACTCTTTAATACGCATCTGGAAGTTGAACTACAAAACCCTTTAGGAACTGTTGGAACCGTCGGTTATTTCTATGAAAAACACGTTCTCTTAATGAAGGGCGGAAAAATTCTCGGGTTTAACCGTCAAGATTTACCCCCCACTCCTCCAGGAACTCAATTATTATGGGTGACTCAAACAACTCCTTTTAAATTAAAACCTGAAGATTCTGCCCAATTAGGGAATAATCAAAAAGTTGAGTTTCCTCACGGAACGACTTATACAATTCTCGGTTATGCTTCTATTTCTGATCATTTTCGGGTGACTCTAGATCAGGAGATTCCGGGGTTTGGGAGACATGGTTTTATCTATCGTTATCATGCTGAAATTTGGCAACAAGATAAACCGATTAACTATAATACAAACGCCATTAATCTCTCTATTGTTAATACAACAGTCTTTAAGAAACGCCCCATTGATGCCGCTTATCTCCCCGAAACTGAACGAACCACACTTCCTGCCGGAATGGTGTATGGCGTACAAAGTTACACCACAGAAGAGGGTCATCTCAAAGTCGCGATCACTGAAAATTTACCGGGTTTTGGAAATACAGGTTATCTTTATCCTGATTTTGTACAACTCATTCGCGCAGATCAACCCATTGTTCCTTCAGTACCCGTTAAATATAATGAACCTTTTGAAGTTTTAGTGAATCAACCGACAACATTAAAAGGAACATTTGATCCGAATGTTGTATCTGGGATTTCTTTAGTTGCAGAAGATCGTTTTGCATTTAATGTGACTTTAAATTCAGCCTCGAAAACTTGGGAAGTTCGGTTAGCCAATGGGTTTAGTGAGCCGGGTTATCGGTGGTTACGACTCAAAGCCACAAATCGTCAAGGGAAATTAGTTTCTTCTCAAGTTGTACATTTAACGGTTAGTAGTAACCCGTTAACTGTTGGTCAAGGGTTAACTTTAACGATTACTGAGGATACCCTTTTTAAAGTTGCACCGTTTGATTCTGCTTCTCTCAATCAAAGTCAAAAAGTAGCGATTAAAGCAGGTCAACGGTTTAATGTTGTTAAGTATGGTTTGGTGGATGGTCATCTAAAAGTTTTATTAGAGAATGGTATTCCACCTATCGGAGTGTTTGGCTATTTTTTTCAGGGTCATGTTAGATTAAGTAAAGGATCAGAAGTCTTTCAATTTGATATTGAAAGTGTACCCGATACTGATGTTAGCGCTCAGATGTTTGTGATTAAAACCACAATGTTTAAAGCGAAACCTGTGGATTCTTCTAACCTTTCACCGAATGAATTTACTCAGTTATTATTAGGTCAAAATTATTCGATTCTAGGTTATGCTTGTACTCAAGGTCATTTTCGGGTAACTTTAGCTCAATCTGTGCCAGGATTTGGTAATGTCGGTTATATTTATTGGCAACACGTTCGCTTGCGACGAGACGGTCAAGATATCCCCTTTAATCCTGATGCTTTGACGATGACAATTGGACAAACAACTGTGTTGAAAAAACGTCCGGTTGATACCAGTCGTTTAGAGGCTTCTGAACGCACGACATTACCAGGAGGTCGAGTTTATGGAATGAGTAGTTATGTGGTTTCAGAGAATCATCTTAGAGTTGCATTAACAGAGGAATTTCCGAATTTTGGCAATACGGGTTATGTGTTTCCTAGTTTTGTTAGATTGCAGCGAGGGGGAAGAACTTTTAATCCCATTCCTGATCAGCTTGAGTTGAATGTTCCCTATTTTTCACAACGGGATAATCCGCGGTATTATTGGTCTACTTGCAATGTAACTTCTATTGCAATGGTGTTTTATTTTTATGGGGTTCGATCTCAATTTGGCGGTCAATTAGAAGAT
The DNA here is from genome assembly GCA_050485465.1 of Limnoraphis sp. Classification (GTDB taxonomy): domain Bacteria; phylum Cyanobacteriota; class Cyanobacteriia; order Cyanobacteriales; family Microcoleaceae; genus Capilliphycus. The sequence continues at coordinate 524 of JBJHBL010000023.1, read as the reverse complement.
GAATTATTGCAGTGGTGTTTTAATTATGCAGGAGTGGGTTCACAGACTGAACATAGTGTTTTAACGGCTTTAATTCGTGCTTATGGCTTTAGAAGTAGTTTTAGTACAACTCGCCGTTGGTCTCAAATTAAAGAGGAGTTAATTAATCGTCGTCCGGTTGTGATTGGTGCAGATTTAACGCCTGCAGGTCATATTTTAACGATTATTGGCTATAACAGAACAGGTTATATTGTTCATGATCCTTGGGGTGATGCTTACACGGGTTATGCGAATACTGAAGGGCGACGGTTAATTTATTCCTACAGCTATTTTAACCGCGTTGCTGGGCCAGATGGCAATGTTTGGGCGCATTTTATTTATCCTTAAAATCTGTGATTAAACCCGAAGATACCCAGAACAATTTTTTGTTTTAAAACCGGAGTATAAAATGAGTGAAGACAAAAATTTACTAGAAACAATAACTGCAAAATTAAAAAATCATCCGTTAATTGTGGTGATGATTTTAATTTCGATGGGAGTCACGG
>JBJHBL010000022.1:0-74575 GCA_050485465.1 Limnoraphis sp. | reverse complement strand
CAATTGATTCAGTAGGGTTTCCATTCAATTAATTTCCCTAGCGAGTAGGGAGGTGAATGGCGGATGGATTTAGATCTAGCCTATGCAGCCTGGTTTCCATTCAATTAATTTCCCTAGCGAGTAGGGAGCAGTCTGGCTGATTGGCGTTCCGGTATCGTCCGAGTTTCCATTCAATTAATTTCCCTAGCGAGTAGGGAGTCATCAACTCCAGTAATATTAAATACGGTAGGAATAGACCCAGGTTTCCATTCAATTAATTTCCCTAGCGAGTAGGGAGTCCCGTTGGGTTGCAGTCACCGTCAGGGCTACCGACAGTTTCCATTCAATTAATTTCCCTAGCGAGTAGGGAGATCAACCAACTCCGGCAATTGGTTTACAGATTTATTAGGTAAGTTTCCATTCAATTAATTTCCCTAGCGAGTAGGGAGGATCGCAAAAAAAAGAGTGTAAGACAGTGATCATTATGTTTCCATTCAATTAATTTCCCTAGCGAGTAGGGAGAAAAGTGTCTACCCTTTTCGTTTAATAAAGTCACGCACAAAGTTTCCATTCAATTAATTTCCCTAGCGAGTAGGGAGTTGACTGAACCAGCTTACAGGCTTATCGAACCGAAAATTAAGGGTTTCCATTCAATTAATTTCCCTAGCGAGTAGGGAGGGCGACCCCGTGGACTCCTTACGCCATAAGGGTTTCAGAAGCCATTTGCGAGGGGGTCTAAAATGATTCATCCGAAGCTGTAAAAACTTCATTTGAATGTCGTTGAATCCATTGTACAGTAAGGGTTCGAGGGCGTCAACGAAAAAATGCGGGTTTGAACTGCTTCGCTGACCCCCTCGCAGGAACCTAAATAACGCTTGAACCAGGAAAATCGGTAACGGGTGGCCCTACTCCCCAGGTTTCAATTTGAGCTAGAGTATGACCAGATAGGGGATAAAAGCGGAGGTTGTCTTTGTTCACATCGACCCGTTGGCGGAGACGGTCGCGGAGTTCCTCATACTTTCGGGGGGTTAGCAAACATTCAAAAACTGAATATTGCACCCGTTTTCCGTAGCCTTCGAGGAGGTCAGACACCTTTTTTCTTCGCTTATTACAGGGAATATCGTACATGACAATAAAAAGTAGCATTGTCTAGCGAATAAGATAGGGTTGATAACCGTCAACGGGGGAATAGACAAACTTTTTGAAAAGCTTAACCTGTTGGTTGACTGTATCCCATCGAGGTTGTTTATGACCTGTAGAATCGTTTAGCTTTTCTTCCATGCGTTGGATGAAGGCTTTGAGATATTTGCTGCGTCCTGAATTATTCAGATAACAGCCGCCGTTGCGATACTCAAAATCGGTTTCAGCGTTAACAACTTTGCAATTAATAAGCCACAACACAATAGAATCAACAATCGGTGCGCGAAATTCTTCTATCAAATCTGAAGCTAAAGCTGCATGGCGTTCACTAGCTTCATGCAAACATCCAAAATAGGGGTCGAGTCCTTGAAGTTCTATCAAACTATAGATGTGATTCCAGAGTACCTGATAACCAAAACTTAATAAAGCGTTGGTCGGATTTCCCGGTGGACGTCTGGAACGTTCGGTGAATACAAATTCGGGATTGCTGATAGAAACTCCAAAGGCTTTAAAATATGCGACCGCACCCGCCCCTTCCAGCCCCATCAGCCGTTCCCCAGTTTCAGAGTCTCTTGCTTTCTCTGTCAAGTAATTTAAACTCTTAATCGCTAAATCTAGAGTTTCAGAAGGTTGACGACGATGTTGGCGTTGCAAAAGGGTTCGAGAATTCTTCAGTTTGGCTTGCACAATTTGACAGGCAACTTTTAACTTATCGGGATGGGTAAGCTGTTGTTGATAGCGACTGAGATAGCGATAACTTTGTTGAACTGGAAGAATTCGTCCATAGCAATACCCGGTTTTTGAGAGATAACCAATGGAGATATTACGCTTTAGACAAGCTTGAATTGCCTGAGTGGTGACTTGAGATTTACCAAAGATTAAAATCTGTTCGATTAGGGGAAGCTGCACTTCTACTTCTACGGTCTGATTTCGCTTGATTTGTAAGGTTTCTTGGGCTTTGTAAACCGAACATCCTTGCTGAGAGATATATAAGGTTAACATAAACTGCAACTTCCTTTTTGTATTAAACAATTGCAGGATAGATTATCCATTGTAGATGACCTCTGGAATTAGATTGAACGTTACACCTTTCTCTCCAAATTCAATATCTATTATTCCGTAATGTTTTCTTGGATTTTAGAGGATTTGATTGAAAGTTTTTGCTTTTTAAAGGAATCGTAAATAGAACTTAATGTCTTATAAAAAGCTTGGTATATTTTGTCAAGATAGGATAAAGTTTGATTCGGGTTTTTCTTTTTAATCTATGGTTAACTATTATTTAATTTTGTCTTAATACCCTGTTAGCTAGAAGCCCAAAAATAGGTGGTCTAGGCTTTAGATTTTGTTAGATTGAAACGGCTATGGGGTAGTTTGCAGGGCTGTTTAAAAGTCGAACTTAAATTGTATTGACCTCTCTATCCGCCTCAAATTGTATTTTGACCTCGACCCCAACCCGTCTCAATTAATAAATAGTCCCATTAGGGACACATTTTTCCTCGTCTCGTAGGAGAGGTGGCGAGGGGGGTTTTAAAAAAAATTACTAAATATCTAAAACTATTAATTACTCCTTCTTGCTGTCTTTTTAAAGAAGGGTTAGGGACAGGTTTAAAGGGGGTTGGGAGACAACAATTTAACTCTATGTTTTTCCTGTTATTGTTTTCAAGTCTTGCTGAAGGATGAGGAAAAAGATGTCATAATGAACCTGAATCCGATAAAATATAGGTGGCAAATGTCACGGCTTCACCTTGATTATGTTCGATTCTAATTTACTACTAGCGTTTGAATTTACGTCCCCCGGCCCGATTATGATTCAGTTGGGGCCAATTGCGATTCGCTGGTATGGTTTTTTAATTGCATCTGCGGTATTAATTGGTGTAACGCTTTCTCAATCCCTTGCCAAACGTCGCCAGGTTGATCCGGATCTGATTGGAGATTTAGCAATCTGGTTAGTGATTGGGGCTATCCCCTTTGCTAGACTTTATTATGTAATCTTTGAGTGGGAAAATTATGTTAATGATCCTGCGAGTATGTTCGCGATTTGGCGAGGTGGAATTGCGATTCATGGGGCGATGATTGGGGGAATTATTGCGGCTTTAATTTTTGCTAAAATTCAGCAGGTTTCTTTTTGGCAATTGGCGGATTTAGTTGCACCTTCTGCCATTTTAGGTCAAGCGATTGGTCGTTGGGGAAATTTCTTTAATTCCGAAGCATTTGGCAGTCCTACTGATTTACCCTGGAAACTTTATATTCCTCTCCAAAATCGTCCGCCAGAATATGCAAACTTTGAGTATTTTCATCCCACTTTTCTCTATGAGTCGATTTGGAATCTTTTGGTTTTTGGGTTGTTGTTGAATTTATTTTTTAGAGGATTAAAAGGTCAACCTCCGTTAAAGCTTGGCACAATATTTTTAGTTTATTTTACCGCTTATAGTGCGGGTCGAATTTGGATTGAAGGATTACGCACAGATAGTTTAATGTTTGGGCCGTTACGAGTGGCTCAATTAGTAAGTTTAAGTGGTATTATTTTAGGGGTAGCTGGTTTAGCGTGGCTTTATGTGTTGAATCGTTCTTTACCGGATGTTTATTCGCAGAAACAGCGAGATATATCCTAAAAAAAAATCCCTAGATTATTGGATTGAATCTAGGGGTTAAACCAGGGTGCATCTACCATTCTCTTTATCTAGACAAGTTGATGAATATCCGGAATAATGGTTAATTTTGACAAAAAAATGCCCCAGATTTAAAAATCCGGAGCTTCAACCAGGGTGCATCTACCATTATTGTTATCTAGAAAAGTTGATGAATATCCGGAATAATGGTTAATTTTGACAAAAAAAATGCCCCAGATTTAAAAATCCGGAGCTTCAACCAGGGTGCATCTACCATTCTCTCTATCTAGAAAAGTTTGGTAATATCCGGAACAGTCCGAGAAAATTGGTTATTTTTTTGAATTACGAATGAACGCACAAACAACAAACTTACTCCTACCTGCGGTTTACATTGTGGGTGCAGGACCCGGTGATCCTGAGTTGCTGACGGTGAAAGCCCAACGGTTGTTAGCCCAGGCGGATTGTATTTTTTATGCAAATTCGTTAATTCCTGAACAAATTTTACAGGGTGTTCGTCACGATGCGGAACTGATCGCCACAGCCAATAAAACCCTAGAAAAAATTGTGCCGATGATGATCGAACGGGTGCAAAAAGGATATTCGGTGGTGCGTTTGCATTCGGGTGATCCTAGTCTCTACAGTGCGATATATGAACAAATTTACCAACTAGCAGAAGCAGAAATTGCGGTTGAGGTGGTGCCTGGAATTAGTGCGTTTCAGGATGCGGCGGCAAAATTGCAGGTTGAATTAACGATACCGGAGTTGGTACAGACGATTATTTTAACGCGGTTTAGTGGACGAGCGACATCGGTTCCCCCTCGCGAGGCGTTGGCGGGTTTGGCGGCGCATCAGGCGAGTTTATGTTTATATTTGAGTGCGCGCCATGTCGAACAAGCCCAACAAGAATTACTTGAACATTATCCGGCGTCAACTTCTGTTGCAATTTGCTATCGTTTGGGATGGCCGGATGAAAAAATTCGGGTGGTTCCTTTGACAGAAATGGCGAAGGTGACAGCAGAAGAACAGTTGATGCGGACAACGCTTTATGTGATTAGTCCGGCTTTAGGAAAGGGGAGAACAAACAGGCGATCGCAACTTTATCATCCTCAACATTCTCATTTATTTCGTTCTCATTCTAGCACATCTCAAAATGAATTTTAATCAAAAACACGCAATCATTACTGGGGGTTCGAGTGGTATTGGGAAAGCAACGGCGAAGTTGTTAGCAATAAAAGGAGCAAATCTAACAATTATTGCCCGTTCGCTGGAGAAGTTAGAAACAGCAAAAGCAGAAATTGAAGCGGTTCAATTACACCCAGAACAACGGATTTTGACACAGGTTGCAGATGTTTCTGATCGCCTACAAGTTGAGATCGCGATTAAGAATTCCGTTGAAGAAATGGGTGTTCCTGATCTTCTGATTACCTCAGCCGGAATTTCTATTCCGGGTTATTTCCAAGAGTTACCCATTGAAATTTTTGAAAAAACAATGGCGATTAATTATTTTGGATCTTTGTATTGTGTGCGGGCGGTTTTACCCTATATGACCCCCCAAAAACAGGGTAATATTGTGTTGATTTCTTCGGGGGCGGGGTTAATTGGGATTTATGGTTATACGCCTTATTGTCCGTCAAAATTTGCCTTACGAGGGTTAGCGGAATCTTTGCGAGGGGAACTCAAACCGTTGGGAATTCAGGTCACAATTGTTTATCCACCGGATACGGACACACCGCAATTAGAAGCAGAAAATAAAACGAAACCCCCGGAAACAAAACGAATTACTGAAACGGCGAAAATGTGGCAAGCTGATGATATTGCTCAAGAAATTGTGACTGGAATTGAAAAGAATATATTTGCAATTGCACCGGGAATTGAAATGACGTTATTGAGTCGGTTACATAGTGTATTGGCACCGGGGTTAAATTTGTATTTTGATCAGATTGTGACTCAAACTCAAAGGGGGAAAAGAGATTGATTTTAATAATCTTTGACTAGGGTTGATAGACCAAACTCAAATATTCTCGATAACTGCAAATTTTCACCCCTCGAACATCAAAGGAAATTGCCACTTGATTTTGATAGGGTTTTCCGAGCATTAATCCTTCAGATTTTCCCTCAAAAACAACTGTGGTTTCATTAGATGTCATTCGTTCGAGGGTGAAGAATAAACCTTGACTAAATATTTTATCAGAAACATAACGCAAAAATTCTGCCATACGTTCTTTTCCCTCATTTAACCCTTGATAGGGACCAGCCGGAAAGGAAAAGGTAAAATCATCACTCAACATTTCGATGAATTCTTCCCATTTCCCTGTAGCTAAACCTTGACGGAAAAATTCAAAAGCACGTTGGGCAATTTCTAAAGTTTCTGGTGTTTTTGTCATGGATAAAAACAAAAGAGAATTGCCCTGATTATAGCTGCTTTCACAATAGGTTATCAATATCTTCCTCAAGAATTCTTAAAATTCTCGCAATGTATTCTCGCCGCCACTGTTCTCGTTCCTCAGACGTTTTTTCATCGGGTTGATAGGTTTCAATGTCTGAAGGTGATAAAATTCCTTTTGTTTCTAATACTCGTTCTAAGGTATCTAAACGTTCACGCAGGACAGAAACTTCACCTGCTAACGCCATAATAATCCCTAACATTTTATCCTGTTGAGCATCATTGAGGTAAACAGGGCGTTGTCCTTTTGCGGTTTTTTGCATTTGATAATCCTCTCGTTTTGATCTTCAATTCCTATTTTTGAGCCGTGATTACATACCAAGTTGGACGGATACTAACTTGTGGAGTTTTTTCAGAATTTGAACTGTTTGAAGTTTGACAACTGTGTTTGCGAATAAATGCTTCTGTGGTTTTTTCTGAGGAAAATCCGGCTGTTTTCGTCATTTCAATTAAATCTGAATCTCGCATTTCACTCCAAAAGGGTTCATTATTATTAATCGTTTGCCATTCAGAAATAAAGGCAGTATAAGCGTCCATGTGTCGATAGAGGGGCGCATCTAAATGAATCATAATTCCCCCGGGTGACAGCAAGCGATAGCATTCCCGCATCATATTTTGAATGGCAGAAGCTGGAATTTCATGCAGTAAAATGTGAGAAACAATTAAATCAAATTTTCCATCGGGAAAGTTTGTTTTTTCAGCATTTTGTTGAGAAAAATGTACCCGTTTATTTAAGGCTTCAGCCCTAGCGTGACCATAATGTAAGAGAGGTGAAGCAATATCAATTCCATGAATTTCTGCATCAGGATAAGCATCAACATAGGGCAGGGTACTATGTCCGACAGCACATCCCATATCCAGAATTTTTTGAGGCTTAATATCAGGATAGTTGGGCTTGAGATAATTTTGAATAATTGAATGACCCATATCATCGTTGAGGCTTCCTAACCAACCGCGACCATAAACATATACGCCACGATCATAAATGGCACCACTGGCGAGATCATTTTCGGTTCTTGTTGTATGATATCCTCCCGGCATACAATGAATATCAACTTCAGTCATATAAGCCGGAGTTTGAAAATTTGGATCTAGAGTTAAAGACCCAATTTGGTTTTGTAGATTTTTAGCTTTTATGATTAAATCAGGGAGTTGACGTTCCACACTCGAACCTACCGACTCCCACATCATTTCCTGTTGAAATCGTTTTAAAATACTCCACCAACGATAATAAGATTGATTTTCCATCGCTTGTAAAATATCATGCCGATTTTCTGGAAAACGTTGATGTTCTTGTTCAAAATTTGGCTTGGCAACTTGTTCATAAACTGTTTTATTGCCTGATGCCATTTGACGATTAACATGAACAGAGAGACTTTGCATGAAGTTTTGACGGGCTAACTCATCATGAGTAGTCTGGGGTAACATTGAGTGGTGAAATTGTGAGTTCATGGTTCAGGTGGTGTCAAAAAATGAACAAGTATCTATAATCATAAAGCCCCCAATTTTGGGAGTGGTATGAGTTCGATAAAAGGCTGGTACTGGGAAGATGCAGACGTTAAAATGGGGTTTGAGACTCAGGCTATATCGAACTTAAGATTAATTGATTTGCTATTTAGATCTTCTTAAAGATTGACTGTTATTTGCTGTATGGGTTGATACTGTAATTTTTGAATGAAATCTGGTAAAATATCATCTAAATTTCAACGCAAAGTTTTTATTATGAATTATAAACAATCAAGAATTCAATCGCTAAAGTTCACTGAAATTCAGACAAATTTTGATAGAATGAACACCACAGGCGAGTTTTGAAAAGGTAAAGGACTGCTAAAACGTGGAAATAGATGATTTTTTGAGTGTTCCGCCGATTCTAGAGGATTGGGGCGGAGATGGTCAAAGCCGTATGAGTTTATCGGGGCGGCGAACTGCTATTTCTGATGAGTATAAACCTCGTGAGTATCTGTTATTTGATAGCAATTTAGTTTCCGAAGAAAACGACTGGAAAATTCCTGGAATGCCGGAAAATTTAGCCCCTATAACACGTCGTTTGTTAAGTTGGCATGATTGTGGCGCATCAACGGCTAAAGTCGTTTTCCCGCCTGAATTTACTGCCCCAGAAGGCATTTTTACCGCAGACTTGGAGATTTTTGTATTAACAGGTGAAGTTCAAGTGGGGGAATGGAAGCTACCCAAACACGGCTATTCTTTTATTCCGGCTGGTGTAAAAGTAGGGCCGTGGAAAGTGTTAGGAAATCAACCTGTTGAACTTTTATGGATGGAAAATGGGCCTGTTCCGTTGCAGTATAAATTCGCTGAAAATACGGTTCCAAATGCGAGAATTGGTGATTATATTCCCGCAATGGATACTAAACTTTTACCTTGGGGAAAAACCGATACCGTTCAATTTGAGGTCGCCAAAAAAAAATGGTTAAGAAAAACTCAGAATGGTGGGGTTTGGTTGTTAACAATTTTTCCTCACTATGATGGTCACTATTCTATGATTCAAGCCTATAATGAAGATGATTATTGTCTATCTGGGTATTTGGATCTTGGAGATTATCGAGTTCAGAAAGATGGCTATTGTTACTGTCCTAACTTGAGTATTCTTCCTCGTCACATTACGGATGAGGGATGCTTATTTTTCGTTAGAGTTGATCGAGATTTATCAAAACAGGGAACTGTAGTTTCTTATAAAAATGATTAAAATTTAATCACAACTTTTCCACAATTTTTTCCCTTGAGTAAATAATCTACTGCCGAGGGAATTGATGCAATTCCTCTAAATTCTGTGGAATCAACGATGATTTTAATTTGACCGGATGAGAGTAAATTAAACAAGCGATTTCTGGCTTCTGCACTATGTTCTTGATAAAGTGGCATCAAAAAACCTCTGACTGAAGCCCCTTTCCAAAACAATTTTTCATAAATTCTAGGTTGATTGACAACTTCTAACTGTTCTGCATATTCAGAAATAAAACCAACAACAACTAAGCGACCTCGAACGGCTAAATTATTAACACAAATATCAAAAATTTGCCGACCGATACATTCAAAAACCAAGTTAATTCCTTGGGGATATTCTCGCTGAAGAACCTCGTTAATATCTTCGGTTCGATAATTAATTACTCTGTCGCAACCGAGTTTTTTCAGTAGATTTGCTTTCGTTTCTGAACCACAAGTTCCGATCACATGATTTCCCGCTAATTTTGCCAGTTGAACAGCTATATGTCCGGTTCCTCCGGCTGCTGCGGTGACTAATATTGTCTCTTGAGTGGTCATTTCTCCCACTTGTTCGAGGGCGACTAATGCAGAAATTCCAGTGGGAATTAAGGTTAAAATTTCGGGGGTCGCTTGGGGAATTTTGATCGCAATATTCCCATCAATCACTTGATATTCACTATATCCACCTCCTCGAACGGTTGTCGCGACAGCATCTCCTCTTTTAAAAGTTGTAATATTTTTGCCAACTGCTATTACTTCTCCTACTGCTTCAACACCCAGTTCAAACGGTGGAGTTGGGTTAAAATAGGGGATTTTTCCTTGACATAATAAAGTATCAAATCCTGCATTAACTCCAGCAAATTTATTTTGAATGATTATTTCATTCTCTGCGGGTTCTCTTAGGGGAACGGTAATGATTTCAACAGCCGATTGAAAATCAAAACTGACTTGATTGGCTACTAATTTTTTATAGGTTTGAGGGTTCATTTAATTGGAGGTTTCCTCTAAAAAGTTAATCACAACTTCTGTTTGAGCGTAGTCAGAAATGGTGTACATTCTGGGAGGTTTATCGGAGTCTCCAAACCCCATTAAATCCATTGCAATCACTTGTTTTTTTTGAGCGATAATAGGAATTAATTCTCGATATTCATCACTACTGCGAGGATTCATATGTAACAACAGTAGCGGTTCTCCTTCTCCAGCTATTCTATAATGAATTTGACCCTCTGCGGTGTCTAAAAATGCTCGTTTGACTTTGATATTCATGCTGATTTTAATTGATTTAGATATTTTTTAAAAAATTATTAACGAGGTTGGCAATCCTTTCATATTGTTGATTCATCATCCAAAGTGTACCGTTTTCAATCATAATTTCTTGACTCTGAGGAATCGCTTCTGATAACCAAGCTTGATTTTCAGCTTTCGCTAAACCTGCTTTTTCTAAAGGTACTAAGGCTTTATCTCCGGTTAAAAGTAGAGTCGGACATTGAATTTGTTTAAATCTTTCTTTCGCTAACAAACAGTATTTTCCTACAGCTACACCCGGATAAATTGGAAAACCCAAACATTTTAAATCATCAATTACACAGCGATGATTTAACTCTCCATTTCCCACATCGTTAACACGCGCCAGCCAACATTGCATTAAATGAGAACCATCTTCTTTAATTTGAAGTCCAATGGAATATCTCTGCACAATTTTTTCCTGTTCTTCTGCATCAAACCCATGCACATTACAAAGAATTAATTTATGGATTCGTTCGGGATAGGTTGCTGCAAGTTCTCCTGCAATATAACCCCCAGTTACACTCCCCAAAATATAACTTTTTTCGATACCTAAGTGATTCAAAAGTTCAATCACATTTTGAACATAATCACTGATAGAATATTCTCTAGGGGGCTTGTCTGAATCTCCCAACCCCATTAAATCCATCGCAATCACTTGTCTATTTTCAGCTAAAATTGGGATAATTTCTTTAAATTCATCACTACTTCTGGGGGTCATGTGTAGGAGTAAAATTGCTTCTCCCTCTCCAGCCAATCGATAAAGAATTTGTCCGTCTTCAGTTTCTAAATAAGCTCTTTTTACAGGAAAATTAATCATTATTTTTTTGAATTATTCTCTAATTTTAACTCACTTATTGCATCCGTTGTTCTTGAATCAGAGTGCGCTGATAAATTTGATTATTTTTAAACCATTGCCAGGTTCTAGCGCGATAATTATTACAAGGACTAATTTGAATCATTTCATAAATATAAGCATCCGGTATTCCTTTATAAGCTAACCATAAAATCAGAGTTGATTCATCCGCTTCCCAGGCTTTCCCGGTCATGCGTTCCGTATCAAAAATGAGTTTTTTATCTTGAAAACTCGCTGGAAACTGATGTTCTTCTTGTTTGCCATTATCCCATTGATAACGATTAATTTGATAGTATGGATAATCACCCGTTTGATAAAATTGACAGGTTAAATGAGATTGATGTTTATCGATAATTTTCCCTTCTGTATTAACGAGTGTATAAGTTCCTTTCCAGTCTCCTTCATGGCGGGCTAAAACAGGCATTTGTTCACGTAAATTTGCCATCGGTTTTCAATCGTAATTTGATAATATCTGAGTTTAACAAAAGAATGATGATTTTTTTGATTTTTTATGAACTTTTTAGTTTTGTCAATACCACCAGGGGTCTACAACAGATTGGGTTTTAGTCAGCAGGGCTTTTTTGCGGAAAAATCGCCGCATTGAAGCCGCCCCCATGCGTGAACCGCCCAAACCTGAACATTTAAACGAATTTTTTTCCCCTTCATTAATTAAAGCCGTTAATGCAGCATCATTAATACTAACCGCCCCTGCTTCTATCTGTTTGGCAACTTCTAATGCTTCAGTTTGTGAACCGGAAAAAACCGCAGCACTCAACCCATAAATGCTATCATTTGCCAGTTGAATTGCTTCTTGTTTAGAGGAAAAGCTGATCACAGGCATCAGGGGGCCAAAGGTTTCTTCTGTCATTATTTTCATGTGATGATTAACCTGAGTTAACACCGTTGGATGACACCAAAATCCTCCGTTTAAATCTTCAATTTTTCCCCCACAGTGAACCACAGCACCTTTTGTTGTTGCATCTAATAACTGTTCAGCAATAATTGTTGCTTGTTTGGCAGCAATAATCGGCCCAATTTCACCCCGATTGATATCAGGATAATTGAGAGATAATTGATTAGCTTTTTTAACCAGTTTTTCAACAAAACTCTCCTGAATATACGCTGCTACATAAATCCGTTCTATGGATAAACAAGACTGTCCAGCGTTAATGACAGACCCCCATAAAATGGCTGAGGTTGCTTGTTCTAAATCGGCAGACTCTAAAACAATAGCGGGATCTTTTCCGCCTAACTCTAAAAACGCTGGAATTAAGTGTTTTGCGGCTAATTCAGCCACTTTTTTACCCGTTGCAACACTTCCGGTAAAACAAACTGCATCAACGTTTTCAATGAGATTTTTTCCAGTTTCTCCAGCCCCTTCAACATAAGCTAAAACCTGATTTAAAGCGGGAACTGATTGAATGGTTTTTACTAAGGGCTTAATAAATCTGGGCGTAATTTCACTGGGTTTAATCACAACAGCACAGCCAGCCAGTAACGCCGGAACTGCATCAATTAAAGAGAGTAATAAAGGAAAATTCCAGGGACTAATTACCCCAACCAAAGGATAAGGAACCAGTTGAGATTTAATCTGAATAAACGGAATTGCTGTGTTTTTTTCTTCTGTTAAACAAATCTCTGGCGCGAGTTTACACCATCGATCTAAACTTGAGAGAACCCCATCAACTTCCATCACTGACTCTCTGATTCTTCCCGTATCTTCAACTAAAGCTTGAATTAAAGTTTCTTTTTCCGCAAGAATACTTTGTTTCCACTGTTGTAAAACCTCTATTCTCTGTTCAACCTCCAAGCTTTTCCAGTCGATTTGAGCTTGTCGTAAGTTTTGAAATTTTTGAATAATTTCTGCTGTTGTTGGCGGAGTAATAAAATAGTCAATTTTTCCAGATCTAGGATTTCTGATGTTCAGTTTATTTTCCATATTTTTAAATAATTTCCTGCTGAATCAAGTTATTAATTGTGTCTTGCTGAGTTTTAATAAAATGTTGTCGTTCTACCTCTCCTTCTAACATGGTATTTGGGGGATAAAAATGAGGTTGTTGATAAGTTTCAGTATACAATCCTGAACGATGACGCGCCAATAAATTTTGAATTCCGGGGCGTTTGCGGTTACGTCGGAGCGCCGCTAAATCAATTTCTGCAAAAGCTGCCATACTTTCTCCGGGGCCTGTTTCTGCTAAAAGAATTCCCCGATAGTCGATAATTTTTGAACCGCCATCAGCCGAAGAACAGGGAAGCGGAGTGTTAATAATTCCGGCGGTATTTGCCGAGATCACATAAGCCATATTTTCCACAGCGCGAGACACTTTAGCGGCTTCTTTTGGTAGTCTAGCATGACCATAAATTTCTGAGGTTGAATGCAAGAAAATTTCAGCCCCTCGTGTTGCAAAAGTTCGAGCAAGTTCAGGAAATAATATCTCGTCTGAAGCGATAGTCGCCAAATTTCCAATTTCCGTTTTAGCAACTGGAAAAACTGCATCTAAACCATAACAATCTAGATATTGATTCCAAACATCATGGGGCGTGGGTGTATACATTGAATTCAATCTTCGATACCGCAAAACCATTGTCCCCGATGGATTAAAAATAAAGCAATTTTGAAAATATAAACCCGGAAAATGGGGATCAATTTCATAGGCATTTCCTGCCAGAAAAATATTGAATTTTTGTGCGATTTCTGCTAGACTATCATAAATAGGATCATTCATTTCTAAACAGGCTTTTTGCGCCCAAACCCCCAACGGTTCACCCATTGGAAACCCCGTCAACCAATATTCAGGAAGTACCACCAACCGACAGTCTGAACCAATAAAAGCGATACTTGCTTCAATTTTTCCCTCTAAGCTTTTCACTGTTTTGATCATCAAGCTTCGGGCTTCAGAAGGACTACTGACCAAATTAACCGCTTGACAAGTTAATTGAAGGGCTAAGGCTCGGAAAGACTCAATAAATATAGAATTTTCTATCATAGAGGATCAGATGAAACTAAGACTCGTTGTGAGAAAATATTACATCATCTTGATTCAATTGAACGACTTTTTAGATTTTTTTCTGTGAGTTTGTTCTTTGGGTCAGCAAACCCATAAAAAAAAGTTAGCCATTGCTGCTAACTTCTCGTCATTTATAAAGGGTGAGAATATAGGATTCTACACCCGATTTAAAAGTCTAAGTTTCAGAGAGACTTATTCTTGATTAAGTTGGCGTTCAACGGTTTCTATCGCCGCATTCAGTCCAGCTAACCGTGTTTCTAGATCATCTCGCATCCACTTCAGAAATTCCAGTTTGCGCTCTTGGTAAGCTTTGCGAGAACTAGCAGATGAATTGTCCCAATTCCAGCAAGGATTGAAAAAAGGAAACATAGATACCTCTAAAATGACTCCTTCTATATTTTGATGCAAAAATCAAATAATGGGTGGTGAGAGGTTTAAGTTTGTTGTTGAATTTTTTCAATACTGAGGTTGAGCGCTTCCGCCACTTGTTCAACGCTTAAACCCATTCCTAACAACCGAGGAATTGCATTTTTGCGCTCTTGTTCTGCACGTTCGGCGCGTTCATCTCCTATTAACAACAAATTGCCTTCATTATCCCACCATCTTAACCACAATTGCTCTTGATTTTGATAGCGACCTTGCCACAATCCTAATTCTATTCCTAGAGGTGAAATCGGATAGTGATCGCGTTCATTGGGAGACATTTTTTGATAATAGCCGTTTTGATGAGTGTAAACTTCTAACTTGCCATTATTAATTTCATAAATGCCGTAATAGGGAATGCGAATAATTTGCTCATAGACCCAGAATTTACCCGGTTTTGTCTTTTCTCCGGTTCGGGATAACGGTGTATTATCCCGTTCTTCGTCACCATTTCCGCTCGCAAATTCTAGGGCAATGAGAGGCGCGATAAATTCTCGCCACAAGACATAAGAACGACGAATTTTACCGTCCAGTTTGGGCGGAACATTCGGAACAAAAAACCAGTCCGGTGCTTCTGCTCCTTTTTCGGGCGGGTCAGTTTCTCGCCAATAAATGCCACAGTCTTGACCGATAGCATATTGTCCGTCTGGATGAATTTTTTGTAAGATTGGGCCGATAGAATCAGTAAGTAAAATACTCTGGGGATGGTTATAAAAATTTTTCACAAATGTACCATCCGACTCGGGGAGTTGAGTATGGTCTGGGAAAGGAGGAGGAAGTTCGATTTTTGAGGTTATCTCAGTCATAGAAATGCGACTGAACAAATTAAACTTTGCTCTATTTTAACACAAAAAACCAAGATAATACAAAGTTTAATTCATTGTTTTTTAGTCTTTCCATAGGGTCGTTTTAAATAGCGTCCTTGAGGTGAACCGAGAATTTCTCCGTTGTGATAAATCAAATTTCCGCGAAGAAATGTACTTTTCACTCGTCCGGTTAATTCCATCCCTTCAAAGGGCGTATAACCCTGTTGAGACGGTGATTCATCAGCCCGAACGGTAAAGGTTTCATTGGGATCAAGTAACACCAAATCCGCATCATAACCAATAGCAATATTCCCTTTTTCTAACAGCCCAAATCGCTGTGCGGGATTCCAAGATAATAATTTAGCCATTTGATGATAAGGCATTCCGCGTTTATTTCCTTCGCTAAAAACCCCGGATAATAAATATTCAGTTCCGCCAAAACCCGACTTCGCTAACCAAATATTATCGGGGTTTTGTTGAGAAACTTTTTGTTCTGCTGAACAACAAGCATGATCGCTAACGATCCAATCAATTTGACCATTTAAAAGCGCTTGCCATAAAAATTCTACATCCTCTCGCGGACGAATAGGAGGGTTAACTTTTGCCCATTTTCCGGTCGGTGCATCCACATCTAAAAGCAGATGTCCGACGGTGACTTCTCGACGGAAATTAATATGAGGAAATGTCGCTTGCATCATCAAAGCGGCTTCAATGGCTTTGCGGGAACTTAAATGCAGTAAATTAATATTAATACAGTTCGTTTCATGGGCGAGATAAGACGCAATACAAATCGCCAAACCTTCCGAATGAGGAGGACGAGCCGCACTATAAGCTTTCAGTCCAGTCAGGGTATTATCCTGTTGAACAATTTTGGTATAAGCACTCAATATTTCTGCAATTTCACAATGCAAACTCAAACTGAGATAATCTTTAAACTCCGGATATTTTTCTCGCATTTGAGTTAAAGTTCGCATGATAAACTCGAAGTGAGCCACATCATAACGTTCTTCTTTGTTAATCATTAAAAAGAGATTTTGCTGGTCAGATAATCCATGCAACCCATAACCGCCATAAAACATAAAAATTTTAAACGAAGATACCCCAAATTCCTCAAAAAGTTGGGGCATTTCTTGGAGATGTTCGGCAGATATTGGGGCGACATGATAACCATAATCAACATAAAAATTACCCTCAGAAAGCACTAAGACTTTCGGGAAAAAGTGATGATAAGATCCCCCTTGATTGAGATAATATTGACCTGTGCGAATATAGTTTAAAATGCTGGTAACACCGCCCATTGCTGCGGCTTTGCTCTCGGTAACAGCATCTTGGTTGAGCGGTTGATAAATCCCAACGTGAGTATGAGCATCTACCACACCCGGAAAGGCTAAAAGATGATTTCCATCAAAGACTTGTTGAGCGTCTTCGGGGTTGAGATTGGGTTCTATTTGAACGAATTTTCCATCCTTTATCCCGAGATCAAGCGTTTCTACAGAAGACTGATGAGGACGAACAACCCGAACATTTTTAATCAATTGATCCAAGGTGAAAGCTTCAGACATCGTTGTAAATTTCTCAAGTTTAAATTGATGATACCTTAATTTTTGGTAAAAAGAGAGCAAAATTTATCTTGCTTAAAATTTATCAGTAATTAACTATCTTTTTTTTCTTGCTTAATCACAAAAGCCGTTAACCAAGGTGCTAATAAAATAATCATTAACATTCGGGTTAATTGCATGGCTAATACTAAGCTTGTATCCCCACCAAGCTGCACAACAGTTGCAATCATCGCTTCAAATCCTCCGGGTGTTAATCCTAAAATAGCCGTTACAAGATCAACCTCTGCAATCCAATGAAATCCATATCCAATTGCTAAACAGCAGAAGATCAGAGAAATCACTAATCCCGCCTCAATTAACACGGCTTTAAAGAGTTTACGAACGGTTTGAAAATCAAACTTTAATCCGATAGAAAGTCCGACAAATAACAATCCCATTTGAAATAACCATTGAG
Source organism: Limnoraphis sp. (assembly GCA_050485465.1). GTDB lineage: Bacteria > Cyanobacteriota > Cyanobacteriia > Cyanobacteriales > Microcoleaceae > Capilliphycus. The sequence goes on along the minus strand of JBJHBL010000022.1, from coordinate 57,293 downwards.
GAACTTGGATATACTCAGGAAAAGTCCAAAAAAGAATCAAACCGACAATAAACGTCCCCAAAAATCCCGATGCAGGTAAATTGAATTTTTCTCCGCCCCAAATTCCTAAACCACAACAAATCGCTAATATAAATAAATGAGAAACTAACGGAATAGAGGATTGCTCAGTTGTCAAACTAGGAATAATATTAATAGTCTCTGGATTAGCGGGAAATAAAAAGGTTGCTAGAGCCGGAACAATTAAAATAACTAACAATAATCGCAAATATTGAAACAAAGCAATTGCAACAGCATCCGCTCCCATTTCCTCGCCAATTGCCACAATACTTGACGCTAAACCGGGAATAAAAGCGAGTAATCCGGTAGCGCGATCAATTCCCGAAAAACGAGATAATAAATAGCCATGAAATAAGCTCATAATTCCAGTAATCACAATACAAAGCAGTAAAGGAATGGCATAATTAGCAGCAAGAATTAAAGTATCTGGAGAAAAGCGAACTGCTGTTGCTAACCCTAAAAATGCCTTACCTAATGTCATAAAAAGGCGAGGGAAGGGTTGAGGATTGCCTTGAATTGTAGCATATAAAATTCCGACAATCATTGGCCCAAGTAGCCAACCCACAGGAATATTCAGCCAGTAGAATAAAAAGCCGACTGTTATTGCAAGTACAAACTGCTGAGTTATTTTTTGATAATTCATCGGCTGATTAAAATCTAATACTGTTCAGAACCAAGATTGGTGTATCCTAAAATTATAAAGGTTAAACACTGGTCTATGTCTTTTGCAAATCAACTGAGAACCCGACTCAAACAATCAGAAATTTTGGTAATTCCCGGTATTTATGATTGTTTGAGTGCGAAAATTGCCCAACAGTTGGGCTTTGAAGTCGTCGCCACCAGTGGGTTTGGTATCGCAGCCTCAACGCTTGGTTTACCTGACTATGGCTTTCTCACCGCGACGGAAATGTTTTATAGTATTGGGAGAATTGTTCAGTCTGTAAATATTCCATTAATTGCTGATTTAGATACAGGTTATGGTAATGTTTTAAATGTCATGCGAACTGTGAAAGAGACGGTTAATTTAGGAATTTCTGGAATTCTTTTAGAAGACCAAGAATGGCCTAAAAAATGCGGTCACTTTGAAGGAAAACGGGTAATTTCCACTGGTGAACATATTGCTAAAATTAAAGCCGCAGTAGAGGCAAGAGGTGAGAATAATTTAGTGATTATTGGACGAACAGATGCTCGCGCCCCTTTGGGTTTAGATGAAGCAATAAGCCGAGGTTTAGCTTATTTTGAAGCGGGGGCTGATGTGATTTTTATTGAAGCCCCGCAATCTCAAGATGAACTGGTTAAAATTGCTGAAGCTTTACCCAATATTCCCTTAGTTGCCAATATAATAGAAGGGGGAAAAACGCCTCAATTATCAGCCCAGGAGTTACAACAGCTTGGGTTTAAAATCGTCTTTTTTCCATTAACAGGTTTATTTACCGCCACTAAAGCGATGACAGATTGTTTGCGTCAATTAAAAGAAACTGGAACAACAGCTAACCTGAATAATTTTGTTAATTTTCAAGAGTTTGAAACACTCATTGAAGTCCCGAAATATCGTCAACTTGAACAGAATTTTAATCAACAAGAAGATTCAGTTTAATATGGACGTTAAAGAATACCTAAATCGGATTCAGTATCAAGGTTCTTTGAAGCCTAAAATTGAGACACTTAATCAACTCCATTACTGTCATTTGTTAACCGTCCCCTTTGAAAATCTTAGTATTCATCTTCATCAACCGATTGTTCTCAACCTAGAATCAATATATCATAAAATCGTTAGACAGCATCGAGGGGGGTTTTGCTATGAACTCAACTCTTTATTTTCTTGGCTACTCCTACAACTCGGTTTTAATGTAACTCTCCTTTCTGCTCAAGTAGCGCGAGAAGATGGTCATTTTGGGCGAGAGTTTGGGCATTTAATGCTCTTAATCAAAGATCAAAATGATTGGTTAGTTGACGTAGGTTTTGGAGACTCCTTTCTCTATCCTTTAAAGTTAGAAGATTTAACTCAACAAATTCAAAATGGAGAAATTTACCAGCTTAGAAAAACAGAAAGTAAATGGACATTCTATCATCAAAAATATCAAACTCATTACCCTAAATATTGTTTTACATTAACCCCTAGAACGTTAAGCGATTTTCAAGCAACCTGTGAATATAATCAAACCGATTCTCAATCTATTTTTGTTCAGCACCGTATCTGCACAAAGGCTACAGTTACAGGTCGAGTTACATTAAGCGATAATCGATTAATTCTTACCCAAAATGGTCAACGAAAAGAATCTACAATTCATACAGAATCAGACTATCAAGCCCTTTTAAAGAAATATTTTAAAATTGACCTAAAAAATGAATTTCCAGATTAAATTTACTGAAATGTAAGACCCTTGAGATTTAGACCCCTCTCTTTCGGGTTAAGAAAGTTTTGACTGGCGGTTAAGAAGAGATTATTCATCAAATCATTAACGTGTTAGCTTAACGAGATAGTGTTAAAATTTGGGTGAATTCAGATCGAGTCTTTGATCGGTTGTATAGCTCATCAAACTCTACTCGATTGTATCCGTGAATACAACTGACGCTGAACCTGAATTCATTTGAAAATCGTAGAATTTATGGAGAATGTATGTTTGAAGGATTATTCAATGTACATCCTGATGCTGAGAACTTTGAGAGTAAAATTCGACCTCGCAAGGGAGTCATCATCGGTGCAGGTCAAGTGGGAATGGCTTGTGCATATTCAATGCTCATTCAAGACTGTTTTGATGAACTCATCTTACAAGATATCGCGGCAGAAAAAGTTGAAGGAGAAGTCATGGACTTATTACATGGCGTTCCTTTTATTTCCCCCACTCGCATTCATGCCGGAACTGTGGCAGATTTAGGACAGGATGCAGATGTTGTAATTATAACCGCAGGAGCCAGTCAAAAAGAAGGCGAAACTCGTCTTGATTTACTGCACCGAAACGTTAAAATTTTCAAAAATTTAATTAGCGACGTTGCCCAATATTGCCCCCATGCTATCTTACTCATTGTTGCTAACCCCGTTGATATTATGACCTATGTGAGTTTAAAGCTTTCAGGTTTTCCGAGTTCTCGGGTTATTGGTTCAGGAACCGTGTTAGATACCGCTCGTTTTCGGGCTTTATTAGCAAAGCGATTAAACGTTGATCCTCGGAGTGTTCATGCTTATATTGTTGGGGAACATGGTGATAGTGAAGTACCTGTTTGGAGTACCGCAAATGTTGCCGGAATGAAAGTTTGTGACGGCGACTGGAAAGGCAGTCCAGCCTGTGATCTCGCTGAGTTAACAGACATTTTTGAACAAGTAAAAAATGCCGCCTATGAAATTATCCAACGTAAAGGATACACCTCCTATGCAATTGGTTTGGCTGTCACCGATATTGTCAAAGCAATTCTTCGTGATCAAAATCGAATTTTTACCGTCAGTACACGAGTTGATAAAATGTATGGTTTGTCAGAAGATCTTTGTATCAGTTTGCCTGCCATTATCAACCGAGACGGGGTCATGAAAGTTATGAATTTATCCCTCGCCAAAAACGAAGAACAACTCCTTCATCAATCTGCCAAAAAATTACGAGAATATATCGACAAACTTGATCTTTAAAACCGACCAACCTCATTTTTCATTGTCTTTTAATTTACGGAACTTTTAATCAACCTCTAAACGGAACCCATTCAGACCCATGAAACTATTAACTCATCGAACCAAAATTGTTGCCACTATCGGCCCCGCTAGTCGAGATCCCAATACTATCAAACAAATGGTCTTTGCGGGAATGCGTGTTGCCCGATTAAACTTTTCTCATGGTAACTATGAAGACCATGCAGAAACCATTAAAATGTTGCGACAGGTGTCTCAGGAATTAGATATTCCCATTACACTCCTGCAAGATTTACAAGGCCCAAAAATTAGAGTCGGTCAGTTAACAGACGGTTCAATTGAACTCATTCCCGGTGAATCTTTAAGCTTAGTTCCCCTCGATGAATATGACAACCAACCTCATACTATTTCCATTGATTATCCCTATTTAGCAGAAGAAGCTGAACCGGGATCACAAATTCTTCTTGATGATGGATTATTAGAATTAAAAATTGAAGAAATTTCTGGAAAAGTCGTTAAATGTAAAGTCATTGAAGGGGGTATTCTAAAAAGTCGTAAAGGGGTTAATTTACCGAGTTTAATCCTACAACTGCCTTCCATGACTGAAAAAGATATGCAAGATTTAGAATTTGGTATCTCTCAAGGAATAGATTGGGTATCCCTTAGTTTTGTGCGTCGAGCAGAAGATGTTCGCCAACTCAAAGAATTTCTCGCCCAACGCGGTGCAGCAAAAACCCCAGTCATGGCAAAAATTGAGAAACCTCAAGCCATTGCCAACCTACAAGCTATTATCAATGAATGTGATGGTTTGATGGTTGCTCGAGGAGATTTAGGGGTAGAAATGAGTCCGGAAAGAGTTCCATTATTACAAAAACAGATAATAAAACTCTGCAACCAAAAAGGAATTCCTGTAATTACCGCCACACAAATGCTAGAAAGCATGATTAATAATCCCCGTCCAACTCGGGCAGAAGCTTCTGACGTGGCAAATGCGATTATTGATGGTACGGATGCGGTGATGTTATCAGGAGAATCTGCGGTGGGTCATTTTCCCCTTAAAGCTGTAGAAATGCTGTCTAAAATTGCCAGTGATGTTGAACCTGAAATAAAATTTATCAACTATCCTCCTGCTGAGTCCGATGAAACTCATGCCTTAAGTGAAGCGTTGAATACCATTGATAAAATTCTCAATTTAAAATGTATTGTCGCTTATACTAGCACGGGTTACACGGCTGGACTCGCGGCGGCTGAACGACCAAAAGCACCTGTTGTTGCCTTTACCCCCGATTTGACAACTTACCATCGTTTAAACTTAGTTTGGGGCGTGCAGCCTATTTTGCTCGCCCATGAAGTGGGTTCTTTTGAAGGGTTAATTGATCAAGCTGAAACCTTGTTAATAGAACGAAACTTTGTCAACGTGGGTGATCAAGTTTTGATTGTTGCTGGAATTCCCACCAAGCATCCCCGAGGAACAAATTTCCTCAAAATTCACCGCATCGAAGGCTAAAATTTAGACAAAAACCATTTAGAAGTTTGCCGCAAAAATACCTAGTTTCTTAAAGAGACTGGGTTTTCGTTATTGAATCAATTTTTTATGCTGGCTAGCGCGACCTGCTAGAAACTCCTGATCACTTTTCATCCGCCTTGAGAGGTACTTCGACGATTCTCTCAGAAAGTCTATCATTTGATAGATGAAAAGTCCGTTCAAAATACTTACACTTGTAGTATCAATATAATTTTAGTCAAAATTTATAAAAAATCAATCAATAACAAGTCTTTAAAAAGATCATATTAATCAGTAAAAGGAAGTAACCATGTCTAATTTTGGCAGACGATTTAAAAAAGTCTTTGAATTTATTGGGTTAGGTGTCCAACGAATATTTAGTGGAAATACGGATCAATATCCCGAAACGGGAGTTCAACCCTATGAAGGAGATTCGTCCAATAAAAACAATCCTGAATAAAGGCGATTCTTGAGGAGGAGGAACTTAAAACAGAAAGTTCACTCCTTTTTTAAATTTTTTAGATCTCAAATCCTATTTTTGATCATTCCCTTTTAGAGATTTAATAAAATTTAATACAATTCAGCTGGGGAGCGTGTAACGGTGACAGTCGGGAAAATTATTGGAATTATCTGCTTTTTCATTTCTTTATATATCTTGTGGCAAGTGCGAGAAGTTCTCTTACTCGCCTTTGCTGCGGTTATTCTTGCAACTGCTTTGAACCAAGTTGTTAAACTCTTTCAGCAACAAGGAGTCAAACGAAGTATTGCTGTCGGAATTTCTGTTTTCTCTGTGTTGTTAATTTTAGCCGGATTTATCTCAATTGTTGTTCCGGCATTTCTACAACAATGGGAAGAATTAATTCAGCAAATACCACTCGGAGTAGAACAACTTCAAAGTTGGTATATCGCTTTACAAGAAGCACTCCCTAACCGATTTTTTGGAGATGTACAACGTCCTGAAAATCTAATTGAACAAATTACGAATCAAAGTTTTGGGTTATTTCAAAACGTTTTTAATATTTTTTCCTCTTCATTAGCCATTACATTAAATATTCTTCTTGTGCTTGCTCTTAGCATTATGCTATTAAGCAATCCCACCCCTTATCGACAGGGCTTTATTCTCCTCTTTCCTGCCTTTTATCGTCCCCGAGTTGATCAGATTTTAAACGACTGTGAACAGAACCTCGTCGGCAGTGTTGTGGGTCTTTTGTTCAATATGTCGGTGATTACTATTTTTAGTGGAATGGGTCTCTGGATTTTAGGCGTAAGACTCCCTTTAGTCAATGCTTTAATGTCTGGATTTTTAACCTCTATTCCGAATATTGGGCCGACGATTAGCGTCATTCCCCCCACATTACTCGCCCTCAACGATTCCCCCGGTAAAGCCTTAGCCGTGATTGGTCTGTATATCCTGATTGAACAAACTGAAAGTCTGGTTTTAACGCCCTTAGTTATGAAAGAAAAAGTATCTCTCCTGCCAGCTATTACCCTGTTATCTCAAGTGGTTTTTACGATTTTCTTTGGATTCTTAGGTTTATTTCTCTCGGTTCCTCTCCTCGCTGTTTTACAGGTTTGGTTTAGAGAACTTTTTGTTAAAGATATTATGGATAAATACAAATAACATACCACTTTTTTTTTGCAATTGTCAATCACTGAAACTTCTAATTGATCAAAATCTTTTCAAAAAATCCAGTTTCGCAAAAGTTAGCAAATTTTTGAATTCAACTTGAGATGTGAGTGGGTTACAAAAACACGGTAAAATATTTCTGGCTTTTATCGCCTTTCCTTGTTTATCCATCCTACATCCACAAATCCAGAGTAATGACGACCCGTGTAATTCTTGTCCGGCATGGTCAGAGTACCTACAATATTGAACACCGCATTCAAGGTCGCCTTGATCATTCTGTTTTAACTGAAAAAGGCTGTGACACAGCCTCTCAGGTTGGCGATACCCTCGCGAATTTAAGCTTTGATGCTATCTATTGTAGCCCCCTTAAACGCGCTCAACAAACGGCTGAACTCATTGTCTCACGTTTAAATCACTCACCTCCCCCTCAACCGACGGAACTGTTAATAGAAATTGATCTGCCCTTATGGGCAGGTTTATTGCGTCAAGAGGTGATGGAAAAATATTCCCAAGACTATCAATCTTGGCATGAAAAGCCGGATGAATTTTTTATGCTTCTCTCTACGCCCAATGGAGAACAAAAGCATTTTCCAGTTTTAGCAATATTTGAACAAGCCCGAAAATTTTGGCGAGAAACTTTAAGCCGTCATCGAGATCAAACCGTATTAATTGTTGCTCATAATGGCATTAATCGTTCCTTAATTGCCACAGCGTTAGGAATAGAAGCCAAATATTATCAATCGATTCAACAATCTAACTGTGCCATTAGTGTTTTAAACTTTGCAGAAATCACACCCGGAGAACTTCCTAAACCCGCTTCGGTTCAACTTCAGTCGATGAACCTCACCAGCCACACTGGAAACTCTTTTCCCTCCTTTCGACCCGAACACAAAGGGCCGAGAATTTTATTAGTTCGACATGGAGAAACGGAATGGAACCGCAACGGACAATTTCAAGGACAAATTGACGTTCCTTTAAATGAAAATGGCCGAGAACAAGCTCGGAAAGCCGCAGAATTTCTAAAACCCGTTAAACTAGATTTTGCCTTCAGCAGTTCCCTTTTACGTCCTAAAGAAACGGCGGAAATTATTCTACAATATCATCCCGGAATAGAGTTACAACATGATCCCGATTTATGGGAAATTAGTCACGGCTTATGGGAGGGTAAATTTGAAACCGAAATAGAACAACTTTATCCGGGACTTTTGCAGCAGTGGAAAATTTCGCCAGAAAGCGTTCAAATGCCAGAAGGAGAAAATTTACAACAAGTTTGGCAACGGGCAAAAAATGCTTGGGAACGCATTATTAAAGCCTATGATCAACAACCTGTTACTGGAATCGTTGTTGCTCACGATGCCATTAATAAAGCAATTCTGGCTCAATTGTTTAATTTACCCCCTGAACATTTCTGGAACTTTAAACAAGGAAATGGAGCCGTTACTGTGATTGATTATCCTCACGGATTTGATGGCGCTCCTGTTTTACAAGCGTCTAATATTACCACTCATTTATTTGAGGGAATTCTCGATCAAACCGCCGCCGGAGCCTTATAAATCACATTGGAGGGGCGCAAGTTGGCGCCCTGAAATGCTGATACCCAATTCTCAAAAAATACAAATTACCCTGGAAATTATGAGCGGTGAACTGCTACAAAACGTTAGAATAGTTGACCCAGAATTGGGAACAGATACTGTTACTAATATCTGGATTCAAGATGGCTTAATTAACGCTATTCAACCCGATCTTTCTGCCCCTTCTGATATCGCAGTTAGAGATGCAAACGGCTTCATATTAGGCCCCGGTTTAGTAGACTTATATAGTCACACCGGAGAACCCGGTTTTGAAGAACGAGAAACCCTTTCTTCTCTGCTTCATGCCGCCACAACAGGAGGATTTACACGCATCTGTATTTTACCTGATTCTATTCCCGCTGTGGATCATCCCGCTACTGTTAGTTTAATTCATCGTCTCGCCCAAACAACACCCACCTGTCAACTGTCTCTCTGGGGGGCTTTAACTCAAGAAGTCGCCGGAAAACAGATGAGTCCATTGGCGGAATTAGCTACAACAAATATTATTGGATTTGCAGATGGTCAACCCATCCAAGATTTAATTTTATTGCGACGATTACTTGAATATCTGAAACCGTTTAATAAACCGATTGCATTGTATTGTTGCGATCGCCAACTTGCCAGCAATGGGGTAATGCGAGAAGGAAATGAATCGATTTTGAGTGGTTTGCCTGGAATTCCTAACTATGCCGAAACTACAGCCCTTTCAGCCGTTTTAGAAATCGTCGCCACTACACAAACTCCTGTTCATTTGATGCGAATTTCCACCGCCCGCAGTGTTGAATTAATTCGAGAAGCCAAAGCCAGAAACTTACCCATTACCGCCAGTACAACTTGGCTACATTTATTACTCAATACTCAAGCCATTCGCGGGAAAAACCTGATGTTACCTTTTGAAATTATCCCCTATGACCCCAATTTAAATCTTGATCCACCGTTAGGAAATCCTGAAGATCAAATGGCTTTAATACAAGGAATCAAAGACGGGGTCATTGATGCGATCGCCATTGATCACACTCCCTACACCTATGAAGAAAAAACCGTTGCCTTTGCTGATGCTCCCGCAGGTACGATAGGGTTAGAATTAGCATTACCCTTATTATGGCAAACCTTTGTGAGTTCCGGTCAGTGGTCAGCCTTAGAATTGTGGCAAGCTTTGAGTACAAAACCGTTAAAATGTCTCGGACAAAACCCCTCAAAAATTGCTGTGGGTCAACCCGCAGAATTCACCCTTTTTTCTCCACAAACCCCCTGGCAGGTTGAAGCTAAAACCCTAAACTCTTTATCCGTTAATACCCCTTGGCTAAGGCAAGAATTGACGGGTCGAGTCGTGAAAACCTACATTCCGGAACATTGATTCTTCTTCAGTATCAACCTACTCTTAAGTTAATGAATAGTTTTGTATCTTTTTAGACTTCTGAATTCAGAGACGATTTATTCTGGATATAATCGAGAGAACAGCTAAAACTTCTTCAGTAAAAATGTTTGAACTGGTTCCCTTGCTGCTTTTCTCTAAAATTTATATTCCTCACGGACATTGCTACTTGTGGCAACCTTTTCTCGTGAGTTTGCATCTGATCTCTGATGCTTTGATTAGTTTAAGCTATTATTTTATCCCTATTGCTTTATTACGCTTACTGAATGAACGTCGGGATACTCCATTTAGAATTGTTTGGTTTTTATTTGCTGCCTTTATTATTAGTTGTGGTACAACTCACTTTCTTAGTATTATTACCCTTTGGTATCCGATTTATTGGATTTCGGGATTCACCAAAGCCCTAACTGCTATCATCTCTATTATAACAGCATTTAAGTTAATCTCGATTATTCCTCAAATTTTAGTTCTACCCAGCCCCAATCAACTAAAAGCACTCAATCAAGAATTAGAAGAAAAAAATCAATTTTTAAAGACAATTTATGAAGGAGTGGAACAAGCTATTTTTGTAGTTGATATCCTAGAAAATGACATTTTTTGTTATCTGAGTTGTAATCCTGCGGCTGAACGCTTTTTTGGCTTGTCAACTTCAAAAATAACAGGAAAATCCCCCGCAGAATTAATGACACCAGAAACAGCAATCTGGAAAAATCAGCAGTTTAAAACCTGTGTTCAAACGGGAGAAAGTATAACTTTTGAAGAATGTATTTGTTTTCAGAACAAAGAAACTTGGTTTTTAACAACTTTAACACCCCTGAAAAAATCTGCTGGAAAAATCAAACAAATTATTGGCACTTCAATTAATATTGATGAACGGAAGCAAGCTGAACAAAAACGACAGGAAAGTGAAGAACGTTTTCGCAGTGCTTTTGATCATGCCGCCGTTGGTATGGCGCTAGTTTCACTATCAGGACAGTGGTTAAAAGTCAATCGTTCTGTCTGTGAAATTACAGGCTATAGTGAGTCAGAATTAACCTCATTAACCGTTGAAGAAATCACTCACCCCGAAGATTTCAAGATCGACTTAAACTATGCTCAACAGCTTGTGGCGGGGAAGATTCGCACCTATCAAATGGAAAAGCGTTATTTGATGAAGAACGGAGAGATCATCTGGGTATTATTGAGCGTCTCATTAATCCGAGATCAACAGAAAACCCCCCTTTATTTTATTGCCCAAATTCAAGATATTAATGCTACAAAAAAAGCAGAAAAATCTCTGCGAAGATATCAACATATCATTGATGCAACCTCTGATGCAATTTGCTTACTCGATCAGAACTATACCTATAAATTTGTGAATCAAGCTTATCTCAACTGGTATTATAAATCTCTAGATGAAGTCATTGGACATTCGGTCAGTAAAATTATCACTAAACCCATCTTTGAACGTGTAGTTAAATCTAAATTTGAACGCTGTTTATCCGGTGAAACCATTCAATATGAAAGATGGTTTAAAGATGCAAAAAATCACAAAAAGTTTATGAGCATCACCTATACCCCTTACCGTGAATCTGATGATAAAATTTCAGGAATTGTTGTTAGTATCCGCAACTTAACCAAATTCAAACAAACTGAAAAAGCATTACAAAAAAGTGAAGAAAGATTGCGACAAATTGCCAAAAATATTCCGGGTATAGTGTATACTCTCGTGACAACAGTATCCGGTAATTTTTACTTTGAATATGTCAGTGAAGGGTGTCGAGAAATTCTACAAATTGAACCTCAAGAGATCATGGAAAATGCTCAATTAATGCTCGCAAAAATTCATCCGGAAGATCGTTATCAGCATCAAAAAGCAATTCTAAAAAGTCTCAAAAATCTCACTCCTTTTTATAACGAATGGCGACATATTTTGCCCTCTGGCGAAGTGAGATGGATGCTGGGGAACTCTCGACCCATCCGCCGAAAAAATGGCGAAACGGTTTGGCATGGTGTGGTTTTAGATATTAGCGATCGCAAACAAATTGAAATGGCTTTACAAGAAAGTCAAGAACGACTCTACCGCACCCTAGAAGCCGGACGAATTATTTGTTGGGAAGAAGATCTAATCGCCCAAACCGTCAAAGGCTGGGGAGTCAATATTGGGGAAGAATGGACAGCAAACTCTTGGGAAATTCCCCTAGAATTTTCCTCTCAAGGTATTTATCCCGAAGATCGCGATCGCGCTTTAAAAGCCAAACAAAATGTGATTGAAAATGGCGGTGAATTTCAAGTTGAACACCGTTTAGCCCACTTTCGCGAAAAGACTTGGATGCTGGTTAAAGGGAAAGCTGTTATGAATTCTCAGGGTAAAGTAACTCGTGTGGTTGGAGTTGCCATTGATATTAGCGCTCGCAAAGCCACCGAAGCGGAATTAGTTAAAGCCAAAGAAGCCGCAGAAGTCGCCAACCAAGCTAAAAGCATTTTTCTCGCCAATATGAGTCACGAACTCCGTTCACCCCTGAATGCAATTTTGGGCTTTGCTCAAATTATCAGTGGTAGCCCGAACCTCACACCGGAACAACAAAAAAACCTAAATATTATTCAGCATAGCGGAGAACACTTACTGAGTTTAATTAATGAGATTCTCGATCTTTCTAAAATCGAAGCGGGAAAATATATTTTAGTCGAAGAAATCTTTAGTCTTCAGCAATTAATCGACGAACTCCAAGAGTTATTTAGCTTAAAAGCCTCTCAAAAAAATCTGCAATTACAGTTTATGACTGAGACGAACGTTCCTGATTACATTAAAAACGATCGTCTAAAACTGCGTCAAATCTTAATGAATTTACTCAGTAATGCGGTAAAATTTACACAGCAAGGCCATGTCCGTCTTACCGTCCAGATCAGCCCAACACCCTTTTCTTCTGACCCATCTCGCATCGCTCTCCAGTTTAGAGTCAGTGATACAGGAGTTGGAATAGAACCCGATGAACTCGACCATTTATTTAGTCCATTTGTGCAAACAAAAGCCGGAATAGAATCTCAACAAGGAACAGGTTTAGGATTAGCCCTTTGCGATCGCTATATTCAACAACTCGGGGGTAAAATAAAAGTGACTTCTCAACCGGGCAACGGAACAACATTTTATTTTGAAGTACCCGTTTTAGCCGTTGAAAATGGAGAAATTCCCCCAGCTACTTCACCCCTGCGAGTCATTGGCTTACAACCGAATCAACCTGATTATCGGATTCTAATTGTAGACGATGAGCCACAAAATCACCAACTCCTAGAACAAATTCTAGCCCCCATTGGCTTTGAACTACAAACAGCAAGTAACGGTTTAGAAGCCGTTCAGCAATGGCAAATGGGACACCCAGATTTAATTTTGATGGATTTAAAAATGCCTGTACTTGATGGCTACGCGGCAACCCAACAAATTAGACAACTCGAACAACAAAACTCATTTTCTACTCCCCATAAAACCATTATTATTGCTTTAACCGCCAACGCCTTTAATGAACAAAAACAAGCAGCCCTAGAAGCTGGATGTGATGACTTTCTACACAAACCTTTACAGGTGAGCATCATCTTGAATAAAATAGCAGAATACTTAGGAGTACAGTATCAGGAAGTTCCATCTCAAAAAATGCCTATTCTTGATGACTATGCCTTCATTCAGCAAAACCTAATCCATCAGGCGAGTGAGTGGAAATCACGGCTATCAGAAGCCTTGCTCTCTCTAGATTGTGAAGAAATCAATCAAGTTATTACCGATCTATTACCCGCAGAAGAACAATTTGTCAAGGCTTTAAAAAAATATATTAACAACTTTAACTATGAGCCAATTTTACAACTCCTAGAAACGGATGCAGAACATTTATGACTTCTCAAAATCATTCTTCAGACTCACCGGAAAACGCTAAAATCCTCGTTGTTGACGATTTACCCGAAAACTTGCATTTACTCAAACAGATTTTAATCAAACAAGGCTATGAAGTCCGATTCGCCAGCAGTGGAAAGTTAGCCCTCAGAAGCTTAACTCGCTTTCAGCCTGATTTAATTTTACTCGATATTATGATGCCCGGAATGGATGGCTTTGTCGTCTGTCAAACCTTAAAAGCCAATCCTGAAACCCAAGATATTCCGGTAATTTTTCTCAGTGCAATCGATGAGCAGGTGGATAAAGTCAAAGCCTTTCAAGTCGGCGGAAGTGATTATGTGACAAAACCCTTTCAAACCGAAGAAGTATTAGCCCGCATTCGCTATCAACTCTTTTTGCACCATCTTCAGAAACAACTCCAGCAAAAAAATCAAGAGTTACTCGCCCAAAACGAACAACTCCAACAAGCCCAACGAGAAACCCAGTTATTACTTGAAGCAACACGAGCCATAGAAAAATCACACAATCTTCAAGAAGCCATTAGTCTGATTTTAGATGTCGTTTGTCAAAATATATTTTGGGATTATGGTGAGGGTTGGCTTCCCAACACAGAAATAGAAGTCTTAGAATATGTGTCATCCCATCACCCTTATCCTACCATCCTTCAAAACTTTCAAGACCAAAGTCGAAAAGTGACTTTTGCTTTTGGTCAAGGATTACCGGGTAGAATTTGGAAATCTCAGCAAACCGAATGGATAGAAGATTGTTCAACTTGTTTAGAATCTGTCTATATCCGAGTTCAACTCGCAATTCAAGCCGGACTCAAAGCCGCTTTTGGTGTACCCATTATGGTTGAAGGAAACGTTCTCGCGATTTTAGTCTTTTATCACAGCCAACCCAGTCCCCCTCAAAATCGCACCTTAGAATTAGTTCAGGCCGTCGCCAGTCAGTTAAGTTCTCCCCTACAACAAGCTCAACTTTATCAAAAACTTCAGCAAGCCAACCAAGAACTTGAACGCCTTGCTAAACTCGATGGTCTGACTCAAATTCCCAATCGTCGTTATTTTGATTTAATTTTCAAAGAAGAATGGCTACGGATGCAACGGCAACATTTACCATTATCATTAATTTTATGCGATGTTGATCATTTTAAACGCTATAACGACTATTACGGTCATCTCGCCGGAGATGATTGTTTAATTCAAATCGCTCAAACCCTTGATCACTCAGTCAAACGGACAGCTGATTTAGTCGCTCGTTATGGCGGAGAAGAATTTGCTATTATTTTACCCTACACCGATACTGCGGGAGCCATTGCAGTTGCAGAGCGAATTCTGACCTCAATTTTAGATTTACAAATCCCTCACATCCAGTCTGAAAATGACCAAATTGTTACTGTCAGTTTGGGCGTCGCAACAATTATTCCCTCTGGGGTTAAATCTCCGACCCTGCTGGTTAGATTAGCCGATGATGCACTCTACCAAGCCAAAAAAAACGGACGCAATACCTATTTTTTAGCGTCCGAAACTTCAGTGTAAACAATATCCGATTAACAGTAATTTTCTTCAACCTGATCGAGCAAATTCAACGCTTTAACCTCTTCAAATTGCTCAAACAAAGCAGGAATAATGTTCACTCTTGATTATAGGGTTCTGGAAGCTGCAATACATACAAAGGCATTTCTTGGTCTACCCCTCCGATGCGATTTGGGGGCCAGAACCGCACCACCGCACGACCAATGATATGATCCCGAGGGACAAATCCCCAATAGTGGCTATCAAAACTATTATTGCGGTTATCTCCGAGAACCAGAAAATGATCTTCAGGAATGGTTTCAGGCCCCCATGTATACTGGGGTTCTTCCGCGATGTATTTTTCCTTTAACGCTTGACCATTGACAAAAACCACTCCGTCTCGAACTTCAAGGGTTTCACCCGGTAAACCAATAATTCGCTTGATAAAAGCCTCTGTGTATTGGGTTCTCAGTTGTTCTGTTGGAGAGAAAACCACTATATCCCCTCGACGGGGATCTTGAAATCGATATCCTAATTTATCAATAATCAGGCGATCATTAATTTCTAAAGTCGGTAACATTGACCCCGACGGAATATAACGCGCTTCTGCCACGAAAGTGCGAATCCCTAAAGCCAAAACGATACTTAACCCAATGGTTTTAAATCCCTCTATCCAGGGATTTTCTGCATGGTCTTGAGGTGAAGGATTATTTTGGGGATCTTGATGGGGATCGTGATTGGGAACGCTACTCATAGGCTGAATGTTAAAAAGGAGTGAAGAAAGATCAGCAATGCAAACTTGAAATTTTGAGTTTTAGGGTAATGTGCAAATTGAATTATAGTGCAGAAATCGCGATACTGTCCAAGCCTCAAGTTAATTAAAGCCTAAATTTAGGATCGCTAAACCGTTAAATGTCGCTTGTACACTGGAATAGTCGTCAATGCTGCTATTGATTTTAGCAAACGTTGCCAGCGATCGCCTATATGCTATAGACCCGGAGCATGAGTAAAAGTTCCAGCCGGGAGTCTGGGTACAGCAACCTGTTTTTAAAATTGGCGAGCCAACTGTAAACTGAAAATACAGTAAATGCTCAAAATATATAATATTATGTCTGAAAATAACAGCCTGTTGATCCGTCGAGCCACCATTGTTTTACCCGATGGAGAATTTTTGTTAGGAGATGTTAAAGTTCAGGGTTCCCAAATTGTTGAAGTAGGAGTCGATCTTTTCAGTGACCCAGCCGACAGTAATCTTTTAGAAATTGACGCTCAAGGTTTAACCTTATTACCCGGCGTCATTGACCCTCAAGTTCACTTTCGAGAACCCGGATTAGAACATAAAGAAGATTTATTTACAGCCAGTTGTGCTTGTGCAAAAGGCGGCGTTACCTCTTTTTTAGAAATGCCTAATACTCGCCCTCTGACAACAGATCAAGCCACCTTAGACGATAAATTATATCGAGCCAGTCAAAAATGTTTAGTCAATTATGGCTTTTTTATTGGAGCAACCGGAGAAAACTTAGAAGATTTAATTACAGTTAATCCCACACCCGGCATTAAAATCTTCATGGGTTCAATGAAAGGACCGTTATTAGTCGATCAAGAAACCATTTTAGACACAATATTTGCCAAAGGCGATCGCCTGATCGCAGTTCACGCCGAAGATCAAGCCCGAATTAACCAACGTCGTCAAGAATTTGCCAATATTCACGATCCGGCAATTCATTCACAAATTCAAGATCACCAAGCCGCCTTACTCGCCACTCAACTCGCCGTTAAACTCTCTAAAAAATATCAACGCAGACTGCATATTTTACATCTATCCACCGGAAACGAAGCCGAATTTTTACGCCAAGAAAAACCCGCTTGGGTCACAGCCGAAGTCACCCCCCAACACTTACTCCTCAATACCAGCGCCTATGAAACCATTGGGACAAAAGCCCAGATGAATCCTCCCTTGCGATCGCCCGAAGATAATCAAATTTTATGGCAAGCCTTACAAGATGGAGTCATTGATTTTATCGCCACCGATCACGCCCCCCATACCCTCGAAGAAAAAGCCCAACAATATCCCAATTCACCTTCAGGAATGCCCGGAGTAGAAACCTCATTACCCCTGATGTTAACCCAAGCCGAACAAGGGCGTTGTACCATCGCTCAAGTGGTAAACTGGATGTCTACAGCCGTCGCCAAACATTATAAAATTCCCAATAAAGGGGCGATCGCTCCCGGTTATGATGCCGATTTAGTCTTAGTAGATTTAAACACAAGACGCCCCGTTTTAGCTGAACAACTCTTAACAAAATGTGGATGGAGTCCCTTTGAAGGCTGGCCCCTCACCGGATGGCCCGTGTTTACCATTGTTGGAGGTAAAGTCGTTTATGATCGAGGTCAGTTAAACACCGAAATACGAGGTCAAGCCTTACAATTTGACAGCTAAACAAATAGACAGACCAAAATCTGTCCGTGATCTTAACTGCGGGTCTGCGAGTTCAAGATAGGATAATTGAAAAGGAGCCGTCAAAAAGTCAACAGTTTTTGACCTCACTCCCCAACACAAAATAAACCAATTTGTTAAAGAATGTCTTATGAATAAGCCCCCCTCATCCAACACAAACTACACAACCATTCAATCTCTCCCAGAAATTTGGCCCATCCTAGCCAAACAAGTCGGTCAAGGGATCGCCCTCCATGATCCTCACGCCCAACCCGAAGTCATTATCAGCTATGGTGAACTTTGGATTCAAATTCAACAATTTGCAGCCGGACTGCAAACATTAGGCGTAGAAGCCGTTTCCAACGACAACCTTCCCAGCCGCATTGCTCTATTCGCCGATGATAGTCCCCGTTGGATGATCGCCGATCAAGGAATAATGACCGTCGGCGCCGCCGATGTTGTACGAGGAGCAACAGCCGATCCAGCAGAACTCGTTTATATTCTCAAAGATAGCGGCAGTATCGGGCTAGTCGTTCAAGATCTCAATTTACTCAAACGTCTGCGATCAAGTATTGAAGATCTGCCGATTAAATTCATTGTATTACTGTCCGATGAAGAACCCGATACCAGTGACACTCCCAGTATCCCCGTCTTAAACTTTACTGAACTCCTGAACCGAGGTGGAGACTACACCCTGAGAATGCCCACTCTTTCGAGTCAAGAGCGTTTGGCAACATTACTCTATACTTCAGGAACCACCGGAAAACCCAAAGGGGTGATGCTGACTCATGGAAACTTACTCCATCAACTCAATACCATTCCGGATGTTCTCCAACCCGATCTCGGTGACTGTGTTTTAAGTTTACTTCCCACTTGGCATAGCTTCGGACGGACTGGACAATATTTCTTTTTGTCCCGAGGGTGTACTCAGGTTTATAGCAATATTCGCTCTTTTAAGCGAGATCTCAAAGAATTTAAGCCCCGATTTATGACCAGTGTTCCCCGCATCTGGGAATCGATTTATGAAGCCGCTCAAAAACAGTTAAGTGAACAACCCGCGAGTCGTCAAAAGATTGCCAAGTTCTGTTTTAATATCGGTGAACGCTATGTATTAGCCCGTCGTCAAGTTCAAGGATTAACCCTGGATCCTCAACCCCCTTCCGGGACTCAAAAAGCGATCGCTCGTCTACAAATGCTATTACTCTCTCCTTTACAGAGTCTAGCCGATCGGTTGGTTTATCAAAAAATTCGAGCCGCCACCGGGGGAGAGTTCAAATATGCCGTCAGTGGCGGTGGTTCTCTGGCAATGCACCTGGAAATGTTTTATGAAATTGTCGGAATTGATTTGTTAGTCGGATATGGTTTAACCGAGACTTCCCCAGTATTAACAGCCCGTCGTCCCTGGCATAACCTCCGGGGTTCCGCCGGAAAACCCATTCCCCAAACCGAAATTAACATCGTTGATCTCGAGACCCGCCAAGTCAAATCTAAGGGCGAAAAGGGTTTAGTCTTAGTTCGGGGGCCACAAGTTATGAAAGGTTATTTTGAAAACCCCGAAGCCACAGCAAAAGCCATTGATCCAGAAGGATGGTTTGATACAGGAGATATCGGCTGGTTAACTCGACAAAATGATTTGGTGTTAACAGGTCGAGCTAAGGATACCATTGTCTTGAGTAATGGGGAAAATATCGAACCCCAGCCCATTGAAGACGCTTGTGTTCGCAGTCCTTATATTGATCAAATGGTATTAGTGGGTCAGGATCAAAAAGCGTTAGGTGCGTTAATTGTACCAAATTTCGATACCTTAGAGAAATGGGCCGCCAGTCAAAACCTGAAACTGAAGTTACCCAACACCGAGTTTGCCAACGACAGCGAAGCACTCGATCTCGAAAGCGAACCTGTGAAAGATTTGTTCCGTAAAGAGTTAAACCGAGAGGTGAAAAATCGTCCAAGTTATCGCCCCGATGATCGCATTGGCTCGTTTCGCTTGATTTCAGAACCCTTCACGATGGAAAATGGGATGTTAACTCAAACGCTCAAGATCAAGCGTCCTGTTGTAATGGAACGTTACCGCGATATGATTAACGCAATGTATTAAGCTGAGTCAGGGATTAATGTGGAGTCGTCAGCAGTTGGAAGTCTGAAGTCTAGAGATGATAGAGTTTCATTCTCTGTTGAACTTAGAGTATCAAACTGAGAATTCCTCCTGTTCATGGCTGAGGATTAACCCCTGAAACTAGCAACTGACCAACGTTCTGGCGGAACGTTTCTAACACACATAAAAACGGATGATAGAGATCAAGCATCAGAGATCATAGGAGACAGTTTAGGAAAAAGGTGTTGAGAGTTCATCACTCCTACCCTCCCCCCTTTTACGGGTTTCGCTGATCCACTGTTCTCGGTTTCACATCCGTTTTTAATGACAAGGACAATAGACAGGCAAAATACTCATGGATATCTCGAACAATCAACTCCTTTTGAAACGAGCCATTAATGTTAAGGCGATTGTTACACCTCGCTGGAGAGAAGAAGCTCAACAGCAACTTCAAGCCCAAATTAACCAGCTTGATAGTCAGTTGCAGCAGCTAGAAATGCAAGGACAACGCATGATTGCTGAATTAAAAAAACAGACAATTCAGCCTCCTGGGCCTGAAGTAATGCAGCAAATGGAGAGTATTCAAGTTCAGGTTAATGAACAGAAAAGTAAGTTTCTAGATCAAAAAAATCAAAGCTTACAACAACTGCAACAAATTCAAACGTTTGAACTCGAACAAGAAGTGAGTCAAGGGCAAATTGAAAGTGTATTTGCCGTTGAAAAGGGTGATAATCTCATTCGGAAAATGCAGGTCGAAGTCGTCTTGCGTGATGGCGTCATTGAAGAAATTCGCGGCGAGATTTAAACAGTAAATAGGGGACAGGTTACAGGGAACAGTGAACAGTTATCAGTTATCAGTTATCAGGGGATAGGTTACAGGGAATAGGGAAGCAGGAGAGAAACTGTCTTCACTGGTCACTGATTACTGTATAACTGGTTACTGTCTTCACTGGTCACTGGTTACTGTAAAAGCTGTTTACTGGCTCCCTAAACTCTTTTAAAATTTTTCAGATGTTCAATTTCTAACGATTCAAAACACCACACACCTATGATTCACGAAGTTTTTATGCCTGCCCTGAGTTCAACGATGACAGAGGGTAAAATTGTGTCATGGCAAAAAGCACCTGGCGATCAAGTTGAGAAAGGAGAAACGGTTCTCATTGTTGAGTCCGATAAGGCAGATATGGATGTCGAAGCCTTCTATTCGGGCTATCTAGCTACAATTTTAGTCCCAGAAGGCGAATTGGCTCCAGTGGGTAATACAATTGCTTTAATTGCTGAAACTGAAGCTGAAATTGAACAGGCTAAACAACAAGCTTCTAGCAGTTCAAAAGCTGATGCAGCACCGACTCCGGCTAAACCCTCCACCCCGGCCCCGGCTGAATTGGTGACTGCTTCTGCCACCCCAACCGCCCAAAGTGCCAGCCGTCGCAATGGCCGTGTTGTTGTTTCGCCTCGCGCCCGCAAACTGGCAAAAGAATTAAAAGTTGATTTGAGTAAAGTACAGGGTAGCGGCCCTCATGGTCGGATTGTGGCTGAAGATGTGGAAGCTGCGGCGGGTAAATCGGCTCAGACGGCTACAAAACCACCTGCGGCGACGGGTTCGGCTCCCACTGTCTCTCGTCCGCCACAGACGCAAACAGCCCCCACTCCTGCTCCTCAGCCGATTCGGGCAGCCGCACCCGGTCAAATCACTCCCATGAACACCCTGCAAAATGCGGTGGTGCGGAATATGGTGGCGAGTCTACAAGTCCCGGCATTCCGCGTTGGATATACGATTACTACAGATGCTTTAGACGCGCTTTATAAGCAAATTAAGTCTAAGGGTGTCACCATGACGGCGCTATTGGCGAAGGCGGTGGCGGTAACGTTGCAGAAACATCCGTTAGTGAATGCGAGTTATGTGGAGTCGGGAATTCAATACAGTAGCAGTATTAATGTCTCTGTCGCGGTGGCGATGGCGGATGGCGGTTTAATTACGCCTGTATTGAAAAATGCTGATCAAATGGATATTTATTCTTTGTCTCGCACTTGGAAAGATTTGGTTGAACGTTCACGGGCGAAGCAGTTACAGCCTGATGAATATAATAGCGGAACGTTTACCCTTTCTAATCTCGGAATGTTTGGTGTTGATCGTTTTGATGCGATTTTACCTCCCGGTCAAGGTTCAATTTTAGCGATTGGGGCTTCTCGTCCGCAAGTGGTCGCCACAGAAGATGGCTTGATGGGTGTTAAACGTCAAATGCAGGTTAACATTACTTGCGATCATCGGATTATTTATGGGGCTGATGCGGCGGCTTTCTTGCAAGATTTAGCTCAGTTAATTGAAACTAATCCTCAGTCTTTGACGATGTAGTGCGATCGCCATAACTGGATACTCTAAAAAGCCCGGTTTCTTTGACCAACCGGGTTTTCCTGTACAATACAATATCTGTACTCGGACTAAAACTCTGACTTTGATAATGATACGGAGAGGGAGGGATTCGAACCCTCGTATACATTACTGCATAACAGCATTTCCAGTGCTGCGCCTTCAACCACTCGGCCACCTCTCCAGAGGAAAATATTTGATTATTTACTCACAAGATTCATATGGTAGCAGAACAACCCGCTTTTTTGCAAGTGCGATCGCCAAAAATGTTTAAACGATGAATTTTCAAGGGTGACACGACTCCGCAAAGTAGCGTTTAAAACCTGTGCTAGAAGGGATACAGCCTTTTTGGGCATCGGGCTACGCTCTTGCTAGAGGACAACACTCAGTTAACCACGGCAGAGTATAGTCACGACTCTACCCGACATCGCTTATCTTATATATAGTAATCACAAATGAGATGTGAGAAAATCAGGAAGACAAGTTACTCAGTAATGGACGAATGAGCAATTAAGATCCGTTTCGATTTTCCAAACGTTCAATGTATGGCTCCTTCTCATCAATCATTTGCGATCGCTATAGTAATTTTTAAGATCCAGTTGATCGTTTTGAACTTTACTTAAATTTCATCGAATGCAGGTTAATATCCAAACTCAATCAATGTTGACTCGAGATGGAGTCCGTTTAGACGCGGATATTTATTCTCCTCAAAAATCAGGTGATTGTCCCGTTTTATTAATGCGACAACCCTATGGGAGAGCCATTGCTTCAACGGTTGTTTATGCTCATCCCATGTGGTACGCTCAACACGGTTATATTGTCGTTATTCAAGACGTTAGAGGACGGGGAACATCTGAGGGTCAATTCAACCTATTTTCTGCTGAAATTTCCGACGGAGAAGAGAGTATAAATTGGGCAGCTAATTTGCCAGGAAGTTCAGGGAAAGTCGGAATGTATGGGTTTTCTTATCAAGGAATGACTCAACTGTATGCTGCTTCTACCTGTCCAACTGCGTTAAAAACTATTTGTCCGGCGATGATTGGTTATGATTTATATGCAGACTGGGCTTATGAAGGAGGCGCATTTTGTTTACAAGCCAATTTAGGATGGGCAATTCAGTTAGCCACAGAAACCGCTCGACTGAAAGGAGATGAAACTGCCTATCAAGCCCTTTATCAAGGGTCTCGCAATTTACCCTTTTTTGATCAAATTCCCGCAGTTCCAGAAGTGTTAAAACAGTTCGCCCCCGATTCATTTTATCACGATTGGATTCAATACAATCAACCGGATTCTTATTGGAAAAATCTCTCTCCAAACCTCGATTCTGTTGACTTACCAATGCTCCATATTGGAGGATGGTTTGATACTTATCTTCGCGGTACTTTGAACTTTTATCAGGATCGAATCACGCAGAGTCAACAGCCTCAACATTTAATTGTAGGGCCTTGGTCCCATCTTCCCTGGGCCAGAAAAGTCGGTGCAATAGATTATGGAATAGCAGCTAATAATCCGATTGACTTGTTACAAATTCGCTGGTTTGATTATTATTTAAAAGGCTTAGATAACGGAATTTTAGAACAATCTCCGATCCGCTTATTTGAAATGGGAAGTAACCAATGGCAGGAGTTTGACTCATGGCCTCAAAACAATTCTCAAGTCTATTTTCTTCAGAGTAATGGTCTGGCAAGTCTCAGAGAAGATGGGGGGGTTTTGAGAGAATCTGTTCCTGAAAATTCAACTGATATTTTGATTCATGATCCCTGGCGACCTGTCCCCGCTTTGGGGGGTCATGCAACGTTTCCCGCAGGTGCTTTTGAACGTTCCGTCTTAGACAGTCGCAGTGATATTTTAACTTATACTTCCGCACCTTTAGAAGCTGATTTACATCTGGCTGGTGATGTTTTTGTTGAGGTTTATTGTGAAGCGGATACACCCAGTTTTGATCTGTGTGCGGTTCTTTCTGAAGTCAACACTGATGGTCGTGTTTATAATTTTACTCAAGGTTATCGACGAGTTGACACTTTAGAAAATCCTGTTAAAATTCAATTACAGGCGACTTGTATCAAAATCCCTCAAGGAAATGCAGTGCGGTTCAGTCTGAGTGGGGCTTGTTTTCCTGCCTATTCCGTTAATCCAGGAACAGGTCAACCTCCAAGTCAAACTCGTTTAATCGATGCTAAAATTATTACCATAACCCTAAATAGCGGAGAAAATTTTCCCTCAAAAGTTGTTTTACCGGGGGTGAGTTCAACTCAAAAATAGGAGCGCGAAATTAACGCTCCTACCGTGATTAAAGAGCAAGAATTATTGGGGTGTTTTCTGTAACCCCGGTTGTTCTTCAGGAAGAATTGCACCTTCAACGGGACAAACAGTTAGGCAAATCCCACAGTCAATGCAGGTATCAAAATCAATCCAATACCAATCCGTACCCTTAGCATTTTTGCTGGGGCCTTCGTGAATACAGGCGACTGGACAGGCGGCGACACAATCAGCAACGCCTTCGCAAACATCAGTAACTATCGTATGTGGCACGGTGTGTTCTCCCTATTTGGATCAGACGACAGGGATGATCCTATTCAATATCTTTTCACAAGTTGGAGACTCAGGTTCACCCCATCTCAAAATTAATTCAGGGATCGAGATGGGGATGAGATTTCCAACCTCTATTGATTCTTACAAGAATCTCAGGCTTTTGGATAGGTTCCTAACTCAGAAAGCTGTTGATTAGAGATTTTCTCGATTTGTAGGTTCAGCTTCTGTTGAGAAGAATAAAGTTGTTGTTTTTTAGTCATTTTTTCTCGAACAGAAATCGGCAACACAATCGGCCAGAATAAAGCCGCGCAGATTAACACAACCCAAGAGGTTCTATCGGTTATCGAAACTGTATAATCTTGAATAAACATCTTGAGCAGGAATAATCCGACTGCCAGGGCGATGATTGTGTAACCCGTAATGAAATAACTCAGCATAACCACAAGAGTAAAATAACTTCTACAATCCTCGACAAGCTCCTCAGATTTAGGTGACTGAACTTAAAGCCCCTTTGTTGCTATTCTATCAACGGCATGATCAACTTGCCAGTCAATCTTTTAAACTCAATCTATTTTTGCCCCATCAAAAGTATGAATCAATCTCCCGATTTCCGACAATACGCGCCTGCGACGGAACGCAACCGTCAGCCGATTTTAGAGGTTTTGCAGCGAATTCTACCTGCAAAGGGTACTGTTTTAGAAATTGCCAGTGGCACGGGAGAACACGCGATATTTTTTGCACCTCGTCTTTCGACGCATCAGTGGTTGCCTTCTGATCCGGATCAGACTCATCAGGCGAGTATTCAAGCTTGGCAGAGTTATTTTCCTTGCGATAATCTTTATCCGCCTCTGGCCTTGGACGTGCGAGAATCAGTTTGGCCTGTTGAACCGCCTCAGACGTTGAATGGAATTTCATTCAAAAAAAATCCAATTACGGCAATAGTATGTATTAACATGATTCACATCGCCCCCTGGGAGGCTTGTTTAGGGCTATTGGCGGGAGCGGGGCGGATTTTACCCAAAGACGGGATATTGTATCTCTACGGCCCTTTTAAACAAGGGGGAAAACACACCGCAGAGAGTAATAGAATGTTTGATCACTCTCTACAAGTTTCTAACCCAGAATGGGGAGTTCGAGACTTAGAGGAAGTGATTGCTGTCGCTCAAACCCACGCTTTTCAACATCTTGAAACGATATCTATGCCTGCTAATAATTTATCCCTCGTCTTCCAACACAGCTAAAACGGGTTTCAGTAGGGATCATTCTTCTTCACCTGTCAGGTGAAGCTGTTGCCAGATGGGGATTAAAATTGCAGCGAAAACCAACCCAATTGCTACACTAAACGCCAAAACAACGCCGACTGGAATTTGTACGGATTGGAAGTTGAGAAACCGAATGGAAACAAGAGTAGCATTTTGAACGGAAACAAGAGCGATCGTACTTATTCCAACCGCTAAAATCAGACACGTTAAAATCGGAGATAGAATCTTCATGGGAAAGCTGTTATGTGATTACACAGCTAATTCAGTCTAGCGATCGCCAGTATATCACATCCAAATACAGGAGAAAAAATCACAATTATGCTTCGCAAACGTTCTACACCTTGGATTCAACGCAAATCTCGCTTTATTATTGCGACCATTGCCGCTTTTGGGGCTGCTGTGACCGCTTATCTGACGATTCTCCGGTTTGCGGGCGGAAGTGCCGCCTGTCCGGTCACAGGCTGTGATCAAGTGTTATCGAGTCCTTATGCCACTGTATTCGGTTTACCCTTAGCTTTGTTTGGATTTTTAGCCTATTGCGCGATGGGAACAATGGCTGTAGCGCCTTGGCTGATTAATCCAGACTCTCATAAAGAATTACGCCGCAAAGCTGAATATTGGACATGGTTGTTCCTGTTTATGGGCGCTGTCTCCATGATGGTTTTTAGCAGTTATTTAATGTATATCATGGCATTTGAAATACAATCGCTTTGTGTGTATTGTATTGCTTCTGCCGTTTGTTCGCTGGCTTTATTTCTGTTAACGATCTTGGGTCATGCCTGGGAAGATATCGGCCAATTAGTGTTTACAGGTTTAATTGTCGGGATGATCACCATTATTGGAACGTTAGCGATTTATGCTCCCCTCAACAATCCTCAAGCCGGAACACAAAATACTTACAATATAACCACAGCATCTAATCCAGCAAATATCACCTTAGCTGAACATCTCACTCAAGTGGGGGCAAAAATGTATGGGGCTTTTTGGTGTGATCATTGTCGAACTCAAAAGCAATTGTTCGGTCAGGAAGCTGTGGCACAACTGACTTATATTGAATGTGATCCCAATGGCAGAAACCCTCAACCCGAGTTATGTCAAGCGGCTAATATTCAGGGTTATCCCACCTGGGAAATTAATGGTCAACTCTATTCTGGGGTGCAACGGTTAGAACAATTAGCTCAGTTGTCGGGCTATACTGGATCTCGAAATTTTGGTAATCCATAAACTTTCACCGCAGAAAAACTGAGACAAGGATAAGCAGTTATTCACTGATTCTTTTTGATCCTTGTCTTGTTTTTTATGTTTTTTTGCTTTGACTCTTCATTCAAATTTCAAGATCTCAATAATTGTAAAGCTGTAAATTATGCAACAACGCAGTAGCCCGGTTTTGAGAAACAATCGAATCATAAACTCTGCGGAGATATTGAATGAAAAGACAAAAAATCGTTCCAGCTACTTGTAAAAATTGCCGTTCCTATAAACCTGAAGGGCGGCGTGGTGGATGCTGTCAATTGTTTCAAGTCCCGGTTCAGAGTCATTGGCAATCTTGCAATTTCGCAATGCTTCCCTTTAAAAATTCTTGGGAAAATCAAGAACCTGAGTTGCAGAAAACAGATGAGATGATTTCAGCGAGTATTGAAGTCCAGAGTTAATTGAGGATTAAAAGACCTAGCACTCAGGAAATTCGCCTTATTGCTAGGTCTGCTTGAGGAGATTTTAAGATTGACTTTGAAGGTGCTGAAAATAATGTTCAAATCGTTCTCGCAATTGTTCAAGGGTTAAATCTTTTGTCCAATATTCAACTAAAGCATGACCAAACGCCCAAGCATTTTGATCCGGTGAACCTGGATTTTCTAATAATAACGGCCATAACGTTATTAAATCAAAATTCCGGCGATTCTTGCCCTCATCGGGGTTTAACAGCGAAAATAAATCAAATCCCATTTGGAGTTTACCAATCACAACAGGTAACTGTTCAATCGGAATTTGTTCAGCCAGTAAATAGGCTAAAGCTGGAGAACCTGTTGAGAGTGTTGCCATATATTTGAGAATCGGACTTTTTACTAGGGCGGCTAAACCTTGAGTGGTTGTCATCTGGAAAGTATAGCGATCTATAATTTTAGCTGCGGCAATTGTACGAGCATCTAAATTGCGTAAAAATCGGGCGAGTCTGAGTTGTTTTGTGGGGGCTATTAATTCAACTAAAGCAATTGATAAAGTATCTATGCCCCATTCTTTTCGATGGCTATTAATATCCCCGCTAACAACAGGTAAAACTTGATTACACAGTTCTCCTAACTGTTCAATTCGATATTGGGTTGCGTCTCGAATTGCCTTTTCTTTGGGGCGGTTTCCGGTTTGCCAATTATAAGGCGGTTCCCATTCTCGGACGGGACGTAACCGATCCACTTGTGTGACAATTGCAATTGCCCGTAAATCTTTGACTGAGGCTGTTATATCTTGTAAAAAGTCTACATCCATTTGTAGCGCAGGATCAAGGGCTGGATTCACTAATAATAACAAATCCGTTTGGTAGATAAAATCTAACACTAAGTCTCGAAAATCAGACCGATTAATTTGTTCATAACCGGGAGTATCCCACAAAATCAAGGTTTCGCCTGTAGAAGTTTGCCATTGATAACTTTGTATTTTGTCGGTACTGGGTAAAACATCGACTTCCGCTTTTTCGGCTTGAAATAATGTATTAATGAGACTACTTTTTCCCGCGCCAGTGCGTCCAGCTAGTAAAATATTAACAGGTTTTTGTGCAACTTCTTCTGTGGGTTCTGCTTGTTCAAG
This sequence comes from Limnoraphis sp., assembly GCA_050485465.1. Lineage (GTDB taxonomy): Bacteria > Cyanobacteriota > Cyanobacteriia > Cyanobacteriales > Microcoleaceae > Capilliphycus. The sequence goes on along the minus strand of JBJHBL010000022.1, from coordinate 28,668 downwards.
AATCTCTCGCAAGGTTTGAGTTTGGGCTTTGGGTAAAGTCGGGGTTTCTGTAGAAAAAACAGATGCCGGAAGTTGATTTCCTGAATATAATGTAATGGCTTGACGACAGAGATTTCTCAGGGCAACTTCTCGCAACATCTGACTTAAGTTGACTAATAATTGTTGATTCGCTTGGTCATTGTAGCGTTTACTGGCAACTCTTGCTGCTGCTGCTGCCGGGTTAATAATCCACATCGCCCAATTCCAAATTTGCCACAGTTTACGGGCAGAGGGTTCTAATTTTTGGTACATTTCATAGGCTTGAAAGGCTTGCCCAACGGTTACTTGATTCAGGGCAGGGGATAACTGTTGCATCCACCGATCCATATCATCAACCGTGCCGCGAATCAGTCCATAAGCTTGCGGAATGTAGATATTTAATAAAGGATATTTGACTTCAGGATAGTATGTATTGGCGACGGTAATTACCAAATCTTGACAGCGTTTCCAAAAGGTGATCCAGTCTGTCCAAACAGGCAGATCATTGCGCGTTTCTTGAATAATTTCTTGTAGTTTAATTTCTATTTGTTGAGTGGCTGCATCTCCGGTTAAGGGCGTTTCTGCATCTTCTAAACTGGCTTCAAGATCTTTATTGACTTCTGCCATTACTGCTTCCATTTGTGCGATCGCAGGTTTTGTCCATCGCACCAACAACCACCGCCAACCCACAAAAACGAGGGTAACAATTCCCCAGATCCAGTTAATTCCCCATTGATTAATTTGAAATCCTGCTGTCACCAGGAGAAAAATGACAACAGCAGCAATCGGTAAGGCTAAAATCACCCATTGCCAGGGTTTTAATCGCACCATAATATTATCCTCAGTAACAAACCGTTTGTATAAAGTTTAGCGTATTCAAGTTAAATCGTTTGAATGGGTTTGTTATAATAATCTTTAAAAGTTCTTCGACACTGACAGGGTTACACCGATGATAGAACCAACAATTTTAGAGAAATTTGCAGCCCTTCCTGACTCGCTGAAAACGGAAGTTGTTCACTATATCGACTTTTTGTTAGAGAAATATGCAAAAACGGGATCACAATCTCAACCCAAAGTCGTGGAAGAAAAAACTGAAAAGCATCATGGCTATGGGAGTTGGGCTGGACAAATTATCATGTATGATGATTTTGATTAACCTTAAATTGTCTAACTTCCTAACAAACGTTCAACCGCAATCGCAACATCGGGAAATGCTAACAGAGAAATCGTTCCTTGAGTTAAAGTGTCTCGGAATTGATAACCGTCTTCTGTTGGTGAACGAAATACAATTAACTGCATTGTTTGTAAATTAATAATCCAATATTCGGGAATTCCAGCAGCAGCATAAATTTTAGTTTTGATTTCTAAATCTTTGGTTAAACTAGAGTCTGAATACTCAATTAACCCATAAATATTTTCAGGATAGGGATGATGTTCTCGATAACCTCGTCCTAATCGTTGTACAATAGCAATATCCGGTTCGGGTTCAGAATTACTGGTAAAAATTGTAATCGGTTTTGCTTGGCGAATTTTAGCGCGATCGCCAAATAAATAAATCAGATATTCTCCCGCTTCATCACTAGAATAAGCATGAATTTCGCCTTCGGGTGCCATTTCTACAATTTCACCATTCAGTAATTCAACATTTCGTCCGACTAAAATTTCTGCCGCAATCATGCGATGATAATCTTTAATTGTCCATTTTGCAACGGTGAGAGTCATGGCGATCGCTCCTATCGCGTTACTCTTTATTTTACATAATTTTTCCTAAGCATCCCGAGTTTGCTAGTTCGACAACTGCTTTATGGTAAGGGACGCAATCAGTACCGCATTCTTTTTACAATACTAGAGGATGATGAAGTTTCTTTAGTTCGTATTCTCCATATTAGGCACACCTCACAGCAAACCTTAAATCCGACGGAAGAAGAAACTGAATAAATTGAAAAGCTTTCAATTGTATAACTTTATTGGAAGGGTTAGAGTGATGGCAATCGCTCCTATCGCATTACTCTTTATTTTACAGAATATCAAGTTCTGACTCGCTGATTACAATGTTTCTGAAAATCTGTAAAACAATTAAATAGGGTGGGCAATGAATACCCACCCCGAAATAAAATCAGACGTGAATCTTAGTCAAGTTTGTCAGTTTTTGAGGAATCTTTTGACTTCCAAGCAGACTGATAGTAAATCGGACTTCCCGCGTTGGGAACAAAATGACAAGTCATATAAGAGTTAATAAAACTCTTCCAAATGGGTTCGTCAGACTTGTGATAATATTCCCCCAAAATGGGTTTAATTGCCTCGGTTGCCGTTTTTAAATGGTAGTGAGGCATATTGAGGAAAATGTGATGAGCGACATGAGTGCCAATATCGTGATGAATGGAATTAATAAAACCATAATCGCGATCAATGGTTGATAATGCGCCTTTGAGGAAATACCAATCTTCGTTCCGATACCAGGGAATATCGGCTTCGGTGTGATGTAAATAGGTGACTAAATCTAACCACATCACAAAAACGACATAGGGAACAAGATAATATTTCAGCAGAAATAACCAACCCAATTCATAGGTTAAAAAACCAAGAAAACCGACCATGAAAAACCACCAAACTGCACTGGTGATAATATCCCATTTTTCAGAAGGACGGAATAGAGGAGTATTCGGAGAAAGATGAGAATTTGCTGGATGAAAGAGGTAAATGGGATAAGCCAATAAAGGGATATAAAAGCGTAATAGCTTTTCAGGCCAGGACATTTGATCATACTGACTTTCAGGAACCGGATACCAGCTTTCATCCCGATCAATATTTCCGGTATTGGCGTGATGGGTTCTATGGCTAATTCTCCATCCGTGATAGGGGACAAGAATGGGGGTATGAGATAAATGTCCGATGAGATTATTCAGCCATTTGTGCTTAGAAAAAGAACCATGACCACAATCATGTCCCACTACAAATAACGCCCAAAACATGGTTCCTTGCATCAGCCAAAAAATTGGGAAAAAGAACCAAGAATCTAGGGTATAAGCGATCGCATACAACCCGGCAATAATAGAAACATCGAGAAAGAAATAACTCAACGATTTCCAGACAGAGGGTTCAAAACAGTGGGCGGGAATTGCCGCCTTTACATCTTGCAGAGTAAACGGTAACTCTGTTGTAGAGGGAGATGAGGCGGTAACAGTCGCCTGACTAACGGTATTTGATTGCACGAAATTTCCGATTTGACTTAAGTGAAAAAATCTGCATTTGGGGTTCAACCTCACACATTCAGCTAGGGTTAGCTGGGAGTTTGACTGAACCATGATGTCCCAGTGGTAGAATGCCGACGAACCTTCAGCTTTAGGTTTTCTTCCCAATTGACTTTTGAAAAGCCCAGTTGGGAAAAAAGATTGGGACTTCATTCATTCATCAAAATCTCCTCTGTGTTTGGCCTAACGTTAAAATGCAATAAATAAACGATGTATATTCTAACGTGTTCTGGTGAGATTTTTAACGTAACACGCTCAAATCCCGAAAAATTAGATTAATTTTTCAAAAATCTGTCATTTTTTGGGGGTTCATGTCTTGATTTCCCAACTTTTTCACAGATCCGCTGGATTTTTCAGGAGTTGAGGACAAAGACTTAACACTTTGATCAGTTGTTAGTCTTTTTTTAAACCAAAATTGATGTTATTTCTTATCCCAAAAAAAGTTTATAAGCGGGATTTTGATTTTCATCCCAATAACGATAACCGAGAGTATCTAGAAAGGCTTGCCATTGTTCCATTTCTTGAGGAGGAACTTGCATTCCGACAACAATTCTACCATAATCTGAACCATTATTTCGATAGTGAACAAGACTAATATTCCAGTTAGGACTCATGGAAGCCACAAACTTCATTAACGCGCCAGGACGTTCAGGAAATTCAAAGCGATAGAGTAATTCATGGTGGGCTAAAGGAGAACGTCCGCCAACCATATGGCGTAGATGTAACTTAACCAGTTCATTATCAGTTAAGTCTAAAGTTTTTAACCCTTGGGCTTCAAATGTTTTCATTAATTGCATCCCATCCGCACGATTTTTGATTTGCACGCCGACAAAAATATGGGCTTCTTTTTCATCAGCAATTCGATAGTTAAACTCTGTTAAATTGCGTTTTCCTAAAGCATCACAAAATTGACGAAGACTTCCCGGTTTTTCAGGAATTGTCACCGCAAAAATGGCTTCTCGATGCTCTCCTAATTCCGCTCGTTCAGCCACAAAGCGTAACCGATCAAAATTCATATTCGCACCACAAGCCACTGCAACTAAAGTTTGGTCTTGAATTTGTTCTCGTTCAACATATGCTTTTGCACCCGCAATGGCTAAGGCTCCCGCAGGTTCTAAAATGGAGCGAGTATCTTCAAAAACATCTTTAATAGCCGCACAAGTATCATCGGTTCCTACTAAAATAATTTCGTCTACATATTGCTGACAAAGTCGGAAGGTTTCATCGCCAACTTCTCGCACAGCAACGCCATCTGCAAACAGTCCAACTTGTGATAATTTTACCCGATTTCCGGCTATTAAAGACTGTGACATCGCATCTGCATCCACAGGTTCAACACCAATAATTCTAATTTCTGGACGTAAACGTTTAACATAAGCAGCAATTCCTGAAATTAAACCTCCTCCACCAATAGCGACAAAAATAGTATGAATAGGTTGTTGATATTGTCGTAAAATTTCCAGGCCAATTGTACCCTGTCCAGCAATTACATCCGGGTCATTAAAGGGATGAATAAAAGTTAAGCCTTTTTCTATTTCTAATTGACGAGCATAAGTATAGGCTTCATCAAAAGTTTCTCCATATAATACAACCTCACCTCCTCTAGCTTTAACCGCATCAATTTTAACTTGGGGAGTGGTAATGGGCATGACAATAATGGCTTTTGTTCCTAAACGATGCGCCGCTAAAGCAACCCCTTGAGCGTGATTTCCGGCGGATGCTGCTATCACGCCAACCGCAAGTAAGTCAGGGGAAAGATGCGCCATTTTGTTGTAAGCTCCCCGCAATTTAAAAGAAAAAACAGACTGCATATCTTCCCGTTTAAGGAGGAGTTTATTGTTCAGTCGTTTAGAGAGGTTGGGAGCAACTTCTAAGGGCGTTTCTTGAGCGACATCATAAACACGAGCGGTGAGAATGCGTTCGAGGTAGTCGGAGTGCATAGCGTTAAACAGAAACTACTGGGGTCTTATTTTACAGGATTTTTGTTGCTTTTTTGATCTGGAGATTAAAAGCTGATTGTTTAAGGGAATAGTTACAGCCGATCTAATGATAAAAATCCTATTGTAATTTTAACTTTAAGTTTGCCAAAAAAACGAGGATCCGTTATAATAAAATAAAAGCTGACAATGGTGTTTTTATGACTCAGCTACCCACTCAATTTTTAACCAATACTTGGATTAATGCCACTTGGGAAGATTACCTTTTGGCTTTAGAAAATCTAGACGATGAACAGGCGAGAGGTTATTATTTTAATGGACACATGAGGTTAGAAATGTCTCCCCTGGGAAATCCCCATTCTCGTGATCATGCCGCTATTATCGGTTTCCTTTATTTATATGCTGGACTTCGAGAAATTGACTTAGATGTTCACGATAACTGCACCTATCGCAAAATTGGCTATGAAGAAGCACAACCGGATGTTTCTTTTTATGTCGGTTCAAAGGCTGAAATAGTGCCTTGGGAAGCAACAATTATTGATCTGAATACCTATCCTGCGCCAGATTTAGTGATAGAGGTTGCCTATTCTTCCCTGGCAGATGATAAAGGAGAAAAACGGTTACTTTATGAATCATTGGGAGTCAGAGAATATTGGATTATTGATGTCAAAGCGGCTGATATTATTGCGTTTAAGATTGAGAACAGAGGAAGTTATAGAATTGAACAATCTCAAGTTTTCGTTGGGTTGGAAATAGCACTTTTAGAAGAAGCATTACGCCGCAGTCGCCAAATCAATCACGGAAAAGTGAGTGCTTGGTTGTTATCTCAGTTTCAAGAAAAATAATCTGTTGTGAGTTTCAGTTGCAAGCTCTATTAAAATTGGGTTTTCAGATGAATTATTGAGTGTTAAACTACGAAAAGAAATTTGATTTCAAAAATGAAGTTATGTCTGCAACCAATGTATTAGGGAATGAACTAGAACTCTGTTGTACCTCTCCCATCACAGGATTTTATCGAGATGGATTTTGTAACACAGGTTCCGGTGATTTAGGCGCTCATGTTGTTTGCGCTCAAGTTACATCAGAATTTTTGGAGTTTTCTCGCTCCCGAGGAAATGATTTAATGACTCCTAATCCTGTGTTTAATTTTCCCGGTTTAAAATCGGGGGATTGTTGGTGTCTTTGCGCTCAACGTTGGAAAGAAGCGTTAGATGCGGGAGTAGCTCCTCCTGTACGTCTAAAATCAACTCATGTTCTTGCTTTAGAGTATGTTACTTTAGAAGAACTCAAAGCTCATGCACTTGACGTTTAAACAGCGACCATTTTGCTTTAATTTTTAACCTCAGTAGAACGTGCAGTCTTCTTGATTGTAAGTTAGGGGAGAAGATTGATCAACACGTTCTGCTACTTATTGATTGAAAACTAGCACTCAGTCTTGATCTTTAGTAAAGCTTGAACCAGATGTCTGAAGAAGAATATAAAAACGTTTTTCAAAATCTCCCTTTGGCGATGAAAATTAGTTGTCCTGAGCAGGGAACAATTATTGATGTTAATGAAAGTTTTATTCGCTTAGTGGGTTATTCCAAATCAGAAATTATTGGTCAAACAAGCTTGGATCTAAAACTGTGGAATAAGAATGAAGATAGAATCAGAATTATTCAACAGTTAAAACAACATCAAACAATCAAGAATCAAGAGCTACAATGGCGAACCAAATCTAATCAACTTATTGATGTAGAACTGTTTGGAAAACAAATCAATTTAGGCGGAAAAACCCAACTTTTACTGATTGCTTCAGATATCAGTCAACGCAAGCAGGCTGAAATAGAGCGAGAAATGCGTAAAATGCACCTCCAGTTTCAACAAGTTGTAATGATGGAATTATTCCAGTCTCCTAAAGTGTATCATGGAAGTCTACAAACGGCGCTACAAACGATTACTCAAGTTGCTGCTCATACCTTAAATATTAACCGAGTGGGAATTTGGTTCTATAACCAAGAACGCTCTAAAATTATTTGTGAAAACTTGTATGAAATGTTACTTTTTCAACATTCTCAAGGTCAAGAATTTAATATTTCAGAGCATTCTATCTACTTCAAAGCAATTGAAAATGAACAGTTGATTGCAGTTGAAAATACTCATACGGATCCGACAACTCAAGAATTTTATCACTCTTACCTTCTTCCCCTGGGAATTACATCAATACTAGATGTTCCGATTTTTTCTGGAGGTCAAATCGTTGGCATTCTCTGTTTAGAACATATCGGAGCGCCGCGAACTTGGCAGTTAGAAGAACAAAACTTCACCGCTTATTTAGCTCAGGTTATATCTCTAGCTCTAGAAACCCGCGATCGCGCTCAAGTTGAAACCGCATTAAGAGAAAGTGAAGAACGCTTTCGTCAACTCGCAGAAAACATTGAAAGCATTTTTTGGATGATTGATCCTCAACAACAAAAAACCATTTATGTTTCTCCCGCCTATGAAAAAGTTTGGGGTCGTTCTCGTCAAGAATTATATCATCAACCTCTATTTTATCTAGCAGAAGCCATTCATCCAGAAGATCGTGAACGTGCTGTCATCCAAATGACAAAACATTTTCAATCCCATCAAGACTTAGAATATCGAATTGTTCGACCTAATGGTGAAATTCGATGGATTCGTGATCGCTCTTTTCCAATTCGCAATGAAGCCGGAGAAATTTATCATGTAGCCGGAATAGCAGAAGATATCACCGAACGGAAACAAGCGGAAGAACAAATGCAGGCTTCACTCAAAGAAAAAGAAGTCTTATTGCGCGAAATTCATCACCGGGTTAAAAACAATCTTTATATTATCTCAAACTTACTAGATTTACAATCCGATGTCATTCAAGATAAAAGATTATTAGCTCTTTTTTCGGATAGTCAAACCCGCATTCAAAGTATGGCATTAATTCACGAACAACTCTATCAATCCACTGATTTAGGACAAGTCAATTTTGGTGATTATATTCATCGCTTAGTCGAAAATCTCTTTTTTTCCCTCAGTCATACTAAGGGTTTAATCAAATCCATCGTTAATGTAGAACCCATTCAGATTAATTTAGAAACGGCAATTCCTTGTGGTTTATTGATTAATGAATTAATTACAAATTCTTTAAAACACGCTTTCCCTAATGGTCGTTCTGGAGAAGTTTATGTTGAATTTTATCAAGATTTAGACCAAAAACTGCACTTAGAAGTCCGGGATAATGGTGTAGGAATTTCACCTGATATAGACTGGGATAACTTAACCTCATTAGGATTAAAATTAGTACAAATTTTATCCAAACAGTTAAGAGCCACCCTAAACTTAAACTTAAGTCAGGGTAGCTCTATTGAGTTAATTTTTGCTGAATTAAACTACAAATCTCGCTTTTAAGACTTATTTATTAACACTTAATTTCCCCGAGAAGGTAATCGTCTTGGGCGAGTTTCAAGATAGGGTTTATTCAACGTAACCACCTCGGCTTGATGACTTTCTCGAGCCACTCGAATTAATAAAGCGGCTAAAACCAAACTCGCAATCATCGAACTTCCACCATAACTAAACAGAGGTAAAGGTAAACCCGTTGTGGGGAGTACACCCGTTGCTACCCCAATATTAATAATAGACTGACCCACCATCACCACCATCACCCCAATTGCCACTAATTGATGTTCAATGCGATGAGCATTTAAAGCCACTCTCAAGGCAATAGTCCCATAAACAGCTAACAACAAAATTAATAGAATTCCCCCAATAAAACCAAATTCCTCAGCATAAACAGAAAAGATAAAATCGCTATATTGAATGGGCAAATAAAACAGCTTTTGTTGCGATAATCCTAACCCACTTCCCCAAAATCCACCCGACCCCACTGCTAACAAACTTTGAATCAGTTGATACCCATCATTTAACGGATCAGCCCAGGGATTCATAAAAGATAAAATTCGACGTCGTTGATACTCTTTAAAAGTCACACTCAGGGTCGCTAAAAGTAGCCCACCAAAAGCCGTTCCCCCCAAATAAGTCAGAGGTAATCCAGCCGCTAATGCAATCATCCATATTGTCATCCCACATAAGGCTGTTGTACTCAGATTCGGTTGAATCAAAATCGCTAATAAAACCATTGAAAAAATACCCAGCCAAATGAGTCTAATTTTCCAACTCAGACGATTCCATTGTGTAAAAAAGCGGGAACTTTGGAGAACTAAAAAAGGCTTCATCAACTCCGAGGGTTGTAAGAGTGCAGGGCCAATGGCAATCCAACGAGTTGCTCCATTAATTGTGGTTCCAAACCCGGGAATTAGCGTTAAAAACAGCAATCCTAGAACCGTAAAAAGACCAATCCGTGCCGTTTTCAACAGCGAATCCACCGGAGTTCTCACAATTGCATTAAACGCCACCATACCCACAAACATCCAGATGACTTGTCTTTTGAAGTAATAGAGTCCATCTCCGTGTTCGATATTGGCAATGGGATAGGATGCTGAAAAAACTGCCACCAACCCCACACTCAGCCAGAGAAAGGTTAACCAGCGCAAAAGGCGGGCTTCCATTGACCAACGTTCGACAGTGGGATCAAAAAAGGGAATCAGGTATCGCCAGTTCATATTAATCGATTTAGCGTGACAAGGATCAAGTTTAGTGTAGCGAATCACAAGGAAACTACTCCCTATGAGGGATTAACACAAAAAAACGCTTCTGTTTATACTGTTTACAAACGGTTACAATACAAAGAATAGACCCCATCGATTGGAGAGACATCGTGATTTCTAACCTGGCTCAAAACAGTTCTCGCCAAGCCCAAATTGTTGAAGTGGTCTTCCGCAACGGTTGGGACTATATGCGTGGCTTGCTCACCGGGGGCAAAGCTGATGAACCTAATTTACCAACTCCTGCGGTACTTCGCAATATTTTAATTGAATTAGGCCCTGTTTATGTCAAATTGGGACAGTTACTCAGCACCCGCCCTGATATTTTACCTGCTGATTATATTGAAACGTTATCCACTTTACAAGCTCAAGTTCCGCCTGTTCCCTGGGTCGAAATGGAGTCATTATTGCGGCGAGAGTTAAAACAGCCTTTAGACCATGTTTTTACTCAAATTAATCCCCAAGCGGTTGCCGCAGGTTCTATTGCTCAAACCTATCGTGCGACTCTAATAACTGGTCAAGAAGTTGCTCTGAAAGTTCAACGTCCCGGTATTGATCGCGTGATTGAACAAGATATTTCTGTTCTCAAAAGCTTGGGAGAATTAGTGGCTTTAACAGACTTTGGTGAAGACTATGATATTGTTTCTTTGGCTGAAGAATTTGGCAATGCACTGCGGGCTGAATTAGATTTTACCAAAGAAGCTGCACATACAGATCAATTGCGAAAAAATTTATCTCAAAGTACCTGGTTTGATCCGCAAAAAATTATGGTGCCTCAAGTCTATTGGGAGGTGACAACACCTAAATTGTTGGTGTTAGAATGGTTGAATGGAAAACCGATTTTAACCGCAGAAGTAAACGGTCAAAACTATAACGGAGACGTTAAGGCTGAACGTCAAGCTATCAGTACCCTGGTTTGTCGGGCTTTCTTTAAACAATTTTATATCGATGGTTTCTTTCATGCTGATCCTCATCCCGGTAATTTATTTTATCTCACCGATGGTCGAGTCGCCTTATTAGATTGTGGAATGGTGGGTCGTCTTGATCCTCGCAGTCAGCAAATTTTAACGGAATTATTGTTAGCTATTGTGGATTTAGATGCTCAACGCTGCACTCAATTAACGATTCAAATTGCTGAATCTGCTCGTCCTAAAAGTTTGGCGAAAGTGGAAAATGAGTATGCCAGAATGCTGCGAAAATACTATAATTTGAGTTTGTCTGAAATTAAGTTTTCTGAAGTCTTTTATGAGATTTTAGCTCTGGCTCGTGATAATCGAATTAAACTTCCGAGTAGTTTAGGATTGTATTCTAAAACTTTAGCCAATTTAGAAGGAGTCGCACGAACTTTTGATCCGCAGTTGAATTTGTTGGAAGAAATTAAGCCCTTAATGACGGATTTATTTCGACGCCAGTTGTTGGGAGATAATCCAATGGAAACCTTATTAAGAACTGCATTAGATATGAAAAGTTTATCTTTGCAGTCTCCCCGTCAACTTGAACAGTTATTAGATCGAGTGACATCAGAAACCCTAAAATGGAATATCACTCTGAGCGAGTTAGATCCCCTACGTCGGAGTTTAGATGATTCAGCGAACCGACTTTCCTTTAGCATTGTTGTTGGGGCATTAATTGTCGGTGCTGCTATTGTGACGACAGGCGCCCAAACGCCTCAAGTTACAATTTTAACCAATGCCTTGTTTGGGGTGGCGAGTTTCTTTGGGTTATGGCTAATTGTGAGTATTTTACGTTCAGGGCGTTTAAAATAGCTTTGATCCTTTTGAGATTTCTAAGAGGGAATGAAAATTATTATCCGGTCGTGTGAGTGGGTTCAGGTTTCATCCAAAGAGCGATAAAAAATATCGGTGTACCGCCAATCAACCCGAGAATTAACCATCGATTGAAACGGCGACCTTTTTGTTTAGCGATCAGGGCTGCAATACTGCCAATTAAACAATGAAAAAAGAACAAAAACAGCGCCAGTTGAGGATCGATTTCAAAATCAAACATTGAAACAATAAAATTTTGATAGAATAATGATTCTCTAATCATAACATAACTTGAGTGAGATTAACCTTTTTGATGATATCGTTTGCTAAAATAGATTAATATTGATTCCATGAATACAAGTTTTAAAAGATGAGTTGCTAGAGGAGAGTTATTGAAATTGGGAAAAACCTATTTAGATAAAGGGGCAGAATTATTTGTACCCTTAAAATATATTTCTATTCAAAAAAGGTTTACATTCATTGATTTATTTTCAGGCATCGGTGGATTTAGAATTCCTCTAGAAGAATTAGGAGGTAAATGTCTCGGTTACTCAGAAATAGATTCAGATTGTCTTCAAGTCTATCAAAAAAATTTTATTAGTTATTTTAATCAAGATGAGGTGAACTTGGGTAATGTGATGACCTTAAGTCAGCTTCCTTTTGAAATTGATATAATTGTGGGTGGTGTTCCTTGCCAACCCTGGTCAATTGCAGGAAAAATTCAGGGATTTGATGATCCGAGAGGTAAACTTTGGTTTGATGTAATGAGGATTATTCAAGAAAACCAACCGAAAGGATTTATTTTTGAAAATGTTAAGGGTTTAACTGAACCTCGCCACCAAAAAAGTTTTGAATATATTTTAAAAAGTTTTCAAACTGCTGGGTATACCGTCAAAGCAAAAGTTCTCAATTCTTACGACTGTGGTTTATCTCAAGATAGAGATCGAGTGTTTATTGTTGGAGTTAAAAAACAACTAGAACAGGATAAAACTTTTGAATTTCCTCAGCCTATCGGAACTCAACCCAAGCTTTATCAATTTATTGAAGGAATTCAACCCTCTGAAATTGAAAAGAAAAAGTTTCCTCCAGAAATCTTATTTAAAGGTAAAATCCCAGTGTCTAGAGGGCGATTTCAAAAAGATGATGAACTCAATGACTTTTTTACCTTTACAGATATTCGAGATGGTCATACAACGATACATTCTTGGGATTTAGTTAAAACGAGTATGCGGGAAAAGTTGATTTGTCAAACACTCCTCAAAAATCGCAGAAAAAAAAAGTATGGTTCAAAAGATGGTAATCCCCTCAGTCTAGAAGTTTTAACTCAACTGATTCCCAATTTACAGCCTCAAGAAATAGATCATTTAGTTCAGAAGAAAATTTTGAGATCGATTCAAGGAAAAGGTTATGATTTTGTTAATTCTAAAATATCTACAGGTATTAATGGTATTTCTAAAGTCTATTTACCCCATTCTGATGTCATTGCAACCTTAACAGCGACAGGGACAAAAGATTTTGTTGCTAAAAAATCAATCGCTTGTCAAGAACCTTCAGAATACAAGAGAACATTTATTCGAGAGATCTACCGCAAACGAAAACTTCAAGCTCTATCGGCTCAAGATTATGCTAGACTACAAGGGTTTCCTCATTGGTTTGTCAGTGCTGAAGATGAAAATACAGCTAAAAAACAGTTTGGAAATGCTGTCTCTGTACCTGTTGTTTATCATTTAGCCATAGAACTCTTAAAAGTTATTTTTTAATTAACTCTTTACTCAGAAAAATATCTACAATCAGCTTAGAAACACGAGACAGATTAATTCAAAGGTATTGTGTGATTTCAGATGAATTTATTCAACGAACCCCCGTCTTTACTGGATGATTCTACAAACTCTCATTGGTTAGGGTTAATGATTGGCAATTCTCGACTACATTGGGCAGAATTTGAAGGAGTAAAACTTCTAGAAACTTGGGATACTAAACATTTAACATTTGAGGAAAATCGAGAAACGGTTTTAGACTCAGAATTAATCAACTTACCGATAATATTAGCCTCTGTTGTTCCTGAACAAACTCAATTTTGGCAACACTATCCTAATGTTGAGGTGATTACCTTAGAACAAATTCCGCTTAAAAATCTCTATCCCACTTTCGGAATTGATCGGGCTTTAGCTGTATTAGGAGGGGGAATAAAATTCGGTTTTCCCATTTTAGTCATTGATGCAGGTACGGCTTTAACCTTTACCGGATGCGATCGCGATCATTGTTTAGTCGGAGGGGCAATTTTACCCGGGTTGGGGTTACAATTCTCGTGTTTAGCAACAGGAACCTCCGCTTTGCCTCAGACTCATTTTCCTGAAGATATTCCCCAACGTTGGGCGAGAGAAACACCGGGAGCAATTCACAGTGGTATCATTTACAGTTTATTAGCTGGAATTCGAGATTTTATGGAAGCCTGGTGTCAAGATTTCCCAGAAAGTAAAATTGTATTCACAGGCGGCGATGCTCAGATTTTAGTCACTTATTTAAAAGTACAATTTCCGTTTATGGATACTCAGATAGTTGTTGATCCTACTGTAATTTTTGAGGGAATATTAAGGGTAAAAAAAATCAGCCAGACTAAATGGAAGACTGACTGATTAACAGTGAGACATCAAAAGAGATTAAAAATTAGGATCAGGAGTTTAAACGTTAACTCACCTATCTAACTTTTTCAATGATTTGCCCGGCTCGCTCCGATTCAATTGCCATTGCAATTCCTTCAGGAATTTCTTCTAAATCGGTGGTAATTTCCGAAGCTAAAATCGGCGAGATAAAGGTATAACAGGGGTCACATTCTCCATTTTCATAGACTTGAACAACCCATTTATCTGGTAATCCTTCAACTCCCACTTCGACAATATACCAACCCTCATTCACTAAACGGCTGTCAACAACCGTTAACCATTCTTGTTCTTCGTCTTGAAGCTCGAAATCATCTGCTAAAAAATTGATTGCGAGTTGTTTAGCATCCAACTGAGTAACCATTTTTTTCCTCCAGAATTAACTTTCTTTGGCAGTTGGAGAAGGATTAGACAGTTCGGGATATAAACCCAAAGCTTTAGAAAGTTCACGAGCAACGTGAATTAAAAACTTGGCAGCATCTTGATTATTTTCATGTGCCATCATGGTTGCAACTTGCATTAAACTTTTAATGAAGCCTTCATCTAATAACTCCTCATTGTTGGATAAAACTTCAGGTTCTTGACCATTCGGGCATTTCATTAATTCATCAATCAACTTGAAATATTGATCTTGACGTTGTGCAGTCATGGTGTTCTCCTGATTGTAATAATTTCGGTTTGAAATTTTGGACTCATCGTCGCTTAAAAACGACTTCTAAAAATTTTTTCGGTTCATAATAAAATGGGGGAATTTTCCAAACTCTATGCAAGCAATGAGATAAAGTTATTTCTCTATATTCTATTTTAATAGCTGAATGATATAAGTTATCCCCGGTTTTTAAGAGCCAGAGAAATCGCTGATCAAGAGGATAAAATATAGAGTGATGGGCTGGAGTCAACCTCTGTATAGAATTAGCCTGGCGATCGCATTTTTTGTCAGTCTCAGTTTTTAGCATTCTTCAGAATTTTTAAGACTTCTACGGTACTCGCAAAATCAATCGCTTTAAAATCATCTAAATTTTTTAAGTCGAGATCAGCACCATTACTCATCAAAAACTGCACCATTTCTGCTTTTCCCGCAGCCGCTGCATACATCAATACTGTGGCTCCATTATCATTTTGATTGTTAATATCAACTCCTGCATAAATTAATAAGTCCAATAAAATATAATCACTCGCAAAACAAGCATACCATAACGCATTATTACCATCATCGTTCGTCAAATTTATATTGACTCCAAAATCAATCAATTCTTGAACAACCGTTAACTCTTTCTGCCGAGTTGCTTTCATTAACGCCGTATCTCCATTTTCACCCTGCAAGTCGAGATGAAGAGGAGTATAGCCATTCGCCAATAACCAACTAAGGGTTGTTTCGCTGAAAGTTAGAGTTTGACTCATAAACATTTGACTGGAGAACAATGACAAAAATTTCTATATTTTTTTCGATACCTCTAATCATTGAAAAAATCCTCTCCAGTTTCAGTATCATTCAATACGAAGTGCGGTTATTTGTACTCATTTAAAGATTTTTAAAATCTGCTCAAAATTTTATTTTTTTTACAACTTTTTCTAGAATTTTTATGCTAAGGGAGATAGAGCGATCGCGATCATTCTCTATTTTCTTTGGGGTGAGGGGAGCGATCGCCTTTTTAGGCACAGATACTTGTGTTAAGCTATATCAAAAATTATCAATTTTTCAAATTGTCTACATTAACGATTTCAACTCAACATCTCACAAAAATTTGTACCCATGCGGAACAATGCTATCCCCGTGAGTGTTGCGGTTTAATCTTAGGGAAAATCACTCCCAATACTGACAAAACCGCCATTGAAATTTGGCCCACAGAAAACGCTTGGGATACAGACGCCGCCGACACATTTCAAGAGATCGAAACCGTTGATCAACCCCTAACAACTTCTGAACAACGCTATACTATTGATCCCCAAATCCTCATTCAAGCACAAAAATACGGGCGATCCCAAAATCTTTCTATCATTGGTATTTATCATTCCCATCCTAATCATAGCGCGATCCCATCTGAATTTGATCGCCTTTATGCTTGGCCCGAATATTCTTATATTATCGTTTCTGTACAGCAGGGAAAAGCTACTGATGTTCAAAATTGGTGCTTAGATGAACATCAAAAATTTCAAGCCGAAACCTTCAAAATTTCTCACCTCAAATAAACCAATAGAGGACAATATATGGACAAAAGTCAACCCACCCTGTCCTCTATCTCAAAAATTAGCAATCGCCAATCGAAAATCAATCCTTAAACCCCTTATGGTTGCTGTTGACTTTGTTTTTGTTCAACCAACTCAATACTCTCACGAGCGGCTTTTTCTCCCTCCATATCACCAGCTTGCCTCAACAAAACTAAAGCTTCTCGAAAACTATCCAGCGCTTGAGAATAGTTACCCAAACCTTCATAAGCTTCACCCATACTATTCAGTATTGAGGCAACTTTTTGGGTGTTTTCAAGTGTTTGAAAAACGGATAATGCTTGCTGATAGGTGTCTATCGCTTCTTGATATTGGCTTTGTTGGTAATAAGCATTACCCAGTTGATTAAGAGCATTACCCAGTCTTTCTTGATCTTCACCCCGCTTCGCAAGTTCAACAGCTTGCTGATAGGCTTTCATGGCATTTTCCGGTTGTTCTAAACTCTCATAAATTGTACCGATCAAGCCATAAACCCGAGCCGCATTATCTCGATCTTCAATCATTTCTAGTAAAATCACCGCTTGCTGAAGATGAGCTAAAGCTTGAGTATTTTCTCCGAGTTGCCGATAGATAAACCCCATATTACTCAACAACCGTCCGACCCCAGCTTTATCACCAATTCTACGCCGTAAAGCCAAAGCCTGCTGATAAATTCCAATTGCTTTTTCCGTTTCTCCCCGACTAAAATAAAGCGCGCCTAAATTATTCAAAGTCCGACTTTGATCGCGTAAATCTCCAACCTGTTCACGGTAGGTTCTCGCTCGTTCATAATATTCAAGCGCTTGTTCAAACTGACCCTGACGAGTATAAACTGAAGCAATATTATGCAGCGATTCACCTAAATTTTCAGCATCTTCAATTGATTCAGCAATTTTTAACGCTTCCTCATGTAACTTGAAAGCCTCTGAAAGTTTATCCGTATTACTATAAACAAACCCCAATAAATTTAAACTCCGACTCACCCCCCGTTTAACTTCAGTATTATTAGCATCTTGTTGGCGGTATAGAGTCAGTGCTTTTTGGATTGCCTTTTCGGCTTCAAGATTATCCCCCATATTCGCATAGACTTCACCCAAATAATTTAATGTTGCGGCAATTTCTAAGGAATTATTTTCCTTTTCCTGAATTTCCAACACCTGTTTAAACGTTTCTAGAGAATCATTAAATAATCCCTGGCGAAATTGTTCAACTCCCTGGTTAAATAACAACTCAGGATCAGAAGCCTCAATATTATCTGGAGTCGGTGTTTCTACATTTTCATTATCCGGAGTCGGTATTTCTACATTTTCATTATCCGGAGTCGGCGTTTCTTCTGTCACAGAAGCAGGGGGAGTTTGGGCGATCGCCGCCTCACCCGATCCCAGAGAAAAACTCCCCAGCAAGATCACAGTCAAAACCCAACTCAGACTCGAAAAATTAAACGTTAACATCCGATGAAAACGATGATTAACGTTCGGAACATTAGAATGTAAATTCAACATCAGCTTAAAGACCTTGAAAAATGAGTACATTTTTTTCAACTCAAAATCGAACGCCAAAATCCTCATCTTAATTTATAGTAAAAGCAGGTTCAGAAAAAAGGTTCACATCAGATCTGATCAACTTTTTCTCAGAACCCATCTCAGATTATGCAACTTTTTACAGATGTTGGCTTTCTCATGCTTACTCAAACCATTGATGCTATTTTAAACCGTGCTGTTACTAAACAGGATATTTCGGTAACAGAAGCCGTGATCTTACTCCAACAAACCGATCCCGCGATCATCGCCGGAATCCAAGAGGTTAGCGACAAATTGCGCCATCAACAAGCAGGAGATCCCGTTACCTACGTCATCAACCGCAACATCAATTTCACCAATATTTGCGAACAACATTGTAATTTTTGTGCCTTTCGGCGAGATGAAGGAGAAGACGGTGCTTTTTGGTTAGATACCCCTCAAATTTTAGAAAAAACAACGGTCGCTGTTCAACGCGGGGCCACTGAAATTTGTATGCAGGGCGGACTCAACCTCAAAGCCAAAGTAAACGGCGCATCCCTGCCCTATTATGTCAAATTAATTGCCACGATTAAACAAACATTCCCTCAATTGCATCTCCACGCCTTCTCGCCTCAAGAAATTCAATTTATCGCCCGTGAAGACCATCTCCCCTATGATGTCGTGATCGCCGCCCTGCGAGATGCCGGGGTAGACTCAATGCCAGGAACCGCCGCAGAAGTGCTTGATGATCGAATTCGGCGGATCATTTGTCCTGAAAAAATTAACACCGCTACCTGGTTAGAAATCGTTGAAACCGCCCATCGTATAGGAGTCCCAACCACCAGCACCCTGCTTTGTGGTCATATCGAAACCCCCCAACAACAGATCGAACATTTAGAAAAATTGCGATCGCTACAACAAACCGCCCTTGATCGCCATTATCCCGCCCGGATCACTGAATTTATCGCCTTACCCTTTGTGGGTGAAAACGCCCCCGCCCCCCTGCGGCGACGAGTCAACCGAGATCAACCCGTCTTAAAAGATTGTTTATTACTCACCGCAGTCGCCCGTATTTTTCTCGGAAACTGGATTTCTAACCATCAACCCAGTTGGGTCAAACTCGGACTAGAAGGCGCCACAGAAGCCCTTAAATGGGGCTGTAACGACATTGGGGGAACACTCATGGAAGAACACATCACCACGATGGCTGGTGCCATTGGCGGGACTTGTATGGAACCGGAAACCTTACAACAAGCCATCCTTTCCATCGGACGCCCCTTTCAACAGCGAGACACGCTATACAGTCACCAGTCACTTTGACAACTTCTCTGTTTCCTCAAAGTCTCTAATCTAGTACGATTAATCGGACATGATGCCCTAAATTAATTTGAATGCAGATATCGCCCAAACCGTCTCCCAAACAACCGCAAAACGGGTTTCCTCCTTCCCCTGTCCTCTGGATGATCGGGGGTGCGATCGCGTTTTTCTGGATCTGTAGTAGCCTCCGCCACCTGTTGTTTCAGTCTACAGGCTATGATTTGGGTATCTATGATCAAGTCATTTATTTAATCAGCCAGGGACAACCTGCCATTTCCTCAATCTTAGGATTTCATCATTTGGGAAATCATGGGGCCTGGGCGGTGTATCCGTTGGGGTTACTATACAAAATCTATCCCACAGTATACCTGTTGCTACTCGTCCAAGCGATCGCCCTGGCTTTAGGAATTTGGCCGACTTGGAGTTTAGCCCGTTTAGCAGGGTTGAGTCAACGGTTATCGATCGCAGTCGCGGCGATCTACATTCTCTATCCTGTTGTCTTTAATATTAACCTGTTTGACTTTCACCCCGAAGTCATGGCCCTTCCTGCCCTGTTAGCCGCAGTATTAGCAGCGAGGTTACAACAAACCTTGTGGTTTTGTGTGGCGATCCTTTGGGTCTTGGGATGTAAAGCCGTGTTATCTTTAACCATCGTGGCGTTAGGGTTTTGGTTGTTCATCTTTGAAAAACGGCGAATTTGTGGGGCGATCGCACTATGTTTAGGAATTGCTTGGTTTATCACCGTCACTCAACTGATTATCCCCAGCTTTAGCGGGCGAGAAGTTGAAGGCGTGTGGCGTTATACCTACTTAGGCGACTCGGTTTTAGAAATTATCGCTAATATAATACTGAAACCTAATTTAGTCTGGGGACGATTGATTTCACTTTCAACCTTAGATTACCTCTATCAACTGTTTTTTCCCGTGCTTTGGTGGCTTTCTCCCGCCTATTTAATCCCTTTGATACCCGCTCTCCCGACCCTGGTGATTAATAGTTTATCAGATGTTCCCTTTCAACGGAGTCTCGCCTATCAATATTCTATTCCTGTTTTGCCTTTTTTGTTGCTTTCCGTGATTTCTACCCTCAAACATCAAGCCCCGACTCTCGGAACTCTTATTCAACAAATTTGGCCAATCAAAAACAACGAATCTGAACAGAAACCGATCAATTTTTTCAGTCATCCCCGACTTCCGCAATTGATCATTATTTGGTCATTAATTACATTTCTCCTCTTGGGAAAATATGGTCGTTTTTGGGTTTATTTTAATCGACTCGATACCTGGACAGCCACCCGAGAAGCCCTGACTCAAATTCAACCCCAAGGAAACATTTTAACCGATAATCGACTCGCGCCCCATCTTACCCATCGTCCAGTTGTTCAGTTATTGAGTCAAATTTCACCCGATGATAATATTACTCAATTTGACTATATCATTTTAAATTTACGTCATCCCTGGCCAGATACCGTAGAAATCGGTCAAAATTTGGTTAATCAACTGACGACAGATCCTCGGTTTCATTCTCTTTATCAACGGGATGATGTCATCCTATTTCAACGAACCACAACTTCTCGTAATTAAACACGCCTGAAAATCTAGAATTTCAATTTCCCAAACGGAGATGAAAAAGTTACCATTTCCCTACATAAAACGATGGAGAGGAAAATCATTCAAATTACACCCTGTGGCTGGAATGATCGCGATCGCATCGGTGATTTTCTTTGCTTGTAGTAGCCTACGTCATGTTCTTTTTCAGTCTACTGCATTTGAACTCGGAATTTATGATCAAATTACCTATCTGATCAGTCAAGGAGAACCTGCCATTTCTTCTTTTTTAGAAATTCATCACATGGGAAACCATGCGGCTTGGGTTATGTATTTCATTGCTCTATTTTACCGCATCTATCCTTCAGTACATTGGTTACTTTTAATTCAAGCAATTTCCCTGGCGTTAGGGGCTTGGCCTACTTGGGGACTCGCCCGACAAGCGGGATTAAATCAATCTTTATCTTTCACTTTAGCTGTTGTTTATTTATTATATCCTGTTGTTTTTAATATTAATCTCTTTGACTTTCATCCGGAAGTCATGGCGTTACCTGCTTTTTTAGGGGCAATTTTAGCAGCAAAGTTAAATCAATTAGCTTGGTTTTGTATTGCGATTATCTGGATTTTAGGCTGTAAAGATGCCCTAGCCTTAACGGTAGCTGCGATGGGAATTTGGCTATTTTTTTGTGAAAACAAACGATTGTATGGGGCAATTGCACTCTTTGGAGGAGTCGCTTGGTTTATCTTAGTTATTCAAGGTATTATTCCCTATTTTAAAGCAGGTTTAGGCCCCGGTGGAGTCGGACGTTACACCTATTTAGGAAACTCTGTTTTAGAAATTATTGTTAATATGATATTTAAACCCCAACTGGTATTAGAACGTTTTTTATCCTGGAAAACTTTAGAATACATAGCCTTATTTCTCTCCCCTGTTATTTGGTGGTTATCACCCCGACATTTAACCCCGCTTATTAGTGCTATCCCTGCCTTAATGAAGAATATTCTATCAGAAGTGGATGCCCAACGAGATTTGATTCATCAATATTCTATCCCGATTTTACCTTTTTTAATCGTCGCTATGATTTCCAGTTTAGCACAGTCTGAAAACTATATGGGTCTATGGGTACTCAAGAGATTGAAAAATCATAAAACTCTTAATTTTTCATCTGTATTCATTCAAAAAAATATCTACAAACCTATTTTAATTTGGTCTTTATTTTCTTTTATTTGTTTAGCAAAATTTGGATATTTTTGGTCAATTTATATTCAAGAAACTGATACCTGGAAAGCAAATTTAATCACAACAAATATCATTCAACAAAATCCAGGATCAGTTCTAACGACTGCGAATTTAGCCCCCCATGTTACTCATCGCCCAGTTGTTAAATTTACCAATGTTGATGCACCTCCGCCGGATCTAACCCGATTTGATTATGTATTGTTAAATGTTCGACACCCCGGCTGGCAAAGTAGCCGAGACTTTTCAGAATATCTCGTTGAGCAACTACAAAACTCATCCCAATTTCAATTAAAATACTCTCAAGATGACGTTTATTTATTTGAAAAAATTAACTCCCTTAAACATCAGTAGGGTGCATCAAACCTATAGTTGTGATTTGTGTGAAAAAACCCTAAAAATTTGATGCACCCCACCGAAAGCTTTAAACACAGAATGAACTTGATTACTTAAGAATAGAAACCCGTTCAATTTTTTGGGGTTGAGTTTTATGGAGTGTTTCTGAAAAAATCTCAACAATGCGATCGCATTTAGACTGCCAATCCAAATAATGATTCTGGAGTTGCTGCCTTGCCGCTAGACCCATTTGATCACGAAGTTGAGGAGATTTCGCCAAACGAACCATTGCCTCAGCTAAACCTTCAGTAAACTCCTCGGGTGAACTCGGTTCAACCAAAATACCACACCTTGAGTTGACAAAATTAGACGGCCCAGCCCAATTGGCTACAATTACAGGTAATCCGATTGCCATTGCTTCTAGAATAGCATTGCCTCCGGCTTCCCGCAGAGAAGGCATGACAAACACATCACAATCTCGGATAAATTGGGCAATTTCTTCTCGTGGTTTCCATCCGTGAAATTTTACCTGATTTTGCAAACCCAATTGTTGAACTTGTTCTTCAAGCTGTGGTCGCAACTCACCATCACCCACTAATTCTAATACTGCATCGCTGTGACTCAACACCTGTTTAAAAGCCGCGATCAGAAATTGAACACCTTTCCAGTCTACTAAGCGCCCAACATATACAAACCGCGCCGGATGATCAAGTTTAGAAAAACGAGATTTTTTGGGTTCCCAGATGTCTAAGTCTACCCCACACTCAATCACTTCATAGAGTTTTCCTTGACAACCTTTGGGTAAAGCCTCTTGAGTTTTAGAGTTGGCAACAACCAGGGCATCTGCTGTTACTTTACCTGGAATGAGTCGATGTAAAATTCCCGATAAAAATCGTCCAACTTTAACAGAAACTCGACTAAATTTTGAGTCCATATATTTAAATGCTGGGGGAAATTCTAACCCTCCAGATAGCGGCCCGATAACAACAGGCACGCCCATATTATACATGAAACTGAGTCCTTTTGGGGTAATCGGTGCAGGCTCAAAGATCAGCTCAATCTGATGTTTGGCGATGAGTTTCTTGGCGATATTGCGGGCGTGGTATTGGGTGATCCAATGAATAATTTGGTTGAAAATGAGATCTTGAATGCGGTAGGGAAACCGTTTTGCTATCTCCCACAGCATCGCCTGAAGCCAAGTATCTTCGATGAAATGAATTCTTTTTAATTGTTCGGGATTGTTTGCAAATTCTTGATAGAGTTCTTCTCGGACTCGCTCATGACACACAGCCCAGACTTCAACATTTCGTTCTTGTAAAAGTTGTAGATAATAGAAACTTTTACCAGATTCACCTCCCATTTTACGAGAGATATTTTCAACAACCAGAAGGACACGCATTGACGGTAGCTGATGATTTTCAGTTCTAATCATAGTTCTTTCAAAGATTACTTTACTTGTCATTGAGTCAGACTAATCTAGGTTGTTGAGTTCTCACCAGATACACTCCACAGGCCAAACCCAAAAGATCAGCAACAGCAGAGTGTTATTTGACTAATCGTTGAACTGACGTTCTTTATAGTCGGAAAGAATGCCATTTGTTATCAAAGGAATAGCCGGCTTTTTCGCAACCGGGAATGACCCAGTTGAACGGAAAATTTGCGAGAATTCCCAGGCTGCACTGTAGGGTGAATCTTTGATACACACCGATTTTCAACAGATTATTAAGTCTATGATAGCCTAGCTCTGTTTGAGATCATAAATAGGGAGATGGGGAATTCGGGAAATCGGGTGCTGTTGCGTTGCTTGAAAGTTTGATGGGTGGGGAAGTTGGGAGATGTAGAGGTTTTTTCTAAATCCCCAAATTTTTTCACTTGAAACAAACCTTCTTGTTATCCCCCTCATACCCCAGGAGGATGTCAAAAAGAAGTGATTAATTCAAATAAACCATCTTCCAAGTCATAACCAAGCATTTGAGACATTGATTTGAGTCGAGAAATACTTGAAATTCCTTGTTGGGGTAGCCAATCTGCTAAAATAAAGATCTTTTGCATTAAAAAAATTTCTAAGGCTTCCGGGTTGTACTGCACTCCTTCTGTGCGGTGAAACTGATGAGGAACAAGCATAGCGACATAGCGCGCTAATTCTCCAGCTTTCCAGTCCAGTAAAAAAGGTAGCCACGGATAACGAGCATCTAGACGCACGAACCATAAGCGTATTTCTGGAACTTCAGAAAGTTCGCGGGGGTCTTGAGGATCGCGAGGATAGTCGATCTCAAAACGGATCTGTTGTTCGGATGTGGCGATCGCTCCTTGTTGGAATAACTGCTCAATCGTTGTTTGAGCGGGTGACAAGTCCAGTTGATTGAGGCATTTAGAATTGAGCTTGATCGTAATTGTCATGTTATGTCAGCCTATGTTGATATTGCACCCAATTTGATCTAACGGGACTGTTGCTTGCTCAGATCAAGGGGTTAACCTCTTCAAATTGTAGCCTCACTCTTGAGATTTGCTTTACTCAATCGCCTAGAATGCCTAAGATACAATTGAAGTAGCCGTAAGCTAGTATAAAAACGTTTTACATCCACAATATCCAATAGTTTTATAGAAATAGAGGCGTAAAAAGTGAAACCTATTCGTTCATTAGAAGATGCACTCAATCAATGTCAGACCCAAGGAATGCGGTTAAGCCGTCAACGTCGTTTTATCCTGGAACTCCTTTGGGAAGCCCAAGAACACCTCTCAGCGCGTGAAATTTATGACCGACTCAATCAACAAGGAAAAGCCATTGGTCATACCTCGGTGTATCAAAATTTAGAAGCTCTCTCCCGTGAGAAGATCATTGAGTGTATCGAACGATCAGACGGTCGCTTGTATGGACACATCAGTGATTCGCATTCCCATGTTAACTGTTTGGATACCGAGCGGATCATAGATGTTAATATTGAACTCCCCGCCTCTGTGATCGAGCAAGTCGAACAACAAACCGGAATGAAAATCACTGATTATCGCATCGACTTTTTTGGCTACAGTTTACCAGAATCAATCCACAACGAGGAAAATACGGACTCAACTCCCAAAGCATCCTGATTCAAGCTAAACTCTGTAGTACAGCACCCGAAATTCTTGGGTTTGACGCACGGGAGTCAGGATAGCTAATATGTGTAAAGCTTACGAAGGCTCGATAACATTTTATTGAAAAATAAGCTAAGGTTGTCAAACCTGACTTAAAACTGTATAAAATCACAGCAGATTCAGTCAAAAATTCCGAATAAACAACGGAGAAAGCTAGACTGAACCGGATAAAATCGCTAGACTCAACTGAAGGTCTGGTCTGTACTCAAAGTCAAAACAGCTTCGGGTCAAGGTTCAACTCATGGCGAACTCGATTCCCGAAACCAGGGAGAGGCAAAACCCAGAATGAATCTAAGGAAAATGGTGAAGTCATGACGACACCCAAATTTAACCCCTATAAGAGCTTAAGTGCCGCAGGGGAGATCAACACAAGTGAAGCCTCAACATCTGAGTTAGAGGCTCAAACAGCAATAACGACGGAAAAGTCAAAGCGATCACTGAAATTACCGAAAGGCTTTTGGGGATGGCAACTGCTCTGGTTGGGAGTGCTGCTAGGGTTTGGAACAATGGGAACCGGAGCATTGCTGTTGATCCTGGTGACACCACCGCCGCCCAACTGTCAAGAAATCTCACCCTTATCACCGGATGGAGATCGACTTTATTGTGCAGACCAGGGGGCTAAGTCAGGAGAACTCGAAAGCATTCAAGCTGCGTTTCATTTAATCGAAAGTTGGCCTGAGACTCACCCGCTTCAGTCTCAAGCTAGGAAAATGATGGAGCAATGGGCAAGGCTGCTGATTACTCTAGCAAATCAAAGGATTGATCAGGGCAACTTAGAAGCGGCGCTCGAGTTAATTAGCATTGTTCCGGAAACAAGTCCGGCTTACTCGACAGTAGAACGGGCGATCGCCGGATGGCAAAATGACTGGGAAAATGGTCAACAGATCTACGACCAAGCGATCGCAGCTTTAAAACAACAAAACTGGGCGCAAGCTTTCAGCCACATACAGTCTCTGACCAAACTCAACAACGCTCACTGGCGAGAAAGACGCTTTAATGAGTTAGTAGATCGAATGTCGGTTGAACGACAAGGGGAGAAGCGATTACAAGAAGCTCGGGACATCGCTAGACAAGGAACTCCCAAGAGTTTTGAAGAAGCCATTACTCTGGCTCATCGAGTAGATCCGCAACTCTACATCTCTTCGGTGGCTCGTCAAGAGGTGAAAAACTGGAGCCAAAAATTAATTGATATTGCAACACAGGAGTTAAAAGCGAAAAATCGCGCTAATGCGATTAGTATCGCTCGACGAGTACCAGAATATTCTCCCCTGTATCAAGATGCCCAAAACTTGATGCTCTTGACTACAGTGCAAGATGTGGCACTTAATCAAGCCAATAGTAAACCCTTTTTGCAAAAATTGGTGATTTTGTTAGAAGGAAAATCGGCTTTAGAAACAGGCAAAATCGACCAACCTAAATATCAACAAGCACATATTCCCGCCGATCAACTGGGCGAACAAATTCAAGATCTAGTTAATCTACAATTAGCTCAAGCGATCGCAAAAGTTGGTAATCCTTTTGCCTTGCAGTTGGCAATGGATCAAGCACAAACCATCAGCACTCAACAACCTCGGCGGATACACGCTCAAACTTTGGTGGCTCACTGGCGCAAAGAGATCGAACGCATCGAGGATCGACCTCATCTTGTATTAGCCCGAAAGTTAGCAGAACAAGAAAATCTTGATGGCTTTAGGGCCGCCGCGAGTCAAGCCGCTCAAGTGGCTCTTGGTCGTCCATTGCGAATAGAAGCTCAAACTTTAATTGCAGAATGGACAAAACGGGCTGAAATTATAGAAGATCAACCGATCCTCAATGAAGCCCTGGCTTTAGCAAAAGACAACAACTTGAGTGCTGCCATTGATAAAGCCTCGGAAATTGGCCAGGGTCGCGCCCTCTACTCTCAAGCCCGGGACAAAATTACTGAATGGGTGACAGAAGTTCAAATTGCTGAGGATCGCCCCTTACTGGATAAAGCCTATGACCTAGCCAATAAAGGCAGTTTGAGTTCTGCAATTTCAGAAGCGGCGAAGATTCGCTATGGTCGCGCCCTCTACTACGAAGCCCAAAATGCGATCGCCCGTTGGGTCCAAGAACGGGATGCTTATTGGGCCGCTCAACAAGCTCGACCTGCATCAACTTCAAGTTCTCGGAGTTCTTCGAGTTCCTCGTCTAGTGGCAGCTATTCTAGCTCTCCTAGTCGTTCTTCGAGTTCGTCATCAGGATACTCTAGTTCTCCGAGTTCTTCCTCGTCGGGCTATTCTTCGGGGTACTCGAGTGGATATTCTTCGGGATATAGCTATTCTGGAGGCTATTCCAGTTCAAGCAGTGGATATTCTTCGGGCTACTCAAGCCGGGGATCTTCTTCGGGATCTAGCTATTCTGGGAGTTACTCTAGCGGCAGTTATTCAAGCGGTTCTTCCAGCTATTCGGGCGGTTATTCGTCCGGAGGTTATTCAGGGGGTTCGAGTGGATATTCAGCCTCAGAGAGTATTGCTCCGGCGACATCAAGCGGGTATCAAGCTCCGGCTCCAGTGGCTCCGGCGGCCGCAAGTGGCAGTTATAGTCCTCCCGATACCAATTTATTCTTGGAATAGTACCAACATTCTCAATTTGACATCCTCCCTCTCTAAATCTGAGATTATAGAGAGGGATTCCCAAACATCGCTATTTGGGCTTACTGCTTTTGCGGCACTTATCTAGGCTGTTACCAACTCCCGACAGTACGCCAACGAGCGTCAATTTCTTCTACGATCTGCCCGACCGCAGTCACACCTCGGTTACAAATCACTTTTGCTGCTGCAACATCACGGTTGATTTCGTACTGGCATTCGGGGCATTTATGTGTACGTTCAGACAGGTTTTTTTTGCCTGTATGCGCTCCACAATTTGGACAGATTTGACTGGTATAGCACTACGCGCTATGGTTAGGACAAAATCTGATAAAATTTAGCTGTAGCTTAACGACTTCAAGTAGTATGCCCGCACGCACCTTACAGTTATGATTGACGTTCCAAGGCAATTGAAGCGATCAAAACAGAAGAAAGGAAAATTAATGTAAGTCGTTTGTTGAAAATAGGATAGATCAAACTGATATGAATACTCACGAAGAAG
>JBJHBL010000021.1:23590-76569 GCA_050485465.1 Limnoraphis sp. | reverse complement strand
GTAGTCCAGTGGTTATTTGAATGGAGTATCAGTCAAGATACGTTTCGATTTTCCAAACTTTCAATGTATGGCTCATTCTCATGAATCATTTGCGATCGCTATATAAATAGATTGGCATGAATAAAAGCCAAGAAATTCAGAGCATTATCGCCCAACGTCAGCCCCTGGCGAAAAAGCTGGCAGACATCGAAACGGGTTTATCATCCCTGTATGGTTTGATTCAAAATTTGGAACAAGAACGCGATCGCCAGCTTGAATATTGGTCGGAGGACACGGCAACCCAGGCAAAACTCGGAAATCTGGATTTTGCCCAATTTGAGCAAATTGCCAGTTCTTCTCTAGCATCATTGCACCGACTCCAGGGCAGATTTTCCCGCCAAACCCTGAATATTGGGGTGATTGGCCGCATGGGACAAGGCAAAAGCACCTTGTTGCAGAGTTTAAGTGGACTGAAAAATGAGGTGATTCCGGCAGAAAAAGGCAAGGCTTGCACCGCAGCGCGTAGCACCATTTGTCATCAACCGGGGAAATTGACCACCGCCGAAATTCAATTTCACGATCGCGAGTCTTTTTTAAAAGAGGTGATTATTCCCTATTACGAGAAACTCAAACTCACCCCGGTGCCCAATTCTTTTGAAGCGTTTGCCCATAGTGCCATTCCCAATTTACCCACAGGCGCCGATCAAACGGACATTAATATTTATAACCGCTTGAAAGACGATTATCATATTCATGCTAAAAAATATCAAGAATACTTGGGGAGGGGTTCTTTAACCATTCAAGACGAGTCACAGATTTCTAATTATGTAGCGTCAAAATATAATCAGGATTATCAACTAATTAACCATGAATGTTTGGCGGTGAAGCACGTTAAAATCTCTTGTCCGTTTCCCCTGGATGAAATTGGTGCGATCGCTCTGGTGGATGTTCCCGGTTTAGGGGATTTCCGCTTAGGAGATGAGAGTTTAGTGATTGAAGCCCTCGCTCAAGAAGTGGATTTTATTCTATTTATTCGCAAACCGTCCAAAGACCGGGCAAACTTCGAGCAGAACGACACACAATTATATGCTTTGGCGAATAAAGCTTTAAACGATTTGCCCTTTCGGTCTATATTTGTCCTCAATGCCGATCGCAATGAAGAAAATAAGGAAAGTTGCCGTTCTCTGAAACGGGATATTGATTCTGAAACGGTGAAAATGCCCGTGTTAGATTGTGTGATTGCTGATTGTTCTTCCCCCGAAGAAGCCAATAACAAAGTGCTTCAGGCGGTTCTCGATAATCTGCGATCAAATGTGACGCAACTAGACCGGAATTATACCCAACAAAAAATCGCCGATTTGCAAGCCAGTCTCACAGAGTTAAAGCAGCAATTGCAACTAGCCCAGGGAATCTTACCAGATATCGATGAACATGAAATAGCCAATGAGTATGATGATTTATTTGAGGAGTTTTGGGAGAAGATAACCAATGAAATGACCGATTTGCAAAAGGAACTGATTAAAACTCGCGAAGACCAAGATGAAAACCTAAAAACTCAAATTGAAACCGTACTGGAAGCCTGTCGGAAAGTGGAAATGCCGACGATTGAAGAAATAGAGAAACGTCGGAACCGACTGGAATCTTACGCCAGCACTTACAGTGAATATTTGATAGAAATGAGAACCAATCTATCGCTAAAATTCCTGGACATGGATAAAGGATTGAAAAAAACCATTGAACGCACCAAAGAGAAAGTGGCTGCTGTTTTAGTGGAAAAATGCGATTTAGGTGGGCTGGCAAAAGTTAGTGGGGCAGAGTTTCTGGCGGAAGTTGCGAGTCAAATTCCCCCAGACTATACGGAACTGAAAAAAGGGTTTGAGATTCTCTCAGAATTTAATCTCTCTTATCGAGGATTAATTCAGCATCGAATTCGCTTGCAATTGGATCCGTTAACCCCGGATAAAACCGCAGGATTGAAAACAGAAGGTGCGAATGCTCAAGATATTTTAGACCACTTAAACGAACTGTATCAAGAAACCATTTACAACTGTGAAAATGCTTTGAATGGATTTTTATCCGAACCGAGCCAAGCCTCTTTTGCCATAGTAGAAGAATTTGCCGATCGCGTTCTCCGAGCCAAAAGCGCACAAAAGGAGTGGAAACGATTTTTGCGCCGCAAGCGGGGTCAGATTTGGGAAGATTTTGAGAACCTGCAAAAGCAAATTGATGCCAGTCAAGAATGGTCAAGAATTTTAGACTCGGTTTCTGGTCATATCGATGACTTAGAAGGGTCTTTAAAGAATTTGTAGAACCATCAAACAACCAGAGTAACTTTGTGAGGATAGTCAATGACATCTGTTTGGAAAAACCGATTCAATATTCCCCAGGAACTACCAGTGCTAAACGTCGCCATGCTGGGGCCGAGGGGTGTGGGCAAAACTAGCTTACTAGCAGCCATGTATGACCAGTTTGATAACGTCAGTCAGGATTTACAACTTCTGGCTGATGAGAATGAAGAAAGTAAATCTGAGTTAGAGAAAAGACTCAAAGAACTGAAAAATGTAGTAAATTGCAGTAGCATTAAACGAAAAGGTGAGGTTACGCAAACGAAAACTAACCCACGTTCATTTAAATTTGAGTTTGGACAAACTGGAACGAATCCATCTCTAAAAATTAATTTTCAAGATTATCCAGGAGAATGGTTAATACAAGATGAACACAAAAACCAAGTCAAAGACTTGATTCGAGAATCTGTAGCCGTGTTGATTCCCATTGAGACGCCAGCTTTGATGGAAAGGGGAGGGATATACCATGAGGAGTTTAATCAGCCAACACAATTAAATGATCTCTTCAAAACTATCTACAAAGATTTAGATTCACCTCGTCTGGTAATTCTGGCGCCGGTCAAATGTGAAAAATACATGAAAAACCCCCCAGAGTTATTTAGAAAGGTGAGAGAAGGCTATCAAAAAATGCTGAATCAGTTTGCCAGTGAGAAGTTATTGCCAAAAGTGGCGGTGGTGATTACGCCAGTGCAAACCGTTGGCAGTTTAGTGTTTTCACGGGTTGAAGAACTTGATAATCAGCCAACTTTCCACTATCGCAAACTCCAGCCCAGCGACCCCTATCAGCCGAAAAATACGGAAGTTCCTTTACGGTATCTATTGCGCTTTTTGCTGAAATTACATCTGGATACGAGACGGGCTTCTATATTAACCAGAATTCAGGATTCTTTTGGTCGAAATGTTGGGCTGAGAAATGCCGTGAGTCGCTTTGCCGAACCCAGACCCGATGAAGCTGAGATTGTTCAAGGGATAGAGTTGTTGAAACTATAAGGAGATGAATTATGGATATTTATGTGCAAAGCTGTGGGATTTCTAAAGGATATTGTTGGTTAGATCAAAATCAAACGAGAATTTCCGATCTGCCAGATAATTTCAAGGGAATGCTCAAAATAGTGGATGGCGATTATTTTTCCTTGGCGATTTATCGTGCCAATGGTCAGTTATCTTTATTGGTTACGGCCTTGGAATCGCAAAATCGCATCGATAACCGGACTCGTAAAATTTGTAATTCGCTTTTGTGGGCTGGCAAAGATTCTGATGAAGCAACATTGCGATCGCTTTCCATTCAAGCCTTGAATGGGGAGTTAGCGGCGAAAGTCGATCCAGCCGTTGTTTCGGAAAATAATGCTCAAGGGTTTACGCTCAACTTCGATCTCTTAAAACCTGAGAATTTTGGCCTTGTGTCTGTGGAAAATAACCCCACTGATTCCTCTAAAATCGGCAACTTATCCGCCTTGAAAGATGAGCTAATTGACGACCTGAAAAAATATGCTTTGCCCAAACATGATGGGATGTTAGTTGTAGTTTGCTCAACGGTGTCTCAATCGAGTCTTGAACGGGAGCAAGTTTGGCGAGGTTTGTCCGATCAAATTTCTGATGATGAGTGGATTGCGTTGAAGGAGGATAAAAATGATAACTTTCGCTCCGACAATTCAAACAAGGTGGGAAAGTCTGCTTCAGATAGTCAACAGTCTTCTCCAAGATCCCAAATTACTCCGCCATCTACCATTGTACCAAATGATAACAGAAGTTCTGGAAAAACTCAAAAATGGTTAAGTCTTATTCTGGCTTTTATTCTCGGTTTATTGTTGGGCATAATTGCAAATCAGGTATGGTATCACTTTACTGACAATCAGCTAAAACAAAATATTGAAAGCTTGAAAAGTGAAATCATCAAATTAGAGAAAAAAAACAAGGATTTAGTTAAAGACATAGATCTAAAACAGAGTGAAATTAAAGTTTATGAACAATTTTAACATGACTCACAAACTCGCTATACTCGTTTTCTAGATGAGGTAGAAAAATCATACCAAAGCTTTATTAAAGATGAACAAAAATCGAGACAAGACCTTGATAAACAATTAAAAGCTTTACAAATGAAATCAGATCGATTGTACGGTAAATCATCCTAAGAAAGTCAGGTTTACATTGCCCATCATTTACAGCAATTTTCGACTTGCAGAAGTCCATCAATAGCCTTGATTTTTGTACTTCATAGACTTCTTCCTTGTTCAGAAGACGATTCTGATTTTGCCGAAATTATGGAATCAATTCGCGCCGAACGTACCTCAGATGATGAATCAGAAGTCGATCCTTCCTATTATTTGTAGAGGGTGTTATTGGACGTTGTAATTTAAACGGCGAGAAATTTTTGAATCACCTCTTGGGATAAATCTCGCGTATCTCCAGATGCCACAATTCCCCCCTTTTGCATCGCATAATACCGATCTGCTTGACGAACAAAATGTAAATGTTGTTCAACCAATAACACCGAAATTCCCGTTTGTTCAATAATTCTTCGCACTGCGGCTTCTATTTCTAAAATAATCGATGGTTGAATTCCCTCTGTCGGTTCATCTAATAATAATAACTTCGGCTTTCCCATTAACGCCCTCGCAATGGCTAATTGTTGCTGTTGTCCCCCGCTTAAATCTCCCCCCATTCGTCCTAACATCGTTTCTAATACGGGAAATAACTCAAAAATCTCATCAGGAATGACTTTTTTAGACTTCCCCGAAAGTGCTTCTAAACCTAACAGTAAATTATCTTTAACTGTCAACCGAGGAATAATTTCTCGCCCTTGAGGAACATAACCAATTCCTAATCTTGCACGGCGATCAGGTGATAAACTGGTAATTAAGCGATCGCCTAAGATCACCGATCCAGATCGAGGCGATAAGATTCCCATAATCGTCTTTAATAAGGTGGTTTTTCCTACCCCATTTCGCCCAATTAAACACACCATTTGACCCACAGGAACACTCAGATCTACATCCCGTAAAATGTGGCTTTCTCCATAATAAACATTCAGCCCCGATGCTTTTAACATCAACTCAGATTGAGTTTTTGGGGGTTTTATTTCTACTGTCATGCGGCTTCCTCCTGTTGTTGTCCTAAATAGACTTCAATTACACGCGGATCATTTTGTACCTCATCCATTGTTCCTTCACATAATAGCGAACCTTGATGTAAAACGCTTACTTTTTGGGCAATTTGACGGACAAATTCCATATCATGTTCAATTACAATAATTGAATGACTCTCTGCTAAGGCTAACAACAAATTCCCGACATTTTCGGTTTCTTCATCGGTTAACCCCGCTACAGGTTCATCGACTAATAATAAATCAGGAGACTGCGCCACTAACATTCCAATTTCTAAACGTTGTTTCTCCCCATGAGAGAGTAAAGCCGCTTTTAAGTTGACTTTCGCCATTAACCCTATAGTTTCTAATAATCCCGCAACCGTTAAGCGATCGCCTGATGTTGTTTTTTTAAATAGGGTTGAAAACACATCTTTTTGACGGTTACAAGCTAAATCCAAATTTTCCCCCACAGTCAGGTTTAAATAAACACTGGGTGTCTGAAACTTGCGTCCAATTCCTAAACGAGAGATGTCATATTCTTTGAGATTTCGCAGATTTTTTCCTTGAAATCGCACGGTTCCTTCTGTCGGTTGAACCTTTCCAGTAATGGTATCTAAAAAGGTAGTTTTTCCCGCCCCATTGGGTCCAATTACCACCCGTAATTCCCCCGTTTCTAAGCTAAAGTTGAGATTATTTAAAGCTTTAAATCCATCAAAACTCACCGTTAGATTTTCAATTTCTAAGATATTTTGATTCATATTCCTACTTCTTGTCCCCTGATAACTGATAACTGTCTTCACTGTCTTCTGTTCCCAGTTTGAGCAATTTCTTCTTGTTCTTGTTGAACATCAGGGTTCCGATCAATATCAGGATAAGTCATCAATTGTTCTTGTAATCCTAAACGTGATCGCAATTGAGGAACAGCCCAATCTCTCACCCAACCAACAATTCCATCGGGAAGAACCGTCACCACAATTAAGAATAACGCCCCTTGAAAAAATAGCCAGACTTGCGGAAATTGTTCACTTAAAAATGTTTGAGCAAACCGTACTAATAGGGTTCCAATTATTGCCCCGATCAACGTTCCTCGACCGCCTACAGCCACCCAAATCACCATTTCGATAGAAAAAGCAACTTCCATAAAACTGGGCGTAATAATGCCTGTCTGCACGGTATAAAGCGCTCCAGCAATTCCTGCAATCGCCCCGGAAATGGCAAA
The DNA here is from genome assembly GCA_050485465.1 of Limnoraphis sp. Classification (GTDB taxonomy): domain Bacteria; phylum Cyanobacteriota; class Cyanobacteriia; order Cyanobacteriales; family Microcoleaceae; genus Capilliphycus. Next base: position 69,941 of record JBJHBL010000021.1, on the reverse strand, counting down.
GACTAAAACTTTAAATCCTGTTGGATTATAACCGGAAAATCGCACCCGCATTTCTGAGTCTCGAATGGCAATGAGTAAGCGCCCAAACCGTCCACCTGTTAGCCAGCGACAGAGGAAATAAGTTAACAATAAAAACAATACCGACAGTTGAAAAAAGACGAGTTGCGCGCCTTGAGAACCTGCTAATACACCAAAAATATTGGTGGTGTCGGTTCGCAGTCCATTCGTACCATTGATCAGTTCTTGTTGTCCGTTAAAGAAGTTAAAAAATACTAACAGCGCGGCTTGTGTTAAAATGGAGAAATAAACCCCTTTAATTCGGTTCCGAAAAACCAGATAACCTAATAATCCGGCGACAATTGCCGGAATAGTAAAAATAGCAAGAATGGTAAAGGGAAAAGAGTAAAAAGGTTGCCAAAATCCTGGTAATTCACTCACACCATACAAACTAAAAAAATCGGGAAGTTGTCCTTCAGGGAGTTGTAAGTTGAGGTGCATGGCGAAAGCGTAACCCCCCAATGCAAAAAAGATACCATGTCCGAGACTTAATAAGCCTGTATATCCCCAAATTAAATCGATTCCTAAAGCAGCAATAGCTAAAGCTACAAATCGCCCTAATAATTTTAAGCGAAATCCCGTTAAAATTCCAGGCATAATCAGTGCAAATAGGATAGCAATGATAATCGGAATGACAATTTCTCGCTTTTGTTTTAACACGCGCAACAGGTGTTGAGAGGGGTTTGCTTTTTCTGTTTTCATAGTTCGACTGTTCGTCCTTTGGGGGGGAAAATACCAGAGGGTTTAACTTGTAGGAAGGCAATAATCAGGGCAAATACCATTACTTTAGCCATACTGGTTGAGGCAAAAAAGCTGAAAAAGTCGGTGAGAAATTGCAGGTTTTCGGTTTGGCTAAATAACAGCACAAAAGTGCCTGAACCGATTAAATAACTGACAATTCCAATTACTATTGCAGCAATAACTGTTCCCAATAAATTACCGACTCCCCCAACAACTACCACCATAAACGTATCAACAATATAATTTTGTCCCACATTGGGGCCTACAGAACCTAACAGAGTAATCGCACATCCTGCAATTCCCGCCAGTCCAGATCCTAAAGCAAAGGTTAGCGCATCTACGGTATTTGTGGGAATGCCTAAACAAGCACTCATTTGACGATTTTGAGTCACCGCCCGAATTCTTAAACCCCAGTCGGAACGGTTGAGAAAGGCATAAATTCCCCCTAAACAAAGTATCGTGAGGATAATAATAAAAATCCGAGAATAGGGAAGTTGATAAACTCCAAATTCAATCCCTCCTCGCAACCAAGCTGGGGCGGTAACATCCACATTTCTGGCACTAAACCAGGGGGTACTGAGGGCGTTTACTCCGGACATGAAATATCCCGCTAAACTAGAAATAGCTAGGGATAACGGGAGTAAAATTGCGATCGCTAAATTTTTAATTTGTTCCCAGTCTGAACGACGACGAATCACCCAAAGTCCGCCAAAAAATAACAGACAAAATAGTAAAATTGCGATCGCGAGTAACCCATTTACACTGCGGACAAATTGACGTAAAATTAAACTTACACCCCAAGTCGCTAACAGTGTTTCTAAAGGTCTTCCATAGAGAAAACGAATCACCCCTCGTTCTAACAGTAACCCCGCCAAAGCTGAGACGATAAAAGCAATGGGAATAGCAAACAAGATATACAATCCAAAGAGTCCATCTCCAAAGTTTTGAAAGATATTTTGGACGACAAAGGTACTGTATGCACCCAACATCATTAACTCACCATGAGCGAGATTAATCACCCCCATCAGTCCAAACACAATCGCTAATCCTAAAGCAGAAATCAGCAAAACAGAACCGATGCTAATTCCGTTAAAAATTCCAACAGCAAGTTCAGTCATAAATCATAAGTTACAGGTTTTACAGTTATTAGTGACCAGTTATCAGTGACCAGTTAAGACAGTTATCAGTGACCAGTTATCAGCGCGCTCCTTGCGGCCCGGCGGTACAGAGCGAGAGCAAAGTTTGTAAGAGAGTAACCAGTTAAGACAGTTATCAGTGACCCTCCGGGTTCGGCAGTCGCTTCAAGTCTGGGAACCCGCCCAACGCGCTGCCTCACCAGTTAAGACAGTTATCAGTTATCACTCTTGCCTTTTGCCTTTTGCCTATTGCCTCTTCCCTTTTACAGGTTACAGGGGACAGTGCAGATAGATAATTCAGAGTTAATTTCTAACTGTTTAAACCCCTTCTAGTCTAAATCTCTCCCCTTTGTTGGGGTCTGTCCAGTCACAAGAATAGCCTTTTGTTGTCGGAACATATTGATTCCAGGCTTCGGGTTTTACCGGATCATTAGTTGACCAAACAATATCAAATAATCCATCCTGACGCACTTGACCAATGCGAACTATTTTGGAAAGATGATGATTCGGATTAATTGTGACTAATCCTTCTGGGGCTTGGAAGGTTTGACCAATAGCCGCTTGACGGACTTTTTCTAAGTCATCAGCCGTTCCCGCTTGTTCAACCGCTTGTTTCCACAAATAGACCATAATATAAGCAGCTTCCATCGGATCATTTGTTACTCGATTTTCGCCATATTCGGCTTTAAAAGCTTTCACCCATTGTTCATTTTCTGGTGTTTCAACCGTTTGAAAATAGTTCCAAGCGGCGTAATGTCCCACCAGAAATTCTGCCCCAATTTGTCGCACTTCTTCTTCTGCGACACTTACCGACATCACGGGGTATCTTTCTGGGGTGAGTCCGGCACCTTGCATTTGTTTGAAAAAGGCAACATTACTATCGCCATTCAGAGTATTGAAAATTACCCCACCATTGGGTAACGCTTGGCGAATTTTAGTAATAATTGGGGTAACTTCGGTATTCCCCAACGGCAGATAATCTTCGCCGACGGTATTCCCCCCTTCTGCTTTCAGTTGTTCTTTAATCACCATATTAGCGGTGCGAGGAAATACATAGTCAGAACCAACTAAAAAGAAGTTTCTCCCTTTATTATCAAGCAGCCATTTCACCGCAGGTTCAATTTGTTGGTTAGGGGCGGCTCCGGTATATAATATATTATTAGAACATTCTTGTCCTTCGTATTGAACGGGATACCACAGCAGATGATTTCTGGACTCAAAAACATCTTTAACGGCTATACGACTGGCGGATGTCCAACATCCAAAAACCGTCACAACTCGATCTTGATCAATTAATTTTTCGGCTTTTTCAGCAAAGGTTGGCCAGTCCGAGGCGCCGTCTTCCACAACCGCTTGTATTTGTTTTCCCAGTACCCCTCCGGCGGCGTTAATTTCTTTAATCGCGAGTTTTTCGGCTTCTACAACGGTTGTTTCACTAATTGCCATTGTGCCACTTAAGGAGTGAAGAATACCCACTTTAATGGTGTCGCCAGGGGTTGAGGTGATATTATTATTTTGAGGACTGCCACAGGCTTTCAGTAGAAAACTACTTCCGAAAGCTGCTGAACTGTACAGCAGGAATTGTCGCCGTTTAATACCTTGTATCATATTCTTTTCTCTACGCTTACAATTCAAACCAACAATCAAGGTGAATAATTGGGGATATGTTGCGATCGCAATTTCTGTAATGACTTCGGTATTCTCAAATTTCTCAGGAGATGTTTCTCTAGGTTCTACGCGAATCGGAAATTTGAGGCGATTGAAAAACGTTCGATTGCTTTCACAAGCTTGCCCATGTGTTGGTGTATACTAAATGATTTTCTCTTGCTAAAATGTATACTTAGATACAGAAACTCCAACAAATCCTAGAGCCATAATTCAAAAGCCTCCTTCCGATTTATCACTGGAAGAAGGCTTCTGTTTATTATCCTGGCATCGAGCTATTTTCCCAGGCAGCTACCCACCAAGTATCTTCGCCGTGTCAACGTTTCACATCCGAGTTCGGGATGGATCGGTGTGGTTCCATTGAGCCATAGACACCAGGAAAGCTTTAAAATACTTTCTTAGGTCGTTTGTGTTTGGGTGTTTGTTTCCCGCTCACAATTAACTAATATAGTTGTTTTTTTCTAACCTGTCAACCCCTTTTTCAAATTTTTTTTGAGAGGGCTGTCTATCCCGCAGGAGGCTTATGTTTGAGACGTTTGATTTACCCCAACCCCCGACGTTTGAGACGGTTGAAGCGGAACGCCAACACCGCAAACAACGGTTAGCCGCAGCGTTGCGTTTATTTGCCCACTATGGCTTTGATGAAGGGGTGGCTGGACATATTACCGCCCGTGACCCCGAATGGCCTGATTTATTTTGGGTGAACCCCTTTGGGATGTATTTTGGCCAGATTCTGGTTTCAGATTTATCAAAAGTGGGAGCAAAAAGACCCGCACCAACGTTCCTTATGGTGTCGGGATGAATTGCGACCCAACCAAAAAATGTTCCGCTTAACTTGGACGCTCTTGTTCCCGAATGTAAGACTTCAACCTTTCAATCGTCACACCTCCACAACTAGAAGCATAATAACTGCTAGACCACAAAACTTTCTTACCCCAATAAACTTTTTGAAGTTCTGACTCAAATTTGTTAGAGACAGTTCGACTGGTAGCGGTTTTGATAGTATTAACCAATTTACTAAGCTGATGTTGAGGGAGGTACTGGAATAAAAGGTGAATATGATCGGCTTCGCCATTAAACTCTATGAGCTACGCAATCATTATTTGACCGCACTTTGTTAATCGTTGCCTCTATCAGGGTTAGCAGATCGTCTGTAAACACCTTGCGTCTATATGTAGTGACTAACACTAAATGGATTTTAATATCCGAAACAGATCAGGAACTTGACCGAATGACCATGTTGACACTTTACACCATATCGTTTACTTTAGTATAAAGTCCAACAAAGTTAGCTTCATGTTCACGGCTTTAAAGGTTCGGTTATATCCTAAAGAGCAGCAGCGCAACCAACTCGCTAAAGAGTTGGGTTCTGCTCGTTTTGTTTATAACTACTTTTTAGCAGAGTGGAACAATGCTTATCAGGAAACGGGGAAAGGATTGAGCTACGCTAAGTGTGCCAATCAATTACCCAGACTTAAACAGGAGAAACTCTGGTTGACCGAAGTAGGTAGCCAAGTCCTCCAGCAATCTCTAAAGAACCTTGAAGCAGCGTTTAAAAAATTCTTCAAAGGAATTGGGCGATACCCAAGATTCAAGTCTAAGCATCGTAAACAATCTGTTACTTATCCTCAAGGATTTAAGTTAAATCAATCAACAATTAAATTTCCTAAACTGGGTGAAATTAAAGCCAAATTTCATCGACCCATCAAAGGAAAGGTGAAAGCAATTACCGTTTCTATGACCCCTGGGGGCAAGTATTTTGCATCCCTAAGAATTGAAGTAGACGGAGAATATCCAGAAACCTCAACTCAAGGAAAGGTCATTGGGATTGATTTAGGGTTAGACTCACTGATTGTAACTTCCGACGGAGAAAAAATTAAACCGCCCAAATTCTATCGGAAGTATGAGCGGAAGTTAGCTAAATACCAAAAACGTTTATCTCGAAAACAAAAAGGTAGTCAAAATCGGACAAAAGCCCGAACTAAGGTTGCTAAAGTTCACAATAAAATTGCCAATTGCCGATTAGATTCTCATCATAAGCTTTCCCGCAAGTTAGTAGATGAAAACCAAGTCATTGTCTTTGAGAATCTGAATATTAAGGGTCTGAGCAAAAATCATTGCTTGGCTAAATCGGTAACAGATGCGGCTTGGGGAATGTTACAAACATTAACTGAGTATAAAGCGAAAGAACAAGGCAAGGTTGTTGTGTTTGTAGACCAATGGTTTCCCAGTTCTAAGATTTGTAATTGTTGTGGGCATAAAATGAAATCCATGCCTCTACGAATTAGAACTTGGGAATGTCCAAAATGCGGAACGCTGCATGATCGGGATATCAATGCAGCGAAAAATTTGCGGGACTATTTTGCGGTGCGACCCCGCGACGACGTAAGTCGCAAGCGGTCGGAACCCGGCGAGGTTTCCTCGCCATGGGAACGCCGACCAAGAGAGGGAACGCGCACCAAGATTGCGTCAGGAAGTGGCGTTTTAGCCTCTGGAGATGAAGTAAGACCAATCCTGAACCCAGTGATGGGCTTTTGTCAATGAAGGAGGAAGCCTACGCTAAAAGTGAAACGTTGGCGTTAGGTACTTCACTTGATGATTATACCGGAGTGGTGCTGGATTTATCTGAAGGCAAACGCATTGCCCAAACGCTTGGTGAACGCAAAGCGATTATTCTGCGGAATCATGGTTTATTAACGGTAGGTCATTCTGTGGATGAGGCGGCTTGGTGGTTTATAACGATGGAACGGTCAGCCCAGGTACAATTAATGGCAGAAGCCGCAGGAAAACCCATATTAATTGAACCCGAAATTGCTCGTTTAACTTATCGTCAAATTGGTACTCATTTTATGGGTTGGTTTAGTTTTCAATCGTTGTATGACAAGATTGTGCATCAGCAACCGGACTTGTTAGATTAAACTGCTGAATATTGCCATAAATTGCCCCTAAGAGTATCCATCCCAAAGTATTGACTCGGAAATCATACAAGGTTACATCTAATAAATTAAACAATACACAAGCCCCAAACGCGAGTCCGTAGCTGAAGAATATTAATCGGTCTTCGGGGGGGATTTTTTGTTGTATTCCCAGTTGAACCCCTTGGGCTAAAATCCAGCCGATGATGCTAAAAAAAAGTAAGGTTGCCGGAATTCCCACTTCTGCGGTCATCATTAAAAATAAGTTATGAGGATGACCCATCCAAACGTTCATTTGGCTTTCATATAGGGCGGTAAAATTTCTTAAACCCCAACCAGTTAACGGTTTTTGTAAAGTAAGATTCCCGGCAAATTTCCATTGAGTGATACGCAGGGTTTCAACAGGACGTTCAAAGTTTTGGTCGGTGAGACGTTGCCAAACATAAGCCGGAACAATTACTCTTAAAGGCTTATCAATTGGAGAAGGGGCAAAAGCAGCCCCAAATATTGCGATTACTCCTACAATCACGAATCCTAACACAATAAGCCACCCTAAATATACTGCATAAGCCACCGTAGAAAACACCATTAGCCCCCAAGCGTTACGAGAGTTGGTGAAAATTAAGGCAACAGTTACCCCTAATAATGCAAGAATTAAAACGGCAAGGGGAAGGGGTTTAGCATAGGTTTTTTTGGGTTTAACTTTCCAAAAGGGAAGCTGTTCAATTAAAAGTCCGAGTCCTAAAATAAAGACAATTAGCAGATAAACGGCGAAGATATTTGCATACATAAATACAGAAGACATTCGCCCAGGAGGATTACCATTGAGGACAACAAACCAACCTAGAAAACCTTTTAGGGGTTCAATACCTGACCAGCCTAAAAATTGTTGGCTTAGACCCAACATCACAACGGGAATAGCAGGAAGAATTAAAATCCAAGTCAGTTGGCGAAGTTGGTTTGGAGTTTGAATAAAAGTGTTGAACCCGGCAAATACAAAAAAATAGGGTAAAAAATTAGATAATCCAATCAAAGCATCTATCGGATTTTCAGCCAAAATAGACGTTAAAATCAGTAATAGACTTAAAAGAATTAAACCTTGATGAATCGGTTGACGAAGAATCTGTTGATGTTTTTTGACCCAAGCAACAATCGTTGAAAAAATAATCGTCAGCCCACCCCAAGTTGGCAGCAAAGGAAACAGAAATAATCCAATTTGAAATAAATTCCAAGCCCCTTGCAGTTTAGGTTCAGGATGTCGTGTAAGTACAGACACAGCCTTTTACAGTGAACAGTTTACAGTTATCAGTGACCAGCTTTTACAGTTTACTGTTGCCTATTGCCTATTGCCTCTTGCCTTCTTCAAACCACAGGTTCCCAGGCCCAATCTGAACGAGTTAGGCGAATTTGTGCCAAGGTAAATATTGTGGGAATAATGCGGGCGTAGTTGGTTGAAATTGTCTTCCAGCCCACGTCGGCGACAAACCAAGTCCATAACATTGGCCCCAAAAATGCAAACACACTGCGAGTCGCGCCATAACGGGCGGCGCTAACAGCCATTCCCCGTCTTGCCATCTGTACGGTAACATAACTTTGGAACTGGGTTGCGGCGGTTGCGCTGCCTTGAACAATCGTTTGTTTAGCGACTTGATATTTGGCAAAATGCAGGGCAAATTGACGAGCAAGTTGTTGCAAAACCATCGGTTGTACGATGGTACTCACAGCAATAGCACTTCCGGCTTTGAACAAGAAACTCAGTGGATTTTTTTCGGCTGATAGCGGCAAGGGTTGGGGAGAGTTGGACTCAGCCAGCGCCTTTTGAATGCGGAGAGTCAGGGCTTGTTGTTCAGAAGCGGGTAAACGTTCCCAAGCCCGTCCTAACAAGAATAAAAAGATTTCAGCTTCTAGGTCAGTCGTGGAGAGATTTTTAGAATAGGATATTTTCAGATAACGACAAACTTGGATTAAGGTTTGACGATAGCTAACTTGATGAGTCCGTCCTCTCAATACCGTTAACCCATCTGCGGCTAAATAGCGAAATCGTTGTTCAAGGGAGTCTAACCAGGCTTCATGGTCACGACTTTGAACATCGATGGGTTGGGGCGTGTTGAAATAGTCTAAGGGGTTAAACCGACGACTAAAGAGTAGTTCGGTGAGTTGTTGTAACTCGTCGTCGGTTGCCAGTTCCAATGCTTTTCTAAGTTCATCCAAGATTGATACCCTCCTAGCCCGCAGATGATCTATCCTTTATTATTCTACACTTTAGATTTAAAATCTTTTTTGTCGAGCTTCAATCATCATCCGAACGACATCAGGAAGCTTATATTGGGCTTGCCATCCTAGTTTCTCTTTGGCTTTGCTGGGGTTGCCCCGACCTACGGCAATATCTGTCGGTCGATACAAACTTTGGTCTGTTTCTACATAATCTTGCCAGTTTAGACCTAAATTTGCAAAGGCTTCAGCAACAAACTCTTGCAACGCCGAGGTTTCACCTGTCGCAATCACATAATCATCGGGTTCGTCATGTTGTAACATTTTGTACATGGCTTCGACGTATTCCGGCGCCCACCCCCAATCTCGTTGAACAGAAATATCCCCTAAATAAAGTTTTTCTGCACTTCCTTCGGCAATTTTACAGGCTGTTGAAATGATTTTTTGGGTAACAAATCGTTCGGGTCGCAGGGGAGATTCGTGGTTAAATAAAATACCCGAACAAGCAAATAAGCCGTAAGCTTCTCGATAGTTGGCGACTTCCCAAAAAGCGGCGGACTTAGCAACAGCGTAGGGACTGCGAGGACGAAAGGGGGTATTTTCATCGGCCGCCAGTTCGCCTGTATTGCCAAAACATTCACTAGAACCTGCATTATACAGTTTAATAGCTGCACCTGTAAAGCGAATCGCTTCTAAGAGGTTTAAGGTTCCGGTTGCAATACTTTCAAGGGTTTCTACGGGTTGGTTAAAGGATAAACCCACTGAACTTTGGGCGGCTAAATTATAGACTTCATTGGGTTGAATTTTGGTGAGAACTTGTAACACACTGCGAAAGTCTGTCAGAATCATTGATTCTAATTTCACTTGTTCTAAAATACCCAAGCGAGACAAGTTTTGAAAGGATGACATTTGAGCATCCCGTGAAGTCCCCCAAACAGAATAACCATTTTTTAAGAGTAAGTCAGCGAGATAAGCCCCGTCTTGTCCTGAGATTCCACAAATTAAAGCCGTTTTCATTATATTTCCTCAAAGTCTATCTGTTTGGATACATTTTCAACCCCATAAACTCTTATTAATGCTTTGTTCGTTCCTATTATAATTCTGGCATATCAATTCCCCTTTCTATCAACTGTTGTTTTAATTGTTCGAGTTGTTGTTCAGCAAGTTCAGCCCGTTGGCGTTGTTGTTCGGCGCGTTGACGTTCTTGTTCGGCAATTTCTTCTGTTGTTGGAAGGAGTTCTCCCTCTAAAGTTGCCCACCTCAACCAAACCGTATCAATCTCTCGATAACTGCCTGACCATTTAACTAAAGCTAACTCTAATTGTTGGCTAATTAAACGTCCTTGTTCGTCCGGTTCAATAGGTTGATAAACACTCCCCTGTAAGCGAAATCCTTGAAAATCTTCGGGGTTAAACGGATCATACCAAAAATATTCGGGTACTCGCATTTGAGATTGATAAATCCGTTTTTTTTCTGTTTTATCACGGGAAAGTGTACTTTCAGATAATAATTCAATCACAATATCTGGCCCTTTTCCTTCTTCCCAAATCACCCAACTTTTGCGTTCTTTGCGCGGAACATCTAAAACGACAAATACATCAGGCCCGCGAAAGTCTTGGTTGCGAACTTGCTCTAAGCTAAAATAAACAAACATATTGCCTCCCACATAGGCATTCTGTTGTTTTAAACGTTCCCAAAGGGCATTAATTAATAAATCCGATTGATGTTTATGACGTTCAGTTTCCATCGGGATTCCATCATCACAAGGGAGGTCATCTTGAGTAGGAGGTAAAGCAATGACCGGAGGTTTTTCTTCAATAAGTTGAGGTTCAGGCATTGAAGCAACTCTTATTCTTACCCTCAATATTTTAACACTTTATCCCGGCATCTTCAAGTCTTTTTCGATCACCGATTTCCAAGCCGAAGATTGAATTAATTTTTCAATCTCTAAGGGTTCTCCTTTTTGTTTGAATAACCGAGTAAAGTCATCTATCCAATTTAAAATGATTTCGGTTGAAAAGCAAAAGGGCGAAGATTTTAACGCTTGTTGAAGATAGGCTTTCATCTGTTCTTCGTTTCCTTGACGGTAAGCATTCCAAGCATTCCAAACTTGACTGGCATACTCTAAACGTTGATTGAGATTTTGCACCCCTTTTTTAACATTCGGTAACTCTGCAAAGTTATTATTAGAATCATCAACTAAGGCTTGCTGAATTACTTCTATTGTTTGTTTGAGCATTCGGTCTTCTTTAAACAGTTGTTCCGCTCTCTTTTTTGCAGATTGACCTTTTAATCGTCTTAAATCTGGATTAATTGCCCAGTCTTTTAACGTTTCAACTAATACTTTTACTGTATCTTCTGAATAAAAATTAGGGTCTGGTAAAAGTTGTCCCGTATCTCCCAAACCTTCAGGAATTCCCCCCGAAGCCGAAGCAATAATTGGTAAACCTTTTGCCATCGCTTCCATTACCGCAAAAGACGGCGCAGCTTCTGCTAAAGAGGTTAAAATAAAAATATCACAAGCGTCTAACCAGTCAGGAATATCCCAACGTTGTCCTAAAAATTTTACCTGATTACTAACACCTAATTCCTGCACTTTTTCTTTTAATTCAGGTTCAAGATTATGATCACTGCCTTGCCCCGTTCCTGCCCAAACAAAGTATAACTGATTCCAGATAGAAGTCTGTTTTAATTGTTCAATCGCTTCGAGTTGATAACGATGTCCTTTAATAGGCGCAAGTCTGGCTGAAGTAAAACACATAATCCCATCATCAGGAATGCCAATTTCTTGACGTAAACGTTGACGAGTTGAGGGATTAGGTGGTGCAAAATAGTTCTCAGAACGTCCATAATAAATCACGTTTCCTTTGTTTTTGGGGAGTTTAAACTGTTCGTGGAGAATGTTTAAATGGTCTTTGGCGGCAACATTAACCGCTTTGGCTAAACCATATTGATATAACACCCCTTCAACATAGGGAATATTATCACCCATTGTAAAATCTTTGTGTTCAGGAGTGGCTAACCCTAACGCTATCATATAGGGAATATTCTGTTGAATAGCCACTTGTTTAGCTGCAAAATGAGAAAAAGGCCAGCCATCACTAAAAATGATAAAATCAGGTTGTAATTGGTTATAAATTTCCTCTGCATCTTGGGTATTTCTCAAGATTCTCGATAAATCTTGACTGGTGCTATAGTCTAGCCAATATTGCTGAATATTTAATTGTTTTTCTTGTTCAACTAAAGGACTAGAATGTTGGGGACGAATAGCTGTTACTTGATATCCCAGTTTAGCCAGTTGACACATAATTAAATGATCATATTGCGCTAACCCCCCAATTCCAGGATCATCTGTATTCATTAAAATAATATGTTGTTTGTGAGATAAACTTTGAGAGGGAGAAGAAAAGGTTTTATTCATTAAATGAGTAACAGCTTGTTGCCATTCTGGAGATTGCATAAATGTTTTATCGTCAAATTTTTCACCATATTCCGCCGCAATATTTCTAAAAGCTTCTATCCAATGAATCAGAATATTAGCTTTAAAATCACAGGTATAATCTAAAGATTTTTTCAAACAATAGGTGATTAAGGTACTGTAACCATCTCGGTACATTCGCCATGCAAACCATACCCAACGTTGATAATTTTCTTTCTGTTTTAACTGTTGAATATTTTCGGGAATATCTCGTCTATTAAAAAACTGATTCATCAATAATTCAGTGTTTTTAATGACTCGTTCTCCCCCAGACATTAAATTACTATCATGTTGACGATACCCTGCATGAATTGCTTTCAACCAAACAGTTTTACAACCCATTAAAGCCAAGCGCAGAACAAAATCCAAGTCTTCTGTGGGAGGATAACGATGATCAAAGCCTCCTACTTTCTCCCACCAAACTTTTCTAATCATCAAAGCACTAGGACGAACACATTTATGCAAAACCCAAGTTTCTAAATTGAGTTCCGGTGCATTTTTCCAGGGAGTAATATCAGATAAATTTGCTCCTTTTTGATTAACAACCATCCAACCACTTTGAACTAAATCAATTGTTGAATCTTGTTCAAACAACTTAACCTGTTCTGCTAATTTATTGGGAGTAAAAAAATCATCTCCATCCAGAAACGCTAATAATTCACCTTGAGCGAGTTTACAGCCATAATTTCTGGCTTTTGCAGCCCCCTGGTTGGGTTGATAAACATATTGAATCACATCTAAATAGGGAGTTAAAACCTGTTTTGTCTTGTCAGTTGAACCATCATCAATAACAATCACTTCATAATCATTATAAGTTTGTTCTAATACACTTTTAACCGCTTGTTCAATATATTGTTCACAATTGTAAGCAGGAATAATTACACTGACTTTAGGTTTTTTATAAGAAATAAGATGAGAAATCAGTTTTTTCCATTGAGGTAATTTTCTAAAAGAGTCTAGATTCATTTGATAACCATAAGCCTGGCAATTTCCAATAAACCGTTGAACCCAATCAGAAATGGTAATCGGGATATTACTGGAAGTATAGGCTAAAGATTGCTGAAGATAATCAGCCATAGATGGATAATTATGAGTATGATAAAGATGCCAAGCTAACCATGTTAATTCTTGATAACGAGCAGATTTTTTCAGTTGACGAATCTCATCGGATAAATCTTTTTGATCAAAAAAACAATTTTGAGCGGCGATTAAAGTTTCTGCACGTTCAACAGCTTTTTGATTAGAAACAGTGTGCTGATGTTGTCGATATCCAACAGTAACTTTTTTAAACCAAACTGCTTGACATCCTGCTACTGCTAACCGCCATACAAATTCAGCATCATCAACTCCATTAAACCGAGAATCAAACCCGCCAACTTTCTCCCACCAGCTTCGCCGAAACATTATTGCACTGGGTAAAATTGGAGAATGTATAATCAGTGTTTGTAAGTCTAAGTTAGGTAAGTTATGCCAAGGTTCAATATCAGAAATTTTATGTTCTAAACTATCGATTAAACGCCAACCACTATTAACTAACCCGACTTCTGAAAACCTCTTAAAACAGGCTGTTTGTTCAGCGAGTTTGTCAGGAAGAAAAATGTCATCTTGATCTAACAAAGCAATCAATTCTGCCTTTGCTTCTTTAATACCTCGGTTTCTCGCTGCTGCAACGCCTTGATTTTCTTGATAAAAATAACGGATTTGATTGCTATACTGTTGTAAAATATCAGAAGTATTATCTGAGGATCCATCATCAACAACAATGATTTCAAACTGACAATCTGTTTGACTCAAAACACTATCGATAGCTTGGCTAATATAGCGACTCCCGTTGTAAGCCGGAATAATGACGCTGATTTGAGGTATACCCATTTCCATAGAGATCAATTCACTTTTACTCAATTTTTTGCTATCCTATAGATCATGTACCACAAAGGGTTATCGGTGTAAATCTTCTGATGTTTTCTGCTCAGTTTACTTAGTTTTCAGCTTAAAGGAGTTGGTTATGTCTGGAAAACCTCCAATTATCCGCAACTTAGAAGGTCAATCTTTTAAACACCTCAAAGGAGAGATTAAGTGGACCCCCTTAAAAATTGCGATAACCCTTGTAATTTTTGGAATCCCTTATGTCATACTTTTAATAATGGCAAGTTCAATCTCAAAACTATTTTTGGGATTGTTGATTGGTATCCCGCTTGTTGCCTTTTCTATTTCATACTTAATGCACATTTTGACCAAAGATTTGTAACGCTTGATGTCTGAATATCAATCCTCAGAAGCTTATTCCTATTATCAACAAGCTGAACTGTTGTGTTCTCAAGGAAAGATTGAGGCTGCGATTGATTTTTATCAACGATCAATTGAACTTGACTCAAACTTTTCTTGGTCTTATCATCAGTTAGGTGAGGCTTTCTCTCAATTGAGAAAATGGGAGGAAGCAATTTCTGCTTATCATCAAGCAATTGAACTGAATTCAAACTTTTCTTGGTCTTATTATAATTTAGCAAATGCCTTATCCGAAACTGATCAGTGGTCAAAAGCTATTTCCGCTTATTCTCAAGCCATTAGTTTAGATACAGATTTTGCTTGGTCTTACTACAAATTAGGGTTAGCACTCAGTCACGAACAGCGATGGAATGAAGCGATTAAAGCTTATTTTACGGCAATTCAAAAACAACTAGATATTTCAGATATTTATCTCGATTTAGCAGAAGCATTTCAACAGAATGGTTTGCAAATAGAAAAATATAGTCAACTGCTTCAAGTCACGGTCAAGGATGTTGAAATCTGTCTAAAGTTAGCTCAAATTTTTACTCAAACTCAGCATCTAGAGTTAGCCATATTATTTTATGAACTTCTTCTAGAAATTCAGCCTCATCATTCAACAGCCTCCCTTGAGTTAAACCAGATTCAGACAATACAAATCCAGCAAAAAGATAGGCTCAGTTCTTATTACAATACAGTCAAAGTTTATCCCAATTCCTACCAAGCTTACTATCATTTAGGAGTAGAATTATCTCAACAACAACAATGGGATGAGGCAATTTCAGCTTACCTGAAAGCAATAGAACTCAAGCCAGAAATGCCCACTTGGGTTTATCAAGGATTGTGGGAGGTTCTAGCAAAACAAGGACAACTTGAAAAAGCTGAATCTTTATATCGACAAGCTGTTAACAAAAACCCTCATTCCATTTGGTCTTATGTCAATTTAGGAGAAATTTTAACCCAAAAAGGAGAACTCAAAGAAGCCCAACTTTGTTATCAAGCTGCGGGTTATCAAAAAATTCAACAATTTCATCCAGAATGGATGCAAAATCTTGAACAATTAAAACCCGTTAGTCAACCTAATTTTATGGTTATCGGCACTCAGAAAGGGGGAACAACATCTTTATATTACTATTTAGCGAAACATCCTAAAATTATGCCTTCTTTAATTAAAGAAATTGATTTTTGGTCAACCAAATATCATCGAGGACTAGACTGGTACTTGGCTCATTTCCCACCCATTTTAGCAGAGCAAAATATTTTAACAGGAGAAGCAACACCTAGCTATTTAGATCATGCAGAAACCGCAGAACGTCTTTTTCAGACCTTTCCTCAAACAAAACTCATTGTTATTTTAAGAAATCCCGTTGATAGAGCCGTTTCTCATTATTATCAATGGGTCAGCATGAATTGGGAATTTCGGTCTTTAGAAGAAGCAATGATTGCTGAAATTGAACGGTTAACAGTTCCCCGTGTTAATTATTGGAATCAACCTAATAGTTATGTAGCCAGGGGGGTTTATGTAGAGTTTCTAAAAAAATGGTTAGAAATTTTTCCCAGAGACCAAATTTTGATTGCTTCCAGTGAGGATTTTTACTCGAATCCCGTCAGCTTCCTCAAACAGATTTATAAGTTTCTCGGCTTATTTGACCATCGTTTAAGTGAATATAAAAAATACAATGCCCGTGCTTATCCTCAGTTAGATAAATCTCTCCGAAATCGATTGCAGCAGTATTTTCAAGACTCTAATCAAGAGTTAGAAGATTTACTCGCCATGAAATTTAACTGGAATGATTAGCGAAAAGAGAAAGAGAATTCATCAGGAAAATTAATTTTATGCTAGAAACTTCTATTCAACAACTTTACCAAAAAATCGAACAACACTGGAGTCAACAAGAATGGAAAGCGGTGATTAAAACTTGTCAACAAGCCTTAGACATTCAACCCAGTTTAAATCTCTATAAAACATTGGGGGTAGCCTTTCAGATGAACGGTCAACTGGAAACTTCTCTACAATGGTATTTAAAAGCCTTAGAACTTCAACCAGATGACGCAGAAATTTATAGTAATATTGCCAGCATTTGCGCTCAACAAAAACAGTGGCAAGATGCTATCCTAAATTATCAAGTTGCATTACGCCTTAATCCCAACCTACAGAAAGTTTACTCAAACTTAGGCTATGTTTTAGAACGTTTGGGTCAACCGGAAAAAGCGGTGTTCTACTACCATCAGTTAATTCATTTGAATCCTGATGCTATTGCTTATCAAAAGTTAGGAGATGCTTTATTTAAACTTCAACGATGGGAGGATGCTATTTCTGCCTTTCGTCGTGTTTTGGAACTCGAACCCAATGGATTATGGTCATGCCTTCATTTAGGAAAAAGTTATCTTTATAAACAGCAGTGGCAACAAGCAATTGAAACTTGTTTACAAGCGCTAAAAATTCATCCTCAAGCCGCTTGGTCTTATAAAAATTTGGGAGATGCGTTTTCTGAAAAGCAGGAATGGGCCAATGCTGTTATTGCTTATATTTACGCAGTTAAGGTGCGAGAAAATCCCTTTAATATCCCTTTTACTCAGACAATTTATCAAAAAATAGGATATGCTATCAGTCAACAGATTCAACAATCCACCCTCGAGCAAGTGACCCAGAGATATGATCAAATTTTTCACGAATATCCTGAAAAACAGGTTATTTTTTATCCGATTACTCTGGCTGAACTTGGCTTCACCTCTTCTACACCTCAAGCTTATTTAGAGTTAGCTGAAACCTTGGTTCAGTGCCAGCAATTTACAGCAGCAATGATTTTTTATCAACTAGCAGATAAAATTCAACCCCATTCTCCAGAGGTGATGCAAAAAATGGCTCAACTCTTTCAGCTACACCAACAATTTGAGGCAATTTTAGCCGCATTTTATCACCAGATTGAACAACAGCCTGAGTTGCCAGAGCCTTATACAAAAATCGGTAATCTTCTCACCCAACAAGGTCAAGGAAAAACAGCTATTTCCTATCATCAAAAGGCTTTGATTCTCAAAGGATGGCATGATGTTCAGGAGAAAAACTATCAATTTACTCAAGACTGGTTTAGTCATAACATTCCCATTTGGGAAAAACATCTGAAATATTTGAGTCATACTCCAGAACTTCAAATTTTAGAAATTGGCAGCTATCAAGGAATGTCTACTTGTTGGTTTTTGGATTTTCTATTAACTCATCCGACTGCGAGGATTACCTGTATAGACCCCTATTTTAAGCTTGAATTTAATCAAAATATTCAGCAAACTGGCTCTCCAGAGAAAGTCATTCAACGCATTGGCTATTCTCAAGATATTCTGAGTTCACTGCCAACCCATTTTTATGATATTGTCTATATTGATGGATGTCATCAAGCGATGGCAGCCTTGCAGGATGCGTTATATTCTTGGTGTTTAACGAAAGTCGGAGGAATTCTAATTTTTGATGATTATGAGGTCAATCAACTAGACAACCCGGAACAACAGGCAAAAGTTGGAATTGATTATTTTTTGAACTGGGTTTCGGATGACATTGAAATTCTTCATCAAGGCTACCAGTTGATGATCAAAAAAACAGCAACGGGGTTAAAACAGGAAGAAATTGCCACCTGCTTACAAATGATTTCGATTTCTCCACCTGAATCGAATTTTAAAATCGAGTATAATATAATGTCCTGATTTATTAGAGCTATTTCACGATGAATGAGTCTGAGCCATCCAATTCCCCGGCAATTCATTTCTATCAACAAGCCATTTTTCATCTGCGTCAACAGCAATTTCAAGAAGCTATTGATTGTTGTCTGCAAGCTTTAAAATATCAACCCACATTTGCACAGGCTTATCAAACTTTAGGGATAGCTCTGCAAGTTCAAGGCCAGGACGAAGAGGCGAAAAGTTATTATCTAAAAGCACTAGAAATTCAGCCTGATTTGGTAGAGGTTTACGCAAACTTAGGAACAATATACACCCAGCAAAAACACTGGGAAGAAGCTATAACAGTTTACCAAAAAGCGATTGAAATTCAACCCAAATTAGCCGTTGCTTACCGGAATTTAGCTCAAATCTTAACTCAGCTTAATCGACAATCAGAAGCCGTAGAATATTGGTATGAAGCTCTACAATTAGAACCAAACTGGGCAACTCCAGAAGAATATTTAACCCTGGGAAATCTACTGCTGAAACAGGAAAAGCCCTTAAAGGCAATTGAATGTTATCAAAGAATTATTAAAGTTAACCCCAATTCTTTTGAAGCTGCTCATAATTTAGGTGAAGCGTTGAGTCAACTTGAACGCTGGTCAGAAGCGATTGATAGCTACAAACAAGCCTTAAAAATCAACTTGAATTCAGCAATTACTTGCCATAGGTTGGCTGATGCTTATGTGAAAGTTCAATTTTATGATGAAGCAATAATATATTATCAAAAAGCGATAGAAATTGAGCCAAATTCTTTTCAAGCTTATCAAAAGATTGCTCAACTTCTTTATCAGCAACAGCAATATGAACGGGCGATGCAAGCTTATCTAAAAGCGATGGAACTTCAGCCGTTTTATCAATGGTCTTACTGGAATTTATGGAATATTTTAGCTGAACATCATAAGCTTAATGATGCTTTAACCCTCTATCAAAATGCAGTTGAACGTTATCCTGATGCTCCTTTAATTGAGTTAAATCAAGGGGAAATTTTAACGCGATTAGGTAAATTAAAACCTGCAATAGCTGCTTACCAAAGAGCAATCTACAAAAAAACAAAACGCTCTAATCCGGAAATTATTGATCAATATTGGGATGAGGGAAAAAGGCTCAGTCCTAGTTTTATCATTATTGGAACTCAAAAAGGGGGAACCACTTCCCTGTATCGTTATTTAGAAAATCACCCCCTAGTTTTATCGGCAATTAAAAAAGAGGTTTATTTTTGGAATCATCATTATAAACGAGGGTTAGATTGGTATTTATCCCATTTTCCAAGTTTAAACGACTCTCATCAATTTATCACGGGAGAAGCAACACCCAGTTATCTAGAAGATGAACAAGTTTCTCATCGCATTGCTAAAAAAATTCCCACCATGAAGTTTATTGTTTTACTGAGAAATCCGATTGAAAGAACCGTTTCTCAATATTATCATTGGGTGCGACTCGGATTAGAACAAAAATCTCTAGAAGCAGCGATTAATCAGGAATTAGAACTCTTAGGAGATTATCCAGAAACCTCAATTCATCCCAACTACTGGGAACAAACTTATAAATATATTTGGCGGGGACTGTATGTTGAATTTATGCAAAACTGGATGATGCACTTTCCGGCTGAAAACTTTTTGATTTTAAAAAGTGAAGACTTTTATGAGCAACCCCAACAGGTTCTTCAACAAGCTTTTGAATTCTTAAATCTACCCGAACATACTTTAAGTGAATTTAAAACTTATAATCAAGGATACTATCAACCCATGCCCGACAAAATTCGCACCCAATTACATCAATTTTTTACCCCCCATAATCAAAGATTAGAGGCATTTTTAGGGAGAACATTTAATTGGAAATAACTGAGGGGTTGACATCCAAACCCATTTTTAGTAGAATTCTAACTAAGGATGTAAAATGGGCTATCCATTTCTAAATATTGAAATTTTATTCAATTTTAACTTTTGATCTCCTCATCTCTTTCAATGAAAACGGTATTAACAGATGAGTCAAAACCCCGAAATAGCCCTCCTTAAATAAGACTCAATCACCCCTATGGAAAACTTTATCACGCAGACGAATCAATATATTCAAAATCAACAGTGGGAAAAAGCTGTTTCTTTATGTTATCAAGCGTTAAAGCTTCAACCGGATTTTGCACCCGCTTATAAAGTTCTGGGTGTAGTCATGCAACGGCGAGGACAATTGGAGGAAGCTAAATATTGGTATGATCAAGCCTTAGCAATTCAACCCGATTTTGCTGAAGTTCATGCTAACTTAGGTAGTTTTTATGCAGCCAAAAAAAAATGGAAAGAAGCGATAAAATCCTATGAAAAAGCCCTACAGCTACAACCTGATTTAGCCGGAGTTTATCGAAATTTAGTCCGCATTTGTCATTACAACAATCAACCCGACAAAGCAGCAGTCTATCAGTACCAAGCCTTAAAATTAGAACCTGAAAAAGTCAAACTAGAAGACTATTTTAGTTTAGCTAGAAATTTGATTGAACAGAATCAGTGGGAAGTCGTAATCGACTTATACCAAAAAGCCCTAGAACTTTACCCTCAAACTCCTAAACTGTATTACCTCTTAGGAAAAGCCTTTAGCCATCAACAACAGTGGGAAGCTGTCATCTCCAACTACAAGCAAGCCATTGAACTCAATCCAAAAGCCAGCCATTATTATAACAGTTTAGGAGATATATTTACCCAACTCCAAAACTGGGATGAAGCGATTAATTGTTATTCTCATAGTTTGCAAATCAATCCTGATGTTTGTTGGTCATATTTCAAATTAGCCGATGTTTGGATGGAATGTCAAAACTGGGAAAAAGCGATTAAAAATTACCGTCAAGGACTCAAATTAAATCCTGAAAATTACTGGGCTTATATTAAAATTGCAGATGCTTTAGTGGAACAAGAGCAAATAGAAGATGCCATTGCAACCTATCGACAAGCTCAAAAAATCAATCCTCACCTATCAACAGCTTATTATAAGCTAGCTAATGTATTAGAAAAAAAACATCAACTAGACGAAGCCCTAACACTTTATAAGGCAGCTTTAGAAATCAATCCCAATTTGCCTTTTATTTATGAAAATATGGGAGATATTTTACAGAAACAACAAAAATATCAAGAAGCAATTGCTATTTACCAAAAAGCGATAGAATTTAATCCCAATGTTTATGGATTGTATATCAAACTGGGGAACCTCTTTCAGCAAGAAAAAAATTGGGATGCGGCGATTAATTTTTTGATTAAAGCAATAGAAATAAAAACAGATTGCTTTGAAGCCTATGATGAACTCGCAAATATATTTGAAAAGCAAGGCTATGCTGAATCTGCTGCTTATTGTTTGCATTATAAAATTTTACCCCCCACTGTTATTGAAGCCTTTTGTCAGTATCCCAAAGATACAATTGTTAGTTTAGATTCGGCTTCTCATCTAACAACGATTAACCTCTATCCAGAACGTTACACAAAATGTTCACCACCTTTAACATTAGATGAGGATCTAAATCCATATTTTAAACAAGATTATTTTCCCTCCTATGCAGCTTTTGTGAGTCTTCTTCCAGAAGGACAAGTCTTAGGAGATCCCATTTTAACGAGCGCTGTTTTAAACTCAAAAAATCAATTAATCTCTGAACTGTGTAGCGGACATCCTGAATTTTTAATCTCATATAATCATCAATCTTCCGTTTATGAACTTGATGAAACCATCGCTTTTTTATCCGTTCGTTGGGGAGGAGGGGGATATTTTCATTGGATGTTTGATGTGGTTGCTCGTCTTGATCTTGTTCAAAAAATATCTCATTTACAGAACATCACTATTGATAAATTTGTCTTTACACACTGTCCTCATCAATATCAGATAGACTCCCTAGAAATTCTTGGAGTTCCTGTTGATAAAATTCTTGAAAGTGTTGATTACCCAAATTTGAAAGCCAAACAAGTTATTGTTCCGAGTCTAGCTCAAGAATATAGTCTTTCTGAGTGGAAATGTCAATACCTCAGACAAGCCTTTCTCAACCCTAAAATTACCCCCAAAATCCCTCAATACAAACGAATTTATATTGATAGAAATAAAGCCGCCTATCGGAGAATCCTGAACAATGAAGCCGTCGTTCAACTCTTAGAACAATATGGCTTTCAACGAGTCTATTTAGAAACCCTATCAATTCTCGAACAAGTCCACTATTTAAACGCGGCTGAAGTGGTTGTCGCGCCTCATGGTGCAGGGTTAACTAACCTCACCTTTTGTAACCCAGGAACCCAAGTCATTGAGATTTTTTCACCCGGATATATTACCCCCTTATA
Organism: Limnoraphis sp.; assembly: GCA_050485465.1. GTDB lineage: Bacteria > Cyanobacteriota > Cyanobacteriia > Cyanobacteriales > Microcoleaceae > Capilliphycus. The sequence continues at coordinate 47,461 of JBJHBL010000021.1, read as the reverse complement.
TTGGTTTCTCAGTAATATGTGTAACCTAGAACATTACTATATCATGGGAGAAAGATTACCCGATGATGATAACCCAAAAATTAGCCCAGTCACTCGTGATATTTGCGTTAACCTGAGTCAGCTGGAACGGCTTCTCAAAAAAGCGGGACTTTAAAAACTCAAAGATTTTTATGAGGCTTAATCATCTGATCTGTCACCCATTCCATCAACCATTGCCATTCTGGAATTTCACCCAGTTTATCCGCATTAAAATGATACCCCAAGTTGTCAGAATATTGAGTAAAACTCTCCATCCAATTCACTAAAGTTTCTACTGCTAAATAGGGCGTATAATCCCAAGATTTTTGCAAATACTGTACCATTTCTCGATGAAAACCTGTATAATATAAATACCAAGAACTCCAAACCAAAGTGCTATAACGCACCCATTTTTCAATCAAACGAATTTCCACAGGAATATCTTCTCGACCAAAAAAGCGTTCCAAGACCCAATGAATAGATTGCGCCTGAGAAATTCCATCACGCATCGTATTTTGATCATGTTGTCGATAACAAACCGTTGATTGACGTAGCCACTCAGCCTCGCATCCTTTTAACGCCAAACGTAAGATTAAATCAACATCTTCAGCATGAGTTAACCCCGGTTCAAACCCTCCCACTTCCTCTAACCAACAACGGCGAAACATCAAAGTTCCCATCGTTCCCAGAGGTTTCCAGCGCAACCAAGACTCCAAATTTAACTCAGGAACCGTCTCCCAGGGTTGAACATCCATTAACCTTTTTCCCTGTTGGTTGACGCGCCGCCAGCCACTATGTACAATTCCCAGATGAGGATGAGCCTCAAACACCGCCAACTGGGCCGCCAATGTCTCAGGGAGTAATAAATCATCCGCATCTAAAAACAACACAAACTCGCCTTTTGCCAAAGAAATACCATGATTTCGCGCCACAGATACCCCTTGATTCTCTTGATAAACATAGTGAACTTGTGCGCGATAAGCCTCTAAAACTTGACGAGTCTTGTCTCGAGAGCCATCATCAACCACAATAATTTCAAAAGAAGAATAAGTTTGATGAAGCACACTCTCCACCGCTTGTCCAACATAGCGATCGCAGTTGTAACTTGGAATAATAACCGTGATTTGAGAGGATTGAGAAGTTGTTGACATGGTTGAATTTCGGCTAAGATCTATCTAAATGTCGAGGAAAAGTCAGTGTCATTCAGTTAAAGTAATCCTATAAATTTTCATTTTTACTCATCAATGCAAGCTCCACAACCGATATTCGGCAAGAAAAAGAAAAAAGTTCCTCTGTTTGAGAAATTGATGACAATGCTGGCCATCATCAATTTTATTTTAGTTTTATTTAATTTGAGTTATGTCCCCCTGCGGGACTTGTACTTCCGCTATCTACCGAGATTAATTGAATTGTACGATCCCATCAAAGGAATTGAACCCCATCGCGACACAGAAAGATACATCAACAGCGTACAACAACTTGAACAAGAAGCTTTAGAACAGGGCATAAATTCACCTCAAGTCAGCGCAACCCTCGAAAGCTTACGGGAACAAAGCGAAAGGATGATTGCTCAAAATCCCTTTGCACTCGCCAATAAAAGTGGAACTTTAGAACGAATTAAAAACCGAATGCGAGATCAAGTTCCTAATCCTAACAATTCAGCGACAGAAGCCTTTCAAACCTTTTGGACTGAAGAATATTTAAACGAGCAAGGATTTCAACAAGAATTAGACTGGTTTAATCAAGAAATTATTCCATTAATGGAATTAAACTATTTTCGCGGAATTGCAGAACATGGGGGATTTATCGATGATTTTTGGAGAATAGATTTTCCGTTTGTGATGATTTTTCTAGCCGAATTTCTCCTGAGAACCTATATTATTGGTCGTCGTTTTGCGAGGTTTACCTGGTTAGATGCTATGCTCTGGCATTGGTATGATATTCTCCTATTTATCCCCTTCTGGCGATGGTTAAGAATTATTCCCGTCTCCATTCGTTCTATACAAGTTGGATGGCTCGATCTCGAACGCATTCGGTTTCAAGCCGTGAGGGGAATTCTCACCAGCATCGCTCAAGATCTAACCGAAATCGTAGTCATTCAAGCCATTAATCAAATGCAAAATGATTTAGAAAATGGAAAATTAATCAAAGATATATTTTCATCAAAAAGCCGTCGCTATATCGATATCAATGATGTTAATGAAATTGAAGTTTTAGCCACACATTTAGTTCAGATTACTATTTACAAAGCTATTCCCCAAGTCCAACCCGAAATCGAAGCCGTTCTCCGCCATAGTATTCACAATGCAGTTCAAAACTCGCCTCTTTCCACAAGATTACAGCAAATCCCCGGCTTACAAGACCTCCCCAAACAAATCGCTGAACGACTGATTAATGAGTTATCTAACCTCGCCGTAGAAGGGCCACAAACCACCTACGAAGCCGTTAAAAAGGCAATGGAAGATCCCGTCGGAACCCGGTTATCTAATGACTTAGTTCGCAGCTTTGGCGCCGCTTTAGGAGAAGAAGTTCTCAAAGAAAACAGCATCAATAAAATAGAAGCTCTGCTCATTGATTTTCTAGAAGAATTTAAAATTAACTACGTTCAACGAGTCGATGAAGAACACTTTGAAGAAGTGATCGCCGAAGCCAGACAACTCCGAAAACTCACCAAAGCCGATTAACAAAAATCTACAACCTGACAAAACGACCAGATTTGAGTTAAACTAAACCTCAGAGACAAACCTATCCGAGATTTGTCTGTCTGACTTCTTGTGGAAGACACTATGAAGTGGGTGACACCCACTTTTTTTAGTGGCAGGGTTCAGTTCACGGGGTCAGTTTTAAATCTTAAGTCTAATTTTCTGCTATTGAAGTATGGCTCACCCCCTTGTCCCAAAAATCATCGATCTAGCCACCCCTGTTGCTGAAGCACTGGGATTAGAAGTGGTGGGAGCAGTCTTTTATACCAACCAAGCCCCCCCTGTTTTGCGCGTCGATATCCGCAACCCCAACCGAGACACGGGTTTAGATGACTGCGAACAAATGAGTCGAGCGTTGGAAGAACAATTAGATACTGTTGATTTCATTCCCGATGCTTATGTGTTAGAAATTTCTAGCCCCGGAATCTCTCAAATACTCAGCAGCGATCGCGATTTCATCTCCTTCAAAGGATTTCCCATACTGATCAGAACTTTAGAACCCTATAAAGGCTCTAAAGAGTGGATTGGAAAGTTAATTCGTCGTGATGAAACCGTTATTTATCTCAATCAAAAAGGACGACAAATCGCAATTCCTCGCTCACTCATTGATCAAGTTTTACTTCAAGAAGGAGAGCAGTAACTTAGTTGACGATTTATGGTACAACACGGTACTATCTGTAAGATCAGATAATAGATCATCTATGCAACGAGCCTATCATACCAAGTTAAAACTGAACAACAAACAAAAGACCTTAATGGCTAAACACGCGGGATATTCTAGGTGGGTTTGGAATTGGGCATTAGCGATGTGGAATGAAGCTTACAAACAGGGTTTAAAACCTTCAACGAACAAGCTCAAAAAATTCTACACCAATCACATTAAACCTCAATACTCCTGGCAGTCAACCCTAAGTTCTAGAGTTTATCAATTTGCCTTCATGCACTTAGGAGAAGCATTTAGCCGATTTTTTCAAGGCATTGCTGAATACCCGAAGTTCAAGAAAAAAGGTAAAAATGATAGTTTTACTTTAGATAATTGTGGTAAGGTAATGAAGTTTTCAGGGAGGAAGTTAAAACTTCCTTTTATTGGATGGGTTAACACTTACGAACCCCTAACCGAAATCCAGACTAAACGAGTTACAATTAGTCGAGTTGCCGATTCTTGGTATATCTCTGTAGGCTACGAGTTTGAGCCAGAAAAGACTGTTAAATCAAGAGAATACCTGGGTGTTGATGTAGGAGTTAAGGTATTAGCGGCCTGTTCAGATGGTACGGTTTTTGACAATCCCAGAGCCTACAAAAAAGCTCAAAAAAATCTAGCCAGACTTCAGCGCGAACTCTTTAGAAAACAAAAGGGTTCAAACAACAGGAATCAAGCTAGACTGAAACTCGCAAAAGCACATCAAAGAGTGGCTAACATCCGAAAAGATGCAATTCACAAGTTAACCTCATGGCTATGCAAAAATCACGCCGTCATCGGGTTAGAAGATTTGAATGTTTCTGGGATGTTAAAGAATCACAAGTTAGCGGGTGCTATCGCTGATTCTGCTCTTTCTGAAATTCGCCGCCAAGTCGAATATAAGTCTGAGTGGTATGGTTCAAGAGTAGTGTTTGCTGATAGATTCTATCCGTCAACTAAGACTTGTTCAAGTTGCGGTCATGTTCAAGAAATAGCACTGAAAGAACGAGTTTTTAACTGTAATAATTGCGGTGTAAGGGTTGACCGTGATTTGAATGCCAGCCTGAATTTATTACATTATGCCGAGGGCTTCTCGGTTAAAAGCCTGTCTGACCGGGTGCTGCCGACAGTCCGGGGTGATGCAGGAAATAAACATTAACACGGTTTATACCGCGTTATATCAGTTTTATAAAGCAGTAAAACTCGATGCTTGTCAAATTGTGACCAGCTTTTTTTATTCAGACTTCATACACACAGGAGAATCAGCCTATGTCAATGGTTAGTTTACCTGGACTAAAAGACATGATCCAGAATATTTCACAAGAACGGAACTTACCCAAGCAAGCCGTTGAAGAAGCACTACGCGAAGCCTTATTAAAAGGATATGAACGTTACCGTCGCACCATTGAAATTCATACCCAGTTTAGCGAAGACTACTTCGATAATTTTGACGTAGAACTCGATGTCGAAGAAGAAGGATTTCGCGTCCTCGCCAAAAATTTAACCATCGTAGAAGAAGTTACAAACCAAGACCATCAAATCGCTCTACAGGACGTCCAAGAAGTCGCCCCAGAAGCCCAACTCGGCGATACCGTGACCTTAGACGTCACCCCAGATCAAAAAGACTTTGGTCGGATGGCCGCCATTCAAACCAAACAAGTCCTTGCTCAAAAGCTGCGAGATCAGCAGCGAAAAATGATTCAAGATGAGTTCAAAGAACTTGAAGGAACCGTTTTACAAGCGCGGGTGTTACGCTTTGAACGACAATCTGTAATTATGTCTGTTGCTAGTGGTTTTGGCCATCAAGAAGTTGAAGCCGAACTCCCCAAACGCGAACAACTCCCCAACGATAATTACAGAGCCAACGCCACCTTTAGAGTTTATCTCAAGCGCGTTTCTCAAGGCTCCCAACGGGGGCCACAACTGATTGTTTCCCGCGCCGATGCAGGGTTAGTCGTGTACCTATTTGCCAACGAAGTCCCCGAAATCGAAGATGAAGTGGTTCGGATCGTCGCCGTCGCCCGAGAAGCTAATCCGCCTTCCACTCATGTCGGGCCACGAACCAAAATCGCCGTTGATACCCTCGATCGCGATGTTGATCCCGTAGGCGCTTGTATTGGAGCGAGGGGATCACGAATTCAAGTGGTCGTCAACGAATTACGCGGCGAGAAAATCGATGTCATCCGTTGGTCTCCCGATCCGGCGACCTATATTTCCAACGCTTTAAGTCCAGCCCGAGTCGATGAAGTGCGTCTAGTTAACCCCGAAGAACGGCGCGCTCATATTTTAGTTCCAGATGATCAACTCAGTTTAGCCATTGGTAAAGAAGGTCAGAATGTTCGTTTAGCAGCCCGTCTAACTGGATGGAAAATTGATATCAAAGATACTGCAAAATATGATGCAGTCGCAGAAGATCAAAAAATAGCAGAACAATTACAGGAACAAGAAGACTTTGACGAAGATCAGGACGAAGACTGGGAAACAGAAGATTGATTGGAGAATTTTCTATTCAGTTGATCTAGGATAGGATTAATATCAAGTTTAGGCTTCTCTAAAATTAATAAGAAAATCTAAAGATAGAGAAGCCCAGGCGACGCTCAGTCGTCAAACTTGCGAAGCCTAAAACGGGAGCAGAGAAAGACATTGGGAAATCGGGAGGATCAAACCCTTGCCCCTAGAATCTGTCCTCAAATGCTTCTCGTTCAGAATAGTGATAGGTTATGCAACCCAACTATCGTCGCTGTATCGCCTGCCGCCAAGTAGCTCCCAAAGAGAGTTTTTGGCGAGTGGTTCGAGTCTACTCTTCCCATCAGGTACAATTAGATCAAGGCATGGGTCGTTCCGCCTATCTCTGTCGGAATGCCGAATGTCTCAAAGCCGCTCAAAAGAAAAATCGTCTGGGGCGATCGCTCAAAGCTCCCATACCAGAAGAAATTTATCAAATTCTCGGGACTCGCGCCACCTCAGAATCGACTCATCTTTTTTAGAGCAACGGCTTTCTTCACGAGTTTAGCTACTGTTGTCAAACCGACGACAGGTTACAATTGTTAATTTGGGAAGAAAAATGTCAAGATAAACTAATGTAGATAACGGGTTGGTACGAAGAGGGCAAAGTGGATGAACAACACCAAAGTCAGAATATACGAGTTATCAAAAGAACTCAATTTGGAAAACAAAGACATCTTAGCCGTATGTGAACGGCTGAACATTGCAGTTAAAAGTCATAGTAGTACAATTACAGAATCAGATGCTCAACGGATTGAGAAATATGTGGCAACCCACCCCATCGGCAGTCATAATGATTCCAACTCCGACCGGGCAGGCCATCCATCACAACTGTCCGAATCTCAAGCCGAACAAAAGAAAAAACAACAGATCCTAGAAGTTCGGAAACCCAAACTTCAGGTCAACTCAAACTCACAACGATTCCCTACTCAACAGAACAACTCAGTATCCGTGCCAACAGCCACTCAACCCCAACCTTCAGTTCCATTCCCGTCTTCTTCAGAGAAACCACCACTACTAGATCGGCCTGTGCTATCGAAGCCCAATTCTGACCCTCAATCTCCATCAGAATCCATCAACCCCGCGCCCGTTGAAACGTCCGAACGAAACGCAACACCAGCGCGCTTAAATTCCCCTTCTAACGACCCAGTAAAACAGCCCTCACCCGAGGAGGAGTCGCCCCAGTTGGTCTCCCCTCCAGTGCGGCCATCCAAACCTTCCACAGATTCCTCCCCGGTCATCAAGAACAAACCCGTCTTAAAAACCAACAAGCCAACACCGAAGTCGGCAGAAGTTCAGTCCACCATTGTCAAAGCCAGCGATAAACCCGCTCCCAGTAAACCGACCAAAAATCCGCGTCCGAGCGGAACCGAACCCAAATCTCCGGATCTCAAAGACCCCAGAGAAAAAGAAGTTCGCAAACCGCGCAAAGAAATTACCGCCCTCAAACCCAAACCGCTTCCAGAACTTCAGCCGCCCCCCGCTCGTCGAAGCAGTGAACTCGAACCCGACACCAGCGACAGCGAAACGGATGATGAATTGACAGCAGCCCCAGAAGATCTCGATCTCGAGATCAAGCGACCGAAGAAAACCCTCACTGCAGTCAAAAAACCTCAGTCCACTCGCACAACCACCAAAAAAGCTGGATGGGACGAGGAAGAAGAAGACAAAGCAGCCAAAGCAGCCAAACTTAAAGCCAAGCGTCCTCGCGTTAAACCTCCGATTGAAGATGAAGAGGATGAAGATCTCGATGCCGCTCTCAATGGTCAGTCGGACTTAGATGCAGCTGTGAGTCTGTCTCTGGCACGTCCTCCCCGACCCCAGAGTGCATCCTCCTCGTCAAAACCAACGGCTGCCAGTAGTGGGCCTTCAAGAGCGAAAAAACCAACCCGCAATCGGGGCGGTTCATCAGAAGATAGCAACAGTTCTCGCAATAACAATAATGCCGAGTCGAAACAACCAGCACGGCCAGAAAAACTGGTGATTTCCGGCTCCCTCACCGTTCAAGAGTTAGCCAATGCCCTGCTCGTACCCGAAACAGATATCATTCGACGCCTGTTTGGTCGAGGCATCGCCGTTAACATCACCGAAACTCTTGATATCAACATCATTGAAATGGTCTGTCAAGAGTTAGAAGTCACACTGGAAACAGAACAGCAAAAATCGGGAGCCGAAAAACCCGACAACATCTTGAATGAAGATGATTTAGAGCATTTGCAACGGCGTCCTCCCGTCGTCACCATTATGGGTCACGTCGATCACGGGAAAACCACCCTACTCGACTCCATCCGAGCAACCAAAGTCGCTCAAGGAGAAGCCGGAGGGATTACCCAACATATTGGTGCCTATCACGTCGATGTCGAACACGAAGGCAAAATGCAGCAAGTGGTCTTCCTCGATACTCCCGGTCACGAAGCCTTTACCGCCATGCGAGCGCGAGGCGCAAGGGTGACAGATATCGCCATCTTAGTCGTTGCTGCTGATGATGGCGTTCAACCTCAAACTATCGAAGCCATCAGCCACGCTAAAGCCGCCGGGGTGCCGATTATTGTCGCCATAAACAAAATCGACAAAGAAAGCGCCCAACCCGATCGGGTTAAACAAGAACTGATGGAACACAATCTCGTTCCTGAAGAATGGGGCGGGGATACCATTATGGTTCCAGTGAGCGCCATTCAAGGAGAAAACCTGGATCTGCTTCTCGAAATGATTATCCTGGTTTCCGAAGTCGAAGACCTAGAAGCGAACCCCGACCGAGCCGCCCGAGGCTCCGTGATCGAAGCCCACTTAGATAAAGCCCGAGGCCCTGTTGCTACCCTATTGGTTCAAAATGGCACCCTGCGTGTGGGTGATATTGTCGTCGCCGGATCAGCCCTGGGTAAAGTCCGAGCCATGATCGATGACCGAGGACAACGGGTAGAAGCAGCCAGCCCCTCCTTCGCCGTTGAAATCTTGGGACTCAGAGATGTACCCGCCGCCGGAGATGAATTTGAAGTCTTTGAGAACGAAAAAGAAGCCGCAGCCCTGGCAGACGAACGCGCCCAGGCTCAACGGAAGTCTCGTCTCCTCCAAGGACGGATCAGCCTCAGCGCTCTGTCGGCTCGCGTTCAAGAAGGAGAACTCAAAGAACTTAATATTATCCTCAAAGGAGATGTTCAAGGTTCGGTCGAAGCCATTGTCAACGCCCTCAAGAAGTTGCCACAAAAAGAAGTTCAACTGCGATTACTTTTGGCAGCCCCCGGAGAAGTCACCGAAACGGACATTGATTTCGCCGCCGCTAGTGATGCCGTATTGATTGGTTTTAATACGACTCTCGCCAATGGCGCCCGACAAGCCGCCGATCAAGCAGGCGTTGATATTCGTGAATACAACATCATTTATAACCTCTTAGATGATGTACAAGCCGCCATGGAAGGTCTACTTGACCCCGAAATGGTCGAAGAAGCACTCGGTCAAGCCGAAGTTCGAGCCGTCTTCCCTGTGGGTCGCAGCAAGGTTGCAGGCTGTTATATCCAAAATGGCAAAGCGGTTCGGAACTGCAAAGTTCGAGTCCTGCGGAAAGGTAATGTCATCCACGAAGGTATTCTTTCTTCCCTCAAACGGATGCGAGAAGATGCCAAAGAGGTGAATGCTGGCTATGAATGCGGTATGGGTCTTGACAGCTTCAACGACTGGGAAGAAGGAGACATCATCGAAGCCTACCGCATGGCAACTAAACGACGGACTCTTTCGGTCTAGAAACACAAACACAATCAGTAAATCTTCAATGCGATCGCTTCAGTCTGGGGGCGATCGCATTACTTTTTAAACGCGCAATTGCATAACTTCCAACTTAACCAGAGATAGATTACAGTAGAGGCAAATCAATAACTGATGAGTTCACTCCCCATCTATGCTATTCAATCTAGCGAACCTACCCTACTGGATTTTTATGGGAATGGGTATTTTACTGTTCCTACTGGTCATTGTTGGGGGCTTAGGAGGTGAGGATGTCGATCTAGATCCTGACGTTGACATTGATGTCGATGTCGATGGAGACTTGGATACAGAAATCGATGGAGACAGTAGCTTCAGCCCCCTCAAATTACTAGGATGGTTGGGGTTTGGTCAAGTTCCATTACTACTCCTCCTCGCGACAGATTTTAGCTTGGTCGGACTTTTTGGCTGGATGTTTAACGTTCTGGTCGGTGAACTCACAGGAAGCCTTCCGAGTGCAGCTTTAAGCGTCATAATCTCTACAACTGCTCTCGTTGCAGGTTTGGGTTTGGGGCGTATGATTGCCCAGCCCATCAGTCAACTTTTTGCCGCCTTTGGGGAAGATACCCGAGCCGATCGCTTAATTGGTCGTCTGGGAACTGTGACTTCTGCCTCTATTCCCAAACAAAAAATCGGTCAGGTAGACGTTCTCGACGCTGACGGTAACAGAATTACAATCACAGCCACTCTACCCGAATGGGCAACCGTTATCCCCCAACGGGGAGAAAAAGTTTTGATTATTAGTCGCCAACCTCAAGCTTACCTAGCGATCGCCAATCATAGTCTTGATCAAGAACGGTGGCTCTCTGATTCATCCCACTAATACCATTCATTCTATAGGAGTTCCTGCAATGCTATTTTGGCTAACTTTCTTACAAGTCTTACCTGCGATTGATACATCCAAAACTGAAGCGATCGCAGCAACTTCTATCGAAACCTACCCAGTTCCAGCCCAAATTTCACCTTTGACAGTCAATCAACCTCTCCTCGGACAACTCGGAGGTGGCCTCACAATTTTTGCTGGATTTTTTGCCGGAATTGTTTTCTTAATGATTTTGGGAACCATTGCCTATTCTCGTCTCTATCAAGTCACACCAGCAAACGAAGCCTTTGTCAAAACCGGAGGCGTTCTCCGCAAACGAAGAACCGTAATTAAACATGGGGGATCTTTAGTATTACCCGTCTTTGATCGCCTGACTCGGGTTCCCCTCAAAGAAATTTCCATTGATGTTGAACGCACTGGAAAACTCGCCGTTCGGACTCAAGACTATTTACGGGCAGATATGCGAGTCACCTTTTTTGTCTGTATTAATGCCATTGACGAAGATATCAAAACCGCAACCGAACGCCTCTCTCAAAATGGTCAAATTACCACCGAAGATATTAAAAATGCCATTGAAAAACGCGCCGATGATGCCATTCGAGCCGCCGCAAAAAGCAAAACACTTGCCTATCTTGACTCCGACAAATTAGGCTTTGCTCAAGAAGTTCTCAATTTAATTGAACCCGATCTCAAAAAAGTCGGTTTAACTCTCAATAATATAGCCATTTCTGAAATTGAAGAAAGCGATACTTATGATACTAATAATTTCTTCGATGCTCAAGGGGTAAAACTGCGAACAGAAACTATTCAAAAATCAATTAAGCAAAAAGAAGAAGTCGAACTCACCACCGAACGAGAACGGCAAGAATTTTCCCTCACCACTCAAGTTGAAATCGATCAAAAAAAACTTACAGCCCGTAAACAATCCCTCGAAATTGAAAAGCAAAAAGAAAGTGCTGAACTTGCACAACAACTCGAACTCGAAACGATGAAAGCCCAACAATCCCGGGAAATTCAAGAGGCAAAAGATAAAGAAGCCGCTAACCAAGAGCGCAATAAAATCTTACAAGCCAAAGCAGTTGAAGAAGAAGAAATCCGCAAAAAACTCGCCGTTCAGCAAAGCCAAATTACAGCAGATATTACCCTAGAAGAACAGCAGAAAAAACTCAAAGTTGCTCAAGCCCTGCAAAAACAAGAAGCAGAAATGGCAGAAATCAGCCGCCAAAAAATTATTGAATCTAACCGTTTGATTGCCCAAGTCGAAGTCGAAGAACAGCAGAAAAAACTCAAAGTCGCCCAAGCCCTGCAAAAACAAGAAGCAGAAATGGCAGAAATCGAACGTCAGAAAACAATTGAGTCTAACCGTCTGACTGCCCAAGTCGAAGTTGCTGAAGCTGAACGCTTATCTCAAGTGGCGAAACAAGAAGCAGCGATCGCCATTGCTGCTAAAGAACAGGAACGCCTCGTCGCTGAAGCTGAACGCGCCAAAGCCGAATCAGCCGTCACAACCGCCACAGAAATCGAGAAAGCCGAACGTCAACAACGCCTGTCTGTGATCATCGCCCAACAAGAGGCAGAAGGGCAACGGATCACCGAACAAAACGTGGTGGAAATTGATGTTTTTCGCCGCAAACGACAGGCAGAAATTGCCCGTCAAGCAGCAGATTTAGAAGCAGAATCGATTCGGACTCTTGCCGCAGCCAATCGAGATAAAGATTTAGCAGAAGCGGATGGGATCGAAGCCAAAGTCAACGCCGAAAATGCCATTAGTGATGCCAACCGCATCGCCCAAGTCATCAGCAAACTCGCGCCTCAACTGATTGATAATCTACCCGAAATTATGACCGCATTAGCTCCACAACCGGGAGTTTTAGGGGATACTAAAATCTATGCCTTTCCAGGCATGGGTGGTAATAATGGCAGTAGCACTCAAGAAATTACCAAACTCATGTTGTCTACCAGTGGCATCACACTGATCAATTCTCTGTTAGAAGCAAAGAATTTGACTTCGTTACTAGCAAGCTTGAATCAACTCATGCGGGGAAACAAAAGTACACTCCCCCCGGAGATAGAACAGTTAACGGCATCTGTGGGTTCTGAACCCTTAAAACCCCTTTAAAGCCTCATGTTCCCTGTTCCCTATAGTATTAACGTGAGAGTCTTCACTCAGCCGTCAATCAAACTCAGTTTAATCCTGATTTACACTTTACTGTTATCCAAGATAGCGGTAGCAGAGTCTAGCACCTCAAAATTACCCCCGTTGCCCCACCTCAAAATTAGCTTATTAGGCGTACAATTTTCACCGCACCTAACCCTTTCATCTCAGCAACAAGCCCTTGAACAATTAGAAGAAACACGATTAAAATGGCGTACATTAGGAAATCAATCTCAAGAAGCATTAACCTTGCTTCAACTGGGTATTCTTTATCAAAAAATTGGATCAAAAACTCTCGCCCTAGAACGCTATAACGAAGCCTTAAGTTTCTATAAAACACTAGAAAAACCTTCCCAAGAAGCATTAACTCTCAGTAAAATTGGCAGTGTTTATCTTGAAGATTTAGAACAACTCAAAGTAGAACAGCGTTTTGCATTCAATCATAATTTATCAGTTAATTCTCAATATTTAAACTTGAGGTTAGAACAAACAAAAAGCTATCGGGAAAACGTTAAAAGACTTTATGATCAATCTCTAAAAATTTACCAAGAAATCAATCATTTATCTGGAGAAGCAAGTATTCTCATTGCAATGGCTCAAAGTCCCTATTTACATGATCGTCCAGAGCAGCAAAAATTACTCGAAAAATCTTTAGCAATTTATCAATAAATCGGTAATCAACAAGGAGAAGCTCTTGTTTGATGACTATTCTGACTTAGAAAATAGACAAAAACAATTGGAGTTTTATACTCAAGCATTAAGGATTTACCAGGAAATTGGTGATAGCGTTAGGAAAGCTAAGATTTTGGATCGTTTAGGCTTAACTTACGCTCTTTTAGGAGAGAGAGAAAAAGCACTAGAATCCTATCAGCAGGAATTAGAAACGCTGAGGGAAGTGAGTCAATTTTACTCTAAACTAGGGGACTCTGAAACCGCATTAATATTTGAATATCGTCAGCCTATTGTTTTATTTTCTATTGGACAGCTTCATGCTCAATTACCAGATGAAACTAATGAATTAGAGGCTTACAATCTAGCTATAAAGATTTACAAAAAATGGGAAGATGATCAAGGAGAAACAGATTTTCTGATTAAAATCGCCGAACAATATGGAAAGCAAGACAATCCAGAAAAAGTGCTATTTTTTTTAAATCATGCTGTCACAGTTTATCGAGAAACGGGTAATTTTCAAGCAGAAGCAAATCTATTGAGAGAAAAAATTGCAGGAGTTTATTTCTATAGTTTAAAAGACTCAGAACAAGGATTTGAGGTTCTGAATAAAGCCCTAAACATTTATCAAAAAATGGGCGATATTCCCGAAGTTGCTAAGACTCTTGACAAGATTGCTGACTTGCATCTCAACCTAGAAAACAGAGAAAAAGCATTAGAATTCTATAACAAAGTTATTCTAGTTTATCAGGAAATTAATGACTTGATTCAGGAAGTCTATACACTCAGAATTATTGGTAAAACCTACTACGAACTTGGCAACCCAGAAAAAGCATTAGAAGTATTTAATCAGGCGGTAAAAGTCTTTCAAGAACAGGGAAACCGTGAAAAATCCATAGAAAATTTACTGGCAATTGGTGAAGACTACATTCAATTAGAAGACAAAACAACAGCCTTAATATTCTATCAGCAAGCTATCCCCATTACTCAACAACTAGGAGACTACCAAAAAGAAGCATTTATTTTGAGAAAAATCGGTCAGCTTTATTATGAACTAGAAAGCATCCATCAAGCAGTAAAAACTTTTCAAGATGCGCGAAAAGTTTATCAAAAAAACAGCGATCGCTCAGGAGAAGCGTGGACTCTTTATGAAATTGGTAAAAGTTATACGATATTGGGAGACTTTCCAAAAGCTGTAGATTCCTATAATCAAGCTTTAGAGTTCTTCAACAAATCCCTAAATTTGCTTAATCATCAATATCCTGAAGCCCAGGCAGAAAATTTATTGGGTATTGCCATCGTTCAACGTAAACAGGGTAATCTCGACACCGCTTTAACACAAATAAACATCGCCATTTTATTCATTGAAGAAACACGGACTCGCAAAAAATCTTCAGAAGAACGTCTCACCTTTTTTGTATCAAAACAAGACTATTATGAGTTCTATATTGATTTATTAATGGAACTCCACGAACAACACCCCTCAAAAGGATATAACGCTGAAGCACTGAATATTAGCGAACGTTCTAAAGCCAGAAATTTCCTCGAACTTCTAACCGAAGCCAACACCGATATTCGCAAAGGCGTTGATCCAGAATTAGTCATCCAAGAACGCAATTTACAGCAACAATTAGATGCCGTAGAACGACGACGAGTTGAACTCTATAATCATGATCAATCCACCCAAGAACAAACAACCGCCATAGAACAAGAGCGACAATATCTTCTCCAGAACTATAACAAAATTAAAACCCAAATCCGCGAAAAAAGTCCGAGTTATGCTGCTATCACCCAACCCAAACCCCTCACCCTAGAGCAAATTCAACAACAAATTCTTGATGATGAAACGCTGCTCTTGCAATATACTTTAGGTGAGAAACGCAGTTTTCTTTGGGCCGTCACTAAAAATAGCATCAATAGCTATGAACTCCCGCCCAAGGCATTCATAGAAGAAGCCGTGAGATCTTTTTTCCGCAGTGCTATTCTTTTCAATATAGGTCATTCTTCTATCAACTCATTGTCTGCCTCTAAATCTCTCTCTCAAATTATTTTAGCTCCCGTCGCTTCTCAACTGAATCATCAACGTTTAGCAATTGTCAGTGATGGCATTTTACATTATCTTCCCTTTGCGGCTCTTTCTTCACCGACTTCATTAGAAAAAAATGATATTCCTTTAATTGTTCATCACGAAATTGTTAACCTTCCCTCTGCATCAACTTTAAGTATTTTACGCCGAGATTTTCAACATCGAAAACCCGCCCCGAAAACCCTTGCTATTATTGCGGATCCGGTTTTTAGTTCTCAAGATACTCGACTAGAAATGCCCACCGTAACCCATCGTGAAAGTTGGGAACACTATAACCTCAATCGTTCCACCCGACAATTAGATATTGGAATTTGGGATCGACTTCCAGGAACCCGAAGGGAAGCCGAAGCCATACTCGCCCTTGTACCGCCATCAGAAAGTACCTTTGCTTTTGATTTTGCAGCCAACCGTGACACTGTTACCAATATTCAACTTAATCAATACAAAATTATTCACTTTGCAACTCATGGATTATTTAATAGCGTTAATCCTGAACTTTCTGGAATTGTTTTGTCGATGGTAGACCAATCGGGAAATTCTGTCAATGGTTTTTTGCGTCTTCACGATATTTTTAACCTCGATTTTTCCGCAGATTTGGTCGTCTTGAGTGCGTGTAAAACCGGATTAGGTAAACAAGTACGGGGTGAAGGATTAGTTGGATTAACCCAAGGTTTTATGTATGCAGGTACACCTCGGGTATTAGTGAGTTTGTGGGATGTAGACGATGGGGCGACTGCCGAAATTATGACAAGATTCTACCGTTTGATATTCACAGAAAAATTATCAGCACCAGAAGCTTTAAGAAAAGCACAACTGGAAATGCAAACAGACACCGAATGGAAGTCTCCTTACTATTGGGCGGCTTTTATACTACAAGGTGAATGGCGTTGACATCCTCCCAAGCCGTAAACAGAAATTAACATCCCCGTCTCTAACTGTTCCCTCTTCCCTCTTGATCCAGTATGATGAAGTTAGCCCCGAATGCTCCTAAAAATGTCGAATTTTCGATTAGATCCTTATATCTGGATACATCTTTCCGGTTTAGCCGTACTCCCCCTGTGGTTCGCCCTCTGTCTGTTCGGACTCGCTATTGGTTATCCGATCGCACCCGTTGCTGTAGAAATTGCAATCGTTGCTGTGATTGGTATTTTACCCATTTGGGCGATGCAATGGTTTCGGCCTTTTTATATCTTTAGTATCCTAGTCGTCGCGATCAAACCCCAACAACTCACCCCCCAGCAACGGCAAATTCTCACACGCTTCAAAACATCATTCAATCAAAAATTAGCTTTTATTGCACCCCTGTTACTTCTTCCGATTTTGTGGCAACTTTATCGTTTAGCACCCCTGGCCGCTGATCTGATTCCATCCCCTTTGCAAAGTCGTTGGCAGGGATTACTCTTAGCGAGTCTTGCCTTTTTGGGGTGTAACCTATTTGCTCAAGTTCCTGTGAGTGTTATTGGAGTGTTACGCACGCGCCAAACCGAATGGGCAACAACAGAACCTTTAACCCTTGACCAAATTCGCCAAAGTTTCACCCTCATCGGACTGCGAGTACCCCGGATTTTACCCTCAACTCTTTGGGCGGAACGAACAGAAGAAGATCCCTCACCCTCTCTTGACTCTAAAGAACCCTCAGAAACCTAATTTACTGCGCCGCCCCCCTCAACCCCCCTATTCTCAGACGGTGTTTACAGTTACAGGCGTTTCCCCTCAGAATTTGTAAAAATAGAGTTAAGAAAGCAAAATTATTTTGCCCTATTGTTTATTTGGTGACAGATTATGGCTCATTCAGCTTCTACTCTCCCTGAACATGATGCCGGGGCCACCCGTCCTCTGATCGAAGCAGACTCTCAAATTTGGCAAAGTCTCAAACAAGCCATTGCTTCTAGTTCAGGATTTCAACGTTGGCAGCTTGAACATGAAGAAAACTCCGAACAACATCCCCAAATGAACCTGGATCGTCAGGTTCGTAACTATTTGCGAGAAACTTTAGAAACATTAGCTTATTAAAATCACGGTATTTTTTGAGTCCAATTGTAGAGACGTTCTCTCAATGTCTCTACTTTTAGCTTGGACTGAACTGCTAAATCTGCCGCTTCAACCGTACTACCTCATCAACCTTTCTGTTAATCCTCATTAAACATGATTTAAGATTGGTTACGATTTATAATGAGATCTTGAAGATAATCTCAAGTTCGTAAAGGAGACTGGATCTCTGAATGACTCTCTAGCAGATAATTTAAGTTCAACTTCAACGACCGTGTGGCGTCCACAACTCTCGGTTTGCGTCTTTGCCCCATCAACATCGATGGCTGAGTTGCTGATGTCGAGTTTGCCGAGCGATCGCTATGCCGTCGTTCAGGTTGATTCGATAGATGAGTTACTCAAGTACATTACCCAAGAAAGAGAACAAGTTGATTGTTTGATTGTTGAGGAAAACATTGAGTTGACGACTGTAGTTGAACAACTCAAACATCAAAATATCTCTTTACCCACTGTGATTTTGGACTCTGAGAAAACCTCATCTCAAACTCAACAAACACCCCCGGCGAGTGATTCTCCCCCAGAGACTCAAACCTCGATCTCCCCCATGATCAACTATCTCTATCACAGTAGCGAAGTTCATCTGGGTGTCAAGCAACTCAATCAGATTAATGGTTATGTAGACAAAGCCATCAGTCAGTTTATTACCCAAGCCGTTACCACTCGTCTGACGGATGACTCCCTCGATGCCAATGAACCGACGGAGTTGACTAATTTTATTATGCGTCAGCAGAGACGACTGGCAGAAAAACTACATGAACGCTTAGGATACTTGGGGGTTTATTACAAACGAAGTCCCCAAAATTTTCTGCGAAATTTACCTCCGGCTGAACGACAGGAATTACTCGAACAGCTAAAAGTTAAATATCGTCAAATTGTTTTGAGTTATTTTTCAGCCGATAAAACCCTGAATAATAAAATAGACGAATATGTAAACCTGGCGTTTTTTGCTGATGTTCCAGTGACTCGAATTGTCGAAATTCATATGGAGTTGATGGATAATTTCTCTAAACAACTCAAACTTGAAGGACGCAGTGAAGATGTTCTGCTTGATTACCGTTTAACTTTAATTGATATGGTCGCCCATTTGTGTGAAATGTATCGACGCTCAATTCCCAGAGACTCTTAAAACATACACCCTTTCACTTAAACTTTTAGTAAACCGTTAATTAAGATTTGCAATAACCTTTAACAAAAGGGAAACAAAGGAGAAGCAACAAGCTATTCACGATAAAATTGACCTGTCAAACGATCTCTGAAAGTTTATGAGTCCATTAAAGAAAACTTATGTTCTCAAGCTCTATGTCGCCGGAAATACCCCGAACTCTGTACGGGCTTTGAAAACCCTTAAAGAAATCTTAGAACAAGAGTTTCAGGGAGTCTACGCCTTGAAAGTCATTGATGTTCTCAAAAATCCTCAACTTGCGGAAGAAGATAAAATACTCGCAACTCCCACACTCTCGAAAATTTTACCTCCACCTGTACGCAAAATTATTGGAGACCTTTCTGATCGAGAAAAAGTTCTGATTGGGCTAGACTTACTGTATGAAGAATTAGGAGATGATGGACTCAACCTATAAATTCTTCCGTGCAGCAGAACCACAACAGACGCTCTGTTTAACAGTTCCCCGGTTTCTCGCCCCTAGCTGAGAATACCGACTTGTTTTGACATCTGCCAACAATCTGCACAGTTAATCCATGTTTTGTGGTAAATGTAGCAATGGGTCAGTTATATTCTAGCATTAGAGGCGGATTTTTAAACCTAAAAGATTATGAGTGAAAGCAGTCAAGACGCGAAGACAAATGGACGCAAACTGATTGGCGTTCAGAAGATCAGAACAATGATCGAAGGGTTTGATGACATTAGTCATGGCGGAATGCCCTTAGGAAGAACAACTTTAGTCAGTGGTACATCAGGAACAGGTAAAACGCTGTTTGCAGTTCAATTTCTCTACAACGGAATTATTAATTTTGATGAACCCGGTATCTTTGTTACCTTTGAAGAATCTCCTCAAGATATTATCAAAAACGCCTCTAGTTTTGGTTGGGATTTACAGGAATTAGTCGAGCAGGGAAAACTCTTTATTTTGGACGCTTCACCCGATCCCGAAGGTCAAGATATTGTGGGAAACTTTGACTTATCTGCCCTAATTGAACGCATTCAATATGCCATTCGCAAATATAAAGCCCGACGAGTTTCGATTGATTCGGTAACAGCCGTTTTCCAACAATATGAAGCCGCCGGCGTTGTCAGACGAGAAATTTTTCGGTTAGTGGCTCGTTTAAAACAAGTCGGGGCTACGACAATTATGACCACCGAACGAGAAGAAGAATATGGCCCAGTCGCTCGTTTTGGAGTCGAAGAATTTGTCTCTGATAATGTGATGATTGTTCGTAACGTTTTAGAAGGAGAACGACGTCGGCGCACTATGGAAATTCTCAAACTGCGAGGTACCACTCACATGAAAGGAGAATTCCCCTTTACCATTACCAATAACGGTATTAGTATCTTCCCTCTAGGAGCAATGCGATTGACTCAACGTTCATCTAATGCTAGAGTTTCTTCTGGAAATGAAACCCTCGATCAAATGTGTGGCGGTGGATTTTTCAAAGACTCGATTATTTTGGCAACCGGAGCAACAGGAACCGGAAAAACTTTGCTGGTTAGTGTTTTCCTCAATAATGCCTGCCAAAATGGTGAACGAGCCATATTATTTGCCTATGAAGAATCTCGCGCTCAACTCCTCAGAAATGCCAACTCTTGGGGAATAGATTTTGAAGGCATGGAACGCAAAGGATTACTGAGAATATTATGTAGTTATCCGGAATCAGCAGGGGTTGAAGATCACCTGCAAATTATTAAATCAGAAATTCGGGAATTTAAACCCGCTCGAATTGCGATTGATTCCTTATCAGCCCTTGCACGAGGCGTTAGTAATAATGCGTTTCGACAGTTTGTAATTGGGGTAACAGGCTACGCAAAACAAGAAGAAATCACCGGATTTTTTACCAATACAACTGATCAATTTATGGGTTCTCACTCAATTACAGATTCCCATATTTCAACGATTACCGATACCATTTTGATGCTACAATATGTCGAAATTAGAGGTGAAATGTCTAGAGCTTTAAACGTCTTTAAAATGCGAGGCTCATGGCACGATAAAGGCATCCGAGAATATACCATTACCGAAAGTGGCCCCCGGATTACGGATTCCTTTCGAGATTATGAACGAATTATTAGTGGTTCTCCCACTCGCATTAGTATCAATGAAAAAAGTGAACTCTCCCGAATTATTGAAGGCGTACAAGGGAAACGAGGGGAACTCGATGAGTAGTGAGTCTCGAGATCGACTTGCGGTTGTTCAGTGCGGATGCCAAACTATTAGTAGGTAATGCGGCTTCAGAAGAGTTCATTACCTATTTGTGCAAATTTTCAGTATAAAATCTTGTGGAACCATCAACTGCACTCACAACAACTGACCTTAACGTGTTTCGGGCAATTATTTTGGGGATCGTTCAAGGACTCACTGAGTTTATCCCCATTAGTAGTACAGCCCACTTAAAAGTTGTACCTGTAGCATTAGGATGGGGAGATCCAGGCGTTGCCTTTAGCGCAATTATCCAACTCGGAAGTATGGCAGCAGTTTTCTGGTATTTTTGGTATGATCTCAAACAAGTGACTTTGGGTTCAATTCAAGCCATTAAAGATTCAAACTATGAATCAACCGAGTTTCGTCTGGCTTTAGGGATTGCTTTAGGAACATTACCCATTGTTTTCTTTGGCTTGTTAATTAAAATCTTTATCCCTGATTTTGATAACTCCCCCTTACGCAATACCATTTCCATCGCAATGGCTTCTATCGTGATGTCCATGCTTTTAGGATTAGCTGAAAAAATCAGCACTCGCAAGCGCAATTTCGACCAGCTTGAGGTGCGAGATGGTATACTCATGGGGTGCGCTCAAGTCTTAGCTCTAATGCCAGGCGTCTCTCGTTCTGGTTCAACCATTACCGCAGGTTTATTTATGGGGCTAGAACGGGCGACAGCGGCTCGATTTTCATTCCTGTTAGGGATTCCTGCAATTACTCTGGCGGGTTTAGTCGAACTCAAAGATCTATTACTAGATGGAATAGGGACTATAGGTGCCCCTGTTTTGATTGCAGGTTTAATTTCATCGGCTGTATTCTCCTATCTTTCTATCGCCTGGTTAATTCGTTTTCTACAAACTCAAAATACCTGGATTTTTGTTTGGTATCGATTGGCTTTTGGTGTCGCTATTCTAGCGGCAGTCACGGGAGGAGTTCTCGAAAATATTTAAATTAAGGTGCATTAATGAGGGATTAGGGGTTAGTTAAAAGATAGTAAACTAACTCCGAACCCAAAAGGATTAAATCAGATGAGTAATCGTTCAGTTCGTCCCGCTAAAATTACTAAAGTGATTCCCGGTTCCATCGCTTCAGAAATAGGTTTTGAAGCCGGAGATGCAATTGTTTCGATTAACGGAGAATATCCCCGAGATTTAATTGATTATCAATTTTTATGCGCGGATGAAATTCTAGAACTAGAAGTTTTAGATAGTAAAGGAAAAGTTCATCACGTTGAAATCGAAAAAGACTATGATGAGGATTTGGGATTAGAATTTGAAACCGCATTATTTGATCATTTAATTCAATGTAATAATCGCTGTCCATTTTGTTTTATTGATCAGCAACCCCCCGGAAAACGTGAAACCCTTTATCTCAAAGACGACGATTATCGGCTGAGTTTCTTATATGGTTCTTATTTAACTTTAACCAATTTACCGCCACGAGAATGGGAACGCATCGCCCAAATGCGGCTATCTCCTTTATATGTTTCCGTTCATGCAACAGAACCCGATGTCAGAATTCGTTTATTAAAAAATAATCGGGCGGGCGAGATTTTAAAACAGCTTCAATGGTTTCAAGAAAACCGCCTACAAATTCATGCTCAAGTTGTCGTTTGTCCCGGAATTAATGATGGTAAACATCTCGAACAAACCTTAAAAGATTTAACCCAATTTCACACCGGAGAAATTCCCACAGTCGCTTCTATTGCAGTGGTTCCCGTTGGGTTAACACGGTTTCGCCCTGTTGAAGATGAACTCATTCCGGTGACTCCAGAAAAAGCCACAGAAGTGATTACTCAAGTGCAAACCCTACAAGAAAAACTGACCCAAAAACAGGGAAATTGTGTGTGGTTAGCTGATGAATGGTTTTTAATTGCGCGCCAAGAATTACCCCCCACTTCCCATTATGAAGATTATCCTCAAATTGGAAATGGAGTCGGATCAATTCGGAAATTTATACAAGACTTTGAACAAGCGATCGCTAAATTTCCCAAGCACAGACAAACGCCGCGAAAATTCACTTGGGTGGTGGGAAATGCAGTCGAAGTCGCTTTTGCTCCTGTTGTTGAACGGTTGAATCAAATTTCAGGATTAACCCTTAATATGGTAGCATTGTGCAGTCAATATTGGGGACAAACGATCAGCGTTACAGGTTTGCTCACAGGTCAAGATTTACTCCAGGGTCTTCAAGGAAAAGATTTAGGCGATGGAATATTGCTTCCCGCCGTAATGCTGAAGCATGAAGACACCCTTTTTCTTGATGATATGAGAGTTGAGGAACTTTCCCAAAAGCTAAACGTCGCAATTTTTCCTGTGACTGATGTTGAGGAATTAATTTCAACGGCTTTGAACCTTTAGCAGTATTGGGCGATCGCAGTTGTTCAGACGCAACTTTTGATTGTGTCCCATTTTTTCGATAGAATTCTGTGTAGCAGCATACCCTCATTGCACTAAAATTATTTCTGGACTTGCAGACGCAGTAAAAAAACTTATGCCTGTTTTTCATAATTTAATGGCTGTGGGAGTGAGCGGCGCTATTACATTTATTTATCTGGGACAAGCAATAGCAGTTCCCCCCTCGACAGAATCAGCCGAGAGGATATCGAGTCAAAACTCTATTTCCGAGATGGGTTTTGAACAAGATGACATCTTACTTCAATCAGGTAAGTCTATCGGCGATGCAGCCAAAGCCAACAAACCCCCTGTACAAGCTTCAGACCAACCCTCACAGGTGGATTCTAATAGTTTAGAAGCTTCTTTGAAACAAAATCCGACTAAACCCGATGTGACCTTACAGCGAATTATCGATAAATTTGTCTCTCCGGGTTCAGAGAAACCCACAGAAGATTCTGGGGAAATCGCGTTTAAGGAAAATCCCGTTAAACCCACGCCTTCTCAACCCTCAATTTTCCGAAACTTCACCACTCCAGTTGTTGAGAAACCCACAGAAGATTCTGGGGAAATCGCGTTTAAGGAAAATCCCGTTAAACCCACGCCTTCTCAACCCTCAATTTTCCGAAACTTCACCACTCCAGTTGTTGAGAAACCCACAGAAGATTCTG
>JBJHBL010000021.1:0-23490 GCA_050485465.1 Limnoraphis sp. | reverse complement strand
GGGAAATCGCGTTTAAGGAAAATCCTGTTAAACCCACACCTTCTCAACCCTCAATTTTCCGAAACTTCACCACTCCAGTTGTTGAGAAACCCACAGAAGATTCTGGGGAAATCGCGTTTAAGGAAAATCCTGTTAAACCCACACCTTCCCAAGCGCAACCCTCATCAAACCCGATTGAAGTTGCATTAACAGATAATCAGGAGAAACCCAGCAACCCAACCCCTAACCTCTTTGAATTATCTCGGATGCTTCCTCAACCTCCGTCCGCAAATCTACCCCCGCAAATTGCTCAAGAGGTTGACACTCCAGCAATCTTAGAAACACCAGATTTAAGACCTCCAAACGAACCTTTTCCACCTCCCACCCCAGACGGAACCTTACAAACCAATCCCCCCACGATTACGCTACCCAGTAGCAATCCGTTGTATCGTCCCAATCGTCCCCAGGATGTAGAAATTCGAGAAACAGTACCGATTACCTTAGCGCAAGCAGTAGACTTAGCTCGGCGCAACAACGAAGAAATCCGAGTATTTGAGTTGCAAGTCGAACAAAACTTAGCGGCTTTGAGATCTGCACAAGCTGAACTCTATCCCACTTTAAGCTGGATTTCCAGCATTACTCGTTCTTTCAGTGCGGGGGAAGATATTGGCAACAGAGCCAGAAACCGGGAAGTTAGAGCCAGAAGGAGACAAAATCCAGAACTTCAAGACCAAGCGATTTCGCTATCCCAGACTTTTGGGGTTTTGACCTTTGATAACGTATTACAGTTTCAGTATGATTTTGACCTTAGTGGAGCCAGAGGAGCGCGAATTCGAGCCGCAGAAGACGTGTTACGGTTAGCCCGCTTAGAGTTTGAACGGAGTGTCGAACAGTTGCGTTTGAATGTGACGGAATCTTATTATAATTTGCAGGAAGCCGATGCAGAAGTCGAGATTCAACGGGCTGCGGTTCGGAACGCTCAAAAAAGCTTGGAAGATGCCGAAGCGTTAGAACGAGCAGGTGTGGGGACTCGATTTGAAGTGTTGCAGGCGCGAGTCACGTTATCGCGAGTTCAGCAGGATTTAACCAATGCAATTAGTAACCAGAGAACCCGACGGCGAGAACTGGCGAATATTTTGAATGTTAGTCAGAATGTTAATTTAATTGCGGCTGACTCAATTGCTCTGGCAGGGGCTTGGGATTTTACGTTAGATGAGAGTATTATCTTGGCTTATAACAACCGAGCGGAGTTAGAACAGGAGTTAGTAAACCGCAACCTGGCGGATCAAAGACGTATCGCCGCCCGCGCGGCTCAACGACCGAGTTTAATCACAACCGCTAGTTATAATCTCTTGGGGAGATTGGATGGAAGTGGTGATCCTTTTGCGAACCAGGGTTGGGCGGATGGTTATTCTATTCAGTTGCAAATGCGCTGGAATTTCTTTGATGGGGGGTTAGCCAAAGCGAATGCTCGTCAGCAGGAGATTAATATTGCGATCGCTGAGGAGCGCTATTCTGATTTACGAAGTGATATTCGTTTACAAGTTGAAAGTGCGTTTTATGATTTGCAAGCGACGTTTGAAAATATTGGTGTGGCAAATTTAGGGGTAGAAGAAGCAACAGAAGCGTTGCGTTTAGCCCGGCTACGGTTTCAGGCGGGTGTGGGAACTCAGTTGGATGTTATTAACCAAGAAACAGATTTAACTCGCGCTCAAAACCAACTCCTGCAAGCGGTTATCGGTTACAACCGTTCTTTGTCTCGTTTGCATCGAGCAGTGAGTAATCTTCCTGATAATAACCTCCAACTCAGACCCTAGACTGGTCTAAGAGGAATTTCTGATCACGGTTTATTGTTCCTGCACGTACCATTAATTAGGAAAGATCCCTAATTTTGTTAACATTTTTTTATGAGTTTAGAACAATCGAAATCAGGAATAGGTAATGGCTAACATCAAATTCGTTAACGAAAATCAGGAAATTATCGCCGCAGATGGGGCCAACTTAAGAATAAAAGCCCTAGAGAAACAAATTGACCTCTATACCTTCATGGGAAAAATGATGAATTGTGGGGGTTATGGTCAATGTGGGACTTGTATTGTTGAAGTAGTTGAAGGAATGGAAAATCTCTCACCCCGTACCGACGCCGAAAAACGTATCCTTAAGAAAAAACCAGACAGTTACCGCCTGGCTTGTCAAACTATGGTTAATGGGCCTGTCACCATTCAAACCAAACCCAAGCGTTAGTTTGACCTCTCCCCATCCCTCTCCTATCTCCAACGAGGAGAGGGGGCTAATGTATCTCCCCTTGTAGAGATAATCATCGAGGGGTTGAGAGAGAATGAGTGCCGTTGGTTATGACTCAGCAGGAAGAAAGTCCAAAGAGGCGGAGTTCATACAATAGCGTTGACCTGTTGGAGCGGGGCCATCATTGAAAACATGACCCAGATGAGCATCACAAACCCCACACAATACTTCTGTGCGTCGCATGAACAGGCTGTTATCCTGTTTATAAGTGATGTTTTCTTCACTTACAGGTTTCCAAAAACTGGGCCAACCTGTTCCAGAGTCATATTTAGCATCGGATGTGAACAGTTCGGTTCCACAACAGACACATTTGTAAGTTCCGGGTTGCTTGTTATCGTGATATTTGCCTGTAAAGGCTCGTTCGGTTCCATGCTTCCGGGTGACATGAAATTGTTCGGGAGTGAGTTGCTGTTTCCACTCCTGTTCAGATTTTAGGACTTTCTCAACCATAATTTCACAAAGGATCGTTAATAGGTCTGTTCTTATATAAATTATAATAATTTTTACAAAAATTAACAATTAGGTCAGTCCATAAAAAATTAGCCAGCTTTTTAACAAAACTGACTTCAATCTAAGATATGTAAGATAAGAGGATTAATTTAATTAAGAGTTAACCATTTTTGAGCATTAAGTCGCTGAACGACCCCAAAAACCAGTAAAGGCAGGGTAATTTTACGTTCATCTCCTAAAAACGGCTCAATGATACTCGGCTTACCATTTGCAGCACAAGAAAATACTTTTTGAGATTTAATATCCTCATTGGGAAAGTAAACATTAAATTGACGTTTACCGCCCTGCCATTGACCAATCACTTGCCAACACCGCTCAGAATTTCCTAACCCAGCCGGAAGCTTTTCTTGGGCAAACTTTAGGTCTAAGTCTTCAACGCCTTGAGAACTTAAAGCCTTCTTCAAAGCGGGAAGATAATCTTGTTCGATAAACTCAGCAAACGGTTTATCTTCAACGGCGGACGCCTTTTCTTTAGCCGCAGGCTTCTTAGCTTCAGTTTCTTCTGACATTGATATTTCCTTGCTCAAATCTCAGCAACAACTCACGAGAATCAACAATCTTCAATTTAGTCGTTTTTTGTGAACCTCGCTCGAAAAGCGAAGCTAGAATCGACTCACTGACAGACTACTATGAACTTCTGAGCAATGCCCATCTTATTATACCGTTCTCTGAGCGGACGTCTAGCCTATTGAGTGAAAAAACTGAAGATTAACAGGTTAGTTCGATGCCGCACTCACCTCAATAATTTCTAGGGCCTCAATCAGTTGACCCTGGTACACTAAATCTTGATGATCATTGCTACTGAGACTGACTCGAATTTCATGGCGTCCCGGTGGGAGAGTTCCCAAATAGTACCAGTTTCCATAAATTCTGGTGATTTTCTCTCCATTAATAAACAAGTGAGCGTGTCCCTCACCGGGTCTGGCCTCACGACTAGCTTGTTCAGGTGCGAAGCGAAAATTAGAGACTTTGACCTCAAGATTCCATCCTCTGACTGCATCAGGATGAACCCCTAAACTAACCGTTGGAATGGGTTCACCTGCGGGAATTTCCATTGGTTTGTGATGATGATTTCTGGGAGATTCGTGAGCGAGTCCGATCTGATTTTCTCCCCAAATCATCACGATTGACAGTAGTAATATTATCCCATATTTGGCACTCATGCGATCACACAACTCCCAGATTGATCAAACGTTGTAAACAGTCAATCCAGGAATTATAAGTCGGAGATTATAAGGAGTCAAAAGACAAACTGTCAAAGTTTTAGGGATAGCTTCAATAAAGAAAAGACTTTAACATTTTTAGCGGGCAAAACGCCCGCCCTCTCCTAAACCCTATTAAATTTCCGCATAGGCGCGTTCAACTAAACGACGAGTCAAAGTTTGTACCCCGGTATGGGTATAATAGTTCGTCGTCATATCTAAAAACGCCGCAACATAATCTAACTTATCGTTGCTAATATCCACAAAATTTTGGAGATTATTCACCACTTTTTCAGGTGTTAAATCCCGTTGTTCCACAAAATTACCCATCCAACCCGTAACCGAATGAACACTCTCTTGAATAAAATTCAACTTCCCTTCTGAACTCTCACCCGGAATCATTGGATTAATCTTTTTAAATCCTTCATTTTTTTCTAAATCCTTCGGAGTCATATTATCAATTTTTGCTAATACCGCTTGCAGAAAATTTGGCCCCAATGGAATCAAACCATCCAAACAAACTAACGCCGCCATCCGCATTAAAGATTCACCCCCATAATTGGATAACGCCCCAACAAAATCCCCAATACTATCACCCGGAATCCCATTAATCTGACAAAAACCGACTAATTCCACGACCACTTTTAACGCCAAATCAATAGATTGTGCTTGATCGGCTTTAGGCGTGAGTTTATTCAAAATCCCCAAAAAACTCACCTGTTCACCAATTTTATTGGCTAAAGCTGCGGTTCCTAAAGCCGTTCCGGCATTATCAATCGTCTGATATAACCACAAAGCCCGTTGATAACCTTCCTTCTTATCATTATATAACCATAAAGCCCGTTCACTAATTTGTTGAATCAGAGCCGGATCATCTTCTCCCGTGTATTTTTGAACCGTATTCGCAAAACCTACTACATTTTCCCATTCACCCGGAACCACAAAATCTAAACCTCTCAACACCATGACGGTAATACCACCCGTGGGGAGATCATCAACTAATTCAATAATAGATTTACTCACAATTATCCTCCTTTTTTGGCTAGTTAAATCACTAAACTTGAGTCAAAAAATATCTCTCAAATTTTGAGCTTACCTCAAACGAGCTAAACCCGTTAAATCAAACCGAGTCAACCATTGTTCGCGATCGCTTTCGCTAAAAGAATCCGATTGAGAAATAATCTTCACCTGAAAACGATCCGCCACTAAAACCGCCGTTGCATTTCTGCCTTGAGTCACAGCCGGATATCCACCAATATTGCGACTACTTTCGCGAAACTTAGTCACAGCAGCCGGATTACCCGCCAGATCATTAATCGAAAGTAATGCTAAACTTGTATTGCCTTGAGCCAATTGAGCTTGAGCCAACCCCGATTTTTCTTGACGATAAGTAATATTATAATTCCCTTGACTTCTGGGAAAAAACTTGTTAAATTCTCCACCAGCAAGCGGATTAGTCGCAACAGTTTGACCACTGCCTGCGGAAGTTGGGGGAGCAGAAGGTGTTGTGGTCGTCGGCGCCCCACATCCAGACACAAACAGCGACAAAGCCAACACAGAGGCAATCAGAATATTCGGTAAACGTTTGAAAATCATCATCACTTTCTAAACAAATAAGAGAACCGGACA
This sequence comes from Limnoraphis sp., assembly GCA_050485465.1. Taxonomy (GTDB): domain Bacteria; phylum Cyanobacteriota; class Cyanobacteriia; order Cyanobacteriales; family Microcoleaceae; genus Capilliphycus. The sequence goes on along the minus strand of JBJHBL010000021.1, from coordinate 17,866 downwards.
AATTATTCCTTTATTGTAGAACTTGAGATCTCAACTTTTTGGAGTTCTTGGTTGAGAAACTTCCCCCATTTAGCTGCGAGAGAAACCTCTGTAAAAGGCACCCGCACCGGAGATGCTTGTTGTGCAAGCAGAAATTCTAACTCGATCTGCTTACCGCTTTCAGGCGGAGAATCTAAATCAACCGAATGACGATCAACCACTAGCCAAATCGATTGTACATCTTCTAACGATAGGGTTTGTAAATGAATCGGGCCTTTGCGGGTCGGTTTTCCCCAGGTAAGTTCAGTTCCCTTTAAACCCAATACCGCATAGAGATCATATTTAGCCTTTTCAAACCCCTTCGCCCATTGCTGATAGGCTTCAACCTTCTGATATTCGTTCCATCCTGACCAGGCTAACCCAAAGAAAATCACTAAAAGCGGTAGCCACAATAACCCTCGTTCCATAACTAATCCTAACTAAATTGCTACTTCATCAATCTTCGTTATTTCCATGAGATAGATACAATGGGATCACTACGTTATTTGTTTGGGACTTCTTCGGCAAATAACCCGTAACGCAGGACAACGAATGATGAAAAAATTTTTTCTGCTGTGCTTATTCTTAATTGGGCTAGGCTGGGCCGTTTTGAGTTTTTCCGGTCTAGCTAACCGAGGCACATTTGATTCGATTGTACTAGATTTTCGTGAGGAGATAGGACAAGCTGAGATCGCGAATCAAATTCAGGCGATCGCCCAAAACTATCAAGTCGTTCCCCGTCTCAATAGCCAATTCTCTAAACCCGACAATATCTATATTGTACGGGGTGATCGGCAAATGCTGAGATCCTTAAGACGATCTCAGAGGCAGAACACCGAATACATTGAACCCAACTATATCTACTCTATCGGTTACAGCGCCGACTTTAAAAACGGTGTCCTCTATGATGCTGTTCCTCCGACTAAGAAAATTTCCAACGATTCTTTTTTCAGCAGCAGCATTCCCAACGACCCCCTCTATGGTCAACAGTGGAACCTACGGAGTATCAACGTTGAAACCGCTTGGAATGAAACCCACGGCGAAGGCGTAACCGTTGCGGTCATTGATACCGGAGTCAGTCAAGTTCCTGACTTAAAAGATACCGAATTTGTCGAAGGCTACGATTTTGTCAATAATCGCACGGAAGCCTCAGACGATAACGGTCATGGTACCCACGTCGCCGGAACCGTTGCCCAATCTACCAATAACGGTTATGGTGTCGCAGGAGTTGCCTACAACGCCAAAATCATGCCGTTAAAAGTCCTCAGTGCAGGCGGTGGCGGCACCATCTCTGATATTGCGGAAGCGATTAAATTTGCCGCAGATCACGGTGCAGACGTGATTAACATGAGTCTCGGCGGAGGCGGTGAAAGCCAGTTAATGCAAGAGGCGATTAATTATGCTTATGACAAAGGCGTTGTAATTGTTGCGGCTGCCGGAAACTCAGGACAAAATGCGGCAGGATATCCTGCCCGTTATCCAAGAGTGATTGGCGTTTCGGCTTTAGACCCCACAGGCAACAAAACCCCCTATTCTAACTTTGGGGCGGGCGTTGATATTGCCGCACCGGGTGGTTTAACCGAAGGAGAAAATCAAATGGGCGGTATTCTCCAAGAAACAATTAATCCTGAAACAGGCGGATCGATGTTTGCTGCGTTTCAAGGAACGAGTATGGCATCCCCCCACGTTGCAGGAATTGCGGCGTTAGTCAAAGCATCGGGAATTACTGAACCCGAAGATGTGGCCCGTATTATCAAAGAATCTGCCCGTAAGGTACAAGAAGACCCCCTCAACCATTTTGGCGCAGGTCATGTGGATGCCGGAAGTGCGGTACAACTGGCCCTGAAAGGACAAATTACCTTCCGCGATTTCTTCCGATGGCTGCGGGATAGTGGTTATCTCAACCCTCGTTTTTGGATCGATGGTGGCGCTGTGGCGTTGTTACCGAAATTGGCGATGGTGTTGGGTTCTTATTTATTGGCTTGGTTCCTGCGAAATTACTTCCCCTTCCAGTGGAGTATGTCCATGATGAGTGGCTTGGTTGCGGGGTCTAGTGGTTTATTTTTCCTGCGAGGATTTTATGTGTTTGATCTGCCCCAATGGCCGATACGAATGATGGGAAGTTCTGTGCCAGAATTGGGAAATGCGATCGCAGGAAATACGGTTTTAAACCCTATTTTTGCCAGTGTACTCATTCCCGCTATTCTCGTTGTGTTGTTCCTCGGACATTCGACGTGGAAATGGATTGCTATTGGGACAACAATTGGGGTAGCGAGTTGTTTAACTGTTTCCACGATCCTTTCTGCGTCAGTGTGGGGATTGGGTTCAGGAATACTCGCCCAAAGTTTTCTTGCTGTTAATGCTTTACTCTGTATCGGGTTAGCGTCTTTAGCCCTAAATGCTGAAACCAGGACGATTTAAACCATGAAAATTCAAGGCAAAATTGAACACAAAGGCTTCGGAACTGGTGCTTGGGCATTGGTGACGGATGACAAAACCTATGAACTCAAAGATGCACCCTCCGACTTAAAAAAGAAGGGGTTAACCGTGCAAATTGAAGGTGAAGTTCGTGAGGATATTTTAACGGCGGCGATGATTGGCCCCGTGTTAGAAGTGAAGACCTTTGAAGTGTTGAAATAAGTTCAGGGGTAGTCGTTATTCAAGGGGGTTGTAGTTGTATTGTGGTACAGCTACAGCCCTGATTTACAGTTTACAGTGACCAGTTTACAGTGACCAGTAAACAGTGATAACTGCCTATTGCCTATTGCCTGTTGCCTATTGCCTATTGCCTGTTGCCTCTTGCCTAGCACATAGCACTATATATGTCGTTTCTCTATTTTCCATGCACCTCATTTTATGTCACACTACCGCAGATTTTGATGCTTTAGGCGCTGCTGTTGGGTTGTCGCGTTTGTATCCCGGAAGTAAAATCGTTTTAACAGGTGGTTCTCATCCGGCTGTCCGAGATTTTTTAGCCTTACATCGTGATGAATTTTCCCTAATAGAACGACGTTCTGTTACTCCTGAAGATATTCGTTATTTAACTGTTGTTGATACTCAAAAACGTGAACGCTTAGGGAAATCATCAGCCTGGTTTGATTTACCGAATTTATGCGAAATTACGGTCTGTGATCATCATCCCAATAGTGAGTTTAATATTCCCGCAACTACCACTCAGATAGAACCCGTTGGCGCGACAACAACCCTAGTCGTTGAAAAGCTACAACTTGCTGAACAAAAAAGCCAAACTGAAAACACAAAATGGATTTTAACCCCCGCAGAAGCAACGGTAATGGCATTAGGAATTCATGTGGATACAGGATCACTCACCTTTGAAGCAAGCACCCCTAGAGATGCCTTAGCGTTGGCGTGGTTGATGGAAAAAGGCGCGAGTTTACAGGTGATAGCAGAATATGTTGAACCGGGACTTTCACCCCAATTACAAGATTTACTCACAACCGCTTTAGAACAGTTTAACCAAGTTACGGTTCAGGGTTACAAAGTGTCTTGGGTATTGCTAGAAACAGAAGATTATGTACCCGGTTTATCCAGTTTAGCATCCCAACTGACCGAAATTACAGAAAGTGATGCGTTATTACTCGGAAATTGCCAACACCGTAAAAATCAAGAAACCGAAAAACTTACCCTAATTGGACGTTCGCGTATTGAACAAACCAACCTAAATGAACTGTTTAAACCCTGGGGAGGTGGAGGTCATCATCAAGCCGCTTCTGTGGTGATTAAAAATACTAATCCCCAAGAAAAGTTAATCGAAATTGTCGAACAGTTTAAAGCCCAAATTCCCCATCCTCCAACGGCTAAAGAGTTAATGTCTTCTCCGGTGAGAACCATTCGCCCAGAAACAACCATTGTAGAAGCCCATCGTATTTTACTGCGTTATGGTCATTCGGGGTTATCTGTGGTTGATGAACAGGATCAATTAGTCGGAATTATTTCGCGACGTGACCTTGATATTGCACTTCATCACGGCTTTAGTCATGCTCCTGTAAAAGGCTATATGACACCACAACTCAAAACGATTAAACCCAACACAACCTTACCAGAAATTGAAGATTTAATGGTAACGTATGATATTGGACGTTTACCTGTTTTAGACGGTGATAATTTAGTCGGAATTGTGACTCGCACCGATGTTTTACGCTTGCTTCATCAACAACAACGCCCCCAAAAAGATACTCAAGTCGGCTGTATTCCCAATGCAACCTGTCCTTCTATTCAAAGCTTACTGGAACAGCGTTTAGCACCGCCATTATTAGAACTTTTAAACCGACTCGCTGAACTCACTCAAGAGCGAGGTTGGCAACTTTATTTAGTGGGGGGAGCGGTACGAGATTTATTATTATCTGATTCTGAAAAAACATTATTACTGACTGATATTGATTTAGTTGTTGATGGCTGTCATCAACCGGAAAAAATTGCAGAAAACCCTCAAAAAAATCCTCCGGCTGTTGAATTAGCCGCCACTTTACAAAAATTCTATCCTGATGCTCGTTTAGATGTTCATGGTCAGTTTCAAACGGCTGCTTTATTATGGCATAATCATCCCATTTTAGATTCATTATGGATCGATATTGCCACCGCTCGAACAGAGTTTTATCCCTATCCTGCGGCTAACCCAGAAGTAGAAGCCAGTTCAATTCGTCAAGATTTGTACCGACGAGATTTTACCATTAATGCGATCGCTTTGCGTCTCACTCAACCGCAAAAAGGCGAATTATTAGACTTTTTTGGGGGCATTCACGATTTAGAAACTCGCCAAATTAGAGTGTTACACGCCAATAGTTTTATTGAAGATCCAACCCGAATTTATCGAGCGGTTCGCTTTGCCGTGCGCTTAGGATTTGATTTGGAGTTTCAAACCAAAGATTACATTCTCTATGCAATTAGTAGCGGTATTTATGAAAAAGTACAGTCGCAAAATTCTTCCACTCGTCAACGCTTCCCCGCTCTGGAAACTCGACTCAAAAGTGAGTTAAGATATATTCTCCAAGCTCCCTATTGGAAACCTGCACTTCAACTCCTGGGAGAATTAAAAGCGTTACGGTGTATTCATCCCAGTTTAGAATTAAACCCAGAATTGTGGCAACATATTCGATTTGTAGATCGGTGTTTACTTCGTTTTGATCCGGACAAAACCTTAACCCATTGGCAGGTACGCCTAGAAGTGCTAATTGCTCATTTAGCCCCAGAATATCGAGGCGATGTGGCGGAAACGCTACAATTTCCCGTAGACAGCACTGAACGACTTCAACAGCTAGAATCTGTTAAAGCCAGGGTGATTAAATTAATGCCAGACTGTCAATTAGCCAGTGAATTTTATCGACTGTTAGTGCCTTATGACTTGCCGATGCTGATTTTAATCGCAGTCCAAAGTCCGCGATGGGTTCGACGGCACATTTGGGAATATTTAACCCATTGGTGGATGATCAAACCTTTGCTGAATGGCAATGATTTGAAAAAACTTGGGTATAAACCCAGTCCTCAATTTAAACAGATGCTCGATGATTTATTGGTTGCAACAATAGATAAAGAGATATGCGATCGCAAATCCGCAGAAGCCTTTATTCAGGCAAAATACTCGTTGCTTGGGGACTCTTGAATCTGATCGATTCAGGTGGGCATCCCACACAAAATAGGTGGGTTATGCCTAAAAACGGTTTCATATTCCCCAAATTAGTTATGACCATAGGGGTCGCGGCATCCTAAGTAAGTTACATTAAAGCTTTCTCCAGAACTTGCTGCTTGGTTTTCTAAGCCAGCAAGAACCTGAGTGCGGCTGATGCGAGCATTATGACGAGTCGTGCCGCCTGTGCTGCCATTTGTCCAGCCACCGTCACCGACTTTGTATTTGTAACCACAAACGATGTCTTGTCCAGTTACGCTAATAGCTTGAGCAGGTAGAGTGGCTGTTAGTCCAACGAAAGCAACTGTGACGATACCAATAAGCTTCTTCATCCAAAACCTCCTAGTATAAGGTGTGTTTGTTTGACTTTAATTATTACTTTATAGGTTTTTCTAGTTGAGATCAGTATCAGTTTGCACGGATTAAATAAAATAAAAATGGTATGCTAATAACACCCAAAAATCAAAACTTTAATCTTGATTTTGGTGTGATTAAGTCCTAGTATTTTCCTTTTATTAATAAAAAACAAAACTCAATACAAGGCAGGATTTGAGGTTTAAAAACAATGATTGTTTAAAGGTTTAATATTCTCTCAAGACTAAAAATCAATCAAATCAAGACTGAAGGCTGATCAGAAGTAGGCTTGCGGCTTTTCAGCCAGTACGTCACCATTTCACCGCGACCTTTAACTGAAACAATCCCCCGTTTTTTGAGGACATATTTGTGCTTTAACCGTTCATAGGTGGCTTCTGTGACCTGTATTTCGCCAACTGTTCCATGAGATTCCATACGGCTGGCAATATTAACTGCATCTCCCCAGAGATCATAGGAAAACTTCTTCAACCCAATCACACCCGCCACCACAGGCCCAGTATTAATACCGATCCGAATATTGAGAATTTTCTGATTTTCTCGTTTAAACTGACTAATTTCTTGCTGCATATCCAGCGCCATTTCTGCGATCGCCTCTGCATGATCCAATTTAGGCTTAGGAAGGCCTCCCACCACCATATAAGCATCTCCAATCGTTTTAATTTTTTCTAAACCATGTCGTTCCGCCAAGCGATCAAAGCTGGAAAAAATCTGATTGAGTAAACTGACTAACTCCGTTGGAGAAACTTGAGAAGCCAGTCCAGTAAAATCAGTAATATCTGCAAATAAAATCGTCGCCTGTTCAAAGCGATCTGCAATTAAACCCGGTTGTTTTTTCAGTTTATCCGCAATGGTTTGAGGTAAAATATTTAATAAAAGCTGTTCTGATTTTTCCTTTTCTAGTCGTAACGCAGCTTCTGCCTTTTGACGTTCAGTAATCGCTTGATGAATTTGCTCAAACATCTCAATAAAAGCAGAAATTACATCTCCTAATTCATCCTTTCGATGTTGAGACGCGGAATAAAAAATCGGAGGTTCTTGATTATTATAAATCGATTTTCCCGCTTCAATTAAATCCAATCTCAGATTCAAAATCGGTGTAATTACAAGTTTTTCTAAGACAATCATAGTCCCAATCACAACAAAAACAGAAATAATCAAAACCAAGCCAGAAATTCTCAGAATGAAAAAGATAACTTCTGGTTTAATTTCATCAGCATTGTGACGAATAATCACGAAATAATCATCCTTTAAAGCCCGAAGATTGCTAGGCGCATCATAGCGATAACCAGATGCTGTACTGAGATAGAAACTTTCACTCTGTTGAGCTTCCAAAAAAGAGAGTTGAGGCGGTTCACCAAATTCTCCCAGCAATTCTCCATCGGGTAATTTGTAGACAGCACCCCCAATCACTAAAGAGTCAAGCTGCTGAAGATGAGTTAATTGTTTAAAAAATTCAGCTTCCGACTGAGAAGGATAAGTTGCCACAATCCAAGCCACCTTACCTGAAGACATCATCACTAGCTGTTGTAAAAGTTCCTGTTTACGGCGATAAACAGAAGGAATTAAAATGATTAACTCAATCAAAAAAATACTCGCTAAAATCCAGAGCGATATTCGCTGAGATAAACGAGCATTTAAAAATCTAAGCAACAGTCTCCAACGAGAGAACATTATTAAACCCTCCTGTCAAAGTTAACCCAAATTATATTAAAATAAATATTGTAGAAAAAACTTCAGTCTTTTCTCCGATTATTAATACACCTTCTAGAACTCAGCATCCGCAATACAGCCTAGATTTGATACCCCAATTAGACTAAAATCAAATTAGAGGTTTCGCTGAATCTCGAGCTTAACATAAGCTTCACAGCGATCACTGACTCTAGTCAACTTGAGATGAGTTTCGGTACAATCAACAACAAAATTGCATCCTAAGCATTAATCCTTATTTAACCCCCACTTCCCCAGACCTATGACCGAGCCATCTAATTCATCTTCAGCGAATTCTACCGAATCCGATAGAACCCCAGAAAGTTCCAATGGCACTCTTGAAAATCATGAAATCACACTCAATTCTGCTGAATCCCAAGTAATCTCCACAACCCGAGAAGAATTTGAACAAGCGATCGCAGAATCAGCCCGTAAATACACCCTAATTGGAGATCTAGACACCAAATCCCCCAGCAACTTTCTCGCCTCTGTTGCCACTTTAACAGCCATTGCCCTAATGATTCTGGGATTGGCACTCGATAACATCTGGATGGGATACATCAGCGCCTGTGTGGCATTATTTGCTTCCCTACGCATGATCTGGCCGAGTTGGGGGACAATTTGGACCAATCTGATTCCCCCGATTTGGCGGAGTTTGATTATTGCCAGTTTTGGGATTTTAGGGGCGATCGCAGGTTTGCTGATGTTAAGCGGGGCCAATAAAGACGTCGGAAGTCGTAATATAGTTGTCAACTGGGAGGCTATCGGTGCATTAGGGGAACTGATCGGCGCGTTAGGTCAGATTTTAATCGCAATTTTGGCCGTATATGTAGCGTGGCGACAATATGTAATTTCCAGAGATTTAACCATTCAACAAAACCTAATTACCCAACAGCAAACCATTGACGCTTACTTTCAAGGCGTCTCAGATCTGGCGTTAGGTGATCAAGGACTGTTAGAAGATTGGCCCCAGGAACGAGTGATCGCAGAAGGACGAACCGCCGCGATTATTCGCAGTGTTAACGCCGAAGGAAAAGCCAAAATTCTGCGGTTTCTCTCCCAGGCTAAACTGATTACTCCCCTCAAACGCGATCGTCATCTCGGACGCCCAATTCTAGATGGAAATGGAAGCTACGCCGAAGATCGTCTAGAAGGTATTCGAGTGATCGATTTAGGTGCAATGTTAGCGGGTGCGGAGTTAAGGGGAACAGACTTACGCCGTACCGACTTAGCCGAAGCCAATTTAGTTAAAGCCGATCTCAGGAATTGCGATCTCGTCCGTGCGAATTTATCCCGGGCGATTCTTTATGAAGCCAATCTTTCTAACGCGATTCTCAGATCAACAAAACTGTTTTACGGTTCATCAAAAACAGCAACTCCCCGCAGCCGCACGAAAATGCCCGACTATGAAACAGGTCAATATACTGGCGCCGTGATTGAAAATGCCAATTTTAGCGGTGTTGAAGGCTTATCAGAAGAAAATCGTTACTATTGTTGCGCTTGGTGTGGTGAGGAGTCGAGAAAAACGATTCCCGGCGGTTGTGAAGGGATTCCCAACAAACTAGGACGTTGACCCAGCAGGGGACAGTAAACAGTGACCAGCTTTTACAGTTACCAGTGACCAGTTATCAGTGACCAGTAACCAGTAAACAGTGACCAGTTTCTCCCCTGCTTCCCCTGCTTCCCCATTCCTCATTCCCTATTCCCTATTGCCTCTTGCCTCTTGCCTTCTGCCTATTGCCTCTTGCCTCTTGCCTCTTGCCTTCTGCCTATTGCCTATTGCCTATTGCCTTCTGCCTCTTGCCTTTCGCTATAACAGTCAATTCTCCTCTGTCCAGCAGAAGATCAACTCAAATACAAGACAGAGGAGTATATTAGGCTCAAAAAAGCCTTTTATGAAGCCTACTGATTGTTTAGGCTACAATGTCATCCGCCTCTTCGGCTACCATTTCTTTAAACGCCTTCCCGGCCGAAAAAGCAGGAACAGTCGTTTCAGGAATTGTCATCGGTTGGCCCGTACTTGGGTTACGCCCTTCCCGTGCTTTGCGATGTCTGGCTTCAAATGAACCAAATCCCACCAGCGTCACCTTTTGACCTTCTGCAACCGCATCCATGATAGACTCACAGATGGCTGAGATAATCACGTCTGCTTGTTTTTTCGTGACTCCTGCTTTAAATGCAGTTTCTTGGACAAGCTGTTCTTTGTTCATGCTAACTGTACCTCCAAAAGCTATTTCAGCCCGTGTTCTCAAACATTAGAACTGATGGCTGTTCTAGCATAAACTTTTCTGTAATAGGAAAGTTTATCGCATATTTCCGCCTTGCTTTATGAAATTTAGAGACAAACTTCTATGAATCTGCATCATTTTACCCTGATATTTTGTGAAAATTTTGGGAAGCGCAATAGACTGTAAAGCTTATCTCAACAGGGTTTCAGTCGCTAGCTGTCACCGAAAAAGTCTCTGTTGTCTTTGAGTAGGGATTGTTTGAAGTTCAACAGATTTACCCATCCCGATCACTCCAATGGCTTGCGATCGCTCTTTGGAAAAATTTAAGAAAAGTTGATTACCCACTCACCCGCTTAGTCCTCCCCAATTAATTTAGCCCGATAAAAACGACAATCTTGACAAGGCCCCGATGGATTAACAGCACACCGAAGATAAGACGAACGAGCATTATACTGACAGGTAATATCACCAATTAAATAACCCACCCCTTCTACATACTGGGCATCGGGTGGCAAGTCAGATCGCCGCCACGGGGTTACAGCTACACCCATCCCGATATTAGAAAGCTGATGGATCAAACGAGTTTCAATTCGTCGCCGAAACCACCAATAAATAAATGCGGGGCTAATTCCAACGGTGAGAATCAATAAAACAATAAACACGATACAATCTTGTTAAACAATCAAGGATTGCAAATTAATTCAGATTCTGAAGACTTAAAAAATAACCCACCAAATACAGAGAGCCACACAAAACCACTAAATCTTCAGATGCAGTCATTGCCGCCTCTAAACCGACCTTTAAATCCGGATAAGTGTCAGATCGCTTTAAATGGGGACAAATGCTGCGACTCAATACAGCTAACTGTTCAGGGTCAGCACTGCTATGTTCAGGAACGGGAACTAAAAACAGTTGATCTCCCGGACGCAACAACGCTTTAAAGATATCAGCATGATCTTTTGTTGATAACATTCCCATTACCCAAGTAATCGGCTTGAGATGAGCCACAGGTTGTAAATTCTGAACACCAGAATCATCCCCAGATTGAACATTGATCCTATCAATATATTGACGCAAAACTTCAGCGGCCGCCGGATTATGAGCGCCATCAACTAATAATCGCCGATTTCCCCAAGTTGTCCATTGTAACCGTCCTGGCCAGCGCGTTTTTTCCATTCCCTGCTTAATCGCTTCAGGGGAAATCTGCCAGCCTTGTTGTTGTAATTGTTGGAGAATTGCGATCGCAATGGCAGAATTGAGGAGTTGTATCTGTCCGAATAAGGGCAAAGGATACTCAATATTTTGATAAATTGCTGTTGTTAACCCAGAGGGGGTTTTCTGAGGAGTTTCTAAAGCGGGTTCGACCCAAACGGCTGGACAATTTAACTGATGAATGCGTTGTTCGACAACAGCTTTTGCTTCTGGGGGTAATTTTCCAATAATCGCTGGACATCCCGGTTTAAGAATTCCTGCTTTTTCAGTGGCGATGTCAGCTAGAGTCGGGCCTAAACGTTGCCAATGTTCACGACTAATCGAAACAATAGCAGTAACTAAAGGGCGATCGCAAACGTTGGTTGCATCCAGTCGCCCCCCTAACCCAACTTCAATCACAGCAAGATCAACTTGTTGTTGAGCGAAATATAACCAGGCGGCGGCGGTAATTACTTCAAACTGAGTCGGTGACGCTTCATTCGGATCAATAGCTGCTTCAACTTCTAATAAAACTCGTTCAAGATCAGTCCTAGAAATCGGCTGTTCATTAATGCAAATGCGCTCCGTCCAGTCTACCAAATGCGGGGAAATATAGCGTCCAACTCGATAGCCTGCCTGGGTTAAAATTGAGGATAAATAAGCACAAACCGAACCCTTGCCATTTGTACCCGCAACATGAATAATCGGGACACGCTGATCCGGGTTATCTAAACAGGCGAGTAACTTTTGAATCCGTTCTAATCCAAGATGAACGCCAAAGCGTTGAAAGCGTTGTAAAATTAGGTCTACATTCACCATAGAGTCATCTGTTAACACATTGATTCAACCCAGAAACTGTAAAACCTCCATTAAAAGCCTTCTCGGTTTCTAATTCTCTTCAACAGGCGCACAAGCATCTTCAGTCTCAACAGAGAGCTTCTCTAAAAGCGATCGCAAAGAAGCCCGGGGAATATAGGGCCAGCCGCCATAAGCTTCAATCTCTTTCAACAAAGCATACAGCGCTTGACGGTTATCGGGTAAAGCATCTCTGAACCAACCCTCTCGAATCTCCCGATGCAAATCTTCCAAAGTTCTGAGTACAGCCAATAGTGCCATAATATCTCCTTCTCGCTCCTGAGTGATCAAGCGAATCGTCTGGCTAATTGATTGCAACCGAGACTGCAAGGGTTCTAACTCACAATCAGTATCACTGTCTGTCATGGTAAGCTGCTTACTCTACTCTTTATCAATTCTCCGGTTTGTCTAGGAGATCTGGCAACCTTATTCAAGCTGACCATTCCTTCAAGGATTTTCTCAAGCCCTAAGCAAATCGACTTAAGTAGTTTAGCTCAGGTCGTTACGAATTCATACTTTAGCCAACAAAAAAAGTCACAAGCCATGTACAATTCTGTATTGGGCGATCATCAAAACCAAACAAGCGAAGTGTTTGATTTGTGATCTCAGCAGTTGATGGCAACGGCGACAGGTCACTCAAAATATGTTACATATCGATTTGGGATACTGAGGTTTAAAATGAAATATCGTGCTTTAGTTGCTACACTTTTGGCATTTTGCTTAAGTGTATTAACCGCTTGTTCATCAGGGCCAGAAGCCAAAAGTCCAGAGTTACTGACCTATGATGACATCAGAAATACAGGTTTAGCCGTTAACTGTCCGAGTTTACCTGAAACGGCTCGGGGTTCAATTCCCCTTGATACTAACAAGTCCTACGAAATTTCCGGTTTGTGTCTACAACCAACGAGTTATTTTGTCAAGGAAGAACCCACCAGCAAACGTAAAGAACCAGAGTTTGTTCCGGGTAGATTGTTAACTCGCTTTACTTATAGTCTAGATCAGGTGGGTGGCCCGTTAAAATTTGAGAAAGACGGCTCTCTGACTTTTACAGAAAAATACGGTATTGATTTTCAGCCCATTACGGTTCAACTTCCAGGCGGTGAACAAGTTCCTTTCTTGTTTACGATTAAAGGATTAGTCGCTCAAAGTCAACCCGGTTTGTCTAGTATTAACACTTCTACTGACTTAGAAGGAGTGTTTGACGTTCCTTCCTATCGCGGTTCTACTTTCCTTGATCCCAAGGGTAGAGGTTTAGCAACGGGTTATGATAACGCTGTGGCTTTACCTGCAACCGCAGATGGAAAAAATTTCGCTGAAGCTAATATCAAGCTTGCTGATACCTTAGTTGACGCGGGTAAGATTTCTCTGCAAGTTTCTAAAGTGGATGGAGATACAGGCGAAATTGCCGGAATTTTTGAAAGCGAACAACCTTCAGATTCAGATTTGGGCGCGAAAGAAGCTGTTGAAGTTAAGGTTCGCGGTTTGTTCTATGCTCGTATTGAAGCGAAGTCTTAATCAATTATTTTTTGACACTCGCTGAACTTAGAATTCGGGGATTCTTGCTTCACAGGGATTCCGATCAATTACGCTCAAGCTTTGGAGGGGCAAGCTGTCCCTCTTTTTTATTGCGGTTATTTCAGCTTTTAGGATTGACTCCCACGGATTGAATGCTTTGGATTTTAATAAAGTTTACTTAAACTTTGACCGCTCTGCTGGACTTTGATCTTAATTTTTTGACTTCAATTCACACCTTTTTCGCTTCAATATCGGGTTTCTGTCTCGTTCATTACTCAGGGCTAACTCTTGCCATAGAGCGACTTTTGGTTTATACTTAGCATTGGAGCAATGAATGAAATCTCCCCTTTTATAACCGTTCTATATGAACACCGTTATACCTAAGTAAATTTATTGATATTTTCTAATCATTAGAAACTCATCTCCGTAAATTTACTGATGTCAAAAAAAAGAATAAAAACACACATCAGTCTCAATCAGACTGAAATTACTGGAAAATTGAACCAGAAGCTTGCTCTACCTTTTAAAGAGGACGTTGCTATGTTAGCCAAAGCCACCAACACCATCAAGTGCGAAACTCTAGAATTACTGCATCAGTACCAGTGTTCTCCCTCCAAAGAACTCCGTAATCAGCTTGTACAGCTAAATATCGGACTCGTTCGCAAAGAAGTTCACCACTGGATGAACCAATGTACCGAAAACTACGATGACTTGCTACAAGTCGGTTGTATTGGACTGATTCGGGCAATTGAACGGTTTGACTTGTCTAAAGGCCATGCCTTCAGTTCTTTTGCGATTCCGTATATTCGCGGAGAAATCCAACACTACCTCAGAGATAAGAGTCTTCCCTTGCGTGTTCCCCGACATTGGTTAACTCTGCAACGTCAAGGCGTAAAACTGACTCAACAACTCCAAGTTCAACTCAAGCGACAGCCCACCGATGCCGAAATTGCTGAAGGCTTGGGAATTACCGAAACTGAATGGAATCAAGTTAAACTCGCAGGTTGTAATCGTTCTTTGCTGAGTTTAGATGCTCCCATCCAAGATGAAAACGACGGTGCAACCTGTCTGGGAGAATTGGTTCCCGATACCCGTTACCGCAGCTTTCAACTCGCTCAAGAAGATCAAATTCGTTTACAACAAGCTTTAGCCAAACTCGAAGAAGGCACTCGGAAAGTGTTAGAATTTGTCTTCCTCTACGACTTAACTCAAAAAGAAACAGCCGAACGCATGGGTATTAGCGCTGTTACTGTTTCTCGTCGCGTTAAAAAAGGCCTCAATTCACTTCAGCGAATCATGGTTGGTTCCGAGGACGAATAATCCAGACTGAGGGGGTGTCAGACGATTCAGGTTGCAGTTAACAAGAATTTTCTGACCCACTCTATCCAATTCGATTCAAATTGACCAGAATGACGCTGAGAATGGTTGATTCTCAGTAGGGTTAATTACATGAAAATTACAGAACCCGCAATACTTTTATGCTTCTGGATCTTTTTACCGATGGGGTCCGGGGATTTTAGTTATTTATTGGCTAAAATATTTTTGTCTGAGATTAAAGCAGCTTATATCACTAGACGAGCCGAGAACAATCTAAATTTAGACCCGGATAATAATAGTGAGCAAGCATTTAGAGACTTTCTTTCAGCCCTTTGGTTTGCACCGAGTAACACAACCGCTAATGCTTACTTTGAAGTTCTGACGTCTTATTTAGACTTGTTCAATTCTCCGAATGGAAATCTCATCACTAATAGTGAATTCATCCCAGAATCCGATTAAAAACCAGACCTTTTCTTGACATAAAGAGTCAGTATTTCTACGGAAAATAACCTTTTAGCTTGACACTTAAACATTTCTAAAAGTTCAGTAATTCTCCTGTTGACTATCAAAGATTTCAAGTCTAATCTTGATAGTAGAGGTAGCAATTAACCTGATGTCAGTTGCTACTTTATTAGTCGTAGGAGTTACCAAGAAATGAGTGGTTCAGCTTTTGACGGTTTAGACGAGAATAGTTTCTTTGATAGAGTTCAAGCCAAGTTTTCTGAGAAAGCACCCGATTTATCTAAGACGTTAAATATTGCTATTATTGGCAAAGTTAGTTCGGGAAAAAGTTCTTTAATCAATGCTTTATTACAACACAGCCGAAGGCAAGCTTTAGAAATGGCAAAAGTGGGAGCAATTTCAGGAGTTACAAAAGGTTTAACCATCTTCTAACCCACATTCCGCAATGCTGGAAGGATTTGTAAACCCCTTAATTTCAACGGCAATTTTTTGTTCCGCTTTTTCGGCTGCAACTAACTTAGTTAACCCCAAATCAACAAAACGTTGGGTTTAATTTCTTAAGCCAACCGACTGAGGTTGAGAATTCCATTCTCCCTGAAACACAAACGCCGCCCAATAATAGGGAGCGTTATAATTATTAGATTGAATCATTTCTAACTGAACTTCTCGCATGGCTGTTGCAGGATTTGAACCCATTTCTAATATTTTTCGATAATAATTTTGCATTAATTCCGAGGTCGAATTATCAGCAACCGCCCACAAACTCACCACAACTCGTTCGGCACCGGCATACATAAAACCCCGCGTTAAACTCACCAATCCTTCGCCCCGAATATTTTGACCCACTCCTGTTTGACAGGCACTTAATACCACTAAATCGGCCGAAAGGGTTAAATTAAAGATATCACTCAATTGTAAAAATCCGGGTTTTGATGTTCCCGTTTCATCGTAGAGAGAAAACACCAATCCTGATAATTCCGGTTGGCTTTCATTCAATAGTCCGTGGGTGGCAAAATGAACGATTTGATATTGAGATAAATTAGAATCCGTTGCAGTAGTCCGGTTAGCACTAAAATCTAACGCCAATCGTTTTAAACCATCCGGAACTAACGCTAAAATCGCTTCCGCTTCTTGACGAGTGTGTTGTAAACGACCAAAAGATTTACCCAAAAAATCCTCTAGGGATTGTCTTAATATAATTTGGTTAATATCATTGGTTTCGGTTTTTGTTGACGATGCAATTTGAAAACGGGGGTCACTTTGTTCAAAAACGGGGTCAGCAATAACCACAACTTTTTTCGGGGCGGGTGTTCGTCCTTGAACTTGTTCTCGGAGAATTGCTAGGCTAGAAGCAGAAGGTAATGTGATAATTTCATGCTGAACAATTAACGGTGTGTATGTTGCCCCCCTAGCCCCCCAAGTTTGGGATAGCCCCCCTTTGTCCCCCCAAGTTTGGGGGGAATTATTGTTTTCAAAATTACCTATATTTTCAAGTCTCGCATCTATGAAAGCCCCCATTATTGGGGATTTAGGGGGCAGGGGATTTAGGGGGCGAGAAACAGGGCTAGAAACGGGGCTAGAAATCGGTAACGCCGCAAAGGGAACGGTTTGTAAAATCCCATCCCCAACGATAACTAACCGTTTACTTCCCAACTGATTAATAACGGGAGATAATAACATTTGACTCAACTTTTCACCCGAAGGCGGAACCACAGCCAGAGATTGAATTTCTTCTAAAAACGATTGGGCTAACGCTTCAATATCTGAACGTTTGGGGAGTTGATAACTTTTCACTTCCGTTGTACTCACCAACCATAAAAAACTGCGATCGCGTCCCAACGAATAAACTAACAATACCGTCTCATCATCCAGAACTTTTTGCTGAATTTCCGAGGCGGTTAACGGTTCGGGATATTGTAAATTAGCATATTGGGGACTGTTGCGTTTGATTTCAACTTCTAGGTTTCGGAGTTCACGGCGAACCGCTTCAATTTCCTGCCTTAATTGATCAATATTTCTTTCCCCCGGATTGAGTTGTCGAGTTTGGTCTAACGCATTCAGTCGTTGCAGTAATCTCTTTTCTTCTGCCAACAATTGCGGGTCAACCCCTTTTTTAATATCCGCCCCCGACTCCGCCAAAATATCTAATAAACTTCTCGCCCGACCCCGTTCACTAGCATTTAACGCTTTAGCATCATAACCTTGATTGGGGTTTTGTTGGTGCAACTCCATCAACAAATCAATATAAAATTCATAATAATCATAAACGCTGGCAAAGTAAGAGGTTCGTAGGTCTTGACTAATAATTTTGCTGCGGAGTTCTTCAATAATATTAATGGCTGATTCTATATCGATTAGGGCTTCAGTCAGGTTGCCTTGACTACGTTTGAGGGAGGCAAAATTAGAAAGGATTGTCGCTTCCCCTGCCTTATCCCCCACCTGTCGCGATAAAGAAAGGGATTGGTTGTAGTAATCGAGGGCCTGTTGTCGGTCTCCTAAAGCATAGTAGACCAGGCCAATATTGTTGAGAGTGGCTGCTTCCCCTGCTATATCC
>JBJHBL010000020.1:0-76602 GCA_050485465.1 Limnoraphis sp. | reverse complement strand
TAAGAAATGGTGCGATTATTGCCACTTTTGTAGGTTGTGTAGCGATGGGAATTAATGCGTGGCAGTTCCACAGTTCCCATTTATTATGGTTCGCGCTATCATTATTTATGGGAACACGAGTGCTAGCATTAGGCTTAAAAGTGCCTTTAACCTTTGATCAAATCGCAGAAAACGAGTCCCCCCTCTCCTCAACCCTCACCAGCCATTAAACTCAATTGATCCTAAAGGGTTCTGATCCGCTATGATGGCAAACAGAATCATATCTGAAACGAATGAGTGAAGATCTGGGCAACCTACAATAGATAGGTTAAAGTTGTTTTGAATGCTCAGTCCGTTGGCTCGTCGTGTCGGTTTTTAAGGCTGAACAGTTTCCCTGCCATCGAGACAACCTCGTTCAGACTCTTGCACTTGGCTTGGCATTTGAACAGATTAGGAGGATAGCCGTGCCGCCAGATCAACAGCAGTACCAAAAAATTTTCCTCGCCTTCATGGAAGAAGCCGCAGAACACCTGGAAATCATGGAGCAGGGGCTAAAACGCTTGCCTGCTGTCATGGCCAACCCAGATCGGGAAGAAGCGATCGCCATCTACCGTGCTGCTCATACTATCAAAGGGGGCGCGGCGATGCTAATGAATCAAAGCCCCAGTTTAACCAGTATTAATAAAGTCGCAAAAGGTTTAGAAGACTGCTTTAAACCCGTTAAAGATGTCCCCTTTAAAGTCGATCCTACCGCCCAAACCCTTGCCAATAAAGCCTATGAAGTCCTGAAAAATTTAATTAGCCGTTGTCAGAGTCCAGGGGGGTTATCTCCACAAATGGGCGAAAAAATTGTCACGGCATCGGCTCCCCTGTTTGAGAAGCTGGAAACTCACCTAAAAGCGCTCGCCAGTGGTGGAGCGGCCCCAACAGCAGCCCCAGCAACCACAGCACCTGTTCCCAAAGCCGCAGCCCAAGTGATGACGGTTCTCAAACCGATGTTACAGGGGTTAAAACAAGCCGAGTCCCCCGCATCTCGCAAACAAATAGCAGGTTTATGTGGGCGGCTCACCAAAGTAGGCCCCGGTATAGCACCCTGGCAAACTTTAGTCAAAACGGCTTACCAAGCCATTGGCAACCCCAACAATTCCTACAAAGATTTAGCCAGTGTCGTTATTAAGGAATTAAAACAAGGCTCAGAGTTTCTCGAAGCCGGAAAAGCCAACGACATTGCACCCAGTCCCGCCTTACAGCAATTAGCATCGGGAGGAGCACCTGCAACGGCTCAAGAAATTACCATTCCAGCTGATCCTAAAGAGGTGGTGAAAGTCTTGCTGAAAACTTTTGATAAAAAGCAATTACAGGCGATCGCTCAATTGTTGATTAAACACATTAAGTCCTAAGTAGATTTGGGCTTTTTACCCTTTCTGTGCCTTTCAGAGATGGATAACTCCAAAGGGAGGGTAAAGTAAAACTGGCTGCCATGGTCACGCCCGGCGGACTCCGCCCAAATCTGTCCACCCATGCCCTGAATAATCTGACGACAAATGGCTAAACCCAAACCCGTCCCGCCTACCGAACGCTGAAGGGAATCTTCCTCTTGATAAAAGCGATCAAAAATAGTTTCAAGTTGATTGGGTTCAATTCCGCGTCCCGTATCAGCGATCACCACTTCTAGCATGGGAGTTCGCAGACGATATTTCTTTTGATCCGGTTCTGGCGGCTTGACTCTGGCTCGAATGGTAACGTTTCCATCGGTTTCCGTAAACTTACAGGCATTATCCAATAATTTGGTTAAAACCTCGACTAATCCTTCCCCATCTGCCCTAACACAAGGCAATTGAGGGGATAATTCTATATGAATTGTTGGTAAGCGATTCTCTCCCCAAATCCCTCGCAGACCACTAAGGGCCAATTCTACAGCTTCTCGGAGTTGCATCGGTTCTGGATGGCGATGGGTTTTACCATTTTCCAACTGATAGAGAGTGAGAACATCTTGAATCAGGCGTCGCAAGCGTTCCGCATCGATTAATGCCATATCTAACATCGTTTGGCGACATTCTATCGGCATATCCGGTTCGCTGGCAATACTTTCAAGACAAATTTGAATCGTCGAAAGTGGGGTGCGAAGTTCGTGACCAACAATCGCAATTAAGTTATTTTGAATGCGATCAATGGCTTCGAGTTGTTCATTGAGAGAGATTAAATTTGCATAGGCTTGAGCTTGAGTTAATGCTACGCCAATTTGAGTGGCGATCGCTTCGAGTAAGGTAATATCTTCGCTCTGCCAACGATAAGGCTGTGAACCGCCATAGTGCAACTCAATCATTCCGAGCAGAGTTCCCCGATAACGAACCGGAACTAATAACCAAGCGAGAATTTGGGCTTGTTCAATTTGGGCTTTCAGGGGTGAATTTTCTAATAAATAGCTATTTTGAGAAATATCATCAACAGCTAAGGCTCGATCTTGAGCCTGAACCGCTACAAATAACGGATTATCAATTAAAGACCAAGATTGTCCTTTTAAAGATGACATTCCAGACGGTAAAAACTCATATTCAATTTCAGCCTCTCGCACCCGAGAACCGAGACGATACAGCACACAACGGCAATTTTCAAAGGTCGTGCCAATTTCCTGAACTGCGATCGTGAAGATATCATGGGAGTTGAGAGAACTGCGAATTGCGGTTGCAATGGCATTAATCAGACGTTCTCGACGTTCTTTATCAGCGATCGCCTGATAAGCTTTCAGGAGCTTATATTGATGGGTTTGTAAATAATTCACCAGCCTCAGCGCAAAGATTTCTGCATCAACGACTTGCTGGGTTGATCTCGACACTGAGGCGGATGACTCGAGGAGTTGATAATGTTGATAAGCGCGTTCTATTTTGTCAGACAGTTGGGGATAGTTCGTCGCCATGTATTTGAGAAGCCAGTAAGCCGCCGCCCGACTGACATCACGATCAAACGTCCAAAACCCTTGAAAACGTCGGGCTTGATCTACAGAGTCTCTGTCTTCTTGCTGTTCTCGACAGACTAAACAAGCGCTGTAGTCTTGAGCAATAATCACTAAATGCCACTCTTGGGCGAGTTGGTCATCGGGTTGTAGGGGCAGAATTTCATAGGCTTCGGTGTTGAGACTCCAGTCTGATGCTGCTTCTGGTACTGCTAAAACATACACCTGATCACTGTGTTCAGCAATTTGGCGATAGCGACGTATTTCTTGGCGATAAAAGCGCTCTTGTTGAAAGTTGGCAATCACCAGAGGTTGACCTGATCTGGCCAGGGCTAAATCTTCGATCGCATGAGACAGAGCCGTTAAAGAAGATTTAAAATAGACCTGTGTCTGTAAGTCTGGAAAGTCAGAATTTTGCTGAAAATGCTGGAGTAAGGAGTTAGAGTTGCTCATAGGAGTCTCAAGCCAGTTAAAAGCGGTATGCTAGAGCCAGGCTGTTCGTCGGAGATCTGCCGTAGTTCATCGCAAAGACATTCAGACGAGCGCTGATTTAAGTTAATCATAGTGGGGATCGTCCACAGGCGCGATCTCAATTTCTGTCATTAACCCCTCTGCCTCAATTTCTGTCATTAACCCCTCTGCCTAAACAACTTCAAACCCTTTTCTATGACTGATTGTCTGCGAAGCACTGAGCTTGCCGAAGTGTTCTTTCTTACCGATTTACACAATAATCTAAATTTAATAAAACATAGGGAAAGGCAAAAGTAAACCAGGTTCCCCAAACTTGTTCAGCCCGTTCACTATCAATAAAACTATTGACCATTCTGCGCCACTGGCTATCATTATTGGGCAGAACTAAGCCATAGAAATCACAGGTTAGGGGATTTTCTGGCACTAAGGTATAGTTTTCAAAGGGTAATTTTTGTCTAAAAAGTTCTCCTAGCGTTAAAATTCCGTCATTGGCAAAGGCATCAATTTGATCCTCTGTTACGGCTTTAACAGCTTCTGAAGTTGCGTTTTCTCCCCGAAAATAAATTCGTTCGGTTTGAGGAAATTGATCTCGGACAAACTGTTCAGTCGTTGAGTTTCTTAACAAACCTGTTTTGATGCCATCCAGACTACTATTCACTTGAATTTTATCTTCATTGTTGATTTGAGTCAAAAACTGAGTTCCGGTAATAAAAAAGGGTTGAGAAAAGCTAATTCCGGGAATATTATTCCGAATTGAATTGGGGCCGCATTCAAGATGAACGGTTCGATTTCTGACGATTTGAAAACGATTATCTAAAGTTGAAGGAAATCTCACTAATTCAACTTGAACAGGGGTTTCTAGTTGGTTGGTTAAATGTTCGGCTAAACCGACGACTAATTCTGAACAATAACCCGTCCAATTTTGTTGGTCATCAAGATAACCAAAGGGTGCTGCATCCCGTCTCATGGCAACTTTTAAAACACCTGTCCGTTGAATTTCATCTAAAATACTTTCATTCGCCGGAGGCGGTGTGGCAACAATCGGAGAACGAGGTAAAAGGGGAGCAGGTGCAGGCCCTCCGTAGGCAGTTTCTAATTGTTCAAGAGTGAGGGATTGAATAAAGTTAATATCTAAATCATCCTGACTCAAAGATTGATTGTAAGATGAACTAAGGTAGGGTAAATCTTGTTGACGTTGTTTGAGATGAACATTAAAAAATGCGGTACTTAACCCGAAAAAATAGGGTCTTCCTGAGTTGAAATTCGTTCCAATAATAAATTCAGGAATACTAGCAATCCCTTGTGTATCTGCATTCACTGTCGAAGAAAAATGAGTTCCTGGGTTCATTAAAGCCAGATATTTTTTCGGTGAATTTAACCATAAAAACGGATGAATTTGTTCTTGAACAACAGGAGTTACAATATCAGTTGAACCCGCAACAATTAAAGTGGGAACTGCCACTTGACTCATGCCTTCGGGGCCGTATAATGCACTGGTTAAAGGATGGGCGGCTACAATAGCTTTAATTCGAGGATCGCGTAAATCGTAGTTTTGAGGAGGCAGATAAACCGCTCGACATTGTAGTAAAAGAGATATATTTAAAGAAAAGTTTTCCGGCACACATTGTTGTAGCAATCGATTAAAATTAATCTCCGCCCCGCCTAATGCTAAAGCTGTTGTACCTCCGAAAGAATTGCCAATCGCCCCAATATTATTAAAATCAATTAATCTTTGCCAAAATGGATCGGTTTTGACCAGTTTTTCAATTTCATCCAAGAGATATATCATATCTAAAGGACGGCTAATATATTCAATTGGACTTAGCAGTAAATCAACTTCACCTCGAATAAAAGCTTCTCGATATCCGAGACTACTGCCAATATGTTCAGGAGTCGCTACAATATAACCATAAGACGCAATATGTCGGGCTAAACTATCCTGATCTTTATAAGCACCAAAACCATGACTCGAAACAATTAAAGGAACAGGTTGAGTAATGCCTTCAGGAATCAAAAAACTCACATCCAGTTGGTAAGATTCCGATAAACCAATCTCTGTTTGACGAATATTACGAACTTGGAAACTCATTTCTTTTTTTGTTAGCTGATAAGGTCCAGGTTCTCGCAGATCAACCAATTGTGAAAAATCAACGGGAGGTTCAGCCGCCGCTTCGGTTTTTGCTTGTTGAGTAATGGTTTGAGTTGCGATGTCTCGATAGCCAAAAAGAATCGGGAATTCCTCAGCAAATTGTAAAATGAGATTAGCATTCACCCGAATATTTTCAGCCGGAAATTTCCGAATAATATTTAATAACGTGAACCCTTCGGGGTCAGCCGCTGCCGTCGTAATTGCTAAACGTAAGGCTTCGGAACCATTGGTACTAGAATCAACTTGTAAAACCTGCCCAAGCTGTCGAAATACAGGGTCAGCCAGGGGCATATTAACGGCAAGGTCAATCACATTAGGATTGACATCTAAACGCTGTCCTAAGACTTGGCGCAAATTCCCTAATCTGTTTTTACCAATTAGTCTTGCATACAGACCAAAATCGCCCGTGATTCGACCTTCATTCACAAACGTTTCTAAGTTGTCCACCGACATATAAACATCAATGGGAGGATAGGAAAAAACGATTTTTTCAGCCCCTAAAGCAACTTTTGGTTTAAATAAAGTCGGTAATATTCCCGAGGTCAAGACTAAACCCAGAGACAGCAAACTGACCAGGCTGACTCGGGCTAACTGGACTTGCTTTTTCATATTAAATTAGACTTGAGGACGATCATTCAGTATAGAGAATTCAGGTCACTTTTCAGAATTTCCGGGTTATTTGTTAGCACTTGTGATCATTTGACTCAATATTTCTGTTAACTGATGTGAAGTTGAGGAAGATAAGAAACTGAGGGTCTGGGGTGCTTGACTAATCCACATCGCATAGGAAGATTGCAAATAGGGTTGATAGTTGGGTTGATCGCCGATATAAACTTGAAAAAAGGCTAAACTCATAGCATTAACATAAGATTCTACCGTGAGTGAATTTCGACTAACTAATTCGGGTAAAGCTTCTTCTTCTAAAGCCCGCACTTGTTTTAAGGTTTCAAAGTTGAGATTGAGGTGTTGACCCCCTTTAATCAGGGCAAAATATTTGTGAGGTGAAGATAACCAAGTGAAAGAATTGATCTGTTCTAAGATTAGCGGAGTGAGTTGATCATGGCTTCCTGAACCCCAAAAAATCGGCAGATTAACTTGACTTAAACTGGCTTGACCAAAAATACTACTACTAACCGGATCAACTAAAAAAGCAGCCACAATCCGATCATCTTTTAAGGTATAGTTTTCTTGGGGAAGTGTCAGGGCTTGACATTGTAAAATATGGGAAAGATTTAATAACTTAATCGGAGAACGACAATCTTGTTTGAGTTGGTCAAAGTTAATCTTTGCTCCCACTAAAGCCAGGGCGGTATAAGCCCCAAAAGATTGACCCGCTATCCCCACTTTTTTTAAGTTGAGTTTGCCTTGAAATTGATCATCATTCAGGGTTTCAAGTTTGTTCAAAACTTGGGTAATATCGAGAGGGCGATTAATGAATTCTTGAAAATCAAAAGCTTCTGGTTTTCGTCCTTCAAAAAAGGCTTGTAAATGGCTAAAGTTACTACCTGGATGATGCACTGTTGCGACGACATATCCATAGGAGACTAGATGTTTAACCAGATGTTCCCAGGTGGGGGAAGTAGCACCTAAACCGGGAGAAATGACAATCACAGGGGTTGATTTGGGTTCAGATGGTAAGTCTTTGGGAAAATAAAGATTCGTGATAAATTGGCGATCGCGATTAGGATCTTTTAGAGTTAAGGTTTGTTTAAAAATTTGATGTTTCCCTCGTTGGCGAATATCGGGTAATTGATGAAAATCCGTTTCAGCTTCTTGTTTTGCTTCACTCAATGTCATTTGTTCTAAGGTTTGAACAAACGATCCAGTTTCTTCTTTTAATCGCTCAAATTTTTCCGATAATTCTAAAATTTTCACTAAATTTATTTCCAGATCTCCCGGAAAGTGACGCAGTACATTCACCAGGGTTAAACCTTGTTCATCCTGGGCAGCTTTGAGGACTGCTTCTTGCAGGGCTATCGCTCCATTTTGACTCTCTCTAACTTGAATAATTTCGCCAATCGTCGCAAAGAATAGTTCCCCCATTTTCGCTTGAAAAACTTGCTGAAGTTGTTGCGGATCAAAAGCTAACTGCATTTGTAACAGTTGATGGAGTTGCTGTTTTTCTTCTAAACTTAACAGATTCAGAAAAGGAGAAAGTTCAGGTTCTATTTTATTATCTTTTGCATAACGTTCTAAAGCGGAAACTGAAATCGAAGTTTCCATAGAACCATAGTCAATATAAACTCGTTCAGCCGCTTGTACCGGGAAGCTATTTAAAATAAAAGATAAAATACTTACGGTCAGCCAACTATAATTTTTAAAGACTTTCTTCATGTTTTCTCACTACATTTCACTTAGGATGCTGGGCTGAACCCCGGACTCTGATCAACTCAAGTGTCAGTCAACCCTCATTGTTCTTGATAGATCTTAAACCCTATTTCTCAAAACGGGTTGTTTTAAATGAACTGAATGGTATTTTGATTCAAAAAAGATTGCAATCGGGTGACTTAAGATACCGTTTAAGATAAAATCTAAGAGGAAAAAGTTTAAATAAAGTTGAAATTGTCAAAACAAAAACAATTATCAATCATTGGTTGGCGAGAATGGATTTCCCTTCCTGATCTCGGAGTCACCGCCATCAAAGCCAAAATAGATACAGGCGCCCGATCTTCCGCCATTCATGCGTTTCATGTTGAGACGTTTTGGAGGAATGAAAAACACTGGGTTCGCTTTCAAATGCACCCTTTCCAACGCAGTACATCGAAAACCATCACCGCAGAAGCGGAAATTTTAGATGAACGCGAAGTTCGTAACTCTGGGGGTCACGCTGAAAAAAGAATTGCGATTTTAACAACCGTTGAACTTCAAAAACAACGATGGCCGATTGAACTGACTTTAACCAACCGAGATGTGATGGGGTTTCGGATGTTATTGGGACGGGCTGCGGTACGAGGACATTTTTTAGTCCATCCGGGTCAGTCTTATTTATTAAGTCATAAACCGACTGATATAGAATTATCTGAACCTGAAAATGAGGATGAAGAATGATGAAAATTAACCTAGAACAAATTGTCGTTCCTCCGGGTCATCAAGTTTTGCTGAAAGATATTTCTTGGCAAGAATTTGAACAAATTTTAGAGGAACTCGGAGAAAGCCGCGCTTCTCGGTTGTCTTATAGTGATGGAGTGTTAGAAATGATCACACCTTCATTGGAACATGAAAAAGACAAAGAAATTATTGGTGATTTGGTTAAAATGTTATTAGATGCACTTGATATTGATTTTGAGGCTTTGGGTTCAACCACCTTTAAAAGTGAAAAAATGACTCAAGCCATAGAAGCAGATACCTGTTTTTATATTGAAAACTATCAAGCAGTGATTGGTAAAAATAGAATTGATTTAACCGTTGATCCGCCTCCTGATCTCGCGATTGAAATTGATATTACCTCTCGAACTAAGTTTGATAATTATCGTCTGTTAGGGGTTCCTGAACTTTGGCGTTACAGTCAAAAAGGATTAGAAATTAACTTACTTCAATTCGGTGAATATGTCAAGTCTGAAACCAGCCCTAATTTTCCGGGTATTCCAATCATTGAGTTGATTAATACAGTTGTGCAGAAAGCGTTAACTCAAGGAAGAAGTCAAGCTGTGCGGGAGTTTAGACAGTGGATAAAAGACAATATTTAAGTGATTAACTGTTTGATTTTTTCTAACGCCATTATTACACCTTGTTTTGCTGGTTTTGAGAGATTTTCACCTAATTCAAAATCAACACCCGGAACCGATATTAACCAAGCTTCAGGCGTTTTGTGATAAAGGGTTTTTGCTAAAGTTAATAAAGATTGAGGATTGAGATGATGTCCCCAGTTTAATTCAGTTGTTTCTAAAGGTTTTAGAGGTAAAAGTTCTACCGTTTCTCCTGTTATCGACGCATCCACAAAAATAGCAAGATTGACTAGAGATAAACTTTCTGCAACTTCAGGAAGTAACTGATGGAGTGCTAAACATTTCACATTGGGAATATTCCAGTTTTCGACTTCTGTTGCTACAACTTGTCCAATTCCATCATCACTCCTAATGGGATTACCATATCCCAACACTAAGACGGTTTTTTGATTCATATTTAGGTTTAAATTCATTATATTTATCTAAAAATATTACAGTACATAATCTAATTTTAGCCAAACTTTTATCTAGTTTATAAGCATCTAAAAATTAGTTATAATTTTATCAAGCTTCTAAAATTGTTCATTTAAACCACTTGAGAATATTTTCGATGAGGTTGGTATCGTTGGGAGAAAAACATTGAATATCCTCACAGGTTTGATCCGAAATAAGCGCGATCACACCCCCAAAGGTTGTTAAAACGGTGAGGAAGTTTTCGCTAAAGGGGTGATCGCGATTGGACAGTGTATTGCGGAGATGGTTGCAACCCAAAAATTCAACGCAGAAAATAATCAACCCATTGCAACAATTTACGGAAGCGTTACTAGCGGTACCGCTTGGCGTTTTCTGAAGCTAGAAGAACAAACAGTAACGATTGATTTGAGGGATTATCCGCTTCCACCCACCGAGGTAATTTTGGGGATATTGGTTTGGATGGTAGAAAATGGATAATTTTCAATGCGATCGCCAATTTTAGTTTGATAATGGGTTATGTTTGTACGGGAAAGACAGAAAAAATAATGCAGGCTACCGAACATTATTACATTGTAACCGATCCAGAAATTCTCAGTGGTGAACCGATTATCAAGGGAACACGCACCCCAGTTCGTGCAATTGTAGAAACGTGGCGTTTGGGGGTTGCTGTCGAGGAAATTCCCCAAGGTTTACCCCATTTAACCCTCGCACAAGTTTTTGATGCGTTGAGTTACTATTGCGATCATCAAGCCGAAATTAATCGGTATATTGAGCAAAATCGTATTCTCGATGAGCAAATTGACCCCCTCATCAAAAATCAATGAGTCAGATATTTATGAATCTATATTTGGATTAAGTACAAAAAATAGTGAAATAAAATTTATTCACTAATTTTTTATACAAATTCATTAATTTTTATATGTAGTGTTACAGTATGGATGGGTAATTTGTCCATTATCTAAACTTCCTAATCCACCATCCTGCTTTCGCTGTTTATGATCTATTGAAATTGAATTTCTATGGATGAATCCATTGCATATCTTACATTGAGGAATTCCCGGTAAGACTTCATTAATATAAATTGCACTTTTTTTGTTTGTATTGAAGTCTTTTGCAGAAGAAGCAACTTGTTGATTGGTGTTCTGATGAATATTTAAATATTGAAAATCTTTCTTATTCAAGACAACAAACTCGATAGTTTGTCTGATATCTTTGTTATTATTTAAGCAGTTAATGATTTCATCAAAAAGCATTGATAAATTTTTATAACTTTTCTGATTATCTCTATGTTTTTCATAGATTTGCTTGGTTAAAAAATCATATTCAATGAGAAATTTCTCGAAACTTTCTCGAACTTTAATGAAATCGTTAATTTTTTTATTTTGCTCTAGTCTCATCACTAAATCAACAACAGCAAAAAAAGATACTGTTCTATATCGTCCATCATTAGAATAAAAGTATATAATTGGATGTAGTCCCAAAGACGAAGGATGATTACTATTTAATCGATAAGCAATCTTTCTCACTTTTTTCAAAAACTTCAATGTTGCTTCACCTGTTGTATCATCATCAAGTCCTTTATTGTTAAAGTCTATTTGATTAACAATATTAACAAAATCTAAAATCATTGTTAGGGTTTGTGCAGAATACACTTTTCCACATACTGGTACATCTGAAGTTTTTATCGGAGTTTGTAATTTTGGTTCAAAAAGTATCTTGTGAATTTCTTCGGCTATTGTTTGTATCTCTTGCTGTATTTCATTTTCAAATGATGACCAATACTTGTGACCTTTACCACTTCTGATAATTGCTCTAGCTGCAATACTATTGGGTTTTTTCCTGGCTTTGAGAAGTTTTAGTTCTGTCTTATCAATGGGAGCCGCTTGTTGATTAATTTTGAAAAAAGACTCTTCTGCTTTGCTAGCATCACCTTCAACCCATTGAAGTTGAATTGCTAACACTCCTAAGTTTTTTAAGTAGTTAACAATTTCTGGTTTCACTTTGTCAGGACGTGTGCGAGCTAACTCAAAGTCACTATATGAACCAACTGTTTTGTTTACTAATTTGCGGGTTTCTTCAGCAATCTTTATTTGTTCATCAGGAATTACTCCATCATAGAAAAGTTTTGATTTTTCTCCATCTCCATAGTCATCATTTACCCAAGCATATAAAGCACTTAATCTATGGCTACCATCAATAATAAATAAGTAACCTCCCGTACTACGCCATAATATTATTGCCGGGATTAAATCTCCTTCAACAAAACTCTTAATCAATTCACAAATCTTACGACTATCCCATTCATTTGTTTCTCTCTGAAAATCAGGTTTTCTAAGATTTAAGAAAAAAAATGAATCGGGTTTAATATCTTCTATAGAAATTGATTCTTTTTTCTTTCCTGGAATATTGTTTTCTTGAATCTCAAAATCTTCGCGTGGAATTAGAGCATCTAAATTTACTTTTCCCATAACCTAATACCAACCCAGTTGCATCCCTAGTATACACTTGCTTTCTTTTCAACCTAGCGTCTCCATTATACCATATCGAACAATTTTGCCAACTCAACTGGTGGGTTTATCAAGAATATCGATATTAATCAAAATTAAAAGAAAACATTAAGATTGATGATTGTACTTCAACAGATGAGTAAGACAAAATATTTATGAAAGTTTAGAGAACTACATGAAACAAATTTTATAGGTTAAGTTTCCAGTAAAAACCAACCTATAAGCTACTAATTACTTAGAAAGGTTGGGTTCGACGAATTCGGAAAAACTCTTAATAGGAGAGGGGTTGGGGGAGAGGTCAATAACAAAAACTAGGCGATCGCATATCCCGTATATTGTCGGACTTCGGGAGGATGAAAAGCAAGAACAATATGATCTTTGGGGACTCCAGCCGCAACGAGTTCATCTGTAATTCCGTCTTCAATTCCATCGTAATGAATCCAGATTTTATCATTGCGAATTTCTGCATGAACGATACAGCCGTGAACTCGTCGATTATTTTCCCAACCTTCATGGAATAGCAAAAAATGATTGCGATCGCGACTCACAATAATAGATGTAGTTACATCGCCATAACGATAAGGAATATCGGCATAATATTGCAGAATTTTCTCCAGGAGATCGCGCCATTTGTCTAAGGTTTGATTAAGGGTTTCCATAGAATTATTTCCTCACGATTTTAGACTCCATCTGTATTTATTTTATACGACTTCTTTCAACTTCCCTCGCCATTAAATAATAGTCCCATTAGGGACACCTTTTCCCTCGCCTCGTAGGAAAGGGTTAGGGGGAGAAGTTAATCTCGATAATCCCCTTCAGTGTTATAAATGAGTATAATCAATAGAAAACGAGTCAAAGGTATGAACATCAAAAAAATAATTTATCTTCTCCTCGCTATTGCGGGTTTAATTTTTCCCTGGTATTACAATGTGCAGTTTTTTCTATCGGGAAGTTTAGCGGAATTTGTGGCGGCTTCTTCGGGAAATTTAGCGACGCAATCGATTAGTTTAGATCTATTTATTGCGACTGTTGTTGGGTCAACTTGGATGTATTTTGAGTCTAAACGTTTAAACATGAAGTTTGGGTTTATTTATATTTTGATTGGTTTTTTAATTGCTTATTCCTTTGCCCTTCCCCTCTTTTTGTATGTTCGGGAAAGCAAGCTAGAAGGTGAACTAATATGAAATTGGGCGTAAAGACGTAGTATACTACGTCTCTACGATTTCTTTACATTGCAGTTAGAATTAATTGCGGAAAACCTCGTTAACAATTGTACCATCAGGGCGAATTAATTGCACCTGTAAAGGCATTTGACCGACGGCATGAGTTGAACAACTTAAACAAGGATCATAGGCGCGAATACCCGCTTCTACGCGGTTTAATAAGCCTTCAGGAATTTCATTTCCATGAATATAATGTTTAGCAATTTGAGTGACCGTTTTATTCATGGCGAGGTTATTTTGTCCGGTGGCAATAATTAAATTCACCTTTTGAATTAAGCCATTTTCATCGACATTGTAGTGATGAAATAATGTGCCGCGTGGGGCTTCACTGACGCCAATTCCTTCTAAATTATTAATCCCAGCAGTCGCCCGAACCCGTGAAGAAACAACATCTGGATCGTTTACTAAATGTTCGATTTCTTCTAAACAAGCGAGGATTTCTATGAGTCTTGCATAGTGATAAAAGAAAGAAGAAGTGGCAATTCGTCCGCCTGCGCGATCGCGGAATTCTCGTAATTCTCGATCAGCTTCTGGGGTACCAATGCGATCGCAAACATTCAACCGGGCTAACGGCCCAACCCGATAAATTCCATTCGGATATCCTAATGGTTTGTAATAGGGAAATTTGAGATAAGACCAATTTTCAACCGCTTCTCCCAAGAATTCTTGATAATGATCTTCACTCAAATGATCGGCAACAATATTACCATCACTATCAATAAATCGCAGATGACCGCCATAATGTTCCCAGTTGCCATTTTCTGCAACTAAACTCATAAATAATGAGGGGAATTTTCCAAAAGCATCTACCTCATCGGTAAAGTGAGAATCCAGCAAGTCTTTAAACAAAACCAGGGCGTTTTCTGCGGTAGTTTTTGACTCAGGAAGCCGTTCTTTTATCCAAGTTCGACCTTCTTCTGATAAGGGCGATCGCACCCCTCCAGGTACCGCCCAAGCCGCATGAATTTTCTTCGCGCCTAATATTTCAATAATCGTTTGACCAAACTGACGCAAACGAATTCCACTGCGGGCTAAATCAGGGTCAGAGGCAATTAATCCGAATATATTTCTTTTTGCTGGATCGCTATCCCAACCGATCAGAAAATCGGGGCTACTGAGGTGGAAAAACGATAGCGCATGGGATTGAGTTAACTGGGCTAAATTCATCATGCGTCGCAGTTTTTCACCTGCAGGAGGAACTTGAACCGCTAATATTTTATCGCCTGTTTTAGCAGAAGCCAATAAATGACTAACGGGACAAATTCCACAAATTCTAGCGGTAATTCCTGCCATTTCAAACATCGGGCGACCTTCGCAGAATTTTTCAAAGCCGCGAAATTCTACAACGTGAAACCGGGCATTTTCGACTTCACCTGCATCATCTAAATAGACTGAAATTTTAGCATGACCCTCTATGCGTGTCACGGGGTCAATGACAACGGTTTTAGACATAAAAACTTATCCTTTTTTTATCCGAATTTGATCATTTCTCGCCCGGTCATTTCGGGTTTTTCCCCTTCTAATAAGGGTGCGATCGCGGCTTTAATCCGATCGGCGGGTGGCGGACAACCCGGTAAAAACAAATCGACATCCACGACTTCATGGATGGGGCGCACCCGATCAAGCAGTTCCGGGACGATACCGGGGTCTTTCGGAATTTGCGGCGTGACATCACCTAATTCTAAGTAACAACGTTTTAAAACAGGTTCGGAACCCCCTAACATATTTCGCATAGCGGGAACGTTTGCTGTTACTGCACAGTCTCCGAAAGAAATCAACAATTTTGACCGTTCTCTAGCTTTTTTTAACAATTCAAAATTTTCTTCATTCGCAACGGCCCCTTCCACTAAACACACATCAACATTTTCGGGGAATTCTTTAATGTCACTGCCCACGGGACTGAAGACAACATCGACTTTTTCTGCTAAGTCAATCAGCCATTCATCTAAGTCTAAAAAGGACATATGACAACCGGAACAACCCGCTAACCAAATGGTGGCAAATCTTATCTTAGCCATTCTTTTTTCTCCCGCGCAGTTACTAAAAATTCAAGCTTAGAATGATCATGAATCATTTCTGATGCTGTTGATCCTTTACGGAATATTGAACCCGTTGGACAAGCATCAACACATTTTCCACAAGAGGTACAAGCACTCACTTCACCCCAGGGTTGATTGAGTCCTGTGATCACTTTGGCGTCTCCACCTCGTCCCGCAATATCCCAAACATGGGCGCCTTCAATTTCATCACAAACTCGAACACATCGACTACAGAGAATACAACGGTTATGATCGATGCCAAATTGGGGATGAGAAATATCAACTTCTCGCTTAGGAAAAGTATAGGGAAAACGGGTATGATCCATCCCCACTTCTATGGCAACATCTTGCAGTTGACAGTTGCCATTAGAGACACAAACAGCACAGAAATGATTCCCTTCTGAGAATAACAATTCGACGGTCATTTTACGATAGTCTTGCAGTTGGGAAGTATGGGTTGTGACTTCCATTCCTTCTGCAACTTCGGTGACACAAGCGGGAAGTAATCGGTTAATTCCTTTGATTTCTACTAAACATAACCGACAAGATCCCACATCAGATAC
Organism: Limnoraphis sp.; assembly: GCA_050485465.1. Classification (GTDB taxonomy): domain Bacteria; phylum Cyanobacteriota; class Cyanobacteriia; order Cyanobacteriales; family Microcoleaceae; genus Capilliphycus. Next base: position 60,579 of record JBJHBL010000020.1, on the reverse strand, counting down.
TCCCTCTAAATGACAGAGGACTGGAATATGAACTCCCGCTTCTTTGGCGGCTTCTAAGATGGTTGAACCTTCTTCGATAGCGACGTCAATGTCGTTAATTTTTAGGGTTTTTACAGACATAAATGTGTTCTCCTCTTTGAGTCGGATGGGTGTTTTTTTGACCTGTCTCCTTTGCCCCTTAAATCCCTTGCCCCCTAAATCCCCCAGCCCCAGATACTCCCATTATTGGGGCCGGGGGGCGGAGGGGGGCAAGAGGAGTAATTAACAAATGTCAATTCCTAACCCAAACAAGCGGCTAAATCTTCATCGGGTGTAGTAATCGGTTGAAGGTTGTATTTCTCCGATAACAAACTCAACACATTGGCAGAAAGAAACGCGGGTAAAGTTGGGCCTAAGCGAATATCTTTTATTCCCAAATACAACAACGTTAACAACACCGCAACCGCTTTTTGTTCATACCAAGATAGTATCATTGATAGCGGCAATTCATTCACATCCATTTCAAATGCTTGGGCGAGTCCTAACGCAATTTGAATGGCAGAATAGGCATCATTACACTGCCCCACATCCATCAACCGGGGTAGATTTCCGATCTCTCCTAACTGTTTATCAAAGAAGCGGAATTTACCACAAGCTAAGGTTAAAACAATGCAATCTTTGGGAACTTTTTCCACAAATTCGGTGTAATAGTTGCGATCCGGTTTCGCGCCATCACAACCGCCAACCAGGAAGAAATGACGAATTTTGCCTTCTTTTACAGCCGAAATAACCTGATCCGCCACATTTAACACACTATTACGGGCAAAACCGACGGTTACTTGACGGGGTTCTTTTTCTTCTGTAAATCCCGGTAATTCCAAGGCTTTTTGAATGGCGGGGGTATAGTCTGGGGTGTTGTCTTCTGTGTGGGGTAAATAGTTAATTCCCGGATAACCTACAGGCCCTATGGTAAACAGTTTATTTTCGTAGGTTTCTTGGGTGGGCATTAAACAGTTGGTTGTGATAATAATCGCCCCGGGAAACTTCGCAAAATCTTTGGTTTGATTCTGCCAAGCCGTGCCATAATGCCCGTACAAATGAGGGTATTTTTGCTTTAAAAGCGGATAACCGTGGGCGGGTAATAATTCCCCGTGTGTGTAAACATTAATCCCGGTATTTTCAGTTTGTTTGAGAAGGGCGGCAAGTTGTTTAATATCATGTCCTGATACTAATATTGCTTTCCCCAATTTCGGGTTTAACGGGACAACGGTTGGCGTGGGATGACCATAGGTTTGAGTATGACCCGCATCCAACAATTCCATTGCTAAATAGTTGATTTCCCCGACTTTTAACGCCAAATTCACCCAATCTTCTAAGGTTAAGTTAGTTTTGTCTAAAGCGGCTAACGCTTCATAGCAAAATTGGTAAATGCGGTCATCTTCCTGACCCAATTCTTGGGCGTGGAAACTATAGGATGCTAACCCTTTTACCCCGTAAAGAACTGTGAGTTTCAGCGAGAAAATATCAACGTCTGTTTTGGACTGGGTGATAAATTTCAGGGCAATATCTTGACCTTGTAATGCCAAACTTTCAGTAAAATCAGGTTGATAGCAACTGACCTCCGACCATTCAACAGAAGCTTCATGTTTTGCAACTTCAGCTTTTAAATTTTCCCGTAATTGAATGGCTTGTTGAATAGCATCTCCAAAGCGTTTTTTATTGAAGTTAACGTTGGTCATTGTAGAAAACAACGACTCACAGGTAAACACATCAATCTCGTGAGTTGAGATGCCTAATTCCTTAGCTTTTAACGCAACTGGGGCAATTCCCTGCAAGCAATACACCAGTAAATCTTGAACGGCATTCACTTCGGGACTTTTTCCACAAGCCCCCCATTGATGACAACCATTTCCGCTTGCAGTTTGTTCACATTGTTCGCAAAACATGGTTCATTCCTTTTCTGGAAACAACAAAGGATTAACTATACCAAAACCTTATGATTGGAAACCTCTTGAGAGACCAACAATTCGGTATATTCCTGTTCAAAATAATGTAAGGTACTAACAATCGGATTGGGTGCCGTTTGTCCGAGTCCACATAAACTGGTAGCTTTCACCATGCCACACAATTCTTTGAGTTTTTCCAAATCGGCAGCAGTCGCCTGTTTTTTGATCAGTTTGGTTAAAAGCTGATACATTTGCACGGTTCCGGCGCGGCAGGGAATACATTTTCCACAACTTTCTTCCCGGCAAAAATCCATGTAAAATTGTGCCACTTGTACCATGCTAGTCCCTTCATCCATCACCACCATCCCGCCTGAACCCATCATCGAACCTAACTTCGTTAAGGATTCATAATCAACGGGCGTATCCAACAAATGAACCGGAATACAACCGCCTGACGGCCCTCCTGTTTGTACGGCTTTGACTTCTCCATCGGGAACCCCTCCGCCCATTTCCTCTACAATTTCTCGGAGGCTAATTCCCATCGGAACTTCAATTAATCCCGTATTTCTTATTTTACCCGTTAGAGAGAATATTTTGGTACCTTTGCTTTTTTCTGTGCCGATACTGGCAAACCAATCTGCGCCTTTGCGGATAATCGGGGCAATATTTCCAAAGGTTTCAACGTTGTTAATTAACGTCGGTTCTCCCCACAAACCCGACACAGCCGGATAGGGCGGACGAGGACGGGGAACGCCACGATTTCCATCAATTGATGCAATTAAAGCGGTTTCTTCCCCGCAAACAAACGCACCCGCACCAACCCGGATATCGACGGTAAAATCAATAGATGATCCAAAAATTTGAGTTCCTAAAATGCCTTGTCGTTTGGCTTGTTGGATGGCTTTTTGTAGACGAGAAATAGCCAGGGGATATTCTGCCCGAACATAAATATAGCCTTGATTGGCGCCAACTGCATAGCCTGCGATTGCCATTCCTTCTAGGATTCGGTGCGGATCACTTTCTAACACACTGCGATCCATAAAAGCGCCCGGATCACCTTCGTCGGCGTTACAAATAACATACTTTTGTCCGGGAGGCATTTTGGCAACCGTTGCCCATTTTAAACCCGTTGGATAACCGGCGCCGCCTCGTCCTCTCAAACCGGATTTTGTGATTTCTGCAACCACTTCTTCCGGGGTCATTTCATAAATGGCATGATGCAGGGCTTGATAACCCCCCACTGCTAAATATTCGCCTATTTTTTCGGGGTCAATTTTACCGCTATTATCTCGAACTACTAACAGTTGACGGCTGAAAAATGGATGTTTAGGGTCGCCGGGAGTCGCTTTAACTTCTCCTCCATTTAATCCTTCAATAATTGAAGCGGCAACTTCCGGTTTAACGATTTCATATTGGAGTCCCTCGGGTTCAACTTCGACAATTGGGCCTTTGCCACAAAACCCCATACAACCAACACCAACCACCTCTACTTTGTCTTGGAGTCCAGCTTTTTTAACCGCCTGTTCCATTTCTTTTTTCACGGCTAAAGAATTCGCCGCTTGACATCCAGTTGATGTACAACAATGAACGCGAATACTTTTTAAAGATTGACGTTCTTTTTCAGCCAATTCTAGTAATTCATTTAATTCCATAGTGTTCTCCTCTTTACAGTGAACAGTGAAGACAGTTATCAGTGACCAGTGAAGACAGTTATCAGTAACCAGTTACCAGTGACCAATCTTGTCTTTTGCCTATTGCCTATTGTCTATTGCCTGTAACCTGTCCCCTGTAACCTATTCTTCTTGCCATTGTTTAATTTTTTCGACAGAAGATTCTGCGGTTTGTTGAGGTGCCATTTTGCCATCGTAGACGACGACGGGGGCAATCCCACAGGCGCCGACACAACGGGCTGTTACCAGGGAAACTAAACCGTCTGGGGTGGTTTCTCCCGAATGAACTCCGGTATGTTCTTCGAGGGCGGCTAATACTTTGTCACCGCCTTTGACATAACAAGCGGTTCCCATACAGATGACACAGTTATGACGTCCTGCGGGTTTGAGGGAAAACAGATGGTAAAAGGTGGCAACGCCGTAGACTTTACTCAAAGGCAGTTTGAGGTTACGGGCGATGTACATTAACACATCATCTTCGAGATACCCAAACGCTTCTTGGGCTTTGTGTAGGACTTCAATTAGGGCATCTTGACGATATTGGCTGCGTTTCATGGTGACATCTAACACCTTAAACCGCTTATCGCCACTCGGATGGCCGGAGGGATCTGGGGTTTGCCCCGTTTTAGGGGCCGTTGTTGATTGCATAGTTCTTTATGGTGACAATTTTAGTGACTTTTCGGTGTCGAATGCCATTGTTTCTTTAACAACACCGTTGAAGGGACTTTCACAATTAATAAGCCGATAGAAACTTGTTCAAAACAACAAGAGCGTTGTTTATGTAAATTTGTTAACTAACCTCGAGTTCAGGTTCAATTTCTAATTGTAAGTATATCGGAATGATTTGTCTGCAATTGTTAAATTTATTTTTAAAATTTTGGGATAAACTCTGTTAAGAATTGCTGCTCAATTCGCATCAAACTTTGAATGGATTAAGATTGATGGTAGAATTGCAGTTTATTTAAAATCTCTTTTCAGGGTTTATTGAGAACTATTCCGAAAAATTCCTCGAATTTCAACCCAGATGCTATTTCTCTCCTCAAAAACAGCAACAGAAAATCACAAAGCGTTAAAAAACATTAAGAGTCGATCTCTTTTCAGAGAATCTATTAGAAGATCAAAGAGAGGAGACTGTAGGAGGTCATCCCCGTTAAGATTTCAACTCCTCTCACCAATCATCTAAAAAAAAGAAAATGGGGAGAGGTCTCACACTCAGGCGTTACAGCCGGGATAGGAGAGCAAAAACAGGCCAGAAACGCCAATCCAAAATCAACGGCGTGAACTCTAACACAAAATCAAACGCTAAATTCTTAACCCTTTATTAAAGAATTCACGACCGTTTACTTTTTTGTTGAAGAACTCAACACAACACAGCAATGATTGCTGTGACCCGTAAAATTTTATGGAAATTTTTGCACGTTTAATAACAGACACGAAAAGTCGTTACCCCCTATACTCAAGCTTATGGATGAGTATAGTCGCATCAAACTGAGTTGTTATTTTCATCTGTCATTAATCTGCCGATAACCGCAACATTTAGAGGAAATTTCAATGAACACAAAAACCTATACAACCCTCGATGGAAACGAAGCCGTCGCCCGTGTTGCCTACCGCCTCAGCGAAGTGATCGCTATTTACCCGATCACCCCTTCCTCACCGATGGGAGAATGGGCCGATGCTTGGATGTCAGAAGAACAACCCAACCTCTGGGGAAGCATTCCCTCTGTTGTAGAAATGCAAAGCGAAGGCGGGGCAGCAGGTGCGGTTCATGGGGCATTACAAGCGGGTTCCCTCACTACAACTTTTACCGCCTCTCAGGGATTATTATTAATGATCCCAAATATGTATAAAATTGCCGGAGAACTCACAAGCTGCGTTATCCACGTTGCAGCGCGTAGTTTGGCCGCCCAGGGACTCTCCATTTTTGGCGATCATAGTGATGTGATGGCCGCCCGGGCAACGGGGTTTGCGATGTTATGTTCCGCTTCCGTCCAAGAAGCCCATGACTTTGCGTTAATTTCTCAAGCCGCTACCCTAGAGTCTCGCATTCCCTTTATCCATTTCTTTGATGGCTTTCGCACCTCCCACGAAGTCCAAAAAATTGAAACCTTAGATGAGTCGGTATTACGGGCTATTATTGATGACAAATACGTTTATGAACATCGCGCCCGCGCTTTAACTCCCGATGCCCCAGTTTTACGCGGGACCGCCCAAAACCCCGACGTTTACTTCCAAGCGCGAGAAACGGTGAATTCTTTCTACACCGCTTGTCCGGCAATGGTTCAAAATGCGATGGACAAAGTGGGAGAACTCACCGGACGCTATTATAAACTGTTTGAATATCACGGCGATCCGGATGCTGAACGAATCATTATTCTAATGGGTTCCGGTTGCGAAACCGTTCACGAAACCGTTGACTTTCTAACAGCCCAAGGCGAAAAAGTCGGGGTGTTAAAAGTACGGTTATATCGTCCTTGGGATAACCAACATTTCGTTGAAGCCATCCCAAAAACCGTTAAAACCATTGCCGTTTTAGACCGAACAAAAGAACCCGGCGCAGGTGGAGAACCGCTTTATTTAGATGTTGTGACGGCTTTCATGGAAGCTTGGGAAGGACAACTTCCGAAACTGATTGGCGGACGCTATGGGTTATCGTCTAAAGAGTTTACACCTGCAATGATTAAAGGGATATTTGATCACCTCTCGCAAGACAAGCTGAAAAATCATTTTACCATTGGAATTAATGATGATTTAAGTTTAACCTCTCTGCCTTTTGATCCGGAATATTCCATCGAACCCGATAGCGTTGTCCGGGCGATGTTTTATGGGTTGGGTTCTGATGGTACTGTTGGGGCGAACAAAAACTCGATTAAAATTATTGGGGATGAAACCGATAACTATGCTCAAGGGTATTTTGTTTATGACTCTAAAAAATCGGGGGCTGTTACCGTTTCTCATTTGCGCTTTGGCTTGAACCCCATTCGGTCAACCTATTTGATTTCCCAAGCTAACTTTATAGGCTGTCATCAATGGACGTTTGTAGAAAAACTGGATCTGCTTAAATGTGCAGCCCCGGGTTCAACATTCCTGTTGAATAGTCCTTATAGTCGGGATGAAGTTTGGGGTCAATTGCCCTTAGAATTGCAAGAACAAATTATCCGAAAACAGCTAAAAGTTTATGTGATTGATGCCGATACCGTTGCCCGTGAAAGTGGCATGGGACGACGCATTAATACCATTATGCAAACCTGTTTCTTTGCTTTAGCGGGTGTGTTACCGCGAGAAGAAGCGATCGCCAAAATCAAGAAAACCATTGAAAAAACCTACGGCAAAAAAGGTGCAGAAATTGTTCGCATGAATATTCAAGCCGTAGAAAATACCTTAGCGAACTTACACGAAGTTAATATCAGCGAAGCCAATAGCAGTTTACATCGTTTACCGCCAATTCCGGTGAATGCACCGACTTTTGTACAGGAAGTTGAAGGGGCAATTTTAGGCGGATCGGGTGATGATTTACCTGTGAGTGCATTACCCTGTGATGGCACCTATCCCACCGGAACCGCAAAATGGGAAAAACGCAATGTGGGTCAAGAAATCCCTGTTTGGGACCCCGATGTTTGCGTACAATGTGGGAAGTGTATTATGGTTTGTCCTCATGCGGTAATTCGCGGGAAAGTGTATGAGGAAACTGCCCTAGAAAAAGCGCCGGAAACCTTTAAGTTTACCAATATCAAAGATAAAGAATATTCCGGTCAAAAATTCACCATTCAAGTCGCCCCAGAAGATTGTACCGGATGCGGAATTTGTGTTGATATTTGTCCGGCTAAAAATAAATCAATGGCATCCCGGAAAGCGATTAATATGGAACCGCAACAACCCCTGCGGGAAAAAGAACGAGAAAACTGGGATTTCTTCCTCAGTTTACCTAACCCAGATCGCCGTTTACTGCACGTTGATCGCATTCGTCAGCAACAATGGCAAGAACCGTTATTTGAGTTTTCCGGCGCCTGTGCAGGCTGTGGAGAAACGCCTTATATTAAGTTAGCAACCCAGTTATTTGGCGATCGCATGGTGATTGCTAATGCTACAGGATGTTCATCTATTTATGGCGGAAATTTACCCACTACACCCTACACCACCAACGCTGAAGGACGGGGGCCTGCTTGGTCAAATAGTTTGTTTGAAGATAACGCCGAATTTGGTTTAGGGTTCCGGCTTTCCATTGACAAACACGCCGCTTTTGCCACCGAATTATTACAAAAATTAGGCAGCTTAGTTGGCGATAATTTAGTCTCAAAAATTGTCAATAACCCGCAAAAATCAGAAGCCGATATTTGGGAACAACGGGAACTCGTCGCCCAAGTGAAACAATCTCTGCAAGGTGTTGAGGATCCCGATGCTCAACAATTATTAAGTGTAGCCGATTATTTAGTGAAAAAATCCGTTTGGATTGTCGGGGGAGATGGTTGGGCTTATGATATTGGTTATGGTGGTTTAGATCATGTGATTGCCACAGGTCGAAATGTGAATATTTTGGTCATGGATACCGAAGTTTATTCTAATACAGGCGGTCAATCTTCTAAAGCCACACCTCGGGCTGCGGTCGCGAAATTTGCCGCAGGAGGAAAACCCGCAGCCAAAAAAGATTTAGGTTTAATTGCCATGACCTACGGCAATGTTTATGTGGCGAGTGTGGCAATGGGGGCGCGAGATGAACACACCTTAAAAGCCTTCTTAGAAGCCGAAGCCTATGAGGGGCCATCGTTAATTATTGCCTATTCTCATTGTATTGCTCATGGCATTAATATGACAACGGCAATGAACCATCAAAAAGATATCGTTGAAAGTGGTCGTTGGTTGTTGTATCGTTATCATCCAGAATTGGCAGAACAAGGCAAAAACCCCTTGCAACTTGACTCCCGTTCACCGAAGAAACCTGTAGAAACATCCATGTATCAAGAAAACCGCTTCAAGATGTTAACCAAGAGCAAACCTGCTGATGCAAAACGGTTAATGCAAGAAGCTCAAAAAGACGTGAATACTCGTTGGGAAATGTATCAATATTTGGCCAATCGTTCACTGGAAACGAACGGTCATTCTGCTCAGGAAAACAACCCAGAATAAATTGCCTTGACATTTTATCCCCCCTTTCAAAGCCCAGGCTAGGGGGGATAATGACCCCAAATTTACTTTTGAAAAACACGCCTCAATTTCCTGATTTTTGGAGAACAAAACAATGGATATAACGACCACTTACTTAGGCTTAGATTTACGTTCCCCGTTAGTTCCGTCTGCGGCTGCACCCCTATCTGAAGACCTTGATAATATTAAACGCCTCGAAGATGCGGGGGCGGGGGCGGTGGTGTTGCATTCACTGTTTGAAGAACAATTATTGCGTGAAAAATTTGAACTGCATCATCATTTAGAATATGGCACCGAAAGTTTTGCAGAAGCCTTAACCTACTTTCCCGAACCCGATGAATTTCATGTGGGTCCTGAACTTTATTTAGACCATATTCGCCAAGCTAAACAATCTGTTCAAATTCCAATTATTGCCAGTTTAAATGGCTTTTCTTCCGGCGGTTGGGTAGAATATGCTAAACTAATTCAAGAGGCTGGAGCCGATGCGATTGAACTGAATATTTACTACGTTCCCACTGATTTTGACATGACGGGCGCGCAGGTTGAACAGAATTATATTGATACCTTGCGAGAAGTGAAAGCGGAAGTAACAATTCCTGTTACTGTCAAGTTAAGTCCGTTTTTTAGTAATATGGCAAATATGGCAAAACAATTAGATGAAGCGGGTGCCGATGGGTTGGCTTTATTTAATCGTTTCTTGCAACCCGATATTAACCCCGAAGAATTAGAAGTCGAACCCGGTTCCATTTTAAGCCATGCTCAAGATTTACGTTTACCGATGCGTTGGATCGCGATTTTATATGGTCGAATTAACGCAGATTTAGCGTCTACAAGCGGTGTTCAACGGGGTCGAGATGCGCTCAAATTGTTAATGGCGGGGGCAAAAGTTACTCATGTTTGTTCGGCGTTATTACGACATGGAATTCCCTATATTCAAGTGATGGAAGAGGAAATCAAACACTGGATGGAAGAGCATGAATATGAGTCGGTTAAACAGATGCAAGGGTCTATGTCTCAACTCTATTGTGAAGATAAATCTGCCTATGAACGCGCTCAATACATGAAGGCTATTACCTCTTATCAACCTGAACGCAGTTTAATTTAGGATTAAGATTGTTTCTCTGGCTCTGTCTCATGCTTAAAGTTTATTGAATTTTAAAAGACAGAGCCTTTTTTTGAACAAAATGCAACTTTAAGGAATAATTATCCAAATTTTCCAGTTTTCTATCTTGAGGTAGAGTCGTTTTCTTCGGTTTTTGGGTAAACTCTATCGTTTGTCTAACCTTAGCAGCATTTCTTTCACAGTTTCTCCTTCTGTGTCTAAAATGGAAAGAGTGTGAGCGCAAGGTAAGTAAATATGCTTAAGCTAGCAAATATCCCGATCAAAATTCTCCGAATCTTAGAAAGATTTAGCAGTCATTCTCACCGAAAACCTCATCTGATCCGGTTTATATCGGTTTCGTTGCTAACATTCATCTTAATTGTCTCCGGAATACCGAGTGCTACTGCACAACTGCCATTTTTCCTCCTGCCGACAGAAACCGCAACGGATAACGAGGTTCCCATCTTCGATGCGTTAAATCAACCCTTCAATTGCGGGAATCTCCAGTCTTGTAGCAATGTCTGGATGACCGGAAATTTTCAACCCATACTCACCATTGCTTCGCCCCCTGCTAGCGCAACAGAACAACAAACCACAGGTTTACCTGTGGATCTCAGAGCCAGACAAATTCAACGACAACTGAACCTCGTTCAAGAAGAAGTAATGCGTCGTGCGAGGTTGGCTCAAAATAATCAAGAAATCTTATTAAATAAAGAGAGGACTTCACCTCACAAAGTCCTCATTGAACAAGGTCGAGAAACTCAAATTGGTCAAACTCTGACTACTCCTTTTGAAAGTCAAAATGGAGATCTTCACCCGGCAACCCCTCAACTGGAAGTCGCCTTAGAAAATAATATTCCTGTTATTTTTATAGCTGCTCAAGATGGATTTTTAAAACAAACACTCTTGAGTGTACAGGAATGGGATGTTATTCCTAATCAAGCTTTCTTATTACCGAATGATGCAGCCAAACGAGAACAAATTAACCAGTGGCGTGAAGTGATTTCTGAGAGTAACCCCGATCTCTCAGACCGTAGAATACAAGCATTTGTTTTAGCTCGGGTTTGGCAAGATTCTATTCAACAACAAATTAGTAATTCTTTGAAAGAACAGGATATTTTTGTAGAAAATCCACTCTTCTTAGTGCAGATTTTTGCTGTGACTTTAACGGCGGTTATTGTCCTGAGTTTTCTCTTATTCTTCCTAAAGAAATACCTCAAATATAGACGTCGTAAACTTCAACAAAAATTAGAAAACTTAGAAAAAGCAGTTGCCGTTGAACCGGATACCACTTCTGAGGAATTAGTGGCTAAAGCAGCTGAAGCTGAAGAAGCGATTAATGCGGCTAAAAATCTAGATCTTAATGATATCTCTGAAACCGAAGAAAGCTCTGTACATTCTCCTCAACCCCAAAGAACCAGTAGTGATTTAGCAGATATTCCCTTTGATTTAGTCGCTTCCGGAGTCGGAAATTTCTGGCGATATATTACTCGAAATTCCCTCAAACAACAAAGTATTCTTAAACAGCAAATTAACTTAATGCTGTTGCTAGAAAATATTTCACTTTGGATGCAAGTGATTATTTGGGGAATTGCAATTGCAGTCGTGATGTTCTTCTATGCTCCGACACGAATTTATGCGGGGTTACTTGCAACCAGTCCAATTTGGATTGCTTTAATTTGGATTTTCTTCAGTATTGCAGACAAAATTGTTGATTTCTTTATTGACTCTTTGCTGAGTCGCTGGGCTACAGAAGCACAAGAAACTTCATCCACTCCTCAGCGCTACACCATGCGGGTTAAAACCTATTCTGCGGCACTGTCTCAAATGACAACAGTTGTTGCTTATGCGTTAGCCACAATTCTGTCTTTATCAGTGTTAGGATTATCAGCCCAGGGATTAGCGAGTGCGGGTGTGATTACGTTGATTGTGACTTATATCTTCCAGCCTCATATTACAAATATTATTCGGGGTTGTTTGATTCTTTTAACTGATCAATTTGCCGTTGGTGATGTGATTGTTGTAGGGAGTGTTGCAGGTTTTGTGGAAAAAATGAATCTCTACATGACTCATTTGCGAGGTGATGAAGGGCGTTTAATTTCGATTCCTAATGGAAATATTGATATTGTCCAAAACCTCACGAAAGAATGGTCACGGGTTGACTTTAGAATTGAGATAGCTTATGACGCTGACATTAAACACGCTTTAGAAGTGATTCATCAAGTGGCTGAAGAAATGCGAAGTGAACCACACTGGCAAGATTTAATGATAGAACCTGCTTCAATTTTAGGGGTAGATGGAATTACCCATAATGGCATTTTAATTCAAGTTTGGATTAAAACTAAACCGATTCAACAATGGGCGGTTGGACGAGAGTTTCGCTTAAGAATTAAACTCGCTTTTGATCGAGAAGGAATTGCAATTGGAATGCCTCAAAGACTGCTTTGGAGTCCTCAAGATCAACGGTTAAATTCGAGTGGAAATGGTCATCACTCTCAAGTGAAACATTCCTCTAGAAATGACGAAAACTAAAATCTAGCTTGGGGGGTGAAAACTCAGACTGAACTTTTGAAATCACTAACATTTTACAGTCACCCACCCCCATCTAAAACTTGGGTTTCCTCTATAAAATCAAATAAAAAATGCGCCAATTTTAACTTGCTACATCCCTCAATATTAACCCGTTTTCCGGCCCGATTAATTAAAGTTGCTGTATTCGTATCACTCCCAAACCCTGCATTAATTTGATCTACAGGATTGGCAACAATAACATCTAAATTCTTCGCTTCTAATTTGCGTAATGCAGGTGTTAAAATATCCCCAGTTTGTGCTGCAAATCCCACTAAAAATTGAGGGGGTTGCTTTATTTTACCCAATTCTGCTAAAATGTCTGTACATTGCTTTAATGGGAGAACTGTAGGTAAATCCTGTTTAGCCAGCTTGTCTTCATGATATTTCGCAGGTTGAACATCTCCCACTGCCGCCACCATCACGGTAATATCCGCTTGCGGGAAACAGTCTAACATTTCCTGATACATCTGTTCAGCGCTGGTCACACTCGCCAATTCCACCTCATCTGGCAACACAGCAATCAACTCCGGATTCATTGGGGCGTGTACCAATCTGACTTTAGCACCTCTGTGAACCGCCGCTTGAGCAACCGCCAGCCCCATTTTACCCGTTGACGGGTTGCCAATAAACCTTACCGGATCAAGGTGTTCTCGCGTGCCTCCTGCACTCACTAACACCCGCTTTCCGACTAAATCTCGTTTTCCCCCCGTATGCAACAACGACTCAATCTGAGCGAGAATTTGTTTGGGTTCCGCCATGCGCCCGGATCCAATTTGCCACCCCTCACTTTCTTTGAAAGGAAGATCACAAGCCAACACCCCAGAAACCGGATCAATACCGTGAAAACGCGGATCTCCGAGAATCTGTTGCCAATTGTGTTGAACCGTTTTTTGGATCCACATCTGACGGTTCATCGCCGGAACCAACAACACCGGACAACTCGATGCTAACAGCGTATTCGTTAATAAATTATCCGCCATTCCGGTAGAGATTTTCGCCAAAGTATTCGCCGTTAAAGGCGCAATCACCAATAATTCCGCCCATTCTCCTAACTGAATATGTAGCGGACGTCCGTGAGTCGGTTGCCAAAAATCAGCATCCGTATAAACTGGATGACGACAAAGGGTTGCTAAAGTTAAAGGGGTAATAAACTGTTGCGCTGAGTCGGTTAAAATGGCTCGAACTTCCGCCCCGGCTTTTGCTAAAGTTGAGATCACCTCACAAATTTTATAAGCCGCAATTCCCCCACTCACCCCAATTAAAATCCGTTTTTGAAAGGGAAAAGGTAAAATTTGTTTCATCTTCAATCTTCAATTAAAATAGGGGTATAGCCCATGCTATTAACCCCCTGTAAATCCCATTGTGGCTCATCTTAAACGATTACGCCTCGTCATAAGTCTCGATATCGAGTAAATAGAGATACGGTTCAGCTAACTCAGGGCGCTGAAATGCGATCGCTCGTAGCAAATGCCAGTCATTCAGACCCTCAAATGGATTACCGTAGTCATCGGTTTCCAAACGTGCAGCTAATTCAGCCACATCATCTACAGTCAGTGTAGAAATTTGGGGTGAGGATCGAGTCAACGTTTCCATCTGTAGCCACCTCCGATAAGTCGCATTTGCTTTGAGCCTTTGTTTGGGTTAAATCTCACATCAGACTCCCTATTTCTAGTGTAAGGTTTCAACTGGATTTCGACATCACCTCCACAACAAAACTTCGTATTAAAGTTAAAACTTCCGGACGAATTTCGTGCGCCATCTCAAATTCGTGATATTGTATATCTGCTCCGAGTTGCTGAAAACGATCTCTAGCTTTTAAAGCAGCGCTCAAAGGAACCACTCGATCCAAACGACCATGTACGATTAACATCGGAGGTAAAGAAGTTTCTGTCGGTTCCGGTGAAAAATGCAGATAACCACTCAACACAATTAGTCCCGCCAAGCCTAACATTTGTCCTACATCCATCGTCATCGCCCCCCCTTGAGAAAATCCTCCTAAAATTGTCCGACTTGGAGGAATACCTGTTGTGGCTTCAAGAGAGGTTAGCCAGTCTTGCAAGGTTTTGCGACTTTCATCAAGTCCAGTGTATTCTTGAGTTTCTAGGCTATACCAAGCCCGTCCTAAAGGAACTTGTGGATGGGGAAAAGGTGCATCGGGAAAGATAAACTGATATTGAGGAAGTCTCAGTAAAGGCGTTAAGGAGGCTAAATCTTCTGCATTTGCACCCCAACCATGCAGAAACACAATTAAACCTTCAGGGCTGTCGGTTTCCGCAGAAATGGTAATGGTATTTAAGTCCATAAATATTCGTTAAAATTTACAATAAACCATCCCGTTGTAACTCATCAATAATCTGTAATCCACGCGGATCACCCACTCGCAATAGCGAAGATTTTGCATCTTCTCGCACGCCCATATCTTGATCTTCTTCTAACGCTTCAATCAACGCATCGATCGCCCCTGCATAGACCACATTAGAGGGCATTTCTCGACACAACTGACCTAACGCCCAAGCACAATTACTCCGAACTGCTGCCACTTCATCCCGCATCAGTCCTTCAATCACTGGGGGAATGGCTCGCACAACCACATCATACCCCACTTTTGCCATTTGACCTAAAGAACTGGCTGCCCACAACCGCACGGCGGGTATATCAGTTTTTAACGCATCCAACAACGGAATTAAAGCCCGATGATCCTGACAATTTCCCAACGCCCAAACAACCCCTTTACGAACATAACCATTCCAGTCTTGATCGAGTTGTTGAATTAATGGTTCTACGGCTTCTGGACTAGGGTTTCGTCCGAGGGCATAAGCGGCACTGACTCGAATTAAGGGACAGGCTTCTGTTAATAAATGAATCAACGGCAAAACCGCCCGCTCATCTTGGATCTCACAAAATGCCCTCGCTGCAATCATGCGGCGCTGGGGTTCCGGAGATTCCAGCAACGGCAACATTTCCTCTGGATCGGGCTTAGGAACTTCTGATTCTCCCATATGATCCAGGGGGCTTTCCCATGCTTCCGGGCTATGAATTACACTTAACTCATCATGCTCCATATCATTAATTTACAGCATCAGGGGAACATCTGATCGGGCGATCGCAGATTTGTTTCATGTTTGAGAATCAGATAGAGACTTCAACATTGAAATGGACTGAGTTTGATAGCCGAGTTTCTGGTAAAGATTGAGGGCGGGTTGATTATGGGAGAAAACTTGTAAGCTAATTTGTTGGCTGCCCCGTTTTTTGGCCCAGTTTTCTGCATGAGTGATCAAAGCTGAACCGATTTTACGACGTCGGTGGTCTGGATGAACATAGAGGAGAAAAATATGAGCGATGCGTTGACCTTGTAATTGATCTACTGCATTCCCCATCCATAAACAAGCAATGGGAGAAATGCTTTGCAACGGGGAAAAAGGGGTGTTGTTTTCTGGGGAACCTTCTTGACAGCCCACTTCTACCCACCACAGGGGTGTTTGGTTGCTAAAATATTGCTCGATTGTATCGGCTAAATGACTAAAACAGCCATTAGGAGAGAGTTCTCGATAGGTGCAGTTCATAAACTTTAACAGCAACGCCCGATCTAAACCCGAACCTAAACGCAATCGATAACCCGGAATGAAGCAATTAGACACGAATAGGATGCAAGAAAACTTGGGCTTGTTCTCCGGTTGGGCTGATTTCTCCGATGGGGGCGGGTGCCGCTAAATCACCGGGTAAAAAAATACGGGCGCTAACGGCAACCAAAGCCAATAGAAAAATTAAAACGACAATTAACGGGGCAATATATTGACGAAAAATAGCCATAGCATCTTCAAGTTCAGCTAGAAAATTCTAATCTAATTGTAATCTATTTTGGGCCTAGATTTCTACAGATAATCTTCGAGATCTTCGTCATTGAGTCCAGGCCTGGGCATGGGTAATACTCGGCTTTTACTCAACTGACGCAAGGCTACGCCCCCGCCAACGGCTAACACCAGACACACCCAACCTAATGTTTCTTGTAGCAGTAAAAAACCGCCCACACTGAGTAAGGCTCCTAATAATAATACAATTGCTGCGATCGCTTTTTGTAAATCCAACCCCAAATCTTGAATCGGAGTTAAACCCGTTTTCAGGCGTTGCTGTTTCCATCCTGGCCCACCGGGTCGGACATGGCGATAAAAGGTTTCTAGGGTTTCTGGGGATTCGGGTGGCGTGAAGAATAAAACAATTACCCATAATGTTGTTACAGCAGCAGTAATAAACAGAATCCGCAACCCGAAATCTTCTATTTTTAAAAAGGGGACTAAACTTGTGACCATGCCCACAAAAAAACTCGCCACAATAGCGGTTAATTCGGCTGCGGCATTAATTCGCCACCAAAACCAACGTAACATTAAAATTAATCCCGAACCCGTCCCAATCGCAATTACTAACCGAAAAACCGTTGCCACATCTGTTGCTAAAAATGCTGCTCCCGCCCCTAAAACTGTGACTAAAACCGAAGACAATCTGCCAATTAACACCAATTGATTTTGAGAAGCTTCGGGTTGAATAAACCGCAAATATAGGTCATTCGTAATAAAAGAAGCCCCCCAATTAATCGAAGTGGAAACCGTACTCATAAAAGCGGCTAATAAGGAAGCCACCACTAAACCTAAAATTCCTGGGGGGAGAAAATCCAGCATTAACTGAGGATAACCCAACTCTCTATCGGTTAAATTGGGATATAAAACAATTGAAGCCAACGCTACAATAATCCAGGGCCAAGTTCTAATCACATAGTGCATAATATTAAACGTCCAGGCGGCTTTTTCCGCTTCGGCTTCTGTTTTTGCCGCCGCAAACCGTTGAACAAATTCACCCCCCCCATCACTGCGTCGCCAAGACCACCATTGAATAAAAATATAAGCAAAAAAGGTACTCGCAGAAATTCCCGCCGTTTGACTAAAGCTAATCCATCCATTCCCTCCCCCAACAGTAACTGGAAGTAAGGATAAAATATCTTTATCAGGAGAAACCAAAGGAACTTGGGCGACTAATTCCCGAATTCCACCCACACTATCCAAAGCAAAATAAGCTACAATAATTGCCCCAAATAACGCTAGAAAAAACTGAAAAAAGTCAGTTGTGACAACGCCCCAAAGTCCAGCTAAACCCGCATAAAATAAAACAAAAATACTCACCCCAATCACACTCAAAAGTTTCAGATTGGTTTCAGTCGCTTCAATTCCCAACGCTTGCCAAATATTTAACGCTTCTACCACTTTTACCATCGCTAACATCGCATAACCAATGGCAATACAATTCATCGGGATAGCAAAAATAAACGCTTTTACCCCGCGTAAAATTGCCCCCATTTCGCCCCCATAACGCAATTCGGTTAACTCCGCATCGGTGAGAACTTCTGAACGTCGCCACATTCGGGCAAAAACGTAAACCATGATAATATGAGAGATGCCAAACGTCCACCATTCCCAGTTTCCTGCAATCCCTCGGTTAGCGACAACTCCAGTAATATAAAGAGGCGTATCAATGGAAAAAGTCGTCGCCGCCATACTAATTCCCGCTAACCACCAGGGAAGCGACCGTCCTGAAACGAAAAAATCAGCCAGACTTTTGGAACCTTGACGAGACAAATATAACCCCATCGCCATTGTGACGACGAGATATAGCAAAACAATTAACCAATCAATCAGTTGCATGAAACCGGGAACGGGTAAAATGAATCTAAGTCTTTTAGTCTACTCCTGAAAGGGATTTTTGTAAAAGCCTACCTCCGAGAATTAACAAATTAAGAGGGTAGAAAGAAGATTCTCCCTACCCCTTATGAGTTTCATTTTGATTCTTGACCCAACATTTCAACAACTTTTGTTCTCAAAACCTATGCTTTGTTTTCACGCTTAACTTTGCTTCCAGCTAAAGCTAAACCAACTAATGCTAAACTGGTGATTGTTGTGGGTTCAGGAACACTAACAGGTACAGCTTTATTCGGTTCAAAGCGCATTGCCATCGCCATTCCATCATTAGCACATTCAGCTAAAAGACTAATTAAAGCATCACCATCCGGCAGGAAATTGCGGTCAAAGCTAAAGCCAAAGGTATGGGCGAGACTGAACACGCTTTTATTTCCGGTTCCGAAATCTAATCCAGCCAGTTCGTCACTGCTTAACAGAGTAATTCCACCCAAGAAATCACCGGAAGCAATAACATTTTGAATACCATATTTTGTATCTTGAATCTTACCATTTTCAGCCGTTAAGTAGTAACGAGCTTCTTCTGCACTTAAATCCCCAAAACCTACTTCTCCGCTTTTTGTTCCGGTTGCACCCGGTGTTTTATCCCGATTATTTCCTTCTACCCAATTTTGATATTTAGCATATGTTTCCCATCCACTATTTTCTTGAACTACACTTTTAGCTTGTACATTGCTATATAGCCCTAAACTTTCCACTCCAGAGTTATTTGCCCCGGTAAAACGAATTCCAAAAAGTTGACTGGCTGCACTGGCATCTTTAAAAGTCATGCCACTAAAGTTAAAAAATAAGTCACCATAACCAATATTATTATCTGCGGCGTGTTTATCATAGTTTCCTAAGAAGGGAATATTAGCATTAATTGCAATAGAAATTCGGTCTTGGTCGGCTTTAATTGCCATACCAAACATTTCATATTTACTGGTACTACCTACAGCGTTAATATCACCATCAGTCCCATCTTTAAAAGAATCTAAGACAATATGCCAATCTGAACTCACTTTTGTAAAATCCGCCGCTTGGGCAGCCTGTCCAGCGATTAAACTCAGACAAACCGATGTTGCAACAACTGCGATGGTTTTGAGGGTTTTCATAGCGTTTAACTCCGTTGATTTGTAGATTATTTTTTGTTTTGTTGACACCATAATAGAGATTAAATTATTAAGATTGCAACCCTAATTTCAACAAAAACTGTAAAGATTTTGTATATCTGTAGTTTCTCTGAATACGTGAATTTATTGGTTTTAATTCTCTCAGTAGATTCTCGGATGAAAGTTGTTCTTATCGGATTAAATGCCATGAAAAAACCCGGCTAGTCTTGCGATACCGGGCTTTTCTGTCTGTTGATGATGATTTTAAATTTCTTCCAAGTCAATATAATTAATTTTACCCCGTTCAAACGTTTCAGGAAGATTAACCACTTTATAGCGAGTTCCTTTGGGGACTAACACTTCGCATTCCGCATACATGGTGGAAAAATCACAAATCGCCACACCGGAACGATTTCCTGTTACTCTCAGTACAACAGAATAGCAAGAACCGGAATAATTTTCAGCCACATTTAAACTATAGGTAAAGCTAGCCATTGCTTCTAAGGTGTACCCTTCTGGCTGTCTCAGTTTTTCAATAAAAGCTTTAATTGATTTTTCCCCAAAAGATAATCCTCGATAAATCTCCCCCTGATAGCTGGACATTTTATTCATAAAGGTGTTGAGAAGTTCAATTCTCGTGTCTTTGATGCCCTCTTGTTCAGCGCGGCGAATTTTGCGATAATCTCCAGTAGTGAAGTCTGCGATCGCATTAAAAATTTTTTCAACAACAGGGGTATCAATTCCAGTCAGGCGAGTGACATCTTCCGGTGTCAGGGGTTCCAACGTCGAGGTCTGCTTATTCATGGCTTCGTCAAAAAAATTTATAAACCTTAAAAGAGCGAAGGGGAACGGTTCGTCTTAGGGGTCTAGGCTTGGCGGTGCTTTTAACTCAAACTGAAATCAATTTCGGGACTCTCAAGCATCAAACGGGCTATACAGGCTTGCGTCTTGGTTTTTTGTAGTCCCTATTACAATTTAAGCACTCTTTTTTGAAATGTCAGTGCAAAGTTACAGAAATTAAAGTGAACCTGTGATAAACTAGATACCCGTAAAAATACTTATCATCCCCGCAGCCCAAGCCTTCGGAGACAATAGTTGTAGGGTGGGTGACAACTACTCCTTTAACGACTCAAATACCAACTTTTGGGTGTCACCCACTCTACTGAGAAAACAAACTTTTCTATCCAATCTCTGCCCAAGTCCCAAACATCCTTGTGAACTACCCAACATCAAGGCTACCGCTTATGGTGTGGGCTTCTGACTTCGCCGGGGAATGCCTAAGCTTAGACTTTCGTCCCGGCTTTGGTCTTACTTCCCCGACCTCAGCAGCAGTCCTAGTTCCTAAGACCGATAAAATTCTGATCCCTTCTGCTCTGATATTCTTGCTTGCATTTTCATCTCTATCGTGATGAGTACCGCACTTTGGGCAATCCCAACTTCTGATTTCTAACGGCATCTCGCCTATCTGAAAATGACAGTTTGAGCAGAGTTTTGAACTGGGAAACCATCGATCAATTTCAACGAATACCTTGCCTTCTTTTTCAAGCTTGTATTGCAAGAAATTGACAAATATTCCCCAACTCACATCAGAAATTGCTTTGGCTAGTTTATGGTTACGAACCATGCCCTTAGTATTTAGATTTTCGACTACAATGACTTGATTATCGTCAACAAGCTTTCTTGAAAGCTTATGTAAGTAGTCTTGACGGACATTTCCAATTCGTTCGTGAACCCTAGCAACAAGTTTTCTAGCTTTTTCTCTAGACTTACTCCCTTTCTGTTTTCTGGCTAATTTTTGCTGTTTCCTTTTGAGGTTACGCTCATGTTTGGCTAAATGTCTGGGATTAGCAAACTTAGAGGTTTTTACTCCGTCGTGGACAATAGCAAAATCTTTGATTCCTAAGTCAATTCCAGCTACCTTGCCATCGCTGTTCGGTGCAGGACTATCGCCTTCTAGTTCCACCACGACAGAAGCATAATACTTCTCTGATGGAGTCATACTGACGGTTACGGTTTTAATTTTCCCTTCAATGGGTCGATGAAGTTTGGCTTTAACAATGCCAACGCGACCGGGAAACTTTAGGCAACCCTCAACAATCTTTACAGACTGGGGATATTGAATTGACTGCCTATTTTTCTTGGCTTTGAACCTTGGGTATCTCGCCCTGCCTTCAAAGAAATTTTTATAGGCAGTTGTTAAGTTGAGAGTCGTTGCCTGTAACACCTGAGAATAACACTCAGATAGCCAGGCTGTTTCGTCTTTCTTTTTGAGTTCAGGAAGTAATGAGTTCAATGCAGACTGGTTCAAGCTTTTTCCCGTCGCTTTGTAGGTTTCTATGCACAAATTTAGTGCATAATTCCACCAAAAACGACTACAACCAAAGTGTTGAGCTAGTATCTGTTTTTGTTCAGTTGTGGGATACAATCTGACTTTGATCGCTTGATGTCGCATTGCTTTTGCCTCCTGTTACTACGCTAACACAAAAGTAGTAAGAAGCAATTCATTCCAACCCCAACACATTCGTTTTTGGAGTGGGACTTCTTGCAACATTTAGTTAAAATAAACAGTGAGGGTACATATAATAAGGTAAAAACGAGCAATGAGACTGTTACACACCATGCTGCGAGTGGGCAACCTCGAAGAATCTAAAAAGTTTTACTGCGATATTCTCGGAATGAAACTCCTTCGCCAAAAAGATTATCCAGGCGGAGAATTCACCCTAGCCTTTGTCGGTTATGGGGATGAAGCCGATCACTCGGTCATTGAGTTAACCTACAATTGGGGAACCGATCATTATGATATCGGCAATGGTTACGGCCACATTGCTTTAGGAGTAGACGACATCTACGGAACCTGTGAACAACTGAAAGCCGCAGGTGCTAAAGTAACCCGTGAACCTGGCCCGATGAAACATGGTTCCACTGTGATTGCCTTTGTAGAAGATCCAGATGGGTATAAGATAGAACTGATTCAACTGGGTACTCAAGGAAGCAGCCAAGAAAAAGAAACGGCAACTGCTGCTCGTTAACCCAAAAGGGTAGAGGAGGAGAACTAACAGCAGCACATTTTTCACTCGAATTTCTCCTGCTTCTACCCAAAACCCCTAAATTCCAAACCCCCAACTTAAAACCGCAAGATGCAACCGACTGATCCGAGCAAATTTACAGATAAAGCCTGGGAAGCTATTGTTAAATCTCAGGACGTGGCTCGTCGTTTTCAAAATCAACAACTTGAAGTCGAACACTTAATTATTGCTCTCCTCGAACAAAACGGACTCGCTACAAATATCCTGCTGAAAGCGGGAATAGACCCCGATAGTTTAACCCAACAACTCGAAGCCTATACCAAACGTCAGGCGAGAGTCGGGAAAATCGATCATCTCTATCTAGGTCGGGGGCTAGATGTCTTGCTGGATGTCGCCGAACAAACGCGAGAAACTTGGCAAGATGAATATATCTCCGTCGAACATATATTACTCGCCTTTTCCGACGATGAACGGGTTGGGCGTCGTCTGATGGGGGGCGGTGGACAACAACCCCAACAACCTGCCCGCCCTGGACGTCCTGGCATGGAACAGCGTTCTCTTAACTCTGCCCGTCCTCCTGCTGCTGCGGTGCGTAAAAAGTTAGAAGATGCCATCAAAGCCACTCGTGGAAGTGCAAAAGTGGAAACCCAGAACCCAGAAATGGGTTATGATGCCCTCAAACGCTACGGACGAGATCTCACCGAACAGGCGAAAGCCGGAAAACTTGACCCAGTGATTGGCCGAGATGAAGAAATCCGCCGTGTGGTAAGCTGTCTGTCTCGTCGGACTAAAAATAACCCTGTATTAATTGGGGAACCGGGAGTCGGAAAAACCGCCATCGCAGAAGGACTCGCCCAACGAATTGTCAATGGAGATGTGCCAGAATCTCTGAAAAACCGCCAATTAATTTCTCTTGATATGGGAAGTTTAATTGCTGGGGCGAAATATCGAGGCGAATTTGAAGAACGGTTACGCTCGGTATTGCGAGAAGTGACTCACTCTGATGGTCAGATTGTCCTATTCATCGATGAACTGCATACGGTTGTCGGTGCAGGCGGGGGCGCAAGTACCGGAGGATCGGGGATGGATGCCGGAAATTTACTCAAACCGATGTTAGCCCGGGGCGAATTGCGCTGTATTGGGGCAACTACCCTCGATGAATACCGCAAACATATTGAAAAAGACGCGGCTTTAGAACGACGGTTTCAACAAGTTTATGTTGATCAACCTTCTCCTGAAGATACGATTTCGATTTTACGCGGCTTAAAAGATCGCTACGAACGTCATCACGGGGTTAAAATTACAGATTCGGCTTTGGTTGCGGCGGCGGTGCTTTCCAGTCGTTATATTAGCGATCGCTTTTTACCGGATAAAGCCATTGATTTAGTTGATGAAGCCGCCGCTCAATTGAAAATGGAAATTACTTCCAAACCGGTTGATTTAGAACAAATAGATCGACGGGTGATGCAGTTAGAAATGGAGAAACTTTCGATTGAGGGAGAAAGCGGGATTAGTAATGGAGATTCTAAAACTGATTTGGCAGTCAGTCTGCGTTTAGAACGGATTAAACAAGAAATTGAAGCCTTGAAACTGAAGCAAGAAAAATTATCTTCTCAATGGAAGTCGGAAAAAGAGTTACTTGATGGAATTAATACCCTCAAAGAAGAAGAAGAAAAACTGCGGGTGCAAATTGAACAAGCTGAACGGGATTATGATTTGAATAAAGCCGCCCAGTTAAAATATGGCAGATTAGAAGCAGTTCATCGGGAACGGGAAGCCAAAGAAGCGGAATTGTTAAAATTACAGTCTCAAGGTTCAACCCTGTTGCGAGAACAAGTCACCGAAGCCGATATCGCCGCAATTGTGGCAAAATGGACGGGAATTCCGGTTAATCGTTTATTAGAGTCGGAACGGCAAAAACTCCTACAACTCGAAAGCCACCTCCATCAACGAGTGATCGGACAAAAAGAAGCTGTAGCCGCCGTTTCTGCCGCCATACGCCGTGCCAGGGCGGGAATGAAGGATCCCTCTCGACCGATTGGTTCTTTCCTGTTTATGGGGCCGACAGGGGTCGGAAAAACCGAGTTAGCCAGGGCATTGGCAGAGTTTTTGTTTGATAGCGAAGATGCCATTATTCGGATTGATATGTCGGAATATATGGAAAAACACGCCGTTTCTCGCTTAGTTGGGGCGCCTCCGGGCTATATTGGCTACGATGAAGGGGGTCAGCTTTCAGAAGCCGTGCGTCGTCATCCCTATTCGGTGATTCTGTTTGATGAGGTGGAAAAAGCGCATCCTGATGTGTTTAATATTCTTTTACAAGTGTTAGATGATGGGCGAATTACCGACTCTCAAGGACGGAAAATAGATTTCCGAAATACGGTCATTGTGATGACGAGTAATATTGGTGGGGAATATATTTTAGATGTGGCGGGGGATGATTCTCGCTATGAGGAAATGCACCGTCGGGTAATGGGGGCTTTGCGATCGCATTTTCGCCCAGAATTTCTTAACCGAGTCGATGAAACGATTCTATTCCATGCTTTAGATAAGAGCGAATTGCGTCATATTGTGGGGATACAAGTGAAGCGATTAATGCGGTTATTAGTGGATCAAAAAATTAGTTTGGTGTTATCACAAGAGGCAATGAATTATGTTGCTGAGGTGGGTTATGATCCGGTTTATGGGGCTAGACCATTAAAACGAGCGATTCAAAGAGAATTAGAAAACCCGATTGCCAATTTATTATTAGAACAGAAGTTTGTGGCGGGAGATACGATTTGTGTGGATCGTTCAGAGGAGGGTTTATCTTTTAATCATAAACCCTCGGTTGTTGAAAAGTCTCCTTCTCCCGTAACGGCGATTACTACAACAACTAAAGAAAGTTAAGCTTTAGTTTGGGGAGTAATTGTGGCGATGGAGGGTAAACAATTAGAGCCATACTTTTTAGTACAACAACTATAATTAACCTCAATTGTTCGAGCAGTTTAGGTTCATACCAAGCATAAGTGCTAATCAGTCTTAAAGCCTTCCAACCGTTTAGGCGAGAGGGGGGTTGTTCTATGATTTTACACGCCAGATACTTGTAAACCAGGGCTAAACTTTTTCGTTTTAAGGGTTGGAGGTGTTCAGGGGCTTGGGAAAATGCTTGGTTTAAAACCTTTACAACTTGTTGTTCTTGGCGAGTAATATTAGCAGAAATTGAGTTGCTTTGCAGGCGGTAAAAAATCTGCACTTTCGGCACATTGACAAATTGATAACCCGCCGCTAAACGCAAGTAAAAATCCCAATCTTGTCCGCCTGTTAAAGACTCATCAAAACCACCGACTGTATTAATAGCATCTCGACGAATTAAGGGGTTTGAACCATTTTCCAGAAAGTTATAAAGAAGCATAGCACCATAAGCATCACCATTGACCACCGTATGTCTTCCCACCCGTTTCCAGGAACCCGCCTCATCAATATAATCCGTCCAACTATAGGCTACGGCTGCTTCTGGATGGGTTTGCAGGGCGTTAAATTGGGCTGCGAGTTTATCCGGAGTCCACAAATCATCTGCATCCAAAAAAGCGATATAGTCCCCAGAGGCTTGTTTGAGTCCTCGGTTCCGGCTAGCCGCGGCGCCCCCATGAGAAGCAGAAAGAATTTGAATACGAGGATCTCGGTATTGCGATAGAATTTCTAGGGTGTTATCCGTTGAACCATCATCAACGATAATCAGTTCAAAATCTGAAAACGTTTGAGCCAGTACAGAGGTAATGGTTGCTTGAATGGTTCTTGCACCATTATAGACGGGAGTAATGATAGAGATTTGTGCCATTCGGAATATCGACCCCTATTGATCTATTAATCAGTATACGAGTTGAAATGCTGAACTGCCAAAAAATAATTAGCAAGAAGACCGAATTGAGTTATATTGGGGAAAAGCTCATCTGTTTTTAACGGTTCACTTCAAAACATCACAAACAAGTGGTTATGGTGGATTTTACAATCGCGATCCCAACTTACAATGGCGCACAACGTTTACCCCAGGTACTTGACAAATTGCGATCGCAAACCGATGTTGAGGAGATTAACTGGGAAGTGATTGTTGTGGATAATAATAGCAGCGATAACACCGCAGAAATTGTTAAAGAATATCAGCAAAATTGGTTATTAAACGTTCCGTTACGCTACTGTTTTGAACCGGAACAGGGGGCGGCTTTTGCCCGAAAACGAGGAATGAAAGAATCAGTTTCACCTCTTGTTGGGTTCTTAGACGATGATAATATCCCTGCACCCCATTGGGTTGCTGCGGCTTGCAAATTTGCCCAAGAACACCCCCAAGCAGGGGCTTTCGGAAGCCAAATTCACGGTGTTTTTGAAGTCGAACCGCCTCCTAATTTCGAGCGAATTAAAGCCTTTTTAGCGATTACTGAGCGGGGTTCTGAACCCCTTTTATACAACCCTAAAGTTAAGTTATTACCGCCTTCTGCTGGATTGGTTGTCCGTCGAGACGTTTGGCTGTCTAGTGTACCGCAACAGTGTATTTTGACGGGTCGAGTTCCTGGAAGTATGTTAACCAGTGAAGACTTAGAAGTTCTTTCGCATATTCAACAATCGGGATGGGAAATTTGGTACAATCCGCAAATGCAAATCAATCATCAAATTCCTCAACATCGTTTAGAAGCAGAATATTTAATTCCTTTTATGCGAGGGATTGGTTTGAGTCGTTATGTGACACGAATGATTGGAACTAAACCAGCACTTCGACCATTTTTATCATTGGCTTATATGATCAATGATCTCCGAAAAATAGCATTACATTTCATTAAATACGGTAACGTTGTTAAAACTGATTTAGTCGCCGCTTGTGAGATGGAACTGTTTATTAGCAGCTTTAAAAGTCCTTTTTATTTATGGCAAAAAGGATATCTAACTCGTTAGTCTGAACCCTTAAGTGTAAACTCAATCAAAATGAAAGTTATTGCGTGGCCAGCCTTTAAAACAAAATACAAAAATCCCTATAATTGGCTACTTTATACTCAAATGAGTCAGCCAGGAGTAACAGTCACGGAATTTTCATTTAAAACCATTTTACAAGACCATTATGATATTTTCCATCTACACTGGCCTGTTGAAACAATTGTTCGTCATCCTAACTTTTTCATCGCTTGGACTAGAGCCAGATTAATGCTAGCGTTAATTGATTGGATACGATACAGAGAAACTCGCATCATCTGGACTATTCATGATCAAAAACCTCATTTACTTTTACATCCTAAATTAGCAAATTGGTTTGAGTCTGAATTTATTAAGAGAGTTGATGGCTATATTAATTTATGTCAGTGTAGTCAAGATTTAACAAGCCTATCATTTCCAATTTTAAAACATTCTCTGAATACAATTATTCCTCACGGTCATTATCGAGACGTTTATCCAAATCATATTAGTAAAACTCAAGCGACAGACAGTTTAAACCTTCCTGAAAATAATCATGTATTGATGTTTTTAGGATATATTGACCGTTATAAAAATGTTCCGAAACTCATTCAAGTTTTTAGAGAATTGAATCCGCAGAATTGGATGCTGGTTATTGCGGGAAAACCGGAATTTTCCGAATTGGCTGAAGATGTGATTCAAGCTGCGGCTAATGATGAAAATATTATCTTAGATTTAAAGTTTATTCCCGATGAACAGATCCAAATTTATCTCAATGCTGCCGACTTAGTTGTTTTACCCTTTCAACAAATTTTAAACTCTGGTAGTGCTATTTTAGCCCTTTCCTTTGATTGTCCTGTATTGCTTCCCAAGCAAGGCGCACTCGCTGAACTTCAAACTCAAGTTGGGGTAGACTGGGTAAAACTTTACGAGGGAGAATTCACCGCAACGGTGCTTCAGAAGGGTTTAAACTGGGCGATAGAA
This sequence comes from Limnoraphis sp., assembly GCA_050485465.1. GTDB lineage: Bacteria > Cyanobacteriota > Cyanobacteriia > Cyanobacteriales > Microcoleaceae > Capilliphycus. The sequence continues at coordinate 32,407 of JBJHBL010000020.1, read as the reverse complement.
ACCGTTCGTTCAAAACAAACTCCCCTAGATGTATTAGACTGGGAGAAACTGAGTCAACAAACCCTAAATTTCTACGAAAAAGTGATGACGCATTCAACAAGCTAACATTTTTACCCATGCAATATACTCCAGATGATTCTGAACATTTTCCTTTAATTTCAGTGGCGATTTGTACTCATAACCGGGCTGAACGTTTGCAACTCGCTTTAGAAGCACTCAAAAATCAATCCTTATCTCAAGAATTATTTGAAGTCTTAGTTATTGATAACCTTTCAAAAGATAACACCCAACAAATCTGTGAGGAATATTCCCAAGCATTTATTCATTTTTACTATATTTATGAACCCATTTTAGGGCTTTCCAAAGCGAGAAACACGGCGTTAAAAGCAGCAAAAGGGGATTATATCGCATATCTTGATGATGATGCTATTCCTTGTTTTACTTGGTTAGAAGCGATTTTAGAAACATTTAAAACCGTTAAACCAATTCCCGTGTGTGTAGGTGGGCCAATTTATGGACTCTGGGAAATTCCCACTTTCAATTGGGTTGAAGAATATTCAGATATTGCTTCATATTTTACAACATTAGATTATGGTTCTAATCCTTGTTGGTTTCCGCCTCAACGTTTTCCTTATGGTGCAAATATGACCTATCGACGAGACGCTTTATCGGAGATTGGTGGGTTTTGTGAACAACTGGGAAGAAAGGGTGAAAGTTTACTCTCTCAAGAAGAATTACTGCTTAATTTAGCCTTAGAACAAAATGGAGAAAAATTTTACTATCATCCGAAAGCCGCCGTTGAACATTGGATTTCTCAAGAGAGAATTAACTTAAATTGGCTACTGCGAAGAAGTTATTGGCAAGGACGTTCAGAGGCTATTTCAGAACAACGTTTAGGTAAATCTATAAAACAGCAACGCCAAAAAAGTCTCATAAAACTTTGCAATTTTAGACGAATCATTGCTCAAATTTTACCCAATCAGCACAGAAGAATTGTGACTCGTTCACGAATTTGCAGAAGTTGGGGGTATTTCTATCAAATTTGGTTGGTTAAAGCCTCGGAAAATCAGCTAAATCAGGGTTGACTTTCATATACCCTAAAAGAGTAACTGCATCAAGCATTTGAGGATATTTGTGCAATATTTTTTCGGTTTGTTTTTGAGGAAGAATCAGAATAGTGGCTATTTTTAAGAGAACCTTTAAACTGACCTTCTGGGTTAATAACTTTGGGTCAAATTGAACTGCATTTTTTAAAAAACGCATTGCCGTTAAACTTCGTTGACGATTGGGTTGACCTTCTAAGGCTTTAACGGTAAGATATTTATAAACATTGGCTAAACTTTGTTGTTTGAGAGGTTGCAACGTTTCAGGGGCTTGTTGAAATGCTCGTTCAATCACTCGTAAAGCAGAGGATTCCATTTGAAAAATATTCGATGACATAGAATTGGAATAAACTCGATAAAGAATTTGAGGTTTTGGGACAGCAACAAAGGGATAAAAAGCCGCTAAACGTAAATATAAATCCCAATCTTCTGCGGGGGGGAGAGTTTTTTCAAAGCCTCCTACTGCTGTTAATGCTTGTCGTCGAATTAAAGGATTAGAACCATTTTCTAAGAAATTTGTGATTAATAGATGGGGATAAACATTTCCGCTTAAATTTAGTTTAGAACCTCGACGAATGATGTTGCTTTTTTCATCAATGTAGTGAGTCCAGCTATAAGCAACCGCCGCAGTTGGATGTTCTTTTAAAGCTAGAAACTGTGCTTCAAGTTTATCAGGAGTCCAGAGGTCATCCGCATCTAAAAAAGCAATAAATTCTGCTTTTGACTGTTCAATTCCTCGATTTCGGCTGATGGATTGACCTGCATTTGAGAATGAAAAAACCCTGATTCTATCATCTTGAATACTTTCTAAGATTGCCACAGTTCTATCTTGAGAACCATCATTAATCACAATAATTTCAAAATCTTTAAAAGTCTGATTCAAGACGGAAAAAATTGTTTCTTGAATCGTTTTTTCTGCATTGTAAGCAGGAATAACAACTGAAATAGCAACCATATCCAAATTGATTATTATTGTTTATCGGGTATTTGCAAGAACTTGATCATAAATTTTTTCTAGTTTTTTATTATTTTCTTTTAAATTAAAGACCTGTTCGACTCTCTGACGGGCTGCATTTGCCAACTGTTGTCTAAACTGCATATTTTGAGCTAAACAGACAATCTGTTCCGCTAGAGTTTTGTAATCTTTTTCAGGAAATAATAACCCTGTTTTTCCGTGAATAATCGCTTCAGGAATTCCTGCATGAATTGAACCAATGACAGGTAAATTCATCGCTTGTGCTTCAAGTATTGTAATTGGTAAGCCTTCACAAGTCTCTTTCGAGTCTGTAAAACTAGCTGAACAAAATAACATCGATTGATTCATCCAATCTTTAACAACTTCTGAGGGCTGTACCCCTAAAAAACGATATCGTTTCAGCTGGCTTGCGGCTTGTTTTTCTAACGTCTGACGTTGTTCTCCATCCCCAATAATTACCAATTCTATATCGGGTAAAATCGATTGAACTTCCGCCATTGCTTGAATTAAATATTCACAGCCTTTATACTCCACTAACCGCCCTACAAATAATACAATAGGCTGACGATTTATACTGAGATCAGGGGATAATTTTTCCACATCAACCCCAATATACTGAACCCTTAATTTATCAGCCGGACAACCTCTTAAAATTGCCTTAGATCGAACAAACTCAGAGACGGCAATACAACAACTTGCTGTTTTAAACAATCGCTGTTGCAACCCTCGATACATTTGAGGAAATGGGTGATCTCCATAAAGTTTCACTAAATCTTCTTTCGTCTGGTTGCTGGCTGTTACATCATGTCCGTGACAGGTTACAATGAGGGGAATCTTTAGCTTAGAAACTAAAGGAAGTGTCCAGATTGCATCAGTCGCAAAATGAGCATGAATTAAACAAGGAGAGAGTGTTTTTAAACGATTAATCCAATCTTGATAACCCCAAGCTGTTAACAGAAATAAAATTTTTCGTTTTAAAGTGAGTTTAGCCATCTCACTTAAAATTAAAGTTCTCTCAGCCGGAAGGGGATATTTTTTTCCAGGAAAACGAGAATTTCCGACATAAAAACCTGTATACTGGGAATAGCTTTCAACTTGAGCCGGAATAAACGTTTCAGAGTAAGGGAGTAAAGCATCTCGATAAATTAAAATATTTTTTCTGCTCATCAACTCATTTAAATAAAATAAAATAAAAAGTAACCGATAAATCGGAGAAAATAAAGATGACACAAAGCCCTATTTTTATTGTTGGATGCGATCGCTCTGGAACAACACTCCTCAGATTAATGTTAATTCAGAGTCCAATTCTTCATATTCCCCAAGAGTCAATGTTCATCTACCTCCTCAAAAAAAATCCTGAGATTTATGGTGATTTTACACAACCTTATCAACGTTGGTTTTTCATTCGAGATCTACAAACTAATCCCGCGACTCCCGAATCAGTGACTTTTCCAATTTTTAACCTCACTTTAGAAGAAGCAGAAACCGCACTAGCCAAAATTGCACCCGCGAACATTGCTCAAGCCATTTCCACTTTATTTTTAGCATCTGCCCAAAAAATAGGCAAACAACGTTGGGGTGATAAAACGCCTCACCATGTTAAGCATATCCCACGACTGGCTGAAGCATTTCCTGATGCAAAATTTGTTCACATTATTCGAGATGGTCGAGATGTGGCGATCAGTATTCGCAAAGTTCGTTGGGTGAATAATATGATCGAAGCGGGTCAATATTGGTGCGATCGCGTCCAAGCCGGAAGATTAGCCGCAGCCACCTTACCAAAGCATCGATACACTGAAATCTATTATGAATCCTTAATCCTGGAACCCGAGAAAACCCTACAAAAGTTATGTCGCTGGCTAGACCTAGAATACACCCCTCAAATGTTGCAATACTATCAAGATGCTCATCAAAATATATCTCAAGAACACTCAGGTTTATTTGAACTAATTTCTAAACCCGTTGAACCCTCTCGTGTCGAAGCCTGGAAGCGATCGCTGTCGGCTGAAGAAATCGCTGATTTTGAAAGTGTTGCAGGGGATTTATTATTAAAATTAGGCTATGAACTCAGTGGTGCAAAAATCCCCTTACAAATTCAAGCCATTCGTCAACTGCGACGAAACATCGGCCCCCTTACCTACAAAATCCGCAGAACATTGAAGAAATTTTAATTAACTCATATTAACAATAATACGGTAATCCGAATCCCTTTTGGGGGTGATCCCATTCACAAAAAGGGATAGCGATCGCACACAATAGTCCCAGAATACCGTATTTATGAACCTTAGCCATAAAACCTATGACCGTACTTGAACAGGGAACGATTACCATCCACACCGAGAACATCTTCCCGATCATCAAAAAATCTCTTTACACCGATCACGAAGTCTTCTTTCGGGAACTTGTCTCTAACGGCGTTGACGCCATTTCCAAACTGAAAACCATCGCCCGATCTGGGGAATATTCTGGTGAAATTGGTGAACCCGAAATTATCGTCGAAGTGGACAAAGACAACAAAACCCTGTCCATCACTGATAACGGAATTGGCTTAACTGCTGATGAAGTCAAAAAATACATCAACCAAGTCGCCTTTTCCAGCGCCGAAGAATTCATCCAGAAATATCAATCCAACGCAGAGAACGCCATTATCGGACATTTCGGCTTAGGCTTTTACTCATCCTTCATGGTCGCCAAACAAGTCGAAATCGATACCCTATCTTACCAAGAAGGCGCGCAAGCCGTTCACTGGACTTGTGATGGTTCCCCGCAATTTAAACTCGAAGACTCCAACCGCACCCAACTGGGAACCACCATCACCCTCACCTTGATGGATGATGAACTCGAATACCTAGAAGCCAGTCGCATTCGTCAATTGGTAAAAACCTATTGCGATTTTATGCCCGTTTCCATCAAAATGGACGGGGAAACCCTCAACCGTCAGAAAGCGCCCTGGAGAGAGTCGCCTAGCAACCTCACAGACGAGGATTATCTCGATCTCTACCGCTATCTTTACCCCTTCCAAGAAGATCCCCTGTTGTGGGTTCATCTGAATACCGATTATCCTTTTATTGTTAACGGAATTCTCTATTTCCCAAAACTCAAACCCGATGTCGATGTGACTCAAGGGAATATTAAACTCTTTTGTAACCAAGTTTTTGTTAGCGAACACTGCGAAGAAATTATCCCCAAATTCCTATTACCGTTGCGCGGGGTGATTGACAGCACCGATATTCCCTTGAATATTTCTCGCAGTGCCTTACAAACGAACCGAACTGTACGGAAAATTGCTGATTATGTGGCGAAAAAAGTCGGCGATCGCTTAAAAGAACTTTATCGAGATGATCGCAAAGAATACATTCGCTGTTGGCAAGATATCGGCACTTTTGTTAAATTTGGTTCTCTTAACGACGAGAAATTTAAAAAACAAGTTGAAGATCTTCTCGTTTTCCGCACGACTTATAAACCCGAACAAACAGACAACCCAAAACCCGAAGAAGCAGATGATGCTTGGGAATCTTCAGACAAAAATGTAGGTAGTTTTGATGCCCAGGGGAATTACTACACAACTTTACAAGAATACCTAGAACGCAACAAAGAACGCCATGAAAACAGCGTTTTTTACTGCACCGAAGAAGCCGCCCAAGCCACTTATATCGAACTCCACAAGAGTCAAGGTTTAGAAGTATTATTCCTTGATTCTTTCATAGATACCCACTTTATTAGTTTCCTCGAACGGGAACACAGCGACGTTAAATTCCTGCGGGTAGATTCTGAAATTAACGAAGAATTAATCGACAAAGAAAGCAGTAAAACCGAAATTGTCGATCCGAAAACCAACAAAACCCGCAGCGAACAAATTAAAGAACTGTTTGAGAAATCTCTCAACAAACCGAGACTTAATATTCGTACCGAAGCGTTAAAATCAGAAGATACTCCGCCCGCGATGGTGTTACTTCCTGAAGCGATGCGACGGTTACAGGATATGACCGCATTATTCCAGCAACAAAAAGCCGAATTTCCGGAAGATCATGTGTTAATGATTAATACGTCTCATCCTTTAATTCAAAACCTCGCTAATCTGAATCAAGGAAGTATTGAAGGGGCGGAATCACCTTCGGCAGACTTGGCAAAAATGATTTGTCATCACGTTTATGATTTAGCATTAATGGCACAAAAAGGCTTTGATGCAAACGGGATGAAATCTTTTGTTGAACGTTCAAATCAAGTGTTAACAGAGTTAACCCAACGGGCGGTTTAATTCATTTCTTCCCTTGTCCCCACTTTTACCTCTCCCCCAACCCCTCTCGATTAATAAATAGTCCCGTCAGGGACACCTTTTCCCTCTCCTCGTAGGAGAGGGTAGGGAGAGGTGGCGAGGGGAGTAATCGGAAGTTGGTGGGGGTCTCCAATCCCCAGACGAAGTGCTATATAATAAAGGTTTGCACTGTAAATGAAATGTTAATGAGGAGGTATTATGTCTCGTAGATGTCAGCTAACAGGGAAAAAAGCCAATAATGGGATGGCTGTGTCTCACTCCCACCGTCGCACCCACAAGTTACAGCAACCCAACTTACAATGGAAACGGGTTTGGTGGCCTCAAGGCAACCGTTGGGTGAGACTAAAGCTTTCAACCAAAGCGATTAAAACCCTTGAAACAAAAGGAATTCACGCAATGGCCAAAGAAGCAGGACTTAATCTTAATAAATTTTAAGTCTATTATCCTACAATGGAAGTCCGGCGGGGATTCAGGGAGGTTGGGACAGAGATCTGATCATGCTACTCATCCCAATCATACTGAATCCCTAAATGTTCATAAAGCTGTTGATTATACGGTTTGAAATAATCTATTAAATGTTGGCGCGTTTCTGGGTTTAGCGTTGAATATTCGTTGCGATTATATTTTTTAAAAGTGTTCGGAAACCATTCAGGTAAATTTAAAAAATTCAACGTTTTTTTATAAACTTCAGTCGGATTTATCAATAAATCATCAATCGAAAGAATTAAAAACTGTTTAGGTTTAAAGAACTTCTCCCATCTTTGAATTTGATTAACATAAATCCCCCGCGACAAGTAAGAATAATGCTGATAGTTAAAACTGTTATAAGAGGGGTTTTGAATCATTTTATCAAATTCTGTGGCTAACCTTTCTTCTTCTTGAGCGATCGCATCTTCAAAGGATAAGAGCGGTTCAAATCCCAGTTTAACTTCATGCTGATAGTGAGAATAGGCGCGATCAATGGGATTTCTTAACAGAATAATTAATTTAACATTGGGTAGAGTTTGGGCAACCCGTTCGGCTACAAGGGGATGAAAAATATAATAGGGTGTGGCTTCTCCAGTGACAAATTTTTGGTGTTTGAATATTTTAGAATACTTTTTAAATCGAGTGGGAAAATATCTGCGATATTCGGTGACACCCTGGGTAAAAAACCGATCAAAAAAGTGAACTTCTTTCGTATAAGCCGGATAAACACAGGGATGTTGAATCAGGTAGTTATAAAGGGAAGTTGTCCCACCTTTCTGAACCCCAATAATCAGAAAATCCGGTAAAACTCTCAGGGGGTCGGTGAGAAACTTATAAACCGGAAGATGAGCATTAGGACGGGGGGAAGAAGAGTTGAAGTTCGAGGATTGATTCATATTTCCTGACCAAAAGGGGTGATTTGGGGAAAAGGGGTTGGCGAAAATTGGGAGATGTTGGTGATCAATTTTTTCGCAAAATAGGGAACACTGTCAGTGAGAGTGAGATAAATCACTAGCAAAGTTAGGATTGTTGCTACGATTCTAACTGTGGGGTCAGACAAATAGAGGGGTTGTTCCTCGGACTGACCCAACAACGAACCCGTTAGCGTTCCCCGTTTGAGAAACCCCTCGACCCGTGCAGATTAAAAAAATATTGATCTCAAATTTTTTACAATTGATATTAAATCATGGTGAGGGGTGTTAGAACGGATAGTGTAAGGAGTGGGGAACGTAACGGCTCGATTAACTGCTCTTAATAAACTTATATAGGCTGTAGGTCAGGAAGGCGTCTATGTCTACGCGCAAAATGATCCAGAATCTTCAATCACTGTTGATAGCAATGCAAAAATTCTACCGCCAAACCGTCAGACGAGTCGGGCGATCGCTTTTGAGAACTTGGATGAGGATAAACCAACGCGATCGCTACGGTCGGGCAGGGTTTGTCTTACCAACCGTTACAATGGTGTTATTAGTCGTTGTATTGCTCACAATTGCGATTACCCTGCGATCATTTGACCGTGCTAGAATCGCTCAGTATCGTCGAGTAGACCAAGCAGTTTTAGCCGCAGCCACCCCAGCATTAGACCGAGCCAGAGCTAAGTTAGAAGACCTTCTCGGAGGCGGAAATGAAAGCCAAAGAGCGGGTTTTTCTGCTCGTTCTATCCCCACAGAAGCCGACCTATACGCAGCGATCGCAGGTCTTGCCGATCCAACTTTATACACATTCCCCGATGAAGAACGCCTGACGGTTAGTTTTACAGGGTCAGGGACAGGTGGGTTATGTAACCAAACGAACTTGGCAGAATGCCAACAGATGCAAACGGCTTGGCGCTTTCCCGTAGATACAGATAATAACGGGAAGTACGATAGCCTGAGCTATTATGGTGTTTTCTTTAGAACTCCAACGGTTGATAACCAGGGTCGAGAAACACGAGCAAGAGTTCCTCTAGATGCCAGAACACCGCCCAATGAAACAGGTACCGTTCAGAGGGTTTGTGCGCTAGGAGGTGCAGGGGCATCAGGTAGCGCAGGTTGGATTAAATCTCCGACATCGGGTTTATTACAGAAAAGCTTTTTTGTTTATACTGTCACCGTACCGATTGATAACCTTAATAATCGTCCCAATATTCCAGGAATACCAGAACAAAATTACGAAACATTCCCCGGAACTCCGGGTTTCTCTGCACTCGAACTTCAACAGGACTACTCTAGAGATCCCATTACCAACAACGCCGTTGCCTATGAAGACGACCTGGATATTTCGCCGACGGGTAACTTCTTTATCAATGGACGGATTGTCACTAATAGTAACTTGCTGATTACTCAACGGGGTGGCGGTGAAACTCGACTCTATCAAGTGAGTTCTGCTGACTCCTGCTATTACGAAGCGGTCAATAGTAAAATTCAGGTGGCTGGTAATGTAGTTGTGGGTGCAGTCGATGATGATACTCGCAATGGGGTTAAAGTTCATTTATACGAACCCACTTTAAATCCGGGTCAAAATCTACCGAATAATAGAATAAAAGATTTAACGACGGGTAACGATTCTGTAACAGGTGGCAATGCTAGAGACATACTCTTTAACACTCAAGAATTTACCAATCGCATCCAGACCCTCAGAAACGATTTACAGGCTCGACTTGGCACCTTTTCTAATGCAGTTCAACAAGCAGTCGCAGCCCAGGGAGCAGCTCGATATCTGGGAAATCGCACCCGGAAAGTCCCCTTTTCAGAAGCGGCTTTGGCAGCAACGACCGTTCAAGAACTGACAGGTGAAGTCGCTCCCCAGAACTTCAACTATATGCTTTCTGTCAATGACAATGGTACTAGCTCCATTGCTGGGGTGAATTTGGATGTTAACAACCCTCCAGCCAGTGAACCCGATGATAATGACCCCAATTTTGAACTGGCTGGAGAGCGGGAAATTGGCGATCGCATTTTGATTGGTAATAACCTACCCTTACGTTACTATTTCCCCAGAACGGACGGTCAGTGGCGTGATAGTTCCTTCAGAATGCCAATTCAGGGCGCAACCTGGACGAATGGGACTCCACGCACTCGTAGAACTCAATACACTGAACTCCCAAACGTTGGGGATACACTACGGAACCGAGCTTGGGAAAAAGATGCTGTCCGAGATCCGATTGAACCCTTTGAAGGGGTTGGGGGTTTGTTAGTCGTGACAGGAGCGGGAGTTTATGATCGTGAAAATTCGTTTTTACCCCCTCCAACCTTTCCCAACGGTGCCGCAGGAAATAATCGAGGTACTCTTACTATTAATGGAACAACCTTTACAATGGTTTGGCCGGACACCATGCCGATGTCACCGGAAGCCGGATTAAAACCCTACGATAATAGCGATTTGTACAACAATGGAGTGGTTCCAGTTAATAACTTTAGTACCCTTGTAGATAATACAAACAAATGGGGAAATGAACTAGACGAAGACGAAGCACTAGAAGCCCGAGGTGACTTGCGGATGCGAGCAACGGTAGTTTATCACTACGCTTCTGCCGCAGAAGCCAATCTCAATGACAAGCTAAACGTAGACTCGGAAGATACACCGCCCAGTTTGGCTAGCAACGATCTGAGTCCAATTGCCTGTGTGAGCAGTTACTACGATCCTTCTAGCAGTATCACAGCGAAAAATGCAACAGGATTACCCTGGAATGATGACGCGAATGGTCGCTCTAACAACGGGATTGTTTACCCAGTCCCCACTACCTTGAATAATGCTGCACTGACTCGACAAGCTCGGTTGGTGTTCCCGGATGGACGGTTGGTGAATGAACCCCTGCTCAATGCAGTGAATAAAGGTTTTAATAACCTGACCCTAGAAGAACACGCTGCGGCTTATGCGGCTCAATGTTCACTGAATATTCTGGCAAACCCGAATAGTTTTGTCGGAGGAGCGCAAGCATTAGGAATTGCTGCTGATCCTTTTGCTCGGACAACTCAGAGTTACAACTCTCTGCCTCACGGTGCAATTCGAGAAGCTAGCTTCCTGGATGCTAGACAAGTCAAGGCACTGGATCGAGATATTCCCAGCACTGAGATTGATGAGACATTCAGCTTACAGGTTGAGCGAGATGGGGGTGTAAGCAACACAACTTTAGAAGCAAATTACCGCCAACCGATAGAAGATCGCTATCCTCTAGAAGTGCGGGTGACGCAACTGGATCTCAATGCTCTGAGAAATACCCGAATTGCTCAAAGTGCAGATGAAGGGCCAACAGTTAACAATACAGAATATCTTCTCCCTTTGAGTGGGATTATCTACGCGACTCGTGATGATGCTTTACCAGATGCGAGTGCAGGCACCCTAGAACAAAGTGCCGCAGACTTTGCCATTGACCCCAGTCGTCGTCCAAATGGCATAATGCTGATTAACGGTGAACGGTTAGCGCGTAACGATGCCAACGATGATGGTCAAAATGATATCGGCAGTCCTAGTCTGCAAGACGTTGTGTATGAAAAAGGGTTGATTTTAGCCAGTAACGTCCCGGTTTACATCTGGGGAAATTTCAACCTCCACACTCGGTCTGAGTTTAGTAACAATCCCACTGATTTAGATGCAACTTGGAGTAACTTCTACACCCGACAAAATAACAATCCTAACTTTGCTTGTCGTGCCAATGACCCCAGAAGGGGAAATCCAAGTTCTTGTGTTAACGGGGATAGCTGGCGAGGCGCCACTATTCTGGGTGATTCAGTCACTCTGTTAACGAAAGACAATGCTGCTGCTAGAGGCTTCAAGTTGGGTTTCCGCAACGAAGGAGATTTTGACCTGAGAAATAATGCAGGGAGTGTGGTTTTAGGTGGGGGTTATGACTTTAATGGAGATGGGGATTTTGGAGATTCAGTTAAAGAAATTGATGTCCGTCTTGATCTCAATGAAAATGGTAATACCACTGACAACGCTCAAAATACAATCAATGAAAACGCAATAACCGCTAAAATGGCTCGGCTGTTAGCAGGTTTTAACCCCTACAATGATTTTGCTGTTAATGGTTTGAGTAGTGAAGCAGGGTTTGATATCGCTCAAGATGGTACTCCTGATCAGACCTATACTGACAATGACTTCCGTCGGGCTACAGGTGGCAGCCCCGTTAACAGTTCCTACTTCAATAACTTTGTTACACCCATTCAACGTCGAGGCGATGCTGCGACTCAATTCCCAGAATATGTGATGGAAATCTGTCGGAAACTCCCCGTTTCAGCTTGTGAGCCGGGTGACTGGGAAGTAATAGTTGATGCTAATAATAATGGAGAATTTGATCCAGGAGAAGAACGACTCGCCAGTGACGCTATCACAAGTAACACGTTCAATACTGCGGGCGATAACCTTCTATTATCTGGAACAACAGCAAGACCTCCATCAGTAGATTTACAGCGTTTCCCCCGTCGGGTTGCATTCTATCGTGATGGTGAAGACCTGATATTAGCAAACAACCTTCCTATAGTGCTTGGTGTGAGTTCAGCTAATAATAATCCAATTCAGTGTTTCTACACAGGAAACAATGCTCCTGACCCTAATGATGATGGATGTGCGCCTTTTGCACTAGCAAGTCTACGCCGTCCCGCGAATTCACTCTGGTTCCAAACTCGCAACAACAACAATAATAATAGAAACTGGGGGTGGGATCATCCTTTGTGGTATTACGATCCTGGTACTCCAGGTACTTCCGTCGCTTCTTTCAACAATAGTGATGAGCAAAAACGACTGCAACCTCTCCTAGTACCTGTGTTGCAGGTTCACTCGCTGAATAGAAGACCACCCGCTAACCGAACAAATTTCCCATTAGGAGATCCCGACACCTCTCAAGTACAAGCGACTTCTTGGTTACAAGCAGGAACCAGTGGAACCTTTAACATGATTATTGGGGCAGGTGATACACCAGCACGACCGGGAGAATTTAACGGGGGTCTGCAAAACTTACCTCGTTTTCTAGAGAACTTTAACCCCAATGGGCAGCGTCAGAATATCAACATTTTAGGTTCGTTTATTCAGACTGGGCGGAGTAAGTTTGCAACGGCTCCCTATCAGACGATGAGAAGTGATGCGGCGACACAAAACCCTGGAATTTTTGGTGATAATACACTAAGAGTTTATCGAACCGGAAACTCTGGTGGTCGTACTCCCGCATTCTTAGCACCTGAACGTCTCTGGGGTTTTGATGTGGGTTTGCTCTCTCAAACTCCTGACCGCTTCGCCAGTAAGTTCTCTGCTCCGAGTGCGGATGCTAATGACTACTTCCGTCAAGTCAGCCGAAATGATCCCTGGGTCGAAGCTTTGTTATGTTCAAGAGTGGGTAATAATCCGGCCCTAGAACGGAATGGTAATCGAGTTCAATTAACCGGAACAGATTGCAGTCAATACGGTGGTTAATCACACACAAAAGGAGGAACCCAAAATGATTTTACTCAAACCTAAACCTCGAAAATCTAGCGAGTCGGGCTACAGCTTAATCGAAAGTTTGATCGCCATCATTGTTGTTTCAGTTTTGATGGTGTCTGTCGCCCCAATGATTGCCCTATCAGTTGGAACTCGCGCCCAAGCTAGACGGTTAGAACTAGCCTCTCAAGCCGGGAGAGCCTATGTTGACTTTCTCAGATCGAATTCAGGTAATGTAACCGAAATTGTCAGGTATGCACCCGGTAACACTACAAATACAGCCCCAACTCAAGGCGATTTTGTAGCAGGTGTTGAAGGCTATATGAATAATAACAACAGACTGTTTTGTGTCAACTTTGATGAAAATCCAGGATGTCAGACTAATAGTTTGGTAGACATGGTTGTTCAGCCTGTACGGTTGAATAATAATAATAACCCCGAAAGGGGCTACGATTTGCTGATTCGCGTTTATCGGGCTGATGCTTTTTCTCAAGGAACTTTTCAAATAGAGGGTCAAAATTCAGCGATTACTAACGCAATAGGCGATCGCACAGCACCGATGGTTCAGTTTTCGACCTCGATTGGTTCGGTGAGTGAAAATCAAAAATTTCAAGAAACCAGACAGAGAATCTGTAACCGAATTGGTGGTGCAAACTGTAACTAATCTCATAAAAATGAGAGATTGAAATGACACTTTTTATCAGGGCAGACCATGAATAATTTACTGCGATCGCTCTTGAAAATCAAAAATAGAAGCCGAAAAAAGCCCAATTCATCTATTAGTGGTTTTACCATGATTGAGATGATGGTCGGAGCGATTTTAGCGTTTCTGATCATTACTCCGATCATGGGGTTTGTAGTTAGTATTCTCCAAGATGATACGCGGGAAGGACTCAAAGCTATTACGGATCAAGAAATAAATACTGCTGCTGATTATATCGCAGAAGATTTGAGTCAAGCGCGCTATATTTATGACAGAGCTGGTTTGACGGATATTAATGCTCAACTTCCGGAGATTGCTGGGGGAAGTCCGATTCTGGTATTTTGGAAACGCAAACTGGTTGAAAATGCGATTCCAATCACAGTACAAAACCCAAGTAATTGTACAGATGATCCATTAGACTGTAATGATACCTTTTTGGATGCTTTAGTTGCATACTATTTAGTCAAACCCAGTAATAACAATGAAAAAGGGGTTTGGTGTGATCCTGATAGCAATGCTAATCAATGTCCGGCTCGAATTGTTCGTGTGGAAATTCAGGATGGGTTGAGAGATCGCAATGGAAATCTCTACCCAGATAATCAATTGGGAGCAGCAAACCAAAGACAAACTCAAGGTTTTCGACCTGTGGGTACTGATCCAAGAGCTTGGACAAGAGATGGTGCTTATGGCGCAAACCTTTCTCCAGAAGTTTTAGTTAACTTTATCGATCGAACAATTGCTCAATTTCCCCCAGGAGAAGATAATTACTGCAAAAATGCTTTGGGTGAGCCAACAAACCTCGCAACGGGTACTCTAAAAGAGGAGAATGTTTTAAAGATAAAAACAGATTCTAATAGTTTTGTTGCTTGTGTTGATTCGGATCGTAGTATTGCTCATATTACGATTAGAGGAAATGCTCTGCGGCGTCAGAAGGCTGATGCTCCTTTTGATGCCAATCAATCCTCATTTTTCCCGACTGCAACGGTGAAGGTTCAAGGACAAAGTACACCGATCAGAAGTGGTCGATAAAAAGAGTTGAATTTTTCCCTTTCAACTTCATTCAAAAACCATGAAAAAACAACTATACAAAACCCTAAAAAAATCGGCTGATTGTTCAAGTTTATCCTCGTCTTCGGAATCAGGATTCTCATTAGTTGAACTGGCTGTTATCGTTGTCATAATGGGTGTTTTTGCAGCAATTGCGGCTCCCTCTTGGGATGCTCTTGTTACCCGTCAACGTATTCGCTCTGTTAATAACCAGGTGTTACAGGCGTTGCAAACCGCACAAGCTGAAGCTAGACGAACCAAGCAAGATATCGAAGTTACATTTAACAACACAGCAGGTGTTCCTGCTTATACTATTGGTGATCAATCTGAACAACTTCTGAATCTTAATGGAGAGATCAAAGAAGGACAACTTCAACTCTCTGTTCAGGCTAACAATGATAACTCTATCAACTCAATTACTTTTAACCACATCGGAGCAATAACACAGCCTGATCTCAATAATAATGGGCAAAATACAGATGGTTTCACCATAACTGTTTTTAATCCTAATGGTGGGGCGAGAAGATGTGTAAAAGTTGTGACATTATTAGGTGCAATGAAAACATCTGAGGGTGGTGACTGTCCATAAAGTCGTAGTAGAATGGGAATCAATCATCTAAGTCTAAATCAGGGTATTAGAATTAAATGAAAACAAATACGCGATTAAAATGCGATCGCTATCTTTCTCATAAGCGTTTTACCACCCTTTCCACAACTTCAAAAACTCAATATACCACTGGGTATACTATAACTGAAATTCTCCTTGTTGTTACAATTATTGGGATTTTTAGTGGTATTCTTGCTCCCGCTTGGATCGGGTTTGCTAGTCGTCAAGAACTGCGTGCAGGTGCAAACCGAGTCTATTGGGCAATGCGAAACGCTCAAAGTGAAGCCAAACGTCAAAAAACCTCTGTTCAAGCCACATTTCGAGAACAAGACGGAAGAATTCAAGTCACAGTTCATCAGGCGAATATTCTACCTGCTAATATTTCAGATAGTGCTTGGGAAACACTCCCTCGCGGCGTTGAAATTGATCAAGCCCAAGACGAAACAACCCTTCGGAAAATTAACCCCACAACCAACCGAGTGACAACTGCTGACACCAACTATTATCGGGCTTTATTCAACTATAAAGGCTGCCCAGTTTATAACCCAATGAATGAATGCACCCAAACTTCTATCCTCGCAAAAGGACGTTTAGGACTCAAGCATCAAAACCTAGACAAGCAGAAACGGTGTGTGATTATTTCCACTTTAATTGGAGTCATTCGCATCGGACAAGAACAGCCCAGAAAAGAATCAGGAACGGATCGATTTTGTTATTAACATTGTCAATTAATAGTTTTTGCGATCGCGAACAGGTCTGAGCCGTTTTCTGGTATAGCAGTACAAAATTCGGTGTTTGACATTTCTAAATCCTAGAATCCTTTTACAGTTTACAGTGACCAATCTTGCCTATTGCCTGTTGCCTGTTGCCTATTGCCTAGCGCTATAGCTTCAATAACGAGTGGTACAAGCCCAGGTTTCTGTGCGACAGCTTCCATTTCCACAGGCAACGACAGCGGCGGCTTCTGCTTGTTGGCGTGTATTTGCCCAAGCCCAACCGAGTTTTCCGGTTTCATCCTTTGCAACGGCACCACAGGCGTTTTTAAACCAAACTTGTATTTGACAGCTAGACTGTCCACATTCTTGTAAAGCGCGTTTTTCGGCTTGTTCTCGCGTGGGATAATCAAAAGCATAGCCCCAAACTTGCCCATCAGGAGTAATTGCGATCGCCCCATAGTTGTCTGGGAGTTGGGCAAAAACAACAGTTCCCAGGATAGCTTCAATTCCGACAAATAGGGCGGTAAGAGTTCCTAAATGTTTCATTTTTCCAGTAGGTTTGTGTTTCTCTTTTGAAGATTGTAGGATAGGTGAATGCAAAAAGGATTAAAAATGGATTTTTACCCATCTGACTGAACAACGGAAAATCCCCGATGATAGGGTTTGGGTTGTGCTTCTCGCACTTGAAAATTCACGCTTTCACTGCGATCGCCTTGTTTTACCGTTAACTTCCATTCTCCTGGTTGCATTTGCCAAAACAGAGAATTAACCGATTGTGAGGCTAATTTCTCACCATTCAACCACCATTCTACAGGCTCTTGATGTTTCCCGGTAATTTGAAATTCCAGTTGTGCAGATTGACTCAAATTCATTAAAAAATAATCATCCGGTTGCGGCGATAAAATCCTGAGTTGATTGGGCATTAAATCCCAACGTTGCTGACGGGCTAACCATTCGTTATACTCAGCCGTTAACTTAAAGTTTTCAGAATTCTGAGCAGCTGCAAGATCATTTTGATGAAAATATTCTAACACAATTCCCGACTGACAATCCTCTGTCGGTTTCTGCCCCGTTGTCGCACAAATCGGTAATTTCACAAATTCCGAAGGCGTCGTAAAATTCCGGGGTTCTTGTTGAGAATGTAAGTGCATCATGATCCGACTCCATAACGGCGCGGCACCCATCACCCCCGAGATATTTTGCATCGGTTTTCCGTCAAAGTTTCCCACCCAAGTTGCAACGGTATAATCGGTTGTATATCCCACAGTCCAAGTATCTCGATGATCAGAAGATGTTCCGGTTTTAACGGCTACCGGAAAGGGTAAATTTAACACCGATTCTACCCCAAAAGCGGCCGCCCTTGCTTGAGAATCACTCAACATATCGGTAATAATTTGCCAAGTTTCTGGGCTGTCAATTTGTTGATGATTTTGGCTTTTCGGTTCGCTTAATATTGTGACTAGGGGGTTAAATTCTCCTTGATTGGCTAACATCACATAGGCTTGGGCGAGTTCCCATAGGGTAACTTCTCCACTCCCCAAACTTAATCCTAATCCATAATGTTCGGGGGGATGGTTTAACTGTTGAAATCCTAATGCTTTTAAACGGGATAAAAATACCGGAACCGTGACTTTTTCTAAGACTCTAACGGCAGGAATATTTAAAGAATTGGCTAAAGCGGATCGAATTCTCACCGGGCCAAAAAAGGTTTCGCTATAGCCCACTGGGGTGTACAATTTTGCTCCGGGAATTGCGTAATAAGTGGGAATATCTGCTAGAATAGTATTCGGTTTAATTAAGCCCTGGGCTAAAGCAATTTCATAGAGAAAAGGTTTCAAGGTTGAACCCGGTTGACGCAAAGCTTGCACCCCATCATTTTGTCCCTGTTTGAGAGTATTAAAATAGTTGGGAGAACCGACATAGGCTAAGACTTCTCGGCTGTGATTATCAATAACAATAGCTGCGGCATGATTGACATTTTTATCGGCTAACCCAACAACAACTTGTTGAACTTGGGCTTCTACAAACCGTTGTAAGGTTAAATCTACAGTGGTTTGAATATGGGGTTGATTCCTGAAGGTTTGGGGCGAGTTTAACATCTGTTCAGACACCCAAAATAAAAAGTGAGGGGCGGCGATCACTCCCCGTTGAGGCAGTTGTAATTCTAGGTGTTCTTGATAGGCACGATTAGCATGATTTAAAGTAATATAACCGTCCTCAACCATCCGATCTAAAACATAGCGTTGACGTTGTTTTAACCCTTGCCAATTGTAATAGGGATTTAAGTCTGTAGGATCATTGGGTAAAGCGGCGAGTAAACTGGCTTGAGATAAGCTTAAATCACTGGCGGGAATATTAAAATAAGTGCGAGAAGCGGCTTCAATTCCATAGAGATTTCCCCCCATCGGTACGCGGTTAATATAGGCTTCGAGAATTTCATCTTGATCCATTCCGGCAACCAAGCGCCAAGACAACCAAATCTCTCGACTTTTATTGACAAATGTTGTTGGGGCGGGTTCTAACATTCGGGCGAGTTGCATCGTAATAGTCGAGGCACCACTGACAATTTTTCGGGCTTGTATCGCTTCTAAAATTGCCCGAATGATGGCAATACTATCAACCGCACCCCGTTGATAATAACGTTTATCTTCTGCGGCAATAATCGCTTGAATAAACAGGGGCGAAACTTGCGTGAGGGGAACAACTGCGGTATGATTTTGGTCACGACTGAGTAAAGTTCCGAGAGGCTGTCCATAGCGATCGCTAAATTCAACCGCCAGGCTATCTTGAGTAATGTCTTGGGCGCGAATAGGAGCGAGTCGGGGAAGCGATCGCACAGCGACCCCAAGGATTAGAATAGTGAAAAGGATTTTAACCTTTTTCTGGTGAAACTTGCAAAGTTGTTTCATGGTTTGATCTCCATCTCTATTCTATTGCAACAGAGGGAAAATGGCTGAATCCGGTATTACTGCTGAAACCCAGAAAAATTATAACAATTTGACACATCCCCCAGGATAATTTACCAAGACATAACATGGTATTCAACAGGTTTAAACCGAAAAAAATATTAGCTCTATTGCTGACAGGCTTTTTCAGCTTCTTATTGATTATATTAATCATTCAACCTGCGGAAACAACTCCCCGATCTGCGGAAATTCGAGGAGTTTGGGTAACAAATATTGATAGTGAGGTGTTATTTTCTCAACAGGGAGTGACTGAGGCTATCAACCGCTTAAAACGGCTAAATTTTAATACCATTTACCCAACGGTGTGGCAAGGGGGTTATACACTTTATCCGAGTCGGGTTGCTCAACAGTATTTTGGGAAATCTCTCGATCCCACACCGGGACTACAAAACCGAGATATTTTAGAAGAATTTGTTCAACAAGGACATCAAAAAGGTTTAACAATTATTCCCTGGTTTGAGTTTGGGTTTATGGCGCCGGCTGACTCGGAGTTAGTTGAAAAACATCCGGACTGGCTAACTCGTCGTTTAGATGGAAGTGTGATTAAAAAAGAGGGAAATGATCAACGAGTTTGGTTAAATCCGTTTCATCCGGAAGTGCAACAATTTATTTTAGATTTAATCACGGAAATTGTGACGAATTATAAGATTGATGGGATTCAATTTGATGATCATTTTGGTTTACCCTCAGAATTTGGTTATGATGAATATACGGTTCGTCTTTATCAAACAGAACATCAAGGACAATTGCCCTCAGAGGATTTTTTTGAAACCTATTGGGTAAGATGGCGGGCTGACAAACTGAATCAATTTGTGAAACGGGTTTTTGAAACGGTAAAAGCTGTTAATCAAACTTGTATTATTTCTCTTTCACCGAACCCGCTTCATTTTGCTTTACCTGCGTATTTACAAGATTGGTTTACCTGGGAAAGAAAAGGCTGGATAGAAGAAGTTGTTCTACAAGTTTATCGCCCAGATTTAGAACGATTTTTAACCGAGTTAGAACGCACAGAAGTTGAACTCGCGAAAAATCATATTCCCTTTGCCATTGGGATTTTAAGTGGTTTAAAAAACCGCCCCACACCCCTAAAAATGATAGAACAGCAAGTTCAACAAACTCGTAAACATGAGTTAGCAGGTGTCTCCTTTTTCTTCTATGAAAGTTTGTGGAATTGGGCGGAAGAATCCCCAGAAGAACGGCAAAAAATGTTAGAGAGACTGTTTGCGACTCCCGTCTCACGCCCTTCTGTATATGGATTGAATTAACTTAAAAATATCCTGATTAGACAGTCTTTTTAAAAGGCTCAAGGAAATTTAAAAACGATTAGAGTTGAAATCTCTTGAGCGAAAATCGTCAAACTCATCGTTGCTTGGCATTTCATCTAAGAGGTGTTTTTGGTTGTATTTTTCAAGCCAATCTCGTCCTAACCGAATGGTTACATCAGACTGTAATAATCCGGTACTTTCAATCACCACTTCTCCAAATCCTAAAGCTTTTTGAATGGCTTCTGCTCCTTGACTATCGCCATCTTGAGCAATAATTCGAGTCACTTCTAAAGGCTCAGTCCAGGGTTTAGCCACTCGCACATTCCAGAATCCATCATCATTTAATTCTACGACAAAACCATCCACAGCATCCCACTCATCGGTAGTATCTTGAATGGCAATTCTCAAATCTCGGCTATCAATATTTTCAAAGCGCCAAGCATCGTAACCAAACTCAAAATGTTTAGCCAGAATAGCATCTAAGCGACTATAATCCGGCAACCAATAACTCGCTCTATATTCCCGTGGATCGCTAAATTTTCCAGGAACCATCAACATTTCAATATCTTCACGCTTGACATTCGTAGCAAAATGAACAAGGGCGACTAATTCTTCTAAACTTAAATTGGTGTCAATATGAGACTGAATAATTGAAACTAGCTTCGGGAGTCGAGAAATTGTTCCCAAATTTAACGCTTGTTCCATAAAAGAACGCATTAACATTTGTTGACGCTGAACTCGACCAATATCGCCTAAATTATCCTGACGAAATCTCAAAAACTGTAACGCTTTCTCGCCATCAAGATGATGTTGACCCTGTTTTAAATCAATATACAAATGTTGGCTGTCATCGCTATATTTCATATCTTTGGGAACATAAACCTCAATTCCTCCCAAAGCATCAATCAGTTTTTCAACACCCAAAACATTAACACGAACATAGCGATCAATTCCCACTCCACCTAACAGTTCACTGGTGGCTTTTGCACTCAAAGCAGGGCCGCCATAATAATTGGCATCATTAATTTTGGTCATCCCGATTCCCTCAACAAAAGTACGAGTATCACGGGGAATCGATAAGAGTTTCAACTTTTTCTCTGTGGGGTCAAATCGGAGTAATAGCATGGTATCCGATAACCCTTGAAATGAATCAACTACGGCGTGATATCCTAAATCTTCGTAGTCGTGATCATCGGTATCAGAGGTGAGAACTTTAATCCCTAAAACTAATATATTAACGGGGCGAGTTAATTCAGGAAAACGCAAATTTCCCCGAGCCATTTGACCCCCAGAAAACACCGCCGCTTCTTCTGGGGTTAATTTTTGCTGCATTAACGGAGTGGTTGACAGAGAAACAGCCAATAACGCTCCTGCGGTTGCTGAAATCGTCGCAACTCCTGTTAAGCCTAAAGCCAATGCCAGCCACCGTCCGGGGCCAGATTGGGTCAGTTTTTTGAGCGTTGGTTGAGCGGTTCGACGTTGACGGACTGAATATTTATAGTTTCTACGAGCAGACACAGGCTTCCTCACACACAAGATAACGTTTGACAAAGGAGTTTTTGTGGAAAAAGGCTTGAAAACAGCGAAAAACGGTTTTCAGACTTAAGAAAGGTATTTTCCCAGTCGTTCAGCCAGTGGACTGATTCCCGGCAACCACAAAGGCTGACGTTGCCAAAGACGAATCATTAACCCAAAACAGACTATAAAATAACTTGTGGTCAATATGCTACTCCCGAGCAATAGAGGTATCCTCCCAATTTCTGATGCACTAGAGCCAGCTTCTAATGCCAGATGTCCCAGTAGCCAACCTAAAGCTAAAGTTACAGCTAACCGACTGCTGTGGAGATGTTGGGGTGTTCCCTGACGGCGATACAATGTCCAAAGTGCCGGAAATACGCCGATGACGGGAACCCAATAAACAAACAGTCCAATGTGTTGATTTTCCGGATGTTCTAGGGGATCGATTTGATTCATATAACCTCCTGTCGCCTTAAGCTTTGATTGAGACGAGAATTCAGACCCGTTAGTTTGGGGGTTGGATAGATGTTTTAACAACACGGGTTGATCCCTGATGGCATTTCTAAAACTCTTAACCTGTTGTACGGACGGCTGAACAAATTCTGATACACTGAATACAACCCCAGATGTAGGAGAACATATTACACCATGAGCCAGTCCCCAAAACAAACGGTTATCGCTCCATCTATATTATCTGCTGATTTTAGCCGCTTAGGAGACGAAATTCGCGCAGTCGATGAAGCAGGTGCTGATTGGATTCACGTTGATGTGATGGATGGTCGTTTTGTTCCTAATATTACCATTGGTCCGTTAATTGTAGAAGCGATCCGACCCGTAACCCGCAAGCCCCTTGACGTTCACTTGATGATTGTTGAACCGGAAAAGTATGTTGAGGATTTTGCGAAGGCGGGCGCTGATATTATCTCCGTCCACGCTGAACACAACGCCTCTCCCCATCTTCACCGGACTTTAGGCCAAATTAAAGAACTGGGTAAGCAAGCGGGTGTTGTTTTAAATCCTGGGACTCCTTTAGAGTTGATTGAATACTCCTTAGATCTTTGTGATTTAATCCTGATTATGAGTGTTAACCCCGGTTTTGGCGGTCAAAGTTTCATTCCGGGTGTGATTCCCAAAATCCAAAAATTACGCCAAATGTGCGATGAACGCGGCTTAGATCCTTGGATTGAAGTAGATGGCGGTTTGAAAGTTAATAACACCTGGCAGGTTTTAGAAGTCGGCGCTAATGCTATTGTAGCAGGTTCTGCCGTTTTTAAAGCCCCTGATTATGCGGAAGCGATCGCAGGAATTCGCAATAGCAAGCGTCCCGCTCCAGAGTTAGCAACCGTATAAAAAACAGCGTTTAAAATTTAGGCTTAAAAACCAAAATTTGAGGAGTCAGGTTGATTCTGGCTCCTATTATTGTGGCGTGAGTTAATACTCATAGAGTTCTAAGGGTAAACCATCGGGATCTTTGAAAAAAGTAAACTGTTTTCCGGTGATTTCATCCGTTCTAATCGGTTCAGTTTCCACACCTTTTGAGTTGAGTTGAGCAATAGATTGTTCTAGATTTTCAACCTCAAAGGCTAAATGTCTTAAACCGCAGGCTTCAGGACGGTTCGGACGTTGAGGCGGATTTTCAAAAGAAAATAATTCAATTTGATCCCGTTCACCCACTCTTAAATCCAGTTTGTAGGACTTTCGCGCCGCCCTGTAAGTTTCTTCAATAATCGAAAATCCTAAAAGATTCACATAAAAATCTTTAGATTTTTCGTAATCTGAACAAATAATTGCAACGTGATGAATTCGACTCGGTTTCATAAATCAATCAACATTAAGAAGGCTAACACTCACTCTTTTTGTCCAAACTTATAATACTCGTTGTTTGTAACTCCAGAGGGTATTTTGTAATAACATTGCTACAGTCATAGGCCCAACACCACCGGGAACGGGGCTAATATAGTCTACTAAAGGTTCTACCCCTTCAAAATCAACATCGCCAACAATTCGCGATCGCCCTTCATAGTCTGTGATCCGATTAATTCCCACATCAACAACGACAGCACCCGGTTTCACCATTTGAGGGGTAATCAGTTTAGGATAACCTGCGGCGACGACTAAAATCTCAGCATCACAGGTGAGTTTAGCCAAGTCTCGTGTTTTAATATGAGCAATGGAGACGGTACCTTCTGCTTCTAGCAGCATCAACGCCATGGGTTTTCCCACTAAAATACTCGCCCCAACCACAACGACATCTTTACCCCCAACTTCGATATCATATTCTCGTAATAACTGCATCACCCCTGCGGGGGTACAACTGCGAAGCCCTGCTTCCCCTCGAACTAAGCGCCCCATATTCACCGGATGAAGCCCATCAACATCTTTATCGGGTGAGATCTCGTATAATAACGGAATCGCGTTTAGATGAGGCGGTAAAGGCAACTGAAGCAAGATTCCATCGACGTCTGGGTTGGTGTTGAGAGAATGGATCACCTCTGTTAATTCAGTTTGAGAGATATTGCTGGGAAAATGTTTCCCAAAGGATACAATACCAACCTGTTCACAAGCCCGTTCTTTATTGCGGACATAAACTGCACTGGCGGAATTTTCTCCCACCATTAACACAGCCAGTCCGGGCGGACGTCCAACTTTTGCCTGAATGGATTGAATTTCTGTCTGTAACTGTGTTCTAATTTTTTGAGCGAGGGCTTTACCATCTAATAAATTTGCCATAGGAATTTTTCAACTAAAAAAGATATCATTTATCAATGTTCACATCTTTACTATTGTTGGCTATCTTTGGAACAAAAGCAATATCACCCCTCATCTTATGACTACTGTAATTAAGCCTAGATTTTTTCAGACGTTTTCTATTCTGCTCTTTTTGGGTCTAACACCCCTGCTGTTTGGCTGTGAACAATTAGCGACTTCTACCGCTAAACTGAGTCTGAATGTGACTTCTATTGACAGCCTGCCAAAACGTAGAGCGGATACCCGGGTTTATGTTAAAGGGACTGTAGAAAGTCACGCGCCTTTTGTGGGTGCAGGTGCCTATCAACTTCAGGATAACACCGGAAATGTTTGGGTTTTTACTACGGATCCTTTACCCCCGTTAGGACAAGAAATGCTAGTTCGGGGTCAAGTGAAGCATGAAAGTATTAACCTGCAAGAACTCCCCGGAGAGGATATTGGGGGGGTTTATCTCAAAGAAGTTGAACGGTTACAAGAACCTTCCGCTTCACCGGAAAATAGTGATTCAGAAACAACTCCTCTGATTCCTCATTCTCAACCCGTTGTTGAGGAAAAAGATTAACAGGATGTGATCAGATGAATGACTCACCGATTCAAGTTGCTTTGGCGATTCTCTACCGAAACGGAAAGTTTTTGATGCAATTACGAGATGATATTCCCGGAATTGTTTATCCGGGTGTTTGGGGTTTATTTGGAGGTCATATCGAAACGGGAGAAACGCCAGAAATTGCGGTCAAACGAGAATTAATTGAAGAAATTGGTTATGAAATCTCGGAAGTTTCAGCTTTCGGTTGGTTTAGTGAAAGCCATGTAATTCGTCATGTTTTTTATGGTTCTCTAGATGTTGATTTGAGTCAATTGGTTCTGAATGAAGGTTGGGATCTGGGGTTGGTGACACCTGAACAGATTCGTTTGGGTCAATGTTATTCTCAAAAAGCAGGAATGGTGCGATCGCTCGGTCGTCCTCATCAACAGATTTTACTGAATTTTATCGCACAAAAAGGGGATGTTTTCACAGAAACTTCCCCCCCTGACTCCTAGTTTTTTCTATTCCCTGTTGTGAGATTGCGCTTGAATCGCGGTAATCGCAACCGTATTCACAATATCAGGAATTGTACAACCCCGACTGAGATCATTTACAGGTTTTTTCAACCCTTGTAAAATCGGCCCTATTGCCACAGCGTTGGCTGAACGTTGAACTGCTTTATACGTGTTATTTCCGGTATTCAAATCTGGAAAAATAAACACCGTTGC
Source organism: Limnoraphis sp. (assembly GCA_050485465.1). Lineage (GTDB taxonomy): Bacteria > Cyanobacteriota > Cyanobacteriia > Cyanobacteriales > Microcoleaceae > Capilliphycus. The sequence goes on along the minus strand of JBJHBL010000020.1, from coordinate 6,367 downwards.
GTGTCCGGCTACTTCACTTCCCGGTAACTTGGTTTTAGCAACACTTTCATCAACGGCTGCATCATATTGAATGGGGCCTTCTATTTTTAAATCGGGTCTTAATTGTTGAGCAATTTTAGTCGCTTCTCGGACTTTATCCACATCTTCCCCTTTTCCCGATTCTCCTGTAGAATAGGATAACATCGCCACTAAAGGTTCAATCCCAAAAGTCTGTGCGGTTATTGCTGAACTAATGGCAATATCAGCGAGTTGTTGAGGATTAGGATTGGGGTTCACCGCACAATCTCCATAGACTAAAACCCGATCTTCTAAACTCATTAAAAACACGCTAGAAACAATCGAACATCCCGGCTTTGTTTTAATAAATTCTAGTGCCGGACGAATGGTGTGAGCCGTTGTATGCACCGATCCTGAAACCATTCCATCTGCAACCCCTTTATAGACCATCATGGTGGCAAAATAGCTGTTATCGTGCATATAATCTGCGGCACAATCTCGGCTCAGTCCTTTATGTTTTCGCAGTTCATAATAGGTTTCAGTATAATCATTATACCATTCAGAAGTATTCGGGTCAACAATCTTAACGCCGTCTAAATTGAGTCCTAAAGCCGCAATTTGTTGACGAATTTCTGATTCTTGACCTAACAGGGTAATATCAACAACACCCCGCCGTAATAAAATTTCAGTCGCTTGTAAAATCCGATCTTCGTTTCCTTCCGGTAAGACAATATGCTTTTTGTTTCTTCTGGCTTGTTCAATTAATTCATATTCAAACATCAAAGGTGTTCGGCGAATTGAACGAGAAACAGAAATTCGTTCGGCAATTTTTGAACCCTCAACATAGGACTCAAACACCCCTAAAGCCGTGGCAATTTTTCGCGGATTATCTGCGGTAATTCTCGCTCTAACTTGACTCACCGTTGTTGCTGTTTCAAAGGTATCTGCTTCAACGGTCATAATGGGTACACTCCACTGAGTAAACCCATCAATTAACTTGTAAATAGACGGATGAAGTTCTAGATTTCCGGTTAAAATAATTCCCGCAACATTTGGATAGTTATCAGATAACGTCGCCAGTAAACAGCTTAATAAAATATCTGATCGATCTCCCGGAGTCACAACAACACTTCCTTCCTCAATATGGTCTAAAAAGTGAGTCACCTGCATCGCTGCAACTTTAAATTCACGCACTTCTCGATTGAGTTTTTCTCCATCGCCATGAATAAACTTTGCCTGAATTTTTTGAGCAATTTCGCCAATTGTCGGTTTCCAAAGCGTTTCTTCTTCGGGTAAGACAAAAACCGGATCTTCACAAGACCAATAACTTTGAAATTTTTCGCTAATTGTGTTAATATATTCACGAGGAACTCTATTAACAATAGTCGCAGCAATCGTACAGCCTTCTTCGATAAATGCTTCCCGTTCAGTCCGCACCCCATCGACAATTTCTTCCGGTGTTTTTCCCTGTCCATTGGCAACAATGACAATCGCTGATCCTAAATCATTTGCTACCTGAACATTTAAATCAAAATCAAAAGCAGAAGTGACATCAACCGTATCCGCCCCTTCACAGACAATAAAATCACAATGTTCCTCTAGTGCTTTGTATTTTTCGAGAATTATTTTGAGGAGTTGATCATAATGTCCGTCCGCGACTAAACGTTGGGCTTGTTCGTGATTTAATGCGTAGAGAGATTCATAGGGAAAGTCTAGTTGATAACGAGTTCTAATCAATTCTATATCGGGATCGGGTCGATTTCGACGATGAATAATTGGACGAAAAACCCCTAACCGACCAATACGTTTGGAGAGTAATTCCATTATCCCCAGTAACACTAGGGATTTACCACTATCTGAGTCAACGGCTGCAATATATAAGTTAGAAACCATAAATGTCTCCCCTGGATACACATGAAATTTTCAGGATTTCAAGGCGCTATTCTGTGAAATATTCGCTGATTTTCGAGGTCATTTTTGCAGTAATTTCAGCCGTTTTTGCGAGTTAGTCGCGATAGGCAATTCTGAGACTTTGAACAAAGATTAACACACAAATCAAAATAATTAAACAAGCCCAAAACCAGTGGGGTAAAAAGAGTGCTTGAGCAATTTGTCCGGTGTCAGAAACAATCATTCGACCTCCAACAACAGCTTTATTCATAAATAAATAACCCCGTTGATGGTAGGTGCTGATAATCGCTTGTACCCCCAAAAACTGAATTGCCCATCCTTGTACCCAACGGGGTGTTTTCAGGCCAATGAACAATACACCTGCCCCCCACAGGGAAATCGCCACAATACCAAATAGCGATCGCACCCAGAGTAACACAGAAAGCAATAACAAACTCCCCAGAAATATTAAACAAATCTGAGCATTTTTGTAGCGACGACTAGAAATAATAAACAACCCCCCCGCAAAGGCTGGCCCTAACGGCCCACCTGCGGCCACTAATGCCCGTCCAACTCGTCCTAAAAATAAAGCCCCCGAATGCACTGCAAAGCCGGAACCATTAGGAAAAATGACTAATTTGTGAAAATTTCCCCCTAATAATAAAGCGGTGAGTCCGTGACCCATTTCATGAAACCAAGTGGCGAGAATGCTAAAAGGATAGAGGATATAATTTCCCCAGGGAAATTGCCATAAAACCAGGGTGACAGCAGCAGCAGCCACTAGCCAGGTTATCCCCATTTGGTTTTGGTTTCCGGTTGTTCCTTCAAAGAGTTGTAAATTCCGATTTTTCATGGGTTCAGCGTGATTGAAATTTTAGTTTAGTTCTATCTTCTCTCTCTATGATAGAACCTTGACGTTTCTGATGGCTACTGATGCTTTTTTTATTTTAGCTTCTAATTTTAGTTAACTGCAAATCCGGTGTAGGGTCTAACTAAAGGTTCGGTGAATGCCAAAACAATATCTTCTTTGGGAACTCCTAATTTTACAAATTCATTAGCAAAACCAATTTCTGTCCCATCGTGTTGTATCCAGATTTTACCCTCTTTTTTGAGGTCAAAATGCAACACACAACCATATCGTCGGTTTCGATTTTTCCAACCCGCATACACCAATTGATAGTGGTCGTGTTCGGTATCGAAAATTAGCTGAGTTTCTACATCTGGATCGGGTGAAGCTAAATTCGCATAATCGGTGATTAGCTGTTTAATATACGTTCTATATTGTTCTAGTTTATCCATTGTACAATCACCTCGTCTACTGGATCATAAACAATGATTTTAATTTTAAATCGTTGAATCACGGTTTGTACAAATTGTAGGGAAAAGAAGGTTTTGTAACTTCCTTGAGGAACGGCTAGATATAAAATTCTATCCGGTTCTTGTTCTTCTAGGGCAACCTGATAATTGAGAAACTGCCCAATGGCGGTATGAAACTCAGAAATCGCTGACGGATTAATAAAACTTTTAATTTCAACAGCTATTTTTTGACCCTGTTTCTCGGCGGCTAAAATTCGTTCTGCGGCTAAGTCAACATACATCTCAACTCCACCGACTTGAACTTTATAAGGATCATCTGTAATCATCCAATTCTCTTTTTCTAAACCCACCTTAACCGCATTATGAAAAACATCTTTAGCAGCCATTTTCCCCAGATAGCTATAGGATTAAATCTTTATACTTTATAATATCATATTTTAAAACGGTGTTAAAATTGAAAAGACTCATCTCAACCCAGACGGTTAATCTTAGGAAAATTTAACAATGGCGGGAAAACTCTTGCGTAAAATTTGGACAGTTCTCAACACTGACATTGAACTCTCTTTAACGGGGACTGTTTCCGCAGGTGTGGAAGGGGGAAAAGCGGTTTTTGAACTCGCCAAAGCGTTACAGGAGAATAAAGACGCCAAAGAACTCACCCCCATAATTAAAAATATTGATTCGTTATTGGATGTTCTCAATTCCCCTTTGGGAAAAGTTGCGGGGACGGCGTTACCTTTTCTTCCCATTGCTACAGGTATTTTAACATATATTGCCCAACAAACCCGCAGCGAACCCAGTTTAGCAGATTCGGTTCAGTTGGTTTCTCAAGTCGCCTATTTAGAAAGTTTACGGCAATTTTTACCTCTTTTTTTAAACGAACATCCTGAACTTAAATTAGCCGAAAATACCGCATCAGAAAAAGTTTCTAAAAAGATTAAAAAGTTGGGCGAAACGCTAGAAGTCGATGGAAAAGAAATTAATTTTGATGACCAAGAAGCCAGAAAAACATTGATTTGTTTCCATGATTCTCCATTAGCAAAAGTCTTTAACGCTATTCTCATTGAACGTTTCCAAGAGTCTGGACAGGACGAAAACACCGCCAAAATAATCACAGAACGAATTTCTCGCAACACTCACCGCTACATGAAAGAAGCCGTTGCCGAAGTGCGAGACTCTGCGAAGAAATTGGCGGGAATTTACGGAGACGGTTGGCTAAAAGATATCGAAGCCTACCACAGCATCGACCAATATTTAAAAGACGTTATTGCTACCAAACCGGAAGAAAAAGTTTTTGATGAGGACTTCAATTTTCGGCAAATTTACGTTCCGATGAATGTGAAAACTGTTGATTCTGATGGAGAATTTAAAAGAAATTCTCAGCATGAAAATATCGAATACAGGGCAAAAACAACATTACTAGATGATAACAAAAAAAATCAAGTTCTGTTTATTCAGGGTGGCCCCGGACGGGGAAAAAGTGTATTTTGTCGAATGTTTTCCGACTGGGTGAGACGAGAACTTCATCCCATTTATACCCCGATTTTAATTCGATTGCGGGATGTTAAAAGTTTTTCCAATGATATTAATGAAACACTCGCCACTGTGATTGATCGAGACTTTACCCGAATTGATAGGGGTTGGTTAACCGATTCTAACACTCGCTTTCTATTTTTGCTGGATGGGTTTGATGAGTTACTTTTAGAACGAGGAAAAGGGAATGATTTAAAATACTTTTTGGATCAAGTTTCAGAGTTTCAAAAACGTTGTTCAAGGAATAACGAACAAGGTCATCGAGTTTTAATTACAGGTAGACCTCTAGCATTATACGGCATCGAACGGTTAATGCCAGCCAATTTAGAACGGGTTGAAATTATCCCGATGGATGACACCATTCAGCAGCAGTGGTTGGAAAAATGGAAAACCGTAGTTGATTCTAACTCCCAAATTGCAGTAACAAAAACAGATGAATTTCGACAATTTTTGCAGGACAACCGTTGTCCGCAGCAAGCCAAAGATTTGGCAAAAGAACCCCTGTTACTGTACTTGTTAGCCGTCCTGCATCGTGACGATCAACTCCACATCGATATGTTTGAAAACGCTGATGCAGGTGAAGCTAAAATCCTTATTTATGAACAGGCGTTAGAGTGGGTCTTGAACAAGCAACGAACGGAAGATGGATACAATCTCAATCCGAGATTTACAGGCTTAGAACCCGAAGATTTACGCAGTTTATTAGCCGAAGCCGGACTCTGTGTGGTGCAGTCTGGACGGGAATATGCCTCGATTAAAATGATTGAAAGCAGACTCCTGGAAAAAGAAGACGAAGGCGCAAAGGAACTCATAGAAAAGGCACGTCAAACGGGTTCAGATGAAGCTTTGAAAAATGCCCTGGCTGCTTTTTATCTCAAGTCGGGAAAAGCTGATAATTCGGTTGAGTTTTTTCACAAGAGTTTTGGAGAATTTCTCTGTGCCGAACGCATGGCAGAAACCTTAGAGGAATTTACCTGTAAAAGCAATAAACGGGGAAAGACTTATGAAATGCCCAAAAAAGAGTTTGAGTGGCAAATTTATGATTTGTTTGGTTATGGAAATCTCACGGTTGAGATTGTGCAATATTTGATGGCATTATTAATTAAAAATCAGATTGACTTTGCAGTGCTATTTGAACGACTGCATGAATTTTATCTGCGGTGGTGCGATGGAGATTTTATCGAACTCTGGGATGCGACCGAGGAAATGTTGCCCTTGAAAAAAGCCCAACAACTCCAAAAACAAGACATCGAACGCGGACAACGACAGGTTGATATTTATACAGGCTTAAACGTGATGATTTTGCTGTTTGAGTTGCATCGTTATGGTCAGTCAAAAGAGGAACTCAAAGAGAAATTACATTTTTATCCCTGCGGTAAACCGGAAAGTGAGGAGTTTGACAAACAAAGATTACTAAGGATTATTGGATATGCTGATAGTCTGAATTTATGTGCTTTTTCCAGTATTGTCGGTCAGTTTCTCATTGATGCCAACCTCAGAAGTGCCGACCTCAGAAGTGCCGACCTCAGTGGTGCCGACCTCAGTGGTGCCGACCTCAGTGGTGCCAACCTCAGAAGTGCCGACCTCAGTGGTGCCGACCTCAGTGGTGCCGACCTCAGTGGTGCCGACC
>JBJHBL010000019.1:0-77826 GCA_050485465.1 Limnoraphis sp. | reverse complement strand
GGTATCTCCTATCTCCTATCTCCTATCTCCTTCGGAGACGCTGCGCGAACGGAGACGCTGCGCGAACGGAGACGCTGCGCGAACGGAGACGCTTCGCGGTAAGCGCAGCTATGCCGTAGGCTTTACGGCAGTTGCTCTACTTGGGGAGACCCCCTCTCTTGGGCAGCATTCCCTGGCTCCGTGAGACGGAGCGGGGTCTGCCCGCAAGACCGCACTGCACTCACCGCGCCACCTGTGGGCGCAAGGGAACGCGCGAGGAGGGGGTTTGGGGGCGAGATGTTTTGATGATGATTTCTGATTGCTATATCATCAATCCTGTAGGGTTGGGGTTAGCCCATTTGAACCCGCCCAGAACCTTAACCCGCCCCAGGAAAAAGCGATCGCCAACCATTTATCATACCATTATCAAACCTCTCCCAATTTTAAGAGCGAAACAGCCCAGGGGTTTTCCCGCAGCATCTTCTGATAAAATCTTGACAATCTGGGTTGAAAGCCTCCCTCTCGTGCGACTTTGGTGTATTATAGAAAACAGTGATGGATAATCAAATCGGATTTATCTTCAAAGTCTTGCTGCTCTCCGCAGCAGTATCAGTTCTAATTAAATATGCTGGGCCATCTCTATCCATCCCGTTATCAGTAACCAATACACTCATTGCTGTTTTTTTCCCCAGTGTAGCGATCGCTCTGCTGTTTCTGTGGCGAGGGACTCGTTCTTAACCATCAACAGCAAATCAAGTAACCGTTAAACTCCTGTGAATCTTGGTCAATGGCTTGGCTTTGCAGCAATCATCGCCTCGATCTACATCCTGTGGCAAGTCCGACAGGCAATTTTGCTAATTTTCGCCGCTATCGTTATCGCCACCGTACTCAACAAACTAGCACGTCGGTTTCAACGATATAAAATCAAGCGATCGCTAGCAGTCTTTCTGTCAGTTTGTCTGTTTGTCCTATTTTTTGTTATTGGTTTTCTCTTAGTCGTTCCCCCCCTGCTGGATCAATTCCAAGAACTCACCACCAAAGTTCCCCGAGGCATAGAACGAGGTTTGTATCGGTTTGAAATCTGGATCGACTACCTGAGAACCCAACTTCCGCCCCAGTATCGAGAATATCTGTCTCTGATCAACCGTGATCTCACCGCAATAGATATTAACCAAACCATTATCCAACTACAAACCCTGGCCAATCAACTGATTGGTGGTGTAGGAATCTTTGTCGGAACCACCGTCGGATGGGTTCTCAGCATTATCCTCGTGCTGATTTTAACCATTATGCTGCTGGCTAACCCTGAAGCTTATCGTCAAGCCTTCATTCAACTGATGCCCTCATTTTATCGGCGTCGTATGGGTGAAATTCTGAATTTATGCGAATTCGCGATCGGACGGTGGGTCATTGGTGCTTTGATAGATATGAGTGTTGTCACCCTCTGTAGTCTAATTGGTTTGTCAGTCTTGCAAGTTCCCTTTGCTTTGGCTAACGCGATTTTAGCAGGGTTTCTTAACTTTATTCCCAATGTCGGACCCGTTTTAAGCGTTATCCCACCTATGGCGATCGCCCTATTATACGAACCCTGGAAAGCCTGGCTAGTTTTGTTGCTTTATTTTATAATCCAACAACTAGAAACCGCATTTTTAATCCCCTATGTTATGGCTCAACAAGTGGCCTTGTTACCTGCAATTACCTTACTCGCTCAAGGCTTTTTTCTCACCTTTTTCGGTTTTTTAGGGTTATTTCTTGCCTTACCCTTAGCCGTGATTGGTCAAGTTTTTATTCGAGAAGTTTTTATTCGAGATATTCTAGATAAATGGGAGCTTAAGTCGTAAGTAAAAATGATTTTTAAGATAAATTACGCTGAAAAACCTACGATAAAATCAACCAATTTTATTGATAAAATTTTGTATTTTTTACCTAAAAAAAGGTCAAAAACCCCGATAATATAAAGCGATTTCTATTTTCAAGCGAGCGAGACGCTCACACTTGCCGATTTTCCTGATCCCCTTTTTCTTGTCGCCTAAAATTGCCTGTTGCCTGCCTTAATAACCATGAGAACGATCGCTGAAATCAATGATAAAATCCTCCGCCAGTCTGCTGTAGTCTTAACCGTAGAAGAAGTCAAAACCCGGGTAATAGAAACCAGTGTGGCGCAAGTCGCTCAAGAAGTCGATGTTGTCACCACAGGCACCTTTGAACCGATGGAGTCTACCGGAGCGATCATTAACCTGGGACATACCGATCCACCCATTAATATTCGCACTTGTTGGTTAGATGGCGTACAAGCCTACAGTGGGTTTGGGGCGGTAGACTTATATCTGGGAGCCACTCAAATTACAGAAAGTGGGGATGAGTCTAGCGATCGCGGAGGGGGCCATGTAATCGAAGATTTAATCGCGGGAAAACCCCTTCCCTTAAGAGCGATTGGATTAGTCTCTGATTGTTATCCCCGCAACTCCTTTGAAACCACCATTAGCCGTGACACCATTAATCAGTTTTATTTATTCAATCCTCGTAACCTGTATCAAAACTTTATTGTGGGTATCAATGGAGGCGATCGCCCCCTATACACCTATCTTGGCCCCTTGCAACCCCGCTTAGGAAATGCCGTCTATTCTAACGGAGGGGCTATTTCTCCCCTACTCAACGATCCCGACTTAGAAGTGATTGGGATCGGCACTCGTATTTTCTTAGGCGGTGGAATAGGCTACATTACCTGGGAAGGCACCCAACATTTCCCCTTACAAAAGCGTCGAGGGAACCGGACACCCATCGGCCCAGCGGCAACTTTAGCCGTGATTGGGGATGCTAAACAGATGAATCCCTACTGGGTGAGGGGTTGTTACTTCAAAAACTACGGGCCATCGATCATGATGGGAGTGGGAATTCCGTTACCCGTACTGCGAGAAGAAGTCATAGCCCATTGTGCAGTTCAAGATAAAGATATTGTCGCCCCTGTGGTTGACTTCTCCATTCCTCGGCGAGTTCGTCCGACCTTTGGTTTAGTCAGTTATGCTCAACTGAAGAAAGGTCGGATTTCCATTGAGGGTAAACCCGTGCGGACTGCTCCGGTTGCCAGTTTAGCTCGTTCTCGTCAAGTCGCCCAACAACTCAAACAATGGATTGAATTGGGACAGTTTACCCTCACCGAAGCTGTAGCCCCGATTCCGATGGATAGAGCCTTTCTTCCCCAAGATGTCTGGGGGTCTCAAATTAACCTCGATTAACCCTCGGTTTTTGGTTTAGGCTTAATCGGCTTAGAAATCGGTTGTGAGCGGGGAGGAGAAGAAGAAGCGGTTCTTGGCTTGACAGGGGGACGAGAAGAACGAGAGAAGTTGTCCCTTCTGTCTCCACCCCCTCGGAATGAACCTCCTCGATCAGGAAAGGGTCTTCTCCCTTTTTTGACGGGAATCATACCAATATCGTGGCTTTCTTGAATCACAAGGCAATCTTGCTCAAGTTGAACGTGCATATCGCAGAAATGACCGACGACTTTGGGGCCGGCCATCCCATCAAGTTTGAGTTTAAAAAATTTCGGCTTTTCTTGATCGCCTTTGGAGGATTGCCTAATTTTAACAATCACATATTTTTCCTCGTCTTGAGACTGGTAAACCACTTCTCCCCGAATCGAAAAATAACCATGTTCAATATCGGACAAGGCATTACTTTCAAGCTGAGTGGGAGTTAAAGAGTTTTCCGTCGGTGGGGGTTCTGATGTGGCGGATGACTCCTCATCATCTTTTTTAAGAGTTTCGGGTTCCCAGACTCCCATAATCTGAACGTGCAGATTTTCTTCTTTTTGGCGAGTGCGGGGATAGACAACCCATAGGTGTTCTTCATCAAGATCGATATGCTTTTTCACCAAACTCATCACCCGACCTAAAAGAACCGCATCAATCACGGTTCCGTCTGGGGTGAGTAAAATTCCCTGAGTAAATTGCTCTTGGGAAGCAGTGTAGCGACCCCGAATTAAGCCGATAGCTCGATATTGCCGAGGTTCACTGGGAGGGGGGATCGGATGCCAAAGACGACTCTGACCATTGAGAAACTGATCCTCGTTTTCGGACGAGTCGCTGTCGGAGACTGAAGAATCAGGGCAGGGCGCTGTCTGATCGGGTTGAGGACTTTTTTGAAGTTCCTCTGCACGGGTGGGCAATTCTGTAGACAGATCAACGCCGGATTCATTGGATTGAACTGGGTCAGAGGGGGAGGAATTAGGCATTTGAGAGGATCGATTCGGAGAAGGACTCATAGAACCTGATATCAGCACAGACATATCCCGTTACGGGAGTTTTAAAATATTCAATGGAGACACAACTCAGTCAGAGAGATTGAATTGAGTTTTGGGAGATTGTCAATTGATCAGATTCGAGTAGCAGGCTAACGCTATTCAAATTAGTCAATTTGTCTATTTTACTGAATCTATTTGCTTAACGGACGAATCCGAATGCGATTGACAAACCTCTTGTCATCTCTTCTCTCTATCCATTCCGGTTGATCGAAGATCGTCAGGAGGTTGATTGATAGAGAATCGTGATGGGTCTGCTACTATATTAACTGCAAGGCACTATCTGCTTTATCCAACTTTAAAGTTGAAGATCTGTACTCAAGAGCGATCGCAGGGGTCTAATTTTTATGGTTGACAAACGTCGTGGGTTTATTGGTGTCATATTGATACTGTCTCTAATTGCTTTCGTAGGATTTTCTATGGGGCCTTTGATTGGCAGTTTACTCGGGGAAAGCCGCTCCACCAATTCAGCAACCCCAACCCCGGCTCAAACGGCTCAAGCTAGACAAGCTGATTTAGAAGCTCAAGCGCGAGGCTATGAATTAGTATTACAGCGAGAACCTGATAATGAAACCGCCCTACGGGGGATTTTGCAAGCACGCTTAGAATTGATTAGCATGGGTCAAGGTGATGTTCAACAGGTGGTTGAACCCTTGCAAAAGCTCTCTCAAAGGCATCCAGAGACTACTGAATATAGCATTTTATTAGCTCAGTCCCAACAATATATCGGCGATCAAGAGGCTGCCGCTCAAACTTACCGCCAAATTCTAGAACGAGAACCTGGACAAATTCAAGCCTTACAAGGTTTAGTTAATTTACAGCTTTCTCAGGAACGCCCGGAAGCAGCCATTGGATTGCTACAAGATACTCTGAAAGCCGCTCCACAAGCCAATCAAGCTCAACCTGGTTTGATTGATGAAACCTCGGTTCAGTTAATTCTGGGACAGGTTTATGCAGAACAACAGCGCTTTGATGAGGCGATCGCGATTTATGATGAAGCGATTCGCAATAATCCAGAAGATTTTCGTCCGGTTCTCGCTAAAGCGCTTGTTCTCAAAGAGCAAGGGAATGTTAATGAAGCTGAACCCCTGTTTGCACAAGCGACAGACCTAGCCCCAGCAGCTTTTAAAGACCAAATTCAACAGGCGGCAGGTTTTGTGACTCCCCTGACTTCTCCGCCTGAAGATCCAGCTTCACCAGACGCAACCCCCAGTGAGTAACGAGAAAGCAATTGTTGCATAAGTTTTTGCAACCCAGAGATAAGTGTCCATAGAACTCCAAACACATCACATCTTTCACTCAGGTTCTACACACTGTTCTGTTCAGGAGGAGTGTGTTTTTTTTTGGGATGACCACACAAAACCTATCTGAACCTCCACGACTACACTTGGCACTGTGTCCGGTTCCGGACGCTTCGGAGGTACACCTCCGTAATTTCTCGGATTTTCTCACTCAGTCGCCCTGAAAAAAATCCGTATTTTCCCTGTCGCTTTCCTGAGAACAAACTCGTACAATAACAATATGATTCAAATCGATTTGAAGTCAAATTCCCTCAACTTAACCAGTTTATTCTCAAATCAATCTAGCCAGCCACCAACTCTTAACTCAATTTCCAAGATACAAATTAGGCAGGACAGAGGAGATGAAGGAAATTCCGGGGTCTTCGGTTTTACAACAGGATCAGCCATCTAAGATAGAATCTATTCTCTATCCGATTTTAACAACAGGTCAAGTCACACGCAGTGATCAACAAAAGCTGCTTTCTTTTATGTTATCTAATCCTCAGCTTCAACCCGAAGACATGAAGAAAATCAATCGAGTTTTTGACCATATCCGTCAAGGTGGATATACCGTGATCGATTGAAAATTCAGACCCAGTAAGACTTGAATTCCTCATGGCTGATTTTTCTTTCATTTTGTTTAAAAAACTCCCGTATATTCTAACCCCAGCTAGAGTGTTGGGGTTTTTTATCTGAACAGGCTTCAACTTACAACCTCCTTTAGATAGATATCACCTTAAGTAAAATTTTGTTACATTAAACTCATTATTAATCTGTAAATCAAATCAATTACTGTGTTTGGAAGTCATCAAGTTGTTATTATTGGAGCCGGGTTTAGTGGAATTACGGCGAGTCGAGTTCTGGCGAGGGCGGGTGTTAATGTTCTACTCATTGATCGCAACAGTTATCACACCTTTATTCCGCTTCTCTATCAAGTTGCAACAGGACTTCTACAACCCCAACAGGTTATTTATCCAGTGGCTCGAGTGTTGCAAAAATATCCTAATGCTCGATTTTTACAAACCGAAGTTGATGATATTGATTTTGAACATCAAATTGCTTTTACAGACGCGGGAGAAATTAACTACAATTATTTGATTTTAGCGACAGGAAGTCAACCCCAATTTTCTAACCTTCCGGGTGCTGCTGAATACGGAAAACCGCTTGTTTCCCTCTCTGATGCGATTAAACTCCGGCAACATCTGCTGAATTGTATTAATGAAGCGAAACAAGAATTAGTTCCTGAACGACGGAAAACTTTATTAACATTTGTGATTGTTGGAGGCGGCCCAACTGGAGTCGAAATGGCAGGCGGTTTATCAGAAATCTTGCAAACTTTACTCGCAGATTATCCACAATTACGACAACAATCTGAGGTGATTTTACTACAATCTCGCGATCGCTTATTAGTGAATTTCCCTGAATCTCTCAGCATTTACACCGCCCAAAACCTCAGTCGTCGGGGTGTAAAACTGCAATTTTCCACAAGAGTTAAGCAAGTTAGCTCAAACGTTATAGAATTAGAAGACGGTACACAATTCCAGACTGAAACCATTATTTGGACAGCCGGAGTCGAAGCCAACCCAGCGACGGATACCACAGACCTTCCCACCGCCCGTAAAGGAAAAATAGTCGTAGAACCTACCCTGCAAATTCCTGACTCTGATCAGGTTTATGCCATTGGGGATGTCGCTTATGTCAAAATGGGGGAAGAAATCTTAGCTGGAGTGGCGCCTGAAGCCCTACAACAAGGAGAAGCCGCAGCCCAGAATATTCTCAAACAAATGCGCGGCGACTCTCCCCAACCTTTTGAATATATTGATAAAGGTCAAGCGGCAATTATTGGGCGAAATGCGGGTGTTGTCAGCAAAGATAACTTACAGCTTAAAAGCATTTTTGGATGGCTCATTTGGCTCGGTATTCATTTATATTATCTTCCAGGGGGGCGTAATCGTTTAAATGTTGCTTATAGTTGGATGTGTGATTGTTTTCTACATTCTCGCTTTGTTGAACCGATTACCCCGCCTTATCCTGAGTTTAAGTCTCTAGCATCAAAATCTCAACCGATTTCAACTGTTCGTCGAGGGTCTAAATCTATGAAATATATTCCGTTGATTGGCCGAGTCTTTTTAGTCAGTATTTTCTTTAATTCTTCTATTGGAAAAATCTTCGGTTTTGCGGCGACTCAAGAAATGATAGCCAATCGAGGATTACCGCTTCCGACTTTAATGTTACTCGGTAATATTATTTTTCAATTAGTGGGAGGACTCTCCCTTTTATTGGGATATAAAACCCGTTGGGGAGCTTGGATTTTAATTGCTTTTTTAATTCCGACTACATTAGTTTTTCATAATTTCCTCGAAGACCCTTCAGAAACAACTGCATTTCTGAAAAATTTAGGTTTAATTGGGGCATTATTAATGGTATCCTACTTTGGAGCAGGGCCAGTGAGTTTAGATGAACGTCGGAGTTTGGATCATCAGTAAGGGAAGCTTACAGCAATTTTTCAGATGAATTTAAATCTCGAAAAGATCATTGAAAAAATTAAGGATTGGTTTCCTAAAGCTCAAGCCAAAATAGAGGTTCAAGCTGCTGAATTGGAAGCCCGCTTTAATGAGGATGATTATCTTCCGCTTCATTCTCAAGAAATTACGGCTTATCAACATAAAATTCAGTCTTTATCCTTACCAGAGGCTTATAAAAAAAACATTCAAACCAAGCTTTTAGAGCTTTTACCCTCCTGGATAGAAGATCAAAATAATGATCATTATTTGTTTGTTTTATTTAGTCCAGTGGAGTCAATAGAGGGGATTTTAAAACCAACAGTAGAACAGGTTAATCAGAAGGGTTTACCGATAAAGTCTGTCTCTTGGCTGACTCGCCCTGAAGATGTTTCCAGCTTAAAAACTCAACTGCAAAGTCAAATTGAATTATCCGAAAATACATCAGAAACTCCGAACAATGAAGAAACCAAATCTTGGGTAATTATTCCGGACTTAAGCTTGTGTTTTTTACGCAGTATTGAAGGATTAGATGCTGTCGAATATTTATTGGATTTTATACTTAAAGATTCTTCTCGATTTTGGGTAGTTGGTTGTAATCAATGGACTTGGAACTATTTAAACTGTGTTTATCAAGTTAATACTTGTTTTGAGAATATTTTTCCATTACCCACTCTTGATGCGGTTCAACTCAAACAGTGGTTAACTCCAATTTCTGAAACGCTTGATATAGACTTTGGTGAGTCTACAAATGATTCAGATCATGCTTTAGAAGATGAACAAGAAAACTGGAGTTCTAAAAATGAAAAGCAATATTTTGAGCGTTTAGCCAATATTTCCGAGGGATTCAGTCAAACTGCGGCTTATCTTTGGTTAGATTCTCTGCAAACTGTTAAACCCCTTGAAACATCGGATTCACAAACCGTAGACAATCAGAAAGAGCCATCGGAAAAACGCTTAATGATCAAACGAGCCTCTTTTCCTAGTCTACCACAACTCACCAAAGAAGATCGATATTTATTATCTTCTATTGGTTTACATGGAACTATAAGTTTATCCGCTTTAGCCATCAGTTTAGGAGAGGCAGAAAATCAAATCAGAATGCAGGTGAAAAAGCTAAAACGAACCGGAATAATTGTCCAAAACCAGGAATTGTTACGATTCAATCCGATCTATTATTATCAAATCAAACGAGATTTAATTGATAATCAAATTATCATTGAAGGATAAAGAATAATGTTACTCGAATCTATTTTAGCTCAAGTCGGGAATAATGGTTTAGAAGAAGCCTCTGAAATTCTTGCAGAAATTACGACTCCTAAAATAATTCAAGCTGCTCTTATTACTATCGTTACTTACTTTGGAGTGTTTGCTATTGACAAGTTCATTAATTGGTTAGCCGAAAAAGTTCCCCTAAAATTTCGCTTGAGTGTGAAGCAATCTTTACCCTTTTGTAGAGCGTTTTTACTCGGTTTAGCCAGTCTTTTACTCCTTCGGTTATTTTTGAAGCTTTCTTCGATCAATTTTATCGCTGTAACGGGAAGTGTTGCTGTTGCTTTAGGGTTTGCATTTAAAGATTATGCTAGTTCAGTGATTGCGGGATTAATTGCACTCTTTGAACAGCCTTATCAAGTGGGTGATCGAGTTCAAATCGGAGAGGAATATGGTGAGATTATTAGCTATGGTTTACGAGGAATTCGTTTACAGACACCCGATGATAATATTGTCTCTATTCCCCATAATAAAATTTGGACAGAAGCGATTTCTAACTCTAATAAAGGGGATGTAGAAGCTCAAGTTGTTACCAATTTTTATTTTGATCATAACGTTGATGTTGAGCGAGTGATAAAAATTTTATATCGAGTTGCTTATACCAGTAAATACACACAATTAACCCTACCGATTTTAGTGGTAATGGATGAAAAACCCTGGGGAACGCAATTTAAACTTAGATGTTATCCGATTGATATTCGCGATGAATTTGTGTATAAAACTGATTTAATTCAACGAGCGAAAGGAGCTTTGAGAAAAGAAAAAGTTTCCTATCCTCAGCTTCTCCAGCAATCTGATAAGGCTTTAAAAATAGATGAAAATTGAATCAAGACGTCAGGCTTGAAATTTATATCAAAATTTTGAAAAAATCAGCCTTTATTCAACTAAAGTTCTAGCACAAACACTGCCAATCTCAAAGATAGCAGCCGGAGGTTCATTACTTTCATTTGCCTCAGCATAAAATTCAATAAACTCCTCAAAAGTATATCGGATTTTAAATTGATTCAGAGTACAAGTACACAACGATTCTGACTGTTGTTCTGTTAACCCCTGAGCGACAGAATTTTCTAAACAAGCTTCTAAATAAGCCTCTGTTACTTCTTGAGGATAGGGATTTTTTCGTTGTTCTGAAGTCGTTTGGGCTTGAACAGTCGCCCCAGTTCCCCAACTAACAAGAGCAGTTAAGAGGATAACAACACGAATCATGGGAGATTTGAAAGAAGTCATTTTTTATTACCAGAGCGATTAGGTGCTAGGATTATATCCTAGCCATTAACATTGAGATGACCGGACGGTGAACTGAATTGCTATGAGTTCTCACCCCAGCAAACACTTTGTATTTAGACGTAAACTTTCTCAAAAAGTTCTATTGCTCATTCTTGGAATTTTGCTAGTGGTGACTTCAGTTCGACTGATCAATCAACTCACTGCTTTACCCTCAGCCGCCCAACAACCTATCGATACCTTTTTTGTCTTGGGGGGAAGTATTCAGCGAGAAATCTTTGTTTCTCAAGTAGCGGCGCAGTCTCCTAACACTCGCATTTTAATTTCAACAGGTTCAGACGACCCTTGTATTTTTAAGCTATTTGAACGCAACAGCGCGCCCCTAGAACAGGTTTGGCTAGAAAAATGTGCAAACTCAACCTTTGATAATTTTGTTTTCTCTCAACCGCTTCTCAGCCAGTGGAAAGCCCGTCATATTCAGTTAATGACATCCAAAAGTCATCTGCCTCGGGCGCTGTGGATGGCGCAAATAATCTTAGGCACTCATGGAATTTGGGTGGAATTACAAGAGGTTCCTGAAACGGGGGTTCCCGGAAACCGAGAGTCTGTGATTAAAACAAGCCTGGATATGACTCGCGCTGTATTGTGGGCGTTTGTGAGTCAGTGGGTTCAGCCCACCTGTCCCAACGTGGTTCATCTTCAAGATATTAATCTTCAACAATGGTGCGAAGATGGATTTTCCTGTGAATATCAAGGGGGAGTCAAACCCGAAGATATTTGTCAGAACCCGTAGGATGGGTTAGCCATCGCATAACCCATCTGTTCACTCGAACCCTAGAGAACTCTTAAGACATCGCTTGAATGATAAAGTCGAAATAGGGTGCCGCTTCACGGGCATCGTCTTCATCAAGCAGGGCTAAAGACGCATTCTTCAAACAGCGAATTGCCTCAACCATTCCAGGCATCGGAACGCCGAGAGAATTGTACATCTCTTTGACCCCAATCAAACCAATGCTTTCAATCGGGTCTTTGTCTCCCGAAAGAATTCCATAGGTAATTAAACGCAAATACCAACCATAATCCCGCAGACACAGCGACCGTTCCCTTTGTCCCGCAGCGTTTCCACCGGGTGCAATATAGTCAGGACGCTTTTTCCAGAGTTGACCACTGGCGCGATCAACGATTTTCTTTTCGTTTTCTGAAAGGGTGGTGGCAATACGCACCCGTTGTTCCCCCGTCTTTAAAAAGTCACTGATCGCTCGGAGTTCACCAGTGCTAGGATAACGGAGTTCGTCATCAGCTTTGAGAATAACTTGGCTTACTACAGTCATCTGTAATTAGAATTTATCAAGATCACATTAAGTAGTTTAGCGACTCTCGGAGACACAAACCAAGCGATCGCTAATTTTTACAAAATCATCAGTAAAAATTCTTATTGTATTTTGTGTCAAACTGAACATCTGACAAATTTTACCCGAATTCCAAATCCATGAGTGATTCCGACTACCAACAGGGTCAACGCCTTGAACTTGAAATTACCGACCTGACTGACACCGGGGAAGGGGTGGGACGCTATCAAGACCAGGTGGTGTTTGTTCCGGATACCCTTCCTGGCGATCGGATTATCGCCCGACTCCTGCATATTAAGCGCAAATATGCGATCGCTAGACTGGAAAAACTGATCACCCATTCTCCCCAACGGGTTCGCCCTGCTTGTATTGTGGCTGATAAATGCGGCGGTTGTCAGTGGCAACATATTGATTATGATGCCCAATTGATGACAAAACAGCGTTTAATCGTTGAGGCTTTAGAACATATTGGCGGTTTTTCTGAGCCTTCTGTCAGTCCGATTTTAGCCTCGCCCTCTGCACTTCATTATCGCAATAAAGCTACCTATCCCCTGAGTCGTTCTTCAACGGGTCAAGTCCGCGCAGGTTATTATCAAAAAGGCTCTCATCGTCTGATTAATCTGAATCAATGTCCGGTACAGGATGAAACGCTTGATCCGTTTCTGGCTAATCTTAAACAGGATATTCAAGATCAAGGCTGGTCGATTTATAATGAACAGGAACATCGGGGGATTATCCGTCATCTTTCGCTGCGAATTGGACGACGAACCGGAGAAGTTTTGTTAACTGTTATTGCTTGTCGCCCTTTACCTCGACTCGAAGAACAAGCGGAAATCTGGTTACAGCAATATCCTCAATTAGTCGGGGTTTGTTTGAATCTTAACCCTCATAAAACCAATGTGATTTTCGGGGAACAAACCCAATGTGTCGCGGGGAAAGGGTTCCTTCGAGAGGAATTTGCGGGGTTGACGTTTCATCTGACTCCTGAGACGTTTTTTCAGGTGAATACTGAGGCCGCAGAAGGGGTGCTGAATGTGATTCAAGACCAGTTAAACTTACAAGGGGATGAGATTGTTATTGATGCCTATTGCGGGATTGGAACGTTAACGCTACCGATTGCTAAAAGATTACAGTTACTGGCTGACTCTCTTGAGGAAACTGCCCAAAAACAGGTGATTGGTATTGAAGTACAAGCTCTAGCGGTACAACAAGCTTACCAAAATGCTCGATTCAATGGGATTGATAATGTTGCTTTTGAAGTGGGAAAGGTAGAAACGGTTTTATCTCGTTTAAGTATTCAACCTGATATAATTTTATTAGATCCACCCCGCAAAGGATGCGATCGCCCGGTTCTTGAAATGTTATTAGAGTTGCAGCCGAAACAGATTGTTTATGTGAGTTGTAAACCTTCTACCCTCGCCCGTGATTTAAAAATACTTTGTGAAAATGGCTTTTATCACTTAACTCAAGTTCAACCTATTGATTTTTTTCCCCAAACCCCTCACGTTGAAGCGATCGCTTTTTTACAGTTATGAGTTATCAGTTATCAGTTATCAGGTAATAGGGGAATTGTTACAGGGGTTAGGACAACTGTAAACTGTAAACTGTCTTCACTGATAACTGGTCACTGGTCACTGGTCACTGGTCACTGATAACTGGTCACTGATAATATGCGTATTTCTATTCAAGCATTGTATAGCCTTTATCGAGGTATTATCCGTAATCCTAAATCTCGAGGATGGGTGATTTTAGGAACGTTAGTATACTTACTGAGTCCTCTTGATATCTCCCCTGATATTATCCCGATTATCGGACAAATTGATGATGTGGTTCTATTGACGATTTTATTCTCGGAAGTGTATCAGATGTTAGTTGATTATACTCGTTCTTTAACCGGTCAAGGTTCTGAAGAAGATGTTAAGGCTAAAGATAATCAGGGTTCAACTCCTAGTCCAACAGTTGTGGATGTTGACGCCGAGACGATTGATTGATTTGCCTATCTTAGCCCTGAAGCGTGAGATTTTTAATTTTAATCTCAATAGTTTTAAGAAAACTTACATGAGGAGAAGAAATAATCTGTTTATAGTATCATTGAATTGTAGCAGTACAGTTACAATTTTTTAGAACATCGGTCTGGTCACAAAAGTGAGTTTTGTGTTTCTGGGAATCACCTAAAGAACCTAAGCTTTTTGTATCTCTACTTGTGAGACGGTATCCCTTGTTTGATGATTGCTGGGCCGAAGTTCTAGTGAAATAACCTGTTATTCGGGGAAAGGACCCTAGAAATAATAGGAAAATTTACGGGTGCGGCACGTCCTCAATTTTTTGGTCAAACTCAAGGGGGATCAGCAAATGTTTCAAAAAATTTTAGTGGCGATCGATCTATCTCAAGTCAGTGAGACGGTCTTTGAAAAAGCCTTATCAATGGCCAAACTTTGTCAAGCCCAGCTGATGATCCTGCATATCCTCTCCTCTGATGAACAAGGAAGTGCAATTGTGGAAGGAATAACGGGTTTAAGCTATTACGAACCGATTGAATTAGAAACCCTCAAAAGTTATCAACAACGATGGAGAGAATATGCACAAAGAAGTGTCGAAACCCTGAAAGCCTATAACCAAAAAGCAGTTGATGTGGGGGTGATGACTGAATATTCTCAACTCTCGGGTAAACCGGGACGGCAAATTTGTAAAATAGCCCAAGAGTGGGAAGCTGATTTAATTGTGATGGGACGACGCGGATATTCTGGGTTAAGTGAATTAATTTTGGGGAGTGTCAGCAATTACACTCTCCATCATGCTCGTTGTTCCGTTTTAATTGTACAATTATCTCCCCAGAGTGAATTAATTTAATGGTCGTGAGGAACTTTTGTGAAAATTCAAGAGACAACTACTCTTTAGACCAACTCAATGAAGGGTTGTCAGACTTAAACCTACCTTTGTAGGTTTTCTTTTTGGGAATGGTGTGTCGAGTTTAATCAAATCAAGTCGCCGATGAAATTTAGTGAATTCCTTAAAAAACTTCGTTCTTCTATCACTCAGCATAGCTTGACAACGGCTGAGTCTACCGATCCCGATCTATTGGGTTTAGAAGCCATTGATCGCGCCCAAGTGGGAATGCTGAGTTATATTGAAGGGCCAAAATTTGCGAGTTACCTGAAAAAAACCCGGGCTAGTGCTTTAATATTGCCTGTAGATGAAACGCTACAAACTCAAGCTACGGAATTGGGAATGGCTTGGTTATCGACCCCTCAACCTCGCTTAGTTTTTGCAGAAGCGATTGGCTTATTCTATCAACCCTTTCAGCCTGCACCCAGTATTCATCCAACGGCGGTTATTCATCCCGAGACTCAAATTGGGTCTGAAGTGTATATCGGCCCTTATGTGGTCATTCAAGCGGGAGTTCACATTGGTGATCGGGTTTGTATTCATCCCCATGTGACCATTTACCCCCAGGTCAAAATTGGGGAGCGCAGTATTCTTCATGCTCATTGTACTATTCACGAACGCAGTCAAATTGGGGCCGACTGTGTGATTCAGAGTGGGGCGGTGATTGGCGGCGAAGGCTTTGGCTTTGTTCCCACCCCAGAAGGCTGGTTTAAGATGCCCCAGTCTGGGGTAACGGTGTTAGAAGATGGGGTAGAAGTGGGTTCTAATAGCGCTATTGATCGTCCCGCCGTTGGAGAAACGCGCATTGGCAAGAATACCAAACTTGATAATTTTGTGCATATTGGTCACGGGTGTCAGGTGGGGAAAAATTGTGCGTTTGCGGCGCAAGTGGGCTTGGCAGGGGGTGTCAAAGTGGGGAATCAAGTGATTTTAGCGGGTCAGGTGGGCGTGGCGAATCAAGCGCAAATTGGAGATGGTGCGATCGCCACCGCCCAAGCGGGAATTCATAGTAGTGTCAAAGCCGGAGAGATTGTTTCGGATTCTCCAGCGATTCCCAATAAACTCTATCTAAAAGTTTCTGCAATTCGTAAGCGTCTACCTGAAATTTACCAGTCTCTCAAAGATCTGCAACGTCAGTTCAAAGATTCTTGATGAGTTGCGATAGGAAATTATACGGTGTTTTGAATCCGAAGAGAATCATAATAGTTAACGAACGAAAACAGGTAAACTTAGAAACGGAAAAACGGCACTCAACGACCCCTCGGGTTTATTTTGTCAAGGGTTTGAGCCTTCCCAAACAGACCGGGGAGGTTTAATTATCGATAATTTGAGCAAATAGCGTCTATTTTCTCTGGGGATTGACAATTGCTGGTCTAGCTTTCCTGTTGTTGCCAAGATGAATCCCGCCATATTGACAACTGACAGTAGACCAGAGTGCTTCAGGCAAACGAAACTGTGATCAGGAAATTCAGGGTTTCCTGACCTCGTATTGAGGCACTATAGCTGATTGGTCGTTTTTAAAAGAGAGGCAGTTTTGCGTTTCCAAGCTCGATAAATTGAGTCTAGATGCCTACAACCCCTAACTAAAATTGTCAGATCTCAGCCCAGACTGCCTATCCCTTGGGCAGAATTTTAACTGAGATTTTCCGTTTCAATCCCGGGGAGGAGAGAAATTTTTATTCTGTAGATCAATGACTTTACCGAATAATCACAATATTTACAAGATCACCTCAAAAAATTTTGTCAAATTGATAAATTTAAGTATATATTATTTTTAGCAGCCCCAAAATACACGGGACTGACTGAATGTTTTCAATGCCAAATGGAGAATTTGTCAAACGATGTCTAAAGCAGCAACAGCACCCCTGACCGGAAAGGCTTTACTTCAAAAAGTCAAAGAACTTTCACACCTTCCCCGCCGAGAAACCGCTAGACTCTGTGGATATTACAGCGTTACAAAAGATAACCAAGTCCGTGTGAATCTGACGGATTTTTATGATGCAGTTCTTAAAGCACGCGGAATTCCTCTGAGTCCAGATGGTAGCAGCGATGGTCGTGGACGCGCTCCAACTTATATGGTCAGCGTTCACAAAAATGGTCAAATTGTCATCGGTTCCACTTATACCAAAGAAATGGGATTACGACCGGGTGATGAATTTGATATTAAGTTGGGATACAAACATATTCACCTGATTCAAGTCGGTGAGGATGAGGAGAAAAATGGCAGTGTAGATGAAGAAGAGTAAAACACTCGTTTATTGATCGCAGAGGAAAAATGAATCTGACGGAACTTCTAAATGCTCCGGCGATCATCAAAGTGACTCTATTTTTCTGGGTTTGGGGACTTTTGTGGTTGCCAATTGCCATCGTGACTGCGAACGCACTAAATTGGCATCCGCCTCAACCCTTGAATGACAAACAAAAGCCGATTTTGCTGGCTTCTCTGTATTTGATGGTTCCTGGGATTGTGTGGATCATCTCTGAGGTTGAACATCAGTCATTTTTAAATTATGACTGGGTGTGGCAAGCCAAAACAGGGATTTCTCTAATTACAGGTTGGAGTATAGGGATTCTTAGCTTAGTGGTGTTATTTGGATTAGAGTGGGTTAAAGGCTGGATTAACTGGCACCCCAATCTTCAACCCACCCCCTCTCTGTCAAAGTCTGGGGTAATATTTTCAGTCATCCGCACCCTGTTATTGATTCTATTACTGGCTTTCTGGATTAGTGCGACAGAGGAATTTGTCTTTCGGGGTTTTGTACAGTATCAACTTCAACAAGACTACACTCTTGTGAGTGCGGCGATGATCACCAGTGTGATTTTTGCCTTGACTCACTTAATTTGGCAAGTTCGAGAAGCAGTCCCTCAACTCCCCGGACTTTGGTTAATGGGAATGGTATTAACCCTCGCTTGTGTCTACAATCAAGGTCAACTGGGTTTAGCGATTGGCTTACACGCAGGTTGGATTTGGGGAATGACCAGTTTACAAACCCTGGGAACATTAACTTATACTCGTAAAGTTCCGCCAGGGGTGACAGGGATCGGCGATCAACCTTTAGCGGGAGTGATGGGGATTGTGATGCTGTTGATGGTAGCAGGTCTGTTGTGGGGATTCTACAATGTAGGCTAGGACGCAAGAAGTGAAATGATGTCAAATCTAACAACAACCCCCTTTTCTGCGGTTTATGGCCCAGTTTCTTCCTGGCGATATGGGCGATCGCTTGGTATTGATCCGATTGGTATGATTTCAACTTGTTCGTTTAATTGTGTGTATTGTCAACTCGGAGAAATTGAACAGATCACTTGCGATCGCCGAATTTATATTCCCACTACACAAATTTTAGAGGAATTACGATCTTTTACCCCCTGGGATGTGGATATTATTACCCTCAGTGGGAGTGGGGAACCGACCTTAGCTTTAAATTTAGGAGAAATTTTAAGAGAAATCAAAGCCTTAACTCATCGTCCGACTTTAGTGTTAACCAATGGGACGCTATTAAAGGATCCTAAAGTTCGTGCAGAATTAGCCGATTGTGATCGAGTCTCCGTTAAACTGGATGCGGTATCTGCGGAGGGTTTAAAACGAGTCAACCGAGCGGATAGTTTAATCAGTTTTAACGATTTATGGGCGGGAATTGAACAGTTTTCTACGGAGTATAAAGGGGAATTAGGGATACAAACGATGATTTTATCGGCTTGGGATGAATCAGTCAAAGCTGAATATATTCAGCGAATGAAAACAATTAAACCTACAGAAATTCAACTGAATACTCCCACTCGTCCCAAACCTGTTAAACGTCAACTCGATGGACGAGAAAATCATAGCATTACGGTAGATCGTCCCTACGAAGTGCGTCGATTCAAATGTGTGAGTTCATCGGTTTTACAAAAATTAGCCGCAGAGATTCAAACTGAAACTGGAGTGACAGTGAAAACGGTTCATCTAAAAGAATCTTGACCGCTTCAGGTCTCTGGTTTACTGTTATCACAATTCTACTCAATTGTCAAGTTTATTTTGTAGTCATTATTTAATAGAAAAATTCAAAGTTTTTTGAGAAAGCACTACAAACTTTTTCAAAAAAATATGAGAAAATTGTCCCTGTTCAGTCTTTTAAACTCAATTCAGAAGGAGTTGATCACGCATTGCTCAAAATATTATGTAGAGGCGATTCTCTAGCCAGACGGGATGCGATCGCATCACTAGGATATTAAATTGCAGCCAACAACTGCGATCGCGTTTCAGGTAAAATTAAATATCGAGTATCATTTTGTCGAATACTCCAAACCTTCAACCCTCGTCAAACTTCTTCATGTACCTTCTCAATGACAATTGATGAAGTGATCCAGGTGCTTAATGCTAGCCTGTCAGAATCTTTAACCTCTCTCCAAGAACAGATACTCCGTCAATCTTGGGAGGGAAAAACTTACACAATTATTGCCAAAGATGCCTTTTACGGTGCCGAGCGAATTCGTAAACTTGCAGCCCAATTATGGATATTACTCAGTGAAACGTGGGGAGAACCCATTAACAAAACCAGTTTTCGTTTAATATTGGAGTCTCGTTCCTTGACCCTTGCTCAACAACAGTTGATTCAAAACCAGTCAGAGCTTTTGCTAACAACAATTGTAGAATTTCCAAATCGTCCTTTACTGCATAATTCTAACTTTTATATTCCACGTCCTCCCATCGAGGAACTCGCCTCTACTGAAATGACCCAACCGGGGAGCCTAATCCGAATTAGAGCGCCCTATAAAATGGGGAAAAGTTCTCTGATTTTTTACCTATTAGCTCAAGCGGAAGGAGTCAAATATCAAAGTGTTATGATCGACTTTCAGCAAGCAGATCGAGGAGTTTTTAGCGATCTGAATAAATTCTTACGTTGGTTGAGTGTTAATGTCACCCGAGAATTAAATCTAGAGTCTATGCTTGATCACTATTGGGATGAAGAAATGGGGAGTAAAGTTAGCTGCACAACCTACTTTCAAGCCTATATTTTGCCCAAAATTCAGTCTCCCCTGGTTCTGGTGTTTACAGAAGTGGATCGACTGTTTGAATTTCCTGAAATTGCAGGAGAGTTTTTTCCCTTGCTGCGTTTTTGGCATGAACAAGCACGTCAAGTTAATATTTGGCAAAAACTTCGTCTAATTGTCACCTATTCGACAGAAATTTACCTTCCAATTAAACTCCATCAATCGCCATTTAATGTGGGTTTACCGTTAAAATTACCCCCTTTAACAGCTCAACAAGTTCAACAACTCGCCCAACAATACAAGTTAACGTGGATGGGAAATGACCACATTAAACAACTGATGAATATGCTAGGAGGACATCCCTATTTAATTCAACTTGCATTTTATCATTTAACCTGTCCTGAACATCCTATTCATCAAAATGCGGCGTTACAAACGACTTCCCTAAATGTGGAGGATGAAATGTTAAACTCTCCTCAAAATCGATTGCAAAAATTGTTAGAACAAGCTCCAACAGAAGCAGGAATTTATAATGATTATCTACGGCGTTTGCTAATTAAAATTCAAGCTGAACCTCAACTCAAAGCTGCACTTCAAAAAATTTTAAGCAGCGATATTGCTGTTAGCATTGACTCAATTTTAGCTCATCAATTAGAAAGTTTAGGATTAATTGATTTAGACGGTGATCGGGTTCAGCTTTGCTGTGCATTGTACCGTCTGTATTTAACCAAGCAACTTTTACCCACCTACGGGGAACCTCCCCTCTCCAATTTTATCCCATCTACTGATATAAATGAAAGAGAAGAGGACTCTGATTCTGAACAGTTAAAAAAAGAAAATCTAGAGTTACAGCAATTATGTAATTTAGATGAATTAACTCAACTGGCAAATCAGCGATATTTCAATAGCTATCTGCAAATGGAATGGCAACGTGCATCGAAGAATCAGACAAACTTATCCTTTATTCTCTGTGATATTGACTATTTCAAAATATACAATACAATTTATGGCTACTCAGCCGGAGATGATTGTTTGCGACAAATTGCCAGAGCCATTCGAGAATGTGTTAATCGTCCCGATGATGTTGTAGCGCGTTATGGGGGAGAAGAATTTGCGATTTTACTCCCTCGAACTAATCTTTCGGGTGCGGTTTGTGTTGCAGAAAGAATTCGGGAGACGGTGAAATCTTTAGCCATTGAAATTAAGAGTCAGAAATTTGGTGGTTTTCCTGAAGAATTTGTAACGGTTAGTGTAGGTGTATCTAATACAATTCCTCACTCTGATGAACACTATCGAGCCATTGTACAAGCGACAGAACGAGCCTTGTATCAATCTAAGAGAAAGGGACGAAACCGAGTGACTGTTAGTCAGTTTCAAGCCAATATAGTGAGTTAAACGGGTTATCAAAAAATAGTGGGTGCTAATGTTTTTCTCTAAGTATCAAGTGGGTGGAAGCCTTAAAACTGATGATTCTAGCTATGTTATCCGTGCCGCAGACACACAGCTTTATAGTGCTTTAAAGTGTGGTAATTTTTGTTCTGTTTTTGAGGCTCGTCAAACAGGTAAATCTTCTCTCTTAGTCAGAATAAAACAGCGTTTAGAAGCAGAAAGCTATAGTTGTGTGTGTGTGAATATGAGTATTATTTGCGATAAAAAAACAAGTATAGAAAGTTGGTATAAATGTTTATTATTTCAAATTGGACTCGAGTTAAATTTATTTAAAAATATTGAGTTTAAAACTTGGTGGGAAACCAATAAAACCCTAGATCCTTTGCAACGCTTTCATAAGTTTATTGTCGAAATAATAACGATTTATTTTCCTCAAAAAAAAGTGATTTTTTTTATTGATGAAGTGGATAGTCTTCTTAATTTATCCTTTTCTGTAGAACCATTTTTTAGCTTAATTCAAGCTTATCGTGATCAACGGGAAATCGCCCCTGAATATAATAGACTGACTTTTGCTGTATTTGGAGTAGCAACCCCGTCAGATTTTGTTGAAGATATCGTTAAAAGTCCATTTTATAATGGCATATCAATTGAACTTCAAGGTTTTAAACCGACAGAAATTAACCCCTTAATTAACGGATTATCTGGAAAAATTTCTTGCCCTGAAACAATACTTCGAGAAATTCTCTATTGGACTGGAGGACAACCTTTTTTAACTCAAAAACTCTGTCAAATGGTTTGGCATATGACTCAAAAGAATCAAAACAAAATATTGACGATTCCCGAAGCAGCAAAAGGCTTATGGGTTAAAAATATTGTTCAATCTTCTGTCATTCAGTCTTGGAAAATACAAGATAAACCTGAACATCTCATTACCATTGAAAATCGACTATTATTGAATGTAAAAATTAGTCAAAATCTTTTAAAAATATATCAAAAAATATTGCTTGATTTAGAGATTAAAGTTGATGGAAGCAGAGAACAGACTGAATTGTTACTGAGTGGGCTAGTCATTAAACAAAACGGCGTTCTTCAAGTCAACAACCCGATTTATCGTCATGTTTTTAATCTGCAATGGGTTGAACAGCAACTCAAGGATTCTCAAGACTTGGAACCCCAATCTTTTCTGAATACATCCAGCTTTTCTTCAAGTTGAACTGTTAAACGTTCTAGTTGTGAATCTGAACTGAGTTGTTGTCGTCCAGCCTCAGCAATTTTTAGCAGTTGAATTCCATAATCTTCTGTTTTTTCTTGCCAAAATTGACTAAAATTTGGATGATTTATTAAACTATTTTTCCAATGAATAAATGCTGGCAAAGTTGAACGAATTCCGCGAGCATATTTGGGATAAGATTTAATCAACGGAGCTAAAGAATAGGGAGAATATTTCACACCCATTGAAGAACACCAATCTTTCCATTTAAACGGTAACATTCTCGGACTGGTTATCATCGAAATCCAAGGAATTCTCAAAGTATCTGCAATAATCGCACCGTGCATCGCTTCAGTGAGTAATACTTCAGTTTGGCTAATTGTTGCTAAAATATCATCAACAGAGTTGCGAGGATCGATATAATTAAACCCAATTTTTTCACAAATACTTTTCCATATTTCTGCGGCAAAAACGGCATGATGAATATGAGGCATATAAGCAAAACGATAACTTTTTTTAAAAGAGGGTTGATAGAAACGTCTTGTTAAAATTGCGCCATCGGTAATCGCTAAATCCTTGGATATACCCAAATTTTTAGCTGATAATTGACCTCGAACACAGTAAATTTGCCAATTTTCATCTAACTGTTTTAAAGGCTGTTCATAGCCCACCCCTGTACTAAAAATAATCAACCGTTTAGCTTGGGGAACTCGTTCAGGTAAAAGATGATTTAACAGTGTTCCAATACCGATAAAAGTAGTGGTTTCATCTTCATCAAAAAAACCGGGTAAAAGTTTAGGCCATAACCAAAAATTCAATTGGTCGCCAAAATTATTAAACTGGTCTCGACGTTGATAATAAAAGAGTTTCATGGTTAAAAATTGAAGTTAAAAGATGCAATTTTAGATTTTCCTCGACTAATGACCCAAGATAAATAACGGGTTTTAAGAATCATATTTTGCACTCGACGGGGTTTAGAACACCAGTCCTCAAAAGCAGGAGTTGCAATTTCACTGAGAAAATAAGACCATTTTTTAGTTGTTTGTTCAGGACTAATTTGATTTATTTTGTTTTGACCTTGTTTAACTAAATTATCACGAAAGTTAAAATCAGACTTTAACTGCTTTAATGTAAAAATTAACTTAGATAGAGAAGTGACTTCTAAATAATTTAAGTTTGGTTTTCCCTCAGTTCGATAGGCTGACTCATAACCTAAAATAGCTGGAACACCTGCTAACCAAGCATTAAAAAGTTTCGTGGCGGGTTTATTTATATATTGATTTTTTTTACCAAAACTACGAATGGCAACAACTGCATCAACTTGACTATAATCATTCCAATGATTGTTAATATTTTGATAATCTGTCCAGTGATTTTGATTAATAATTGGACACCAATTTAAACCCAGTTTATTAAGTTGCTTTTCCCAGTCATGGCTTAGTAGTTCCGGCGCAATATTATTTTGATGACCAAAAAAGACAATGTTTTTAAACTGATTTCCCCTTTGAGGATGACGAGGAATGAGTCCCGGTTGCGTCCAATGAGGAATATAATATCTATCATGGATTTTAGATGCTTCCAACGGATTTTGAACAATATGAAATTGAGCATAGGGATAGAAATTAGATTCAGCTTTAATACAAATGAGTAATAAATTATTTCCCGGTTTCAATGGGTTATGAACTGACAAACAGTTGCGATGAATAATCACAATTCCAGACTGAGGTAAAGTGTCTACTAATTCACAGGAGAAACCATCAGCTTTTAGACGCAGATACGTTTGCACTATCCAAGCATAAATTCCCAGTCCAAAACCTGCCCAGTTTTCATTAACATTTTGAGGGATATTTTTTGGAAAAAAACACTGAGGAATATAAAAGTAAATGCTTGGCTTTATCATAAGTTTTCTAAGCTTTTCGGGCTAACAAATAATAAAAAGGACTGATTAAACTACTCCAAAACAGTTCCAGTTCGCAACGGGCGACTAAATCTATATTTAGAGTTTTATAATACCTGTAATAATGAATCATTAATTTTCGCAGATCATTGAAAAGATAAAGGACTGTAAATATCGGCTTTTTCCAGTTGGAAAGTTGCAGCATTCGAGTATAATACCGACTTAAACCAATTCCTCGTAAAAGTTTAACTAGATAAGATTTTTGTAAGCGATGATTAGGAATATAATGATTGACTTTCATTTCAGGATTATGCCAAATTTCCCACCCTGCTTTTCTTAAATAAGATAAAATCTCAATATCTTCACCTTTATTATTTAAAGATTGGGCTGCAACTCCGGTGAAAAAAGGCTTTTGAGGTACACAGCTTAACCAAGCTTGTTTCCGAATGACTAAACCTGCACCGGGAGGAAATAACCAACGTTCTAAAACATCATATCTAAAAGCATTTTTACCTCGATTAATAATTGCTAAAAAACAAGCAATGCGCTTAAAATTAGTTGGGGGTTCAACTTCATATAAAGCCTGTATGGCACTCCCTAAAGCCCCTGCATTGGGGTGAGATTGAGCAAATGAGTAAGCCGAGTTTACCCAGTTTTCATCAGGAAAATTATCATCATCTAAAAAGCCAATTAGAGGACTGTTTGATTCTTGAATACCCAGACGTCGAGCAAAGGTAATCCCCTGTTTAGATTCAAAACAATATCGAATTTTGGGATAACTTTTTAAAGATTGGGATTGATACTGACGAACAACTTTTTCGGTATTGTCTGTGCTATTATTATCAATAACTAATATTTCCCACGCGAGGTTTTCAAGATGCTCTTGAGTCCGCAGTCTATCTAAAACGTGAGGTAAACGGTTTTCTCCATTATAAGTGCAGATAATGACTGTAAAATCCAGCATAATATATAAAAAATAACATGAAAAATTTTGCTTTGTGTTTGTTGTCTCATACCATAAACGATAGCTTGACATTAGATCAAGAGCTTAATCTTTGGTGAATTGTTGATAATTATTTTTGATAAGCCTTGCACTGTATGGATTTTAGGGCGATGGGAAGCCAAAGTGGTTTACCAAAAATTTACATTGATTTTACATTCACGGAGTCTGTGTAAAGCGAGAGGCGTTGGTAAAGTCCATCTGTTGAGATATTAATTAACATCTAGTTTTCAAACCTATGTTACCCAGTGATTTATTAAGTTCTCGTCAACAGGGAGAAACAATTATTCCCCTTCGCCTCAAGATAGACGCTCAAAATTTAGACGTTGCAAATCAGGTGATTTCCTGTTTTCAAAACTGCGTCAATTCAACACAAGGAAAACTCAACCAACGCTTGAGTGAATTTGAAGGAGATAGCCCTAATTATCGTCTAAAACGCGGACTGGCTCATTTACTAAAAAGTGGTTTTTGTACCTTTGAAATTATTAGCCCCCTCGAACCTGTAGAATTACGAGAAAAGGTATTTACCCTGGCTGCTCAAACCGTTCATAGTCCTGAAAATACAGAAAAAACTTTAGAAAAAATTGCGTTAAGTTTATCTGAAAGTCTCAAACGAGAAGTAGTTTTAGATGAAATTAGAACAGGTTTATATGCTGATTTACAAGAAAATCGAATTTTAACTCAGTTTGAGGCTCCAACTCCAGAAGCTTTATTACATCGTTATAATTTATCTCAAGTTCAAGGGATTTTTTATCGCGCCAGTGAAATACAAATTAATGCCCATCGCAATGACCCCGGTGAATATAAACTGTTATTTCGCTATCTAAAATTCTTTCAATTAATGAGTTATATTGAAGGAGATGCAGAGCATGGTTTTACCCTCACCTTAGACGGGCCAACCAGTTTATTTAAACCCAGTACCCGCTATGGTTTAGCGCTCGCTAAAATGATTCCTGCCTTACTTCATGTCACCCGTTGGAGTCTGAAAGCCACATTACAACAGCGAGATCCTTATAGTCGAGTGGTGCGTACAGGTTATTTTAGCCTTAATTCTGACTGTGGGTTAGTGAGTCATTATCCACCGGGAAAACCCTATGATAGTATGCTTGAACAGTCTTTTGCAAACCGTTGGGAAAAGCTAAAAACAGACTGGAAACTTGAACGAGAAGTTGATTTAATTCCCCTTCCAGGAAGTGTCATGATTCCAGATTTTCGCTTAGTTCATCCCGATGGACGAGTCTTTTTATTAGAGATTGTTGGCTATTGGCGCCCAGAATATTTACAAAAGAAATTTTATCAAGTTCGTCATTCGGATTGTGATCATTTAGTCTTAGCGATTTCTGAGCGCTTAAACCTTGAAAAAGCGGGCGTTAAATTGAATAATCTTCCCGCCCGTGTAATTTGGTTTAAAAACAAGTTATCACCCCAATCTGTTTTAGACGCAATTGAAAGTTAACTCAACTCCATAAATTCAACACTTGGCCCAGTGGAATCTTTGACCATTCCCACACCCATTAAACCCCAACGTTGTAAAATTCCTTTGAGTTGAGACCCGGAAATTGACTCTACAGTAAACCGGTCTGCGACATCCCAAGCGTGTTTATTGAGATAACTTAAGGCTTCAAAATCTTCAGAAAAAACCAATAAAAAGCCTTGAACAGAATCAGGATTAGGTCGGGCTGTTACATAACGACCATCCATTTTAGAACGCAAAAGATAATAAATCTGAGAATACATTGTACAGGTTAGAGGTTACAGGGGACAGGTTACAGGGAGAGATAATTATTCTTTAAGATTGCTATGCAGTTGGGTGATGCTAAAGACTCCTTGTTTTTTATGTTATTTGAGGTTTTCTAGCTTAATGCGAGGATCAACAACTTTTAACAATAAATCAGCTAAAAGGTTTCCGACAATTAACATCACCGCACCCATCATTAAACTCGCCATCGCTAAATACAAATCTTGTTGTCGAACCGCTTGTAAAACCAGTCTACCCAGTCCAGGCCAGTTAAAGAAATTTTCAGTAATAAATGCACCTCCTAATAAACCAGCAAATTCAAAACCGAGTAAAGTAATTAAAGGATTAATGGCATTTCTCAAAGCATGAACATAGATGACTCGATTTTCGGGCAGTCCTTTTGCCCGTGCTGTTTGAATATAATCTTGACGCAAAACATCGAGTAATTGTCCTCGCATTAATCGCTGTAAACCAGCAAAACTGGTCAGACTTAAAGCAAGTGTTGGCAGAAGTAAATGCCAAGCTAAATCTTGAATTTTTCCCCACAAAGACAGATCCGGAAAATCAATACTGGTCATTCCCCCAATGGGAAATAAAGGGGCAGTCATTTGAGCTAAGTAGAGTAATAATAACGCAGTAATAAAACTGGGAAATCCTTGACCGGTATAACTGATAACTTGCAAAACTCGATCAAGGGGTTTATTTTGATGAACTGCACCAACAATTCCCAGAGGAATGGCAATCGCCCAAGTCACAATCAAAGAACAAATAGAGAGTAAAATTGTTGCGGGGACTCGCTCCCATAGTAAATCAGCAACAGGACGGCGATTCTCAAAACTAAAGCCAAAATCGCCTTGAGTTAGAATTTGTGTTAACCAGATCCAATATTGTTGAACTGGAGGTTTATCTAAACCAAACTGTTCTCGCATTTGTTCGATAGTTTCCGGGGCAATTTGCGGCATATCTTGATATTTATCCAAGAAATTTCCCGGTGCTAGCTGAGTAATGGCAAAACAAAGTGCTGAGGCTAAAAGTAGAGTAATTGCAGCTTGAAACAGTCGTTTAAGAACATAAGCAAAAGTTTCATTAGCCCAAACCGAATGAATCGAATACCAAAAACGTTTTCCAACTTGAGTTAAAGTGTCACTGGTCATTGTAGCAAGGAATAGAAATGGGGAAATCAATTACTGATAACTGTAAAAGCTGGTCACTGTAAACTGTTCACTGTAAAAACTGATTACTGTTATTCATATTGTAGTAAACTCACAATTGGCACATCTGGCAACTGTTGTCGTCCCGCCAGAGAAACCAACTCGATCACAAAGGCAAAACCCGCCAGTTCACAGCCGGCTTTTTCGATCAGTTTAGCCGTGGCTTGGGCGGTGCCACCTGTTGCCATCAAATCATCAACAATTAAAACTCGACTACCCTCAGGCATAGCATCTTGGTGCATTTCCAGACGATCTTTGCCATACTCTAACTCATATTCAATTGCATAAACTGGGGCGGGTAATTTTTTCGGCTTACGAACCGGGACAAAACCAATCCCCAACTGATAAGCCAGAGGAACACCAAATAAAAAACCGCGAGATTCCATCCCGACAATATAATTGGGAGAAAGATGAACGCACTTGTCGTGTAACTGGTCAAGGGTATAGCGCAACCCTTCAGGATGAGACAGTAAAGTTGTAATATCCCGGAAGACAATACCAGGCTGAGGAAAATCTGGAATATCACGAATCAGAGACTTGAGATCCATAAATCGTTAGGATAAAGGTAGGGGTTGATACTCCCACAGTTTAAAGCTATGGGCTTTTCGGCTCAATGTTTGTACCCTAATCAACCATGATGGCGATTAGATGCCTCACAAATCCTACACTCAAAGGCGATCGGAAAATGTCAAAATACTCATGGAGAGTTAATACAACCGATTGAGATCCGAGGGATGAGAAAAAATGCAGGTGTCCCCAAATGATGTCCTGTTCTTTAAAGTTATTATTGTCGCAGCCCCGGCTTGTCTATTGTGAATTCTGTTAACCGTAAGTGTAAATGCAAGTAGAAACTACCACTCCCCCCTCCACCCCGATCATTTTGGACAGTCTCCCGGATGTTCCCCTTTCCGATAAAGGATGTCCCCGTCGTACCCGTTTGCAAATTGACTTAATGTTATTGGCGATAGAAGCTTTATATCTTGGGGGTTCTGAACATATACTGGCTTTGATCCCTGAACTCGAACTGCAAGGTATTATTAAAAATCGAGTCGCTTTGTGGCAACTCCGCAGCACGAACCCTCTACGCCGTAACAGTCAACGACGCCCGATGAGTTTATCCGAAGCGAAAGCGTTAGTGGTGATTACCTGTAATTTGGGACGTCGATTAACTGCTCAAATTCGTCAGGTGTTGATGGACTATGAACAGATGAAACAGAAACAAAAGCCCCTTGAACAATATATCAAACTTGCCACTTATCTCGAACGCTTCCGCGCCCACTTTCGCAGTCGGATGAATCCCCGCAGAGCAGGTGTAATGGCTTATAGTTCTAATGAGAAGTTAGATGATCTGGCAATGGACTTGTTAAGAAAATTGCTATTTTGTACGGGTACTGCGGGAATGCAGAGATTTTGGATTAGTTTGTTTGATGGAGAGATAGAATGACCCCCCTACAACGTCAATATAGTTCGCCCAATTGTAAGCTAATTTTACTGGGTTTCAGTGATGCCAGCACTAGCCCCTATGACAAACGTCCCCCATTGTCGCAGTTGATGAATGCGGAATGTCATTTTGTGGGCTATCCTCAACCCATTACGGGCGGACGAGACTTTTTTGAGAGTTTAATTCAGGAAGTCAGTCAATATGCTCAAGGGTTTTTGAGTGGGATTTCGGTTCCTGAGTCTAGCAATGGTCAGCGAGAAATTGTCAAAATCCAGATGATAGATGAAAATCTACATCGTTTGAGGATTCAAGATTCAAACTATGAACAGACCGGAGAAACACCCCCAGAAACACCCGCAGAAAACACTCCCCTGCACCAAATTGATCTCAATACAGTACAACTGTTTGATCTGGTAGAAGCAGTTGATCAATTTTTTAGCGATACGCGGACTCTACCCGAATTAACTTTACAGTTGCGTCCCTTTTCTAGAAAAACTCGCAAAGCTGAAAAACCCGTCACCGAAAAAGCTATACCTGCGGCAATTGGAATCTCCAGTCTAGCTGTTGCTGCGATCGCTTTATTCTTTGTTCCTGTTCCTGAAGTTCGCCGTCCAACTGAACCCGTTCCCCAATCTCAAGATCAAACCGAAACTCTGGAAACACCCAACGCCAGTGGTTCTGCTACTCCTCCCCTTCCTCCCCCGACGGGAACAGAAACATCTGTTGCCTCTCTAGAGTCTAACCTGACTTCTTTCCCTGCGATTAATGATCCCGTTGAAGTTGAACGTCTGCAAGCTTTATTAACCCAGGAAATTGACCGACAATGGGTGACAGTACCCCGGTTTACAGAAGCGTTAATTTATCGAGTGAGCGTGGCACCCGATGGCGCTATTGTGGGTTATAAAGCCATTAGTGATGTGAGTTCAACTCAAGAAGGACAAATTCCCCTCCCTCAACTGTTGTATAGACCCGTCGGAACTCGCACCCCTGATGAACCCATAGCCGATTATCAAGTGACGTTTAATCCAGATGGTATTTTAGAGGTGAAACCCTGGAACAACAGTCAAAACTAATTGCTGACTCCCTCGATTTGCGAAAAGTGATGCTTTTAACCCCATAAACCTATAAGCCCGCCCCGACTCGTTTTTACCCCCAAAACATCGGACGATGACTAAATCTCCCCAAACGAAAAAAGTTCCACCCCCAAAACCTCGGACTCCTACATCGATACTGGTGTTGTCTATTTTGTTTCGGCTACTTTTACTTGGAGTTGGAGGCGGTATAAGCTGGATCGTGGGTATGGCGATCGCTCAAGTTTATCCGAGTAGCAAATTACAACCTCCCCTGATCGAAAGGGTATTCTTTCGGTCTTCAGAACCTCAACTCTCTCCTCCGGTTTCAAGTATCACCCCGTCTCCTTCCCCCCTTCCCCCTCAAGTTCAACTCACCAGCCAACAACGTCAACAACTGCAAACTCAACTCCAAGATCTCCAACAGCAACTGAATACCCTCATGGGTCGTACCGCAGCCCTCGAAACTCAATTGGGTATTAGCCGCCCCAGTGAAACCCTCGAAAGACGCCTACAAATTATTGATCGACAGCTATCAATAGAAGATTTGACTCAAGATAATCTTCCGACTCCCTCGCCAACAACAACTACCACTTCATCCACTCTTTCTCGGGCATCTAAAGGCTTAGTGATTACCCTTCCTAGTGATATGTTATTTGAGACGAACACAAGCATCCTGCGTCCCGGTGCTAGCGTGATTTTAGATACCTTAATTGCAGATTTAGAAAATTATCAAGGCGCCGCTGTGCGAGTAGGCGCTCATACGGATAATACAGGTTATTCTCAAGATAATCTCAATCTCTCTATCCAACAAGCCGAAGCGATCATTGCTTATCTTTCAACCGCAGTCGGTTTACAGTATCATTGGGTCGCTATTGGTTATGGAGAAGGTCAACCCACTGTTGAAAATGATTCCAATACTAATCAACAACTCAACCGACGCATCGAAGTGGCGATCCAACCTTAAAACAGTGAACAGTAAACAGTAAACAGTGAACAGTAAACAGTAAACAGTAAACAGTAAACACTGATAACTGATAACTGATAACTGGTAACTGATAACTGCCTATTGCCTCTCTCCTATGAAAATCATCTTT
The DNA here is from genome assembly GCA_050485465.1 of Limnoraphis sp. Lineage (GTDB taxonomy): Bacteria > Cyanobacteriota > Cyanobacteriia > Cyanobacteriales > Microcoleaceae > Capilliphycus. The sequence goes on along the minus strand of JBJHBL010000019.1, from coordinate 46,014 downwards.
TTTGGTACGCCTTTATTTGCAGTTCCGAGTTTAGAACGATTAATTGATCACCCTGAATTTGAAGTGTTAGCCGTTGTCACTCAACCGGATAAACGGCGAGGACGGGGAAGTCAGTTAAGCCCTTCTCCCGTGAAAATTAAAGCTTTAGAGCATCAGATTCCCGTTTGGCAGCCCAAACGGGTCAAAAAGAATCCAGACACCCTGTTGAAGCTTCAGCAAGGTGCTGCGGATGCCTTTGTTGTGGTTGCCTATGGGCAAATTTTATCTCTGGAAATTTTACAGATGCCGCGTTTAGGCTGTATTAATGGTCACGGTTCCATCTTGCCCCAATATCGGGGAGCCGCACCCATTCAATGGTGCTTGTACAATGGTGAAACAGAAACCGGAATTACAACTATGTTGATGGATGTGGGGATGGATACTGGGCCAATGTTGTTGAAACAATCTTTCCCCATTGGACTGTTAGACAATGCTGTAAATTTAGCTGAACGGTTATCCAGTTTAACAGCCGATTTATTAGTCGAAACCCTCATTCAGTTAAACAACCGAAAAATTAAACCCATTCCTCAAGATGATACTCAAGCCACTTACGCCCCCCTAATTAAACCTGAAGATTATCAGCTAGACTGGTCACGGTCTGCACTCGCCATTCATAACCAAGTGAGGGGATTTTTCCCCAACGGTGTGACTCAGTTTCGAGAAAAAGACTTGAAAATTAGTGCAACAATACCGCTTGGGGTTGAACTTCCCCCAGAGTATCAAGACCTCGAAAAACAATCGCCCCAGTTATCCCAGTTATCTGGAAAGCCGGGAGAAATTGTCCATGTTCTCAAACGGTTCGGGCCAGTTGTAAAAACCGGAGACGGATTATTATTGTTGCAGGAAGTTAAACTCGCCGGAAAACGGGCGCAGTCGGGTTGGGACTTTGCCAATGGAACTCGTGTCGCCTCCGGAGAAGTTTTGGGTTAGAATTAAACTATCAAAAAGATTTGGGTGCAACTTGCAAAAATTAACCCGACTTCTATTCTCACTTCAACGACTCGGTGAAGTGCTATTTTTGATTTGAATTTAGATCAAATATTTGGTAAAGATTGATCGCGGTATAAGGCTATTTTTCTTTTTTTTTTGAACTTCTCTTTCCAATGTTATCTATTCTAGATTAGGATAGAGCAAAAAGAGTTGCAGTAGAACTTAGCGGAAAGTTAAGATGGTTAGCCAAAGTCCCCAGGTCAATTTTGAAGTCATCTTCCTAGAAAATATTCCTCATGTTTATCTTCCTGTTCGCTTGAGTGTGCTAGAGGCAGTTGCTTTCAAAAGCACTTGTCAAGCAATCTTAAACGCTGATCCGGCTCCCGGGAAAGTCATTCTTGATTTTAACGCAACAACATTTATTGATAGTAGTGGTGTTGGTGCTTTAATTAGCAATCTCAAAATGGCTAAAGAGAAAGACATTGACTTAATTCTCAAAAATGTTGGTTCTCAAGTGATGGCTGTTTTCTCACTCACCTCTCTGGATCAAGTTTTAACGATTGAGGAAAAATCTGATTTTGTTGCTTCGACTGAGGTGAAATCAGCGAATAAGTCGATTAATAATAATCAACTTCCGGTGACTCATCCATCGGTGCGTTCTTGGGTCAAACGGTTAATTGACATTGTCGGTGCAATTGTGGGATTAGGAATTACTGGCATTTTATCAGTTCCTATTATTATTGCGATTAAACGAGATAGTTCAGGGCCTATTTTCTTTGCTCAAGTTCGTTGTGGTTGGATGGGTAAAAAGTTTCGGATGTGGAAATTTCGGTCAATGACAGCCGATGCTGAACAACGTAAACATGAGGTTCTTAACGAAGCGGACGGTCCTATTTTTAAGAATATAAACGATCCTAGAATTACCAAAGTCGGTCGTTTTTTACGGAGAACCAGTTTGGATGAACTGCCTCAATTTTGGAATGTTTTAAAAGGAGATATGAGTCTAGTGGGAACTCGTCCTCCAACTCCTGATGAGGTGGAACGCTATGAGGTTCCCCAATGGCAACGGTTGGATGTTAAACCGGGAATGACAGGAGAATGGCAGGTTAATGGTCGTTCTCAAGTCAAGGATTTTGAAGATATTATCCGTCTGGATTTGCAATATCAAGAAAACTGGAGTTTGATGTATGATCTAAAACTGATTATAAAAACTATAATGATCTTGTTTAATAAAAATAGTGGTGCAATGTAATCAGATGAATGGCAGATGAAACGCTTGTGGTGCGATCGCATCTTCAGGTTCAGACCGATCTGAATGCCCTGAATGAGATTCTACGCTGGTTTGAAAATCAGACGTCTACTTTCTTATCTGAAGATCTGTTATACCAATGTAAAATTGCTTTAACAGAAGGCTTCACCAATGTAGTTCGCCATGCTCACCGTACCCTCTCACCAACAACACCGATTGACTTAGAGGTCACAATTTTTCCCAATTTTATTGAAATGCGAATTTGGGATCAGGGTCAACCTTTTGACTTAGAACAAACTCTCCAGTATGTTCATCATTTACACACAGATCCCCTGGCTCACGAGGGAAGTCGCGGACTTCTATTCATGCAAAAACTCACGGATGAGTTATCTTATACACGCACAGATGATCAACGCAATTGTTTATTAATGCGAAAACGAATTGCTTGATTGTTGCAAGTTCAAGCCGGGAGCATCTACTTATTATTAATAGGGAACAGTGGATCTGGGAACAGGAAATCGGAGAGATGAATGAAAGTCAACGGAGATGGAAATGCTTAGATCGCTTTGTAGAAATGCGTTCAACTTGGTTAACGCTGATTGGTGAACATTTTGAAGATGATCAAGGAAAAAACCTGGAGTATTGGCGGGTTGAAAAAGCAGATTCTGTTGTTATTTTAACAGTACAAGCTGATCAATTTGTGCTTCCTAAACCCACCTATCGTCCCGGTTTAGATTGTTTAACTCTTGATTTTCCCGGTGGACGAGTTCCCCGAGAAAAAACACCGGAAATCAGTGTTCCTGATATTTTGCAGCGAGAGTTAGGGGTTCTTCCTCAAGATATTTTTAAACTTACTGCTTTAAACCCAATAGGTTGGGCGATTAATAGTTCTTTTTCTAATCAAAAACTTTACGGTTTTTCTGTAGAAATTAATCCTGATGCCTTAATTGATCCTGAAAGATTAGGTGCAACTTATCCCCTGAATTCTTCAGGAGTTAATACTTTACTTCAAGATTTAACTTGTCTTCAATGCCGAGCAATGTTGTTAGAATGGCAAAGATTACAGCCCAATCTAACGGTATTTTAATAGGGAACAGCTTGGACAATGTACTGTTCCCTAATGACTGTAATTACCCTAACGGTAAAGGTTCTGGTTTCAATAATCCTGTTAACATTTCTGCCGGAGGTTCGTTATGGGGCCATGCAAAAGCATGACGAAAAGCGGCTCGTTGACAGGCTTGTAATTGTCGAAAATCAATAATATCCAGCGTCAACAAGTTCTCATATTCAAAGGGTAAACGCACATTATGAAGTCCGGCGTTATCTGTACAAATCGCGATATCGACTCCCGCTTCAAAACACCGTTCAAAGACCACTTTAAGCTGACGAATATCTTCCAGGGTTCCGGTTTTAATATAAGTGGTTGGACAGACTTCTAAACATTGATTTTGACGGGCTAATTCCCCTAATAATTCGGGATGTTTTAACGGAATTTGAATACCATGACCAATTCGCATTAAATGAGGGAGAAGTTCCGGATAACAACCGTCTGCGGTTTCATAAACGTGACCTGTTGTTTTTAAGCCCAGCGATCGCGCATACTTGTACAAGCCGACACATTCATCTAAGCGATCGCGATAGTGAACATCTCCGCCCGCTAAATCCACTGCACAAACATATTGAGGCATTTGCGCCGCTAAGTCAACAATCGCTTTATTCACCTCGTAGGGTAGCCGAGAGTGCATACAGAGAATTTGGCTGGTAACGATAGGATACTCGTTTAACTGGCTGGCTTGACCGACAATTTCCACCACTTGCGCCATTGCGTCTATCCGTTCCGACTGACTGAGGTTTTCGGGTGTCCGCAAGTAAGGAGTATAACGTAATTCTAAATAAGCCAGGTTTTCAAAGGTGTACGCCCCTCGCATTAACCGATAAATAAAATAGGGTAACGTCTCAGCCGTTTGGACGTGTTCCACCATGGTATGGAGTTCTAAATATTCATCAAGAGTATTGCGAGGCTTGGTATAAAATTCCTCAAAATCTGGGTATTCGGGGAAGCGTTGGGCGAGGTGATCATTGTGGCGTCGGAAATACCGCCAGAGGACTCGGGGAACAACAGAACCCCCTAGATGGCGATGTAATTCTGCGTGTAATGTCATAGGAATTTTTACTCTATAGGATTGGGTTGTTGAGACAGAGGAGATTAATATTGAATCGCTCTATCAGATTTTATTGATATTGCTCTAATCTTAACAAATCTTAACGACTCCACAAGGAATAGAAATGATTTGACAGAAAGAACACAAGATGAGAAAATCAAGATTTGTGAAAACTAGAAGCTTGACGTAGAAATCCCTTGGCTAACGTAATTGTGGTCGGCGCCCAGTGGGGTGACGAAGGAAAAGGTAAAATTACCGATCTGCTGAGTCGGTCGGCAGATGTTGTGGTTCGCTACCAGGGCGGTGTGAATGCAGGTCATACCGTTGTTGTCAATGGTCAAACCTTTAAACTGCATTTGATTCCGTCGGGGATTTTGTATCCCGATACGGAATGTATTATCGCAGGCGGGACGGTGATTGACCCGAAGGTACTGATCCAAGAACTTGATCAAGTCGAAAGCCTCAATGTTTCTACAAGCAAGCTAAAAATTTCTCAAACGGCTCATGTTACGATGCCGTATCATCGACTCTTTGACCAGGCTTCAGAAGAACGGCGCGGAAACCGTAAAATTGGAACAACGGGTCGGGGAATTGGCCCCACCTATGCGGATAAATCAGAACGGACGGGTATTCGGATGATTGATCTGATGAACCCCGAAGGATTGCGAAATCAACTTGAATGGACGATTAGCTGCAAAAATGTCGTCTTAGAAAAATTGTACAACTTACCGCCCCTTGATCCTCAAGCAGTTATTGAAGAATATTTGGGATATGCGGAACGGCTACGCCCTCATGTGGTAGATTCTTCGCTGCGGGTCTATGAAGCCATACGTCGTCGGGAAAATATTCTGTTTGAAGGGGCGCAGGGAACGCTTTTAGACCTCGATCATGGCACCTATCCCTATGTAACGTCTTCTAACCCTATTGCAGGCGGTGCTTGTGTCGGCGCTGGGGTCGGGCCAACGGTGATTGATAGAGTGATTGGAGTCGCGAAAGCTTATACAACTCGTGTGGGCGAGGGGCCATTCCCGACGGAGATGGTGGATGGTGTGGGAGAGATTTTATGCGATCGCGGTGCCGAGTTTGGGACAACCACTGGAAGAAAGCGGCGTTGTGGTTGGTTTGATGCGGTGATTGGGCGGTATGCGGTACGAGTCAATGGGTTAGATTGTTTGGCGATTACCAAGTTAGATATTTTAGATGAATTAGACGAAATTAAAGTCTGTGTTGCCTATGATATTGACGGGGAACGGTGCGAAAATCTTCCCAGTGATCCCAATCAATTTGCCCAATGTAAACCGATTTATGAAACCTTACCGGGTTGGAAAAAATCAACTGAAGATTGTCGATCTTTAGAAGATTTACCCCAAGCGGCGTTAGATTATTTGAAGTTTTTGGCTGAGATTATGGAAGCCCCAATTGCGATTGTTTCTTTGGGTGCAAGTCGCGATCAAACGATTATTATTGAAGATCCGATTCACGGGCCAAAACGGGGTTTATTAGATTCTAATGGTCAACCTGTTTAGTTTAATTTTCGGGTGGGTCAGAGCGTTAACATAACGAAAAAATCGATAATTTTGTTGGAATAGTTGTAGGGTGAGTCAGAGCGTTAACGTATCGAATTGAGTAACCCCGTTTTCTTAAGAAATCGGCTCATCATATACTTGTAGAGTGGGTCAGAGCGTTAACATAATGAAAAAACCGATAATTTTCCGGTCTGACCCACCCGACCTATCATATAATTTCGGGTAGGTCAGAGGGTTAACATAATGAAAAAACCGATAATTTTGTTGTCAGACACACCCGACCCGGAGATCGCGATCGCTATTTGCAACTGAACCTCTATTTTTGATATGATTAGGGTTTGTGCGTGTCTGGAACAAAAAGCGATCGCGCTTATTGCAGCCAATCCCTACAGGCTTAAGCCTATAATGTTAACTCCTAATAGAGATTATTGAAACATGGCAATTACAATCGAATGTCAAAAACGCCCGGAAGGAAGTAAGCCCAATGCTTTGCGTCGTGAGGGGTTAATTCCCGCCGTTTTGTATGGTCATCAGGGTACTGAGTCCATTGAACTCACCCTCGACGAGAAAAAAGCGATTCAGTTGATGCAAAATGCAATTGTCAACAAAACCGTGATCGAACTCAGCATTCCTCATCTTTCTTGGAATGGTAAAACGGTACTCCATGAAGTGCAGGCTCATGCTTGGAAACCCCTGCCTTATCACTTTAGCTTTTTTGCAGTGAAAGAATAGGCTTAAACCCCTCTCCACCCCTCTAGAATCCCCCCTACAAGGGTTGAAAATTGTAATTTCTTTCTTTTTCCGTCAGAGAAGGCTAGGGGGAGGAAGAGAGGGTTTTTACCCGGCGATAACAGTTTGTAACTGATCGGCGGGAGATTTGGCTAAACGGGGGCCGTGAATTTGTACAACTAATGAACCGAGATAGTTTCCCCAACGGGCGGCTTGTGATGTTGTTAAACCGTTAGTGAGTCCATAAAGAACCCCACCCGCAAAGGCGTCGCCTGCCCCAACGGTATCAATGGGTTTAACAGGAAATCCGGCAACGGGCGTAATCTTTCCCTTTTCAACGACTAAACAGCCTTTTTCGCTATTGGTAATAAAGGCTAAATCAACAATTTTGCTGAGTTTACTTGCACAATCTTCTATAGATTCACTTTGAAAAAAATGTTTCACTTCATCGGCATTACAGAAGATAACATCACAATATTCTGAGACTAATTTGTGAAAGTCATCGGTGAAGCGATCTAATAAGAAACTATCGGAAAAGGTAAATGCTACCTTGACACCATGACGTTTAGATTGTTCCATCGTTTCTATGCAGGCTTGACGGGGATTTGCTGCATCCCAGAGATAACCTTCAACGTAGCTATATTGACAACGACTTAAATGTTCGGTATTAATATCATTAACGGATAATTGAGTTGAAACCCCTAAGTTGGTACACATGGTTCGTTCCGCGTCGGGCGTTGTCAATACTAAACAGGTTCCGGTGGGGTTTTCTGAGTGGAGATCGGGTTCAACTTCAAAGCCAATTCCTAGTGCTACCATATCTTGACGGTAGAATTCGCCGTTGGTGTCTTCCGCAACTTTTCCCGTGTAGTAGCCACTTCCTCCACTTTGGGCGATCGCAATCATGGTATTCGCCGCAGAACCCCCACACCGCAATTCTAGAGATTGATTTTCTAACTGTTGTAATAGTTTACCTTGATTTTGGGCATCCATCAAGGTCATTGCGCCTCGATTTAGGCTATGGTTTTGAATAAAATCATCATCAACTAATGCCAAAATATCCAGCAGGGCATTTCCCACACCAAAAACATCTTTGGACTTTGAGGCTTGATTATTTCCTGTCATGCGATCTGCGTTTATTATTGAACATCGCTCCCAATCATACCAAATCCTGGGTTTGAGGTAAATTAAATTAATGCCTCAACTGAAGATTATTGCTAATTACCCGTTGTTAATATGACTTCTTCTTCCCTTCCGAGTTTAATTCAGCAAATGTTACACCCTTCGTTTTATCCTCATCCGGTGAGTGAACCGATTGAATTGATTCAAACTCATATTTCTTTTATTCTACTCACGGGGGATTATACTTATAAAATCAAAAAAAACGTTAACTTTGAATTTTTGGATTTTTCTACTCTAGCCCAAAGACAACATTTTTGTCAAGAAGAACTGCGTTTAAATCAACCTCTAGCCCCAGAGTTTTATTTAGAGGTTTTACCGATTTCTCAACTCGGCGATAGCTTTCAACTGGGAGAAGAAACTAACATCGTAGAATATACGTTAAAAATGCGTCAGTTTCCCCAAGACAATCTTTTGATTACTTTGTTTGAACAGGGAAAACTGACTTTAGAACATTTAACACAACTGGGAAAAAAAGTTGCTCTTTTTCATCTCAATGCCCCAAGAAATGATGATATTTGTCAGTTTGGAGAAATTCCTAAAATTCGTCAAGCGATTGAGGAAAATTATAATCAAACGGAACAGTATATAGGGAGGGTTCAAACTCAACAACAATACAAACAAACCAAGCAATTCACGGATAACTTTTTGAAAGAACATGAATCTTTGTTTAAAAGCAGAATCGAACAAAATTGGATTCGAGAGTGTCACGGAGATTTACATTTAAAAAATATGTTTTTCTGGAAAGATGAGATTCTTTTATTTGATCGGATTGAATTTAACGAAGAATTTCGCTTTGTTGATGTGATGTATGATGTCGCATTTACAGTGATGGATTTAGATGCAGGAAGACGTTCTGATTTGAGTAATCATTTTTTAAATATTTATATTGAACAAACCGGAGATTGGGAAGGATTACAAATTTTATCGTTTTATCTCTGTCGTCAGGCTTATGTGCGGGCGAAAGTGAATTCAATGATGTTAGATGAACCGGAGATTTCCAGGGATAAAAAACAAGAAATTCAAAAAGAAGCGGCTTTATATTATCAACTCGCTTGGCAATATACACAGCCAAAATCAGGACGAATTATAATGATGTCGGGTTTATCCGGTTCAGGAAAAAGTACAGTTGCAAGACAGTTAGCTAGAGGTTTAAACGCGATTCAAATTCGTTCAGATGCGGTGCGTAAACATTTAGGGAAAATTCCTTTAAATGAACGAGGATCAGAAGATTTATATACAGCAGAAATGACACAAAAAACATATAATAGACTGTTAGAACTGGGGATAATTTTAGCCAAACAAGGGTTTACCGTTATTCTAGATGCTAAATATGATCGGCAACAGTTCCGAGGAGATGTGATTAAACAATGTGAGTCTGATCAACTCCCTTTCAACCTGTTAGAATGTACTGCACCGATAGAAATATTGCGATCGCGTTTACAACAGAGAAAGGGAGATATTACCGATGCAACGGTTGATTTATTAGAAAGTCAACAACAAGCTTTAGAACCCTTTACCGAAGCTGAAAAAGTTTATGTTACTTCAATTGATACCACTCAAGATATTGCAGAACAATTGAATAGATTTTCTGATGAAATCGTCCAAAACTGAGAGTTTATAGCGCAAGGCAAGAGGCAAGATTGGTCACTGTCTCCTGATATACCAGTGCCAAGCACTATATAAACAATAAATAAAAAACCCCCGCCTCTGAGTCGAGATGGAGATTTAAGATTGAATTCGTAATTCCAAACCGTTGAAAAAATTAGGGATAACCAGTTATTTTTGTCCGGTAATTTGTTCCCAGAAAGCTTGCGCTTCTTGGGACAATTCTTGACGGTTAGAAGCCCGCAGCAAATAGCGATAGATAAACCAAGCCGAATATCCCATACCGATCAACTCAAATGTTGGCGCGAGTAAAGGAATATCATTGAGGGCATCAACAACCGCAAACAAAACTCTGAGGGACACAATCGCCGCGACAATCAACAAAATCGTGATAATCGGTTTTTGGTATTCCTTAAAAAAAGCTGAGACATAAGCCGGAAGTTCAGCCAGGACTTCAACAACTTTCGCTTTGATTTCGTCAAATTGGCTTGGGGTCTGTTCATCGAGTGCAGCTTGTGTTAACGGGTCTACAGATGTCGCTTTCACTTCGACAGAAGAAGGGGTTGTTGTGGTTTCTATTTTAGGATCGGGCATATTTAGTCTCCTGAGATGACATCAAAACATAATGATAAACCAGCAAGATCACTGTCCTGCTAGCAGTAGAGACAAGATTAGCAGTCTTTTAGCTGTCATTGCTACTTATTTTCGCTAATTGTAAGCTTCTCAACTTGGAGATCAGCATAATGACCTATTTTCTAATCTAGATTTGATCAATAATCCAACGGTAGGCCACAATTTTCTAACAGAGTAGAATCTTGTAGCAGGTCTTCAGTGGGCATATCCACATAAATTTTACCCTGTTGTAGCACCATTGCGCGTTGAGTAACTCTTTTAACCCAATTCAGGTCGTGAGAGGCAATTAATAGCACGTCTACGGGTAATGTTGGTAAAATTTCTGCGAGATGACGACGCCACCAGGGATCAAGACCGTTTGTGGGTTCATCTAAAATCAAAATAGAAGGCTTTAACGCTAAAATTGCTGCCAACGCGGCTAACCGTTTTTGTCCGCCAGAAAGTTCATATACGGGACGGTTAACAACATCTGCGAGTCCAAAATCCGCTAAGAGTTGATAGGCTTGTTCTTGGGCTTCTTCTGGAGAAATACCGTAATTACAAGGCCCAAAAATCACATCTTCTAGAATAGTGGGCATAAATAATTGATCGTTGGGTTCTTGAAACGCAAAGCCAATTTGACGCCGGACTTGAAATAAATTTTTAGGTTCGAGAGAGAGTCCTTGAATCCAAATTTTGCCGGACTGAGGTTGTTTTAAGCCGACTAAATTTTCCATCAAGGTACTTTTTCCGGTTCCTGTTCTTCCCAGTAAGGCAATTGTTTCGCCAGACTTTAAGGTAAAGGAAATATTTTGTAAAATAGGATTTTGATGAGGATAACTGAAAACTAAATCTTGAACAGCAATTCCATTTTTAACCGTTTCTAATTCTTTCAAAGCCGGGTGCAGTTTTTTGGGAGTGAGATAACTCAAGGTTTAAGATTCCTCTCAACTTAGAATAAAGTTTATACTATAATCAATCCTGCGGCGATGGCTAAACACAGAATTAAAGCCATTATACTGTAAACATCTATTTTCGATTTTGACTGATGAGATTTGACTGAGCTTCCATATCCCCTTAACTGCATTGCTTTATAAACTTCCTGAGATTGTTGATAACTCCGAACCAGTAAACTTCCCGCTAAAGCTGCATAAACTTGCAAATTTCGCTGATTGAATTTTGTCGGTTGAAAGCCTCGCAGTTGGGTGGCCTTTTGTAGGGTATTGAGTTGTTCAGTCAGTTCAAATAAGTAGCGATAAGATAATAGCATCATATCTGTTAAAATCGGAGATAAACCGAGTGAGCGCAAGGTTTTGATCAGGTTTAAAAATGAGTGAGTTCCGAATAATACAAAACTGGTAATCAAAATGGCTAAAAACCGACCTACAATTAAAACACCGGCTAACAGTCCCTCTTGTCGCAGGGTAATGATTCCCCATTCCCAAAGAATCGTTTCACCGGAAAAAAAGGGTAATAGGGCAGTAATAGACAGTAAAAAAATACCCGGATAACGTAACCGAGTGAGTAAAAAAGAAAACGGTAATTGAGATAACAGATATAAAACACCAGTTAGAGTTAGAATCACTGGAAGTAAACGCACATCCTCAACACTAGAAAAAGCAAAAATTAACGCCAACAATCCGATTAATTTTAACTGCGGATGCCAACGATGGATCGGTGAATTCAGGTGTGCATATTCATCTAGTGCTAATCTCATACTTGATCCTAACTGGGTAAAAGTTCGGGTTTAACCCGTTGTAAAAAACTCACCATCATGGCTGTCAATATTCCTTCAATTCCCATTAACGGAACATGAGCTAATATCAATCCTACAATAGCCATTTTTTCGGCTTGAACATCAAAGCCCGACGGAATATTTGTAAGAATTAACGCAAAAAATAACAACGCTGCGAGTCCTAAACCTGTTGCTCCCGCTAAAAATCCAAAAAGACTTAAAGCAACAGTCGGTTTAAGACGATGTCCCAGGCGATGACGCCACCGAAAAACTTGAGCCGCAATGAGTGCTGGAATTCCCATGATTACTGCATTAATTCCTAAAGTTGTCAGCCCTCCATGTCCAAACATCACCGCTTGAAACAATAACCCAATTAAAATCGCCGGAAACGCATAATACCCTAATACCGCCCCTAACAAGCCGTTCAAAACCAGATGAACACTCGCGGGAGGGATCGGAATATGAATACTCGATGCCACGAAGAAAGCCGCCGTTAGTAAAGCCGCTTTGGGAACACCCTCTGTGGGATTATTGTGTTTATTAATCTGTCTAAGAGAATACCACGTCGCCAACCCCGCGATCGCATATCCTCCAATACTGACTTGAGCCGGGAGAATCCCATCAGAAATGTGCATGAGATAATAAGATCAACTGATTCAACATTCAAATTATATGCTGCTTTCTGACTCTTGTTTTCTCCGATTTTGGGTATCTTGATCTGATGAATTTTTGAAGTTATACTTTGAGAAAAACAGAGCCGTTCCAATACATCCCCAAATCACCGATCCCATCATTAACCCTTTTTGAATAGAATTTAATCCTTCACTCAGATCAGAAGATACTGAACGGGGTTCCTGTTGAATTTCCGATGCCGTTTCAGTCGGTTCAGAACCAGCACTTTCAGAAGAATTAGTATCAGCTTCAACGGGAATACTAATCAACCCCCCATGTCCAGCTTGTCGCACTTGTACTTCCCAATATCCGGTTTTAGAGGAATCAGGAGTAAAAATAAAAATTCCCTGATCATCTGTTGTTCCTTGTTTCCAGGGCGTTCTCGGGTCATCCGGTGCATAAACATTCACTTGAGCATTACTCATGGGTGTACCTGTATCATATTGAGCGTTAATTTCAATCGCTTGAGTGATATTATGACTAATGTTCACCCCATGAGCTAACGCTTTTTCAGACCCTAAACCTAAACTCGAAAAGACCACTAATCCCAGAATAAATTGCCATTTCATGTTTACTCTTTCCTGTTTCTAGTGTTGTTATTTTGAGTTAATTTTGAGCCGTTAATTTTGTTTCTCGACAATGACCTTCGCCAACGTGACCTAAACTCGGTAAAATCGCAATTAACCGATCATAGTCTTCCGCAGAAAGTCGTTGTTGTAAAGTTTCTAAATTAGCATCTAATGAACCATTTTCAGCCGCTTGTGCTAAGGGTTCAAACCCTAAAGATCCTGTATTAATTTCATGGTCTGCTGGTTTTTCTGCATCGCCAAATAAATGATCTAAATGAAAGGTGGCTTCTAAATTTGCGGTTCCGCCGGGTTGCAGAAAACCTTTACGTTCTTCTCCGACAAAGTCTCCGCAAAGAAAAGCTAATTCCTGATCAATTCTCAGGGTAAAAGGTATGGTTTGACCGTCTTTCGCTGCTGTTCCCTGCATCAACATAACATAGCCTTCCGCCGGGCCTTCTTGAGCTTTATTCATATTCCAAGAAAGAGCATTATATCGGCCGGGAGGTGCAGGAACTTCATTAACCAGAATCGTTTCCGCATCCTCACCGCCTGCGGCTAAGTCAACAGTTCGCTCTACCACTAAACTAATAGTTTGCTTGGCTTGGGGGTTGCCGCCTGCTTCAGCCTCGAAGGGGGTAAAGGTTTCATAAGCAGTGGCATCGGAAAAATTAACATAAAGGTGATCAAAATTAATTTGCCAACCATCTTTTGTCGTAAAACCTTCACGAGCAAAATCTTCCCCATTGGCTCGAAACTGCATTGTACCCACTGCATCTGTTGCAACCGGAGTTTCGGTCGTAGCTTCGGTTTGAGACTGTTCGGCTGGAGAACAGCCCAGGAGGGAAACTGAAACTAAAAAGATTACACTTCCAATGGTTACTAACTGTTTTTTCATTCCTGACGCTATCTACAGATATTCTCCACTCTAGGAAACAAGGTTAAGCCTCACTTGGCAATCCCCTCTAGGGGGATTTTAAAGAAATTTTTGCTCAAACTCTTGAATATTCTAAACATTAACCTCTAGAATTGCCAGGAATTTTATCTTGAATACAAAAACAACCCAGAAATTTAACTTTTTCTGAGTGAAAGTTGAGATGACTTTTATTTTAGATTAGGTGTAGTTACCAAATATATAAAACTTTATCTATTTTTCACTCTCTCTCAGGGGGAGTTTTGAGATGATTATCTAGTGACTAACACTCCCCAATTGAGATTGTGACTCACAGAGTGTTTACAGGTTAGTCAACCAACCAACAAGTCCTTGTCCGGTGACGGCTTCTAGACCTATTAAGGATACAAACCCAATCATTGCTAAACGTCCATTTAATTTCTCGGCGTACTGAGTGAAACCTGTTTTGGGGGTGTCATCTACATACATTTTGGGTTCAACTGCAAAGTTGTTCAAACGTCCGCCTTCTTCTACGCTATAACCACGAGTTGTCATGTCTTTATTCCTTGATTGCTTTACTATGTTTCTAAATGTAACAGATATTTACAATATGTGTCAAGCATTGACATTTAACTCTACTTATGGTAAACAATTCTTGAATATAGGGACTGTTTGACCTGTAGCCACATCAGCTTTTGCCTACTCCCCACTCACCTGTAGTTCGGCTATCTTTGAAATAGAACTCAATCACAGACCCGCATGGAAATTCATCAACCGGAATGTTGCACGTTCAACGCTCAAGACAGTCTAAAGGAAGAAGAATGTCTTGAACCTCAAACTTCTTATCCCCTGATCACTTTTGCTGTTGTTGTTTTAATCAGTGCATCTGTAATATTATCACTGGTTTCGGGTCGCTATATTTCTCCAGAACAAACAGAAAATTCAGAAGTTTCTCTTTTGAAAAACGTTCCCCAATCTCAAATTGTTTTACCTCCAGAATCTGAGGTCAAGACTCCTGAAAAAGTTACTGATGATGCTCAGATTGAAGCTTTAGGAAATAAACTGTTTGAAATGCTAGATCAAGCTTGGATCATTCCAGTGCGCCAAACTTCTATCTATGTCGTTCAGGTCAATCAGAATGGAGAAATTATTTCTTATACTCCGATTAATAAAATTGCCCAAAATAATTTTAAGAATACACCTCTCCCGGATTTAATCCAATCTGATGATTCTGTAAATTCAGAAAAACCTCTAGTAAATTTTGCTGAATTTGACGTAATTTTTAGCAGTACAGGAACCTTAGAAGTTCAACCCCATAACTCTCAATAAAACTCAAATCTAAGCTCAGGTTTCCTTTTTTCTTTTGTATTTTTATCTCATCTTTTTTACCCCTAAATATTTTTAGGGTTTAAAATTATAACTCAAATTAGGGGTGTATTAGCTACACCCCTAGTTGAATTTTAAAATAATCTCTCCTAGAATATGAAGCACAAAAAAGTTAACGCATCTCTTGTTGGTTAAGAAGTCTGAGGCGCAAATTTTTGTGAAGAGCGCCTACCCTCTGAAGCGAGATGCCTAGCTTTTCGGCAATTTCTTTATGCTTTAAGCCTTGTTGCAATAAGTCATAAACTTCTTGTTCTCTTGGGGTTAGTTCTTTTCTACGATGTCCTTGCATGGTTTGTTTTCCACTCGATACTACTATTTTTACAGGTTTTTCAGGCTGACGGCTACCGGGAAAATACTGAACTTTGAAAGTTTTTTTATTACATACTAAAACCGAGAATTTTCTAAGGGGAAAAATATCCAACATTTGAATAGTCTTTGACAGCCCCCCTAACCCCCAACCCCTGTCCCCTGTAACCTGGTCACTGATAACTATCCCCTATTTGCCGAAACCAAAATCACCCATTTAGGTGATGCTACTGTCTCAATGGCAAGCGATACTGAGGATAGAGAAAAAACATCACCCTGAGCAAAACCCCAACTCTCCCTACACAGTTGGGGTTTTTTTTTAAAATGATGAACGAGTGTCGTTATCTACAGAATCATGATGAATCTCTATATCAACCGTCTTATCCAGTCAACAGGAGTTGCACTAGCCCTATTGGTGGCCAGTTGTGCAATGCCAAACGCATCGGAGACTTCAACCTCAACTCCTGCCGAAAGTCCCGTTGTAGAAACATCATCCCCAACAAACTCAAACACTAATGATGTTGCGATGACAACTGAAGATGTTCAAACCGTTACAGTCGTTGAAGGCCTAGAACACCCCTGGAGTATGGCTTGGTTGCCCAATGGCGATCAACTGATTACTGAACGACCTGGACGTTTACGCATTGTTCGCAATGGCACCCTAGACCCAACACCTATTGCTGGAGTTCCTGAAGTTTTCGCCTTCAAACAAGGGGGCTTGCTAGATATCTCCCTGCATCCTCGCTTTGCCGAAAACCGTTTAATTTATTTCACCTACTCCCACGGTAATGCAGATGCTAATCGTACTCGTGTCGCCCGTGCCACCTTTGATGGTGAAGCATTACAGAATGTAGAGGTGATTTTTGAGGTTTCCCAAACTAAACCCGATGGACAGCATTTTGGTTCCCGCATTACTTGGCTACCGGATAATACCATGTTGGTGGCGATTGGTGATGGGGGCAATCCCCCCGTTCAACTCGAAGGCGATCTCATCCGTGAACAGGCCCAAAATCTCAACAGCCATCTCGGTAAAATTGTTCGACTAAATGATGATGGTTCCGTTCCCCAGGATAATCCTTTTGTCAACAGGGAAAATGCGGATCCGGCGATCTGGAGTTATGGACATCGTAATATTCAAGGACTCACCCTAGACCCAGATACCGGACGCATTTGGTCAACTGAACACGGGTCGTTAGGAGGAGATGAACTGAATTTGCTGAAGGTGGGTGAAAATTATGGCTGGCCAGTGGTAACGCACAGTCGTGAATATTCGGGAGGGGAGATTTCTTCCGAACGATCTCGCCCTGGAATGATTGATCCGCGAGCGGTTTGGACTCCGGCGAAGGCGCCTTCGGGTTTGGCGGTTTATACTGGCGATCGCTTTCCGGGGTGGCGAGGTAATTTATTTGCAGGGGGTTTAGTTTCTCAGGATGTGCGCCGCATTCAGTTAGATGAGTCGGGAAATGTGGTTAATCAAGAACCGATTGAAATTGGTGAGCGTGTTCGAGATGTTCGACAAAGTCCTGATGGATTTTTGTATATTCTCACTGATCAATCAAATGGAAAATTGATTCGCATTGAACCTGTTTCTGGTTGACATCCTCCCGTCGCCAACACATTCGTTTTTGGCGGGGGATTCCCAAGCCTCACAACTTGGGTTTCTGCTTCTTTCCCTTGCGGGATTTCGCACCTGCCTTCACAGATTTACTCTGTTCTGGTCTTATGGTCGCTCCACAGGCAAGCCACTGCGGTCTTGGGGTCTCCCCAAGTAGAGCAAGTGGCGCTGACACTGCGAGTCCCACAGCCAAAATATTTATACTTGCGTTGATATCTCGGTCATGGTGAGCGTCACACTTAGGACAATCCCATTCCCTAACATTCAACGGCATTTCTTCTGCAATGTATCCGCAATTGGAACATCGCTTTGAACTGGGAAACCATCTATCTATCTTAATTAATTCTCGTCCATACCACTCAGCTTTATAAGTTAGTTGTCGGACAAGTTCTCCCCAGTTGACGTCGCTGATTGCTCTGGCTAATTTGTGGTTTCTGACCATGTTCTTCACGGCTAAGTCCTCAACAACTATCGTTTGATTTTCACGAATCAGTTGAGTGGTTAGCTTGTGGGTATGGTCACGACGAGCATCAGCAATTTTCGCACTTATTCGAGCTACTTTAACTCTGGCTTTCTCTCTGTTCTTTGAACTTTTGATTTTCCGGTTGAAAGATTTTTGAGCAAGTCGGAGTTTTTTGTACAGTTTGTCAAAATGTTTGGGATTGGAAACTTTAACCCCATCAGAGGTAGTGAACAGGCTGCTAATTCCTAAGTCAATCCCTACCTGCTTTTTGATAGGTTTTAACTTCTGGTCTGTTGGATCGTCTATTCTTAAAGAGACAAACCATCTGCCACTTGGATCTAATTTAATCGTAATGGTTGATGGCGTACAGTTTTTGGGAAGTTGACGACTCCATCGAATGGGTAGAGCTTCAAAGCACTTGGCAATGTAGACTTGACCCTCTCTCCATTTAAATGCTGCTTTACTAAATTCTGCACTTCCACCGTTGCGTTTTTTCTTAAAGTTCGGGTACTTGGTTCGACCTGCAAAGAAGTTGCTAAAAGCGGTTTGCAAGTGCCTTAAACTCTGCTGAAGCGGAACTGAACTGACCTCGTTTAAGAAGTCTAATTCCTCTTGTTTTTTCCACTCCGTTAGCATTGATGAGGTTTGACAATAGCCTACTCGCTCTTGACGTGAGTACCAAGCCTCAATTCGTGCGGCTAGTGCCTTGTTGTACACTAACCTCACACAGCCTAATGTTCTCCTCAATAGAATTTGTTGTTCAGGAGTTGGATAGAACCTAAATTTGAGAGCTTTTTCAACCATGCCTTACAGTTTACCACTAAACTTGTAGGTTGTTGATTGGGTCGCGACTCATGAGGGGCTGTGTGCGGAATTGAATTCCGTACTTTAAACGCCCCGTCCCGTCGCCAACATTTTATTTATGGCGCGGGTCTTCTCGCATCATTGAGATAATTTGTGGAATACAACCTCAATGGGTTTGACGACCCCCTAAATTGGGGGTTTTGGGACTAAAGAGGTCAAGATGAAATCACATATTGATTCCGTCCTTGTTGTTTGGCGGTATATAATGCTTTGTCAGCCCGATTAATTAAGGTATCAGGTGGGATTTGATCATCGGGAATGGTGCTGCTAATTCCCAGACTAATTGTAATCATAGGACTGATTTCTGATTTTTGATGAATAATCCCTAGATTACGGATTGTATTTTGAATAGATTTGGCGACATAAACTGCACCTTCCCAATTGGTATTGGGTAAAACAATCACAAATTCTTCTCCACCATAACGGGCGGCTAAATCGGCGGGTCGTTTTAAGCTTCTTTTCAAGGCTTGAGCAATTTTAATTAGACATTCATCCCCGGCTTGATGACCGTAGAAATCATTATATGCTTTAAAATGATCAATATCTATTAAAATTAAGGATAAAGGCTGTTTTTCTCGTCCTAAGCGTTGCCATTCTTTGATGAGATAATTATCAAAATAACGACGGTTAAAAATTTGAGTTAAGCCATCTGTATGAGCTAAAAGTTCTAAGGCTTTATTGGCTTTTTTCAACTCGTTTTCAGCCTGCTTGCGATCCGTGATGTCTCGAATGATAATTAAAACTTCATCGGCGTTGAGTTTGACAATTCTAACTTCTTTATGATTCAGTTTACCCTGAACTTTAATCAAATATTCATAGATTTGTCGTTCACCTGTTTGTAAGGCTTGCTGAACAAACTTCATTTGTTTGTTTGCTAAAGGTAAAGGTAGGGTTTCATAAATTGATTCATAGACTTTGTAAAAAATATCTTTGATATTGTCATTATAACTAATACTGAGGCAAATTCCCTGTTTATCTAAACGAATGAGGAGATCAGGAATCGCTTTTAAAATCGCTCGTTGAGTGGCTGCACTTTGACAGAGTGCTTCTTCAATGCGTTTGCGATCGCTAATATTAACAATTTGAACAATTAGATAATGAGGATATTTTTGCTGATCATACATCAGTGAAATATTCATCACTCCCCAAATAATTTTCCCGGTTTTAGAAACAAATCGTTTTTCAATTTGATAGCCAGGAATTTTGCCTGCAAACATTTCTTGGGTTAACTGATGATCGACAGTTTGATCATCAGGATGAATTAAATCACCGAGTTTCAAAGACAGCAGTTCAATCTGAGAATATTCTAACATCTTTGCTAGAGCAGCGTTAACATCGATCAATTGATTAAATAAAGAAACTAAACACATTCCGGCGGTGATGGTATCAAATGCGCCTCTAAATTTTTCTTCGCTGCGGCGCAAATCTTCTGCAATTTGTTGACGGATCAGTTCATTATTTTTGCGATCGCTAATATCTTGATGAAAGCCAATCATCCGCAGGGGACTAGCATTTTCTGCCCAAACGGCTTGTCCTCTAGCTAAAATCCATTTATAACTGTTGTCTTTACAACGCAGGCGATATTCTATTTGATATTCAGAAATTTGACGATTAAGATACTGATTCAATATACTTAAAGTCTGATCCAAGTCATCTGGATGAAGAAAATTTTTCCAGGCTTCAAAGGTATTTTCTATTTCATTATCGGTATAACCGAGCATTTCCTTTAGTCTAATGGATAGAAAAAATTCATTGCTTTGTATATTCCAGTCAAAAATCCCATCCCCTGTTCCTTTAAGTAATAATTGCCAACGTTCTTCTTGCTGTCGCAATTGTCGGTTTTGGGCGGCGAGTTGTTGCAGGAGATGTTGATGAGCAAGATGAAGTTTAATTCGGGCTAAAACCTCTTCAGATTCATAGGGTTTAGTAATATAGTCTGATCCCCCAACTTCAAAGGCTTTTACTTTATCTAATACCCCATCTAATGCAGTCAGAAAAATAATCGGAATATGAAAGGTTTTCTCGTCTAATTTAAGCTGCTGACAAACAGAATAACCATCGAGATCCGGAAGTTTAATATCTAGCATCACGAGATCGGGGGGATGGGCTTGGGCGGATTGGATCGCGAGTTTTCCCGTGGGTGCAATACGGGTGCGATATCCTGTCGTTGACAAGATATTCATTAATAGCGTTAAGTCAGCCGGAGTATCATCAACAATTAAAATATCATTAATCAAAGACATAATATTTATATTCCTTAACGAACTGAACGAATTAAATCCAGTATTTGGGTATACTCAAACCGATCCGCCCATGAATTTAAAGCCTCAGCTAGATGATTATTTAATTTGTCGAGTGATTGGATTGTTTGCTGAATGAGCTTGGGATCACCTAATATTAAGGCTTCTTCAAGCTGTGTCAGTATCGAATCAGGTAAATTCGCAAAGGCTTCAAGGTAATTCTCAGTGTTCTCTAGTGTTTCATCGGGTTTTTGGATATCTTTAGCATAACAGTATTTCACTCCTAAATGCTGCTTTAAGGTGGTAAAGATTTCTAACTCTTCAAAGGGTTTGCGAATAAAGTCATTAAAACCTAAAGTTAGGTATTTTTCTGGTAAAATGTTGGCAGAGAGAGCAATAATTATAACGGGATTCGTTACATTTTGAGATTGTTCTTGTTCTCTGATTTTTGCTGTGGCTTGATAACCATCTAATACAGGCATTCGTAAGTCCATCCAGATGAGATGGGGTTGCCATTTTTGCCAAAGGGTTATGGCTTCTGCACCATTTTCAGCTTCTTGTATTGCAAATCCTAGAGGGGTAAGGAGTTGAACTAATAATTGACGATTAATGGAATGATCATCAACCACTAATAGACGGTAAAGGAGTTGTTCGGGTTCTAAACCGATAATTTTTTGGTGTTGAATTTGAGATTTTTTTGGAACTTCATCAATAATTTTAGCAACAATATTAAATTTGAAAATACTTCCTCGGTCGAGTTGACTATCGACTGTTAATTCTCCCCCCATTACCTGTACAAATTCTCGACTAATTGTTAAACCCAGTCCTGTTCCTTCATTGATTTTTCGTCCAGCTTCAGTTTGAATAAAGGCTTCAAATAAATTAATTTGTTCTTCCGGTGCAATTCCTATTCCAGTATCTTCGACTTCAAAGTTTAATATCACCCTCTGATCTAAACTGTCAGATGACACAAAAACACGCAGGGAAACTGATCCTTTTTCTGTAAATTTAAAAGCATTACTCAACAGATTAATCAAAACTTGACGAAGTTTCATTTCATCGGACTGAATATAACTGGGAACATCAGAGGTTTTCTGTATATTGAAAGCTAATCCTTGACTTTTAGCTTTAAGAGAAAACATACTATAGATATCATCTAGTAAAGTATATAAATTAAAATCTTTTTGCTCAAGTGTGGTTCGATTTGACTCTATTTTTGCTAAATCTAAAACTTGATTAATCAGATTTAATAAATGTTTTCCACTCCGATAGATAATCTCCGCATTTTTTTGTTGCTCAGAGGACAGTTGATTATTATTTTTTAAGAGACGAGCAAAGCCTAATATCGAATTTAAAGGAGAACGTAATTCGTGACTCATATTGGCAATAAAAGTCCCTTTGGCTTTTGATGCTATTTCGGCGGCTTCTTTAGCTTTTTGCAGTTCAAGTTCGATACGTTTGCGATCGCTAATATCGATAATTAAGCTATAATATCCTTGAACTTTAAGAGATTCATCGAAATCCGGAATCAGCATGACAGAAAGAGAGCGTTCTTCAGAATCACCTAAACTCGGAAATGTCACTTCATAATTCACAGATTCTCCAGTCAATGCTTGCTCAATATAGTCACAAACGAAATTATAATTAACTTCTCCAATCACCTCACGAGTATGTTTTCCCAAAATTTCTTCTCGACTCAATCCAAACTGTTCCTCATATTTTTTATTAACAAACTGATAGCGTTGTTCAGAGTCAGCATAGGAAATAAATACAGGTAAAGCATCAGCAAGTAACCGCAATTGTTTTTCACTTTCGCGGAGAGCTTGTTCAGCAAATTTGCGATTACTAATATCTGTTACTCGCACTAAGTTTAATTTTTTTTCAGCCACATCAACTTGCTTAACGGTTAAATTTCCCCAGAAATAGCGGCCTTTTTTCGTAATATACTCTATTTCTAAACTCCACAACCCTTTTTGATTAACTTCCTGGCGAATTTTTTCCATTTCTTGATTATTAAATTGCCGTTTTTGTAAGATATGACCTTCTATTCCGATTAATTCTTCTTGATTTTGGGCTTCAAAGAGTTCAACCGCATAACGGTTACAATCAATGGTTAGGAGGCTATCAGAATCCACTAAAAACAGTGCATCTGCCGATTCATGGAAAATGGCATCTCGTAAATCCCGACTTTTACGCAGTTCAATTTCTGCTTGTTTGCGCGCAGTAATATCAGTTGCAACTGACCAAAATGTTTGAGGTTTACCCCTTTCATTAACCACAGAAAAAAGAATCGATTCAAAGGTTTTGAGTTGACCATCTATGAAAAGCGTATCCTCAATAACTAAGGGTTTATCCGTGTTGATCAGTTGCTGAATACGATGTTCAAAAATAGTAATAATATCTGGGGGAAAAAAATCAGCAAAGCTTTTTCCGATGATTTGCTGTTCAGATAAATTCAATATGTTTGCAAAGGCTTTATTGACTCGCAGATAATACCCTTTAATATCAAATAAACTGATCAGTGTCGGGGTATTATCCAAAAAAGTTTGTAGTTGTTCATTGGTTGTTTGCAGCGCAATTTCGGCTTGTTTACGATCATCAATATCATGCCCAACAGACTGAAATTCTACTAAATTTCCCTGATTATCATAAATCGCCTGGTTTGTCCATTGCATCCAACGCACCTGATGATTAATCATCACTCGATGTTCAATCGTAGTTACAGGTTGTTGAGGAGAAAGACTAGCAAGACAATCATCAATAATTGCTTGGTCTTCTGGATAAATTTGAGGGTGATAAGTATGCCCAATTATCTGTTCTTTAGAAAGACAAAAATAGCGGCAATAAGCATCATTAACGAAAGTTAGAGTACCATCTGCTTGAAATCGGGTGATCAGTTCAGTTTGATATTCTAATATTGATAAATAACGAGCTTCAGATTGATAGAGTAATTCTTCGGCTTGTTTACGAGTGCTAATATCAGAGAGTGAACCCACCATGCGATAAGGTTCACCGTTTTGATTTCTTAATGCTTTTCCTTTGCAAAGAAACCAGCCATAGCTTCCATCAGATCGTTGCAGTCTAAATTCAATAGAATAGAGCGAATTAAACTCTAAATGTTGTTGTAAAACCTGCTTAAAATGAGCATAATCTTCGGGATGAATCCGTTGATCAATTAACTCACAGGAATTTTTTTGATGTTCTGTCGGTTCGAGTTTCAGTAATGTATAAATTTTTTCAGACCACCAAGACTGGTTTGTTGTTAAATCCCAATCCCAAATCCCATCTAGTGTCGCATCAATAACTAATTTTAAGCGGTCTTCACTTTTTTTAAGTTCTTCTGTTTGTTTTATAATTTCTTGCTCAAGTTGCTGTTGATAATTCAGGCGAAGCTGCTCATTTTGTTGGCGTTCCGTAATATCTTGATATGCGACTAGAGAATAACGCACAATCCCAAATTGATCAAAAACGGGAACGGATGTTACTTCTAAAGGAATTCGACAATTGTTGACTTGAATCTCTAGATCACAAACATGAATAGTCTCCCCTTTTAAAGCTCGAATTCCGGGTAACTTTTCTGGAGGATAAAGCTGGGTTGTACCTGCGATATAAATCTGATAAACTTCTGAAAACTGTTCGGGAATATGTTCTTTCAATCCTTGTCCTAAAATTTTTTCACCCACTTGATTAATTAAAAGATGTTGTCCTGTATGATCCAGTACACTAATACCAATGGGAACACTATCGAGCAAAGTTGAAAATCGCTGTTCACTCATTTTTAAGGCTTGAAAAAATCGATTGAGTTGATGAGCCATGTGATGAAAAGAATCAGCCAGTTGATTTACTTCTCGAATCCAGGTTTTTTCAAGGGGTTGCTCAAAATTATTGTGGGAAATTTTTTGAGAAAATAAGTTAAGGTTTTTGAGCGGCTTTAAAATTAATCTAGTTGTAAAAATACCACAAAAAATTGATACAATTAATGAAATAAAGCATAATAATATTGTAGAGTAAACATTGGTTTTAATTTGTCCGATTAAATCCGATTCAGGAATTGTCACCACAACAAACCAGTTAGAGTTTTTATCTATAGAATAGGGAATTACTCTAACATAATAATATTGATTGATATGTTTTAGTTTGAGATCAATTGCTTGATCAATCGCATTAAAACTGCCAAAATTTTTAAGAATAAGTTGACTGACAGCTTGAGTGACTGAGTTTTCACTATCCTGGGGGGTAAAATGCCATTTTTTGGGAGATAAAACGGCATTTTCTGGCATATTTTTAGATTGACGAAAAGGTTTTTCATCCGTAGAAGTTGCAATTAAAAATCCTTGCTCATTCACAATAAAAGCTTGACCAGTTTTTCCAACTTTTAATTGACGGATAAATTCACCCAAACGCTCTAAAAAAATCGTTGC
Source organism: Limnoraphis sp. (assembly GCA_050485465.1). Lineage (GTDB taxonomy): Bacteria > Cyanobacteriota > Cyanobacteriia > Cyanobacteriales > Microcoleaceae > Capilliphycus. The sequence goes on along the minus strand of JBJHBL010000019.1, from coordinate 20,820 downwards.
ACCGACAACACCTCGCAGATTACCCTGAGAATCATAAAAAGGGATAGATCGCATAAGAACTAAGATAAATTCTCCCTTTCTTACTGTTGAAACAACCGTTAACCAAGTGCCATTTTGAGCGGCTTTAGCTGCGGGATACCAGGGTTCATCGGGAGGATCATGGTGGGGATCGTAATTGGGTGTTATATTTTGTAAATACAGGCGATTTCCTTGCCAATCTGCAACATAGTTTTCAAGATTTCCCGTGCGAGAATTCCACTCTCGAATTACCAAAGAGTCTGACTGAGGTTGAGCAACGATTAAAAATTTTTTTTGCTCGGTGAGAATATATACTGAACTCATTTGAGTACTAATTTTTAGCTGCTCAATAAAGTAATCTTCTATTTTTGATAAATTCTGCCAGTCTAGTATACCTAAACGGATAGCTTGGGCATTCATTTGAGTAATTTCATTGGGTGTATGTAGATAATATTTAATATTTTTTGTAATCTTATCCCCTCTTTCAAAAATCAGTTGTTTTGCCAGTTCATCCACAGCTTGCTGTCCGCTGCGATAGGAGAGATAACCGACGATTCCCACCACACCGAGAATTTGCAGTACAAAAGGCACAATTAACAGGGTATGAAGCGGAATCACACAAACTTTTGTCAGCCATTGATTTAAGCGTTGAATCACCATACAGCAAAGTATTTCTCAAAACTGGCTTGTTTTTCTCTATCCTATCCTGAATTTTTGGTGAATTCTTAGTCTAATTTTTCATAGCGAATATTAATATTTGTTAATTCCCCTAAATCAATGCTCTGCACAACAACAGCTAATCCATTTTCTGCACCTTCAAAGACGATACTAAAAGTTGTATCAGTAATAGCGGTGTTAATTTCTCGTTCTTTTAACCCTTGGTCGCTTAACGTTTTTCGATAAAACTCCAGGGCTTCTTGTAAGCTTAAATTGGTTTGGAAGTTAATCGATTGAGTTCCTGCTGCACCGGGTTGTTTCGTTAAGTTTTGGACAGCTTCAGGAAGCGGAAATTCTGACTCAGCATCCCTTTGGACTAACAAAATGGGTTTCAAAGCTTGTACCTCAACGGATAAACTCCCCAAGCCTAGTACCAGTATTGATGTAAAAGCAGCGATTTTTAAGAAAAACATAAACATCATCTCTCACCCCATAACAGCAATAAAACAGTTTTAACATTTTTATTTGGTATTGGCGATTAACAGTCCCAGCTTTTGGGAAGCCGGGATAGCCTTTACTAATTATTGAGAATTACTATTTGTTAGCATTTGATTGTGAATCTAAAGCGCTTCTAAGCCAGTTTCTCCGGTGCGAGTACGGATAATCTGTTCAATAGAGCGAATAAATATTTTCCCATCGCCGATTTGACCTGTTTGTGCTGCTGCAATTAATCGTTCAACAACAAACTCACAAGCTTCATCTTCCACAACAATTTCTAATTTAACCTTAGAATGAAACTCGATAACGTGTTTAACCCCTCGATAAGATTCGGTTTGACCTTGTTGACGACCATAACCCCGAACATTGGTCACATTCATTCCCAGGACTCCAGCTTCCACTAAAGCCGCAACAACTTGATCAAACTGGACGGGACGGATGAGGGCTTCTATCTTTTTCACTTCGAGCAACTCCTGAATGTTTACGATTTTATTTTCTGTATCTTTAATAACAGATTTTTGATCAAAGTTTTTAATGTAAATACTTAACTAAACGTTCCAAAACTGATAAAATAGATTAGATTTTATCCCAAACATAAGTAATGGCAAGGCATAAGGAGTTTAACCGCGAAGAAGTTTTAGCAAAAGCAATGGAGGCATTTTGGCGTCATGGTTATGAAGGAACTTCCGTCCAAGATTTAATTGAAAGCATGGGGATTAACCGAGGCAGCCTCTATGATACTTTTGGGGATAAACGGTCTTTGTTTCTCGAAGCGATCGCCTATTATGAAGAAACAGTGGTGCGTTGTGCGATCGCCCGTTTACAAGCCCCAGAAGCCTCGAAACCTGAAATTATTGAATATTTCAAAAGTTTAGTTGATCGGATTCTTGAAGACACTGAATGTCGGGGATGTTTGGTGACGAATACCGCCGTTGAACTTTGCCCCCATGACCCCGAAACAGCCCAGCGAGTCGTGAACAATCTCCAACGCATTGAACAAGCATTCTACACGGCGTTATCCCGGGCTAAAGAAAAAGGCGAAATTTCATCTCAGAAGAATGTACAAGCCCTCGCCCACTATCTGACCTGTAATTTACAAGGGTTGCGGGTCATTTCAAAAGTCAATCCGGATCGGCAGAGGTTACAAGAAATCGTCCAAATTCTTCTCTGTGTCTTGGATTGAAGAAATGGACATCAGTAATTTTGAGCAAATACTTGACTATTCGTTCCAAAATTGCTACTCTAAGAATAGGAAACAACAAATTCTTTGTGTTTTCTAACCAATCTCCTGGTTAAAAGATTGCTGAAAACTCTATTTTTTTTCAAAAATGGAATGATCGTTCAAAAATTTAATTAGATAAAAACAACCCGGATAAAATCATCTCTTATAGATGAAAATCCCAGAATTGTTCAGGCTTTGATCAAAGCGGATCACAGCAGGCGTTTAGATCCCGAAAAAACAATCACCCTATGGAAAAACGATCCCTTAGTCGTATAATCAGCCAAAGACAGGGGAATGGTGTCGCCAAACCCCAACACAACTTGAGGAGGAACTAAACCATGTCAGGAACGGAAAAATATATTACATTAACCGATGAAAACTTTGAAGAAGAAGTTCTCAAAAGTGCAATTCCGGTTGTGGTGGACTTCTGGGCGCCTTGGTGTGGGCCTTGTCGGGTAATGAATCCCATTGTCAGTGGATTAGCGGCTGAATTTGATGGCGTTGTCAAAGTGGGCAAGTTGAATATTGACGATTATGAACAACTCCCAACCGAATACAAAATTGAAGCGATTCCTACCCTGTTATTTTTCAGTGAAGGAGAAGTCATTTATCGAGTTGATGGTGTTGTTGATCAGTCAGTTTTATCCAATAAAGTAAAAGAATTAGTGGAACAAGTTTCAGCCTCTAATTCTCTCGCATAATTTTAAAAATAGGGAGGCTAATTTCAGCCTTCCTACTCCGATCTATTTTGTCCTTCACATCTGCAAAAATCAGCCATGAACACTCCTTTAAACTTGTTACAACCGATTCAACTGGGTGCCTATCAATTATCAAACCGGATGGTCATGGCTCCTTTAACTCGAATGCGAGCAAAAGCCGGAAATGTACCTCAAGAAATGAATGTCGTTTATTATAGTCAACGAGCCTCTGCGGGGTTAATCATTAGTGAAGCAACCCAAATTTCACCCCAAGGATTAGGTTATCCAAATACACCCGGAATTCATTCGGCTGAACAAATAGAAGGATGGCAAAAAATAACCGAAGCAGTTCATCATCAAGGTGGAAAAATATTCTTACAATTATGGCACGTTGGCCGGATTTCTCATCCCTCTTTACAACCCAATGGAGAGTTACCTGTCGCTCCCAGTGCGATCGCTCCTGAAGGGATGGCAAATACATTTTCAGGAGAACAACCCTTTGTTACCCCAAGAGCGCTATTAACAGCAGAAATTCCGGCAATTGTTGAACAGTATCGACAAGCTGCAAAAAACGCAATGCAAGCCGGATTTGATGGAGTAGAAATTCATAGTGCCAATGGCTATTTACTCGATCAATTTCTCCATGATGGTTCTAACCAACGTACCGATCAATATGGCGGTTCTATCGAAAATCGGGCGCGTTTTTTAATGGAAGTCGTCGAAGCAGTAACAACAGTCTGGGATGCGGATAAAGTCGGGGTAAGATTATCGCCTAGTAGTGAATTTGGTAGTATGTTTGATTCTGATCTAGAGGCTTTATTTAGCTTTGTCGTTTCTGAATTAAATCAATTTAATCTGGCTTATCTGCATCTTGTTGAGCCAAGAATTCAAGGAAATCAAACCGTTGAAGACGATGGAACCGGACTAGGAGCGAGTTATTTTCGGTCAATTTATAACGGGACAATCATCACAGCAGGAGGTTATACTCTAGAAACGGGAGAAGCCACTTTAAAACAGGGTGATGCAGATTTAGTCGCCTATGGTCGGTTGTTTATTTCTAATCCCGATTTACCGAAAAGATTTGCATTAAAAGCAGCGTTAAATGATTATGATCGCTCAACCTTTTATGGGGGTGATGAACAGGGTTATACAGACTATCCTTTTCTCGATGATTCAGAAATATTAATGACCGTTTAATTACTGTTAGGATGGGCAATGCTCATCCTGCTTTTCTGTTGAGATAGCCTTTGTTTGAGTTCCTGAACGTAATCATCTTATTCTGAAAAGATTATTGTTATCCTTCTACACGCCTCTGCTAAATATTCATTCTAACCGCAACGAGGAGTTAAAACTACCTGTTTCAGCAAAAATACACTGATTACTTTAATTCATTAGGAACTTGAATAATTTCTATTTTGTTTTTAATGAGGTTGAATGCTTAGTTTAATTTAATAATCTTAGCTTCACATTTCTCTACTGATAAACGAGAAAGCAAATATGTAGCATAGTCTACTATCTGCAATCCTGGATAACAAGCAGAAGATCAAAACTTTCTACTCTTTTTTATTGAATGTCATTACTTTACCTTCTACAGACTTCACAAGCATTTCGGGTTTAAGCCAGGTTTTCTTCTGGTGCAAATCTTCTATTTCTGTATTCACTAATTCTAATCCTTGTTTCACTTCTTTAGCTTTGGGATCTAAAAGTTGTGCTGTCAAATGATGCTTTTTAGCGGCTTCTAATTCGTTCAGACGCTTGTTTGTTCTGTAATTTTTTATTTTCGCCAAACGACGTTCTGCTTCACCTAAGTTAGTATAAGCAACAGCGTCTTTCGGGTTATTTGCAATTAGATCGCGATAGCAATCAATCTTACTTTGAAGATTATTTATCGTATCAGAATCAGCCGGAATATAAACGAGGAAACCGTTACAATTGGCGGGGGGAGGGGGGGCTACTGTTCCCCCCGGCTTCATAATAAAAATAATCGCTCCGGCGATCGCACCAATTAGGGTTGTAATTCCTCCTAAAGCAGAAATTAAATTTTGCTTACTCTCAACTTTTTTGAAAAACTGTTTAAGTCTTTGTACTAGGCTTTGATTGTTGGGTGAGGGTTGTTGAGTCATGGGTCTATTGTTAAGTTAGGTTAACACATTTTATTCATCAAACCTACTGCTTAGAATACCTCAACAGTTAGTCCTTGGCAAGCCCTATATGGGATAATAAGATTAAATTTAACATCAAATAAACTTGTTATACTTTTACATCCCTATAAAGTTCGCAGGCTTTCGGTAGCTGAGACTTTGGCTATTCAATCTTTACCCAAAGAATATGTTCTTCCACAGGAGTTATCTTTGAGTAGTATGTTTAAGATGATTGGAAATGGTGTTCCCTACTTGTCTTCAAAGGGAATTGCTACAACTATTAAACAATTTTTAACGGGGTATAGTCAGCAGACATCAGAACAACTTGAACTTTCAATAAAAATATTAACTCGCTGCTAAAAATACAGTATTTATTACACTCCTCTGCTGAACATTCATTCTAACCGCTAAAATTTAAAGATAAGTTCTCATCCCTTAAACACTCACAATGACTCAAACATCTGCTGTAGACTTTCAAGACGAATTTGATATTATTGTTGTCGGGGGCGGACATTCCGGGTGTGAAGCCGCCCTCGCCTCAGCCCGTCTGGGATGTCGCACCCTGATGTTAACCCTAAACCTCGATAAAATTGCTTGGCAACCCTGTAACCCTGCCGTGGGCGCGCCTGCGAAGTCTCAACTCACCCACGAAGTAGACGCATTAGGCGGTGAAATTGGCAAAATGGCTGACCGCACCTACCTACAAAAACGCCTACTGAATAACTCTCGTGGCCCCGCAGTCTGGGCATTACGCGCCCAAACCGATAAACGAGAATATGCTGCGGTGATGCGAAATATCATTGAAAACCAAGAAAATCTTGCCATTCGTGAAGGGATGGTGACGGATATTGTATTAGGGGCAAATGATGAAATTATTGGGGTTCAAACCTATTTTGATGTTGCGTTTAAATGCAAAGCGGTTATTTTAACAACCGGAACCTTTTTAGGCGGCATAATTTGGGTGGGAAATAAATCAATGCCTGCCGGACGTGCTGGAGAATTTGCAGCCGTTGGTTTAACAGAAACCTTAAATAAATTAGGCTTTGAAACCGGACGCTTAAAAACAGGAACTCCCGCCCGAGTTGATAAACGTTCGGTGAATTATAGTCAGTTAGAACCGCAACCGGGTGATGAAGAAGTACGCTGGTTTAGTTTTGACCCGGAGGTGTGGGTCGAACGAGAACAAATGAATTGTTATCTCACACGAACCACCGCAGAAACTCACCGTATTATTCGGGAAAATTTGCATTTATCTCCCGTTTATGGCGGTTGGGTAGAGGCAAAAGGGCCGCGTTATTGTCCAAGTATTGAAGATAAAATTGTGCGGTTTGCCGATAAAGAAAGCCACCAAATTTTTATTGAACCGGAAGGTCGAAATATTCCTGAATTATATATTCAAGGATTTTCTACGGGTTTACCGGAAAGACTGCAAGTAGAAATGTTGCGGAGTTTACCCGGTTTAGAAAAATCTATTATGTTGCGTCCAGCTTACGCGGTGGAATACGATTATTTACCTGCAACTCAGTGTTATCCTACGTTGATGACCAAGAAAGTTGAAGGGCTATTTTGTGCAGGTCAAATTAACGGTACAACAGGTTATGAAGAAGCAGCAGCCCAGGGAATTGTTGCCGGAATTAATGCGGTTAGATTTGCCCGAAATCAAGAGATGATTGTTTTCCCCCGTGAAGGCAGTTATCTCGGTACATTAATCGATGATTTGTGTACCAAAGATTTGCGTGAACCCTATCGAATGTTAACCAGTCGTTCAGAATATCGGTTGTTATTGCGTTCGGATAATGCCGACCAACGGTTAACACCATTGGGTCGAGAAATTGGCTTAATTGATGACCGTCGTTGGCAACTGTTTGAACAGAAACAAGCCAATATTATCGCAGAAAAAGAACGTTTACATTCCACTCGTATTAAAGAACGGGATGAAGTCGGTGTTACCATTGTTTCCGATACCCAACAAAAGATTAAAGGTTCAATTACCTTAGCCGATTTGTTGCGACGTCCGGGATTTCATTATGTTAACTTAGAACAGTATAATCTAGGAAATCCTGATCTAGATTCTGTAGAAAAAGAAGGGGCAGAAATTGAGGTAAAATATTCCGGTTATCTGCAACGCCAACAAAATCAAATCGACCAAATTAGCCGCCACGCCAATCGAAAATTACCCGAAAATATTAACTATATGGCGATTGAAACGTTGTCGATGGAATCTCGGGAAAAGTTAACGAAAGTCAAACCGTTAACTATTGGTCAGGCATCTAGAATTGGCGGTGTAAATCCTGCTGATGTTAATGCGTTGTTGATTTATCTAGAAATACAAAATCGTCAACAAACCTTAACGGCGGGAAAATAACAAAAATCGGGTGTGTTTAACTAGGGTTGACACACCCAATTAGATTTTAAGAAGACCATGAACAAAACGCCAGTTATTCCCGCTTCCAACTTAACCCTTTACGATGTAGAAAGCAGATTTAATCTTCAATTTTTACAAGAAGATAGCTTCTTTCTAACTTGGTTGGATGAAATACCCGAACTTACTCCCGAAGAAAAACAGCGTTTGGATAGAGTCAAACAGCAATATCTCTATCTCACCAAAAGGGAAATGTTGGAGGAAGTCGTTAAAATTGTGGTGGTTTCGCCGTTGCTTGACCTGGCAGGATTTTTCAACTCTCCCTTTTCTATTACTGCGGAAAGATAAGTTCAAATTGATGACGAATTTAATCGGGATAGTATTCGCGGAAAAATAGATTTTTTGGAGTTTAAGGGAGAATTTTGGATTGCTATCATTGAAACCAAAAGAACCAAAGCAGATGTGATGGTCGCCCTTCCCCAAACTCTTGTTTACATGATGGCAAGTCCCAACTTAGAAAAACCCATTTTTGGATTAATTATTAATGGTCGAGAAGCCGTTTTTATTAAACTGAGTCGTGACAATCAAGCTGAATATAGCTTATCCAAATCCTTTTCAATTTCCAACCCCGGAAATGAATTTTATGATGTTCTCAGGGGATTGAAAAAAATGGGTCAGATGTTAATCTGAACACATACTCCAAATCCATTTCACCCAACTTCTCACCGTTTGAAAACGTCTATTTTTGGTTTTATCACCATAATTCAAGCTTGACATTATCTCGCTGACTTTTTCTTTTTGAGGGATTTCTCCGGTTTGAAGCGTCATTTCAAAAGTTTTGTAGAAAACAGGATATTTTAAAATCGTTTCAATGAGTGAAAGAATCTTGAACTTGTGCTTCTTACTTATTAGACTTCTTCCTTTCTCCGTCAGACAAAAAGTAATATCCTTACTACCAGAAGTTTGAATTTTATCGACCAAACCTAAGTATCTACCCGCATCAGTATAATAGTTGGTTTGTCTACCTGCAAATTGATACTTCATTGTAATTTCATCTTTAGTTAATTCACGCTCATAAAGCCATGTCAATAAATCTACAATACGGTTAAAGTCATCCGCTTGAGGAAGTGTAATATCCGGTTCGGGGACAACTTCAATAGAGTTAAACACTTCTGATATATCATCTCTAGTTATTTCTTCTGGACTGATGATATAATTTTTCTGCTGAATTAACCGGATAGAGTTGTAATCTGATAAATTATCGAAATCGTACAAAAAGAAGCTGAATTGACTTGTTGAATTTGAAAACGTCATTAAAGCCACCCATACTTTTTTATTAACTTTACTCGACCAAAGCCGATAAGGATAATACAGTTGTCTGATTAAAAAATTATCGACACCATACATTTTCGCTTCAACAATGAGAAAGTATTCTTCAGTTTCAAACCCCGCATCTATTTCACACTGAGAGTTATTAACCTCCAGTAAATAAGGAGAGTTACTCGATAAACGGTTAATCGAAAAATCAAAACTTCCTGTAGACATCCGACCCGAAACCGTATGGAAAACTTCGTCTGCGTCTAAAATATCGGCAATCATCCCCGCATGAAAAGCACAGTTTATAGCCAAACTTTCAGATGTTAAAGTTTCATAGTCCAAGCTTTCCAGATAGTTAGGAAATGTTACAGGAATGGGTTGAATTTCAGAATCATATTTAACTTGATGGTAAGCATCAAAATATCCGATAACATACCGATAACGAGAAAGGGGAAGGATAGACAGTGAATTTTGTTGAAAAATTCGAGGTAAATTAACCTGATGGTCAAATTTTGCCATTAACCGACTTTCTCTGAATTGATTAATGGTAATTGCATCAATTTCAAAGCTACCCCGTTCGGAAATCTTCTCTAATATTTGATATTCTTTCTCTAATATTTGATATTCTTTAAAAATATTTTCCCATGCAACATCATTTTTTGTTGGTTTATTTTTCTTAGAATCACTCATAATTTTTTACTAAAATTTCATCAACCCTACCCCGTTTTTTTGCATTAGAATTAATCGCTCTAATCGCTGAAACTTTAACCTGCTTATAATCTTTGTACAAATCAACAATAAAATCAGTATAAGCATTACTCAACAGCACATAACACCCTTTTTTATCCAACTCATCAACGGTGGCTTTTAACCGTTCCTGTTCATTGCGATTAAACCCATTAATATCATAACCCGTAAACGAAGCCGTATCCGAAACGGGATCATAGGGAGGGTCAAAATAAATAAAATCTCCTTTCCTAGCTTTTTTAACGGCAATTTCAAAGTCACCATTGAGAATTTCAACTTGATTTTCATTCAAATATTTACTGACCGCTTTCAGAACCGATAGATCCAGAATATTAGGATTTTTATATCGACCAAACGGAACATTAAACTGTCCTTTAGAATTGACTCTAAATAACCCATTATAACAAGTTTTATTCAAATATATAATTCTAGATGCTCGTTCAACAGGTGTTTGATTTTTAAAACCTTTTTTCCGGTCTAACTCCCTTATTTTATAGTAATAATCTTCTTGATTTTTATGTCTTCCCAAATCTTCGATCAGTTCATCAACAGAATCTCTAATTATTCGATAACAGTTAATTAATTCTGGATTACTATCATTAATAACAGCTTGTTTAGGTTGTAAATCAAATAAAAAAGCACCCCCACCTAAAAAGGGTTCATAATAGGATATATACTTTTTGGGAAGATGTTCTTTTAAAATCGGGAGTAATTGTCTTTTTCCCCCCGCCCACTTCAAAAACGGTCTAACTAACGGATTTTTTAACGAGGGGGAAGCTTTCTTTTTAAATTCTTGTTCAACCGACGACATTTGTATTAATCAATAACAGCTTTAAAATTATAGAAGATTTTTTAGTCAATGTCACTCGATTTAAATCATTGTGAGGCAATCAGAGTCAATCCGTTAAACATTTCAGGGTTTATAATCCTTCGACATCTTATTCAATCAAAAAAATAACCCCCATCCTGGATAAACTGATCACAGTTGGGGGTTGATTGACTTATTCTTAACTCTAACTGGAGTTTGTTAACTACAATTAGGACTTGTTAGCGTTTTTGCGACGACTAACTCCAAAAGCAGCAGTTACACCGATTAAAGCAGCAATGGTTGAAGGTTCAGGAACACTAGCCCCAGGAGAACCCAGTCTAACAGCAAACACGGCATCGTTGAAATCCCAGTCGCTGAATTTACCCATCGTATCTTCAATTCCAATAATCAGCCAATCGTCAAATCCAGCTAAAGTGTAACCCATAAACTGTCCTGGCGCACTGCTCATGCTGAAGTTAAAATCGGGGTTCGATACTGCGAAATCTAGAGAATCACCTACTTTAAATGAACCTAAAGAAACAGTTGAACCAATATCTAAAAAACCTGCGGTTCCATTTAACTGAGAATTGAAGGTTCCGAGTCTGGGTGGAAGTCCAGTGTTCGGGTTATTAGGAGCTTGATAGTCGAACAGTTCGTTTACGGTTCTGATATTAGACCACAGATCTTGACCACCCAAGCTGACCGTATTTTGATAGGCGGCGACTTCACCGAGGAATACAGCTTCTAAATTAGCAATATCGTAGTTGACTGTTAAAGGCCCAGTCAGAGCAAATTCTTTGATGTTAACACCGTCAGCCTGAATCCGCATACGGTCTTGGGTCGGTGCAAACTCAAAAAATGCTTTCATCAAATCATCAATTTCATTGGCCTGAACTGGTACTGTTGCAGCAACTAAAGTGGTGACAGTAGTCAAACCTGTTAATAGAGCAAGTAGTTTAGTTTTCATGGGGTTACTCCTGATTGAGTTTAAAAACTTGAGTATTGGGTGTTCGTGCAAAGTTTTCTTTATTCTTTCTACATCTTAGCTGTAATAGACATTTTTGAAAATCACTTTAGCGGTTTTTTACTGAGTCTTTACATTATTCAAGTTATTATTAAGATGTAGATATAGTGGGACTTGCACAACACTATATTAGATAAAATCCTGAAATTTTAATGTGATACTTATCACCCTTAATACTGATTTATTGGTTGTACAAAAAAAAATGAATTATCATGGTTTTTACGGAATTTGTATTTTTAAAAGTTACAGTAATTTTTCAACTTCTCAGTAATTCTACGGATATCCGTTTTTGCTCAAACTCAAAATTGCAGTTAAAAATCAGTAAGCTCTCTGATTATCTGTAGTCAAAGTGATCTTACTGACGCAGATTGACGGGTCTGTGAACAAAAATCTATACTTTGTAGAATAGGCTGATATAACAAAAACCCGAACCCAATATAGATTCAGGCTTCAGATTACGGTTTCAAGATTTGAAGGGGAACTTACCGGAGACTGTGTAGAAACTCAGCCACAACGTCTATAAACTCTGCGGTAGATTCGTAAGGGGGGACATTGCGACCCGGAATAATCCGAGGTTTGGCATTAGGCCATGCTTGTTCATAGGCTAGAGCGCGTTGTGCGGGTGTTTCTGAAATCCCTTGACGACTAATACTTGAAGCTTTTTCTCCGATCACAACTAACGTCGGTTGAGAAATCGCTGCCATTTCAGATTCATAATTTTTTCGCCAAAACCCCGCTAAAAATGCAAACACCGCGTATCGACTCTTGGGGTTCATCGCACCAACTTCTAACAGATCCAACCACTCTTGATCTACGGCTTCGGCTTCTGCAAACAGTTGACGAATCGAAAAAGACTCGACAAACTGCCGACGACGGGCATAACGCCAAAACAAACTTCCAATGGGAGCATCAAAAAACAAATTCCACAACAATCGATGTTGAGTCGGTGAACCTGCATCCGTCATCACTCGCCAAGCCGGAGGCCCAGATAATATTAAACCTTTGATTAAATGAGTGTGTTGCTGAAGCTGCACTAAAGCGATCGCAGTAGGAAGAAGCGCCCCCTGTACCAAAACAATAACAGGTTTCTGAATTACCGTTTGCAGAAATTCGTTAAGTTGTTCAGCCCAATCTTGGGGATAGTAGGCAATGCGAGGCATTTCACTGTCACCACACCCCAGTAAATCAGGATTATAAATCAAATTTTGATACCCTTGCTGTTGCCAGCGATCGCAAAACCGATACCAAAATCGCCGAGATAATCCCACACCGATAGGATGGATCAACAGCAAAGGTATATTTTGGGAAGCTTCGGAGTCTGTCGTCGAATGAACTTCATAAGCACAACGATAGCCTTTCCAGGTATAAAACTGCGGTGTCGAGACTGCAAAAGGTTCCATAAGCAGTAAGTCCAGATATCGGCTTCTCGTTCAAAATGTACCTCGATACTATAACGTTTGAATCCAGCGAGCAAAATCTCCGGGTGCAAAACTGCGGTTCGGATCAAGAGGAAATCGATCTTCTTGATTAGCTTGACGATAGATAAACCGACACAAGACATGATTAAAGTTGGTTTGCTTGTCAACTTTCCAGTCAAGAATACAAACCCCTGTCAGAATTGCACCTTGAAAATTCGCACCAAAGACTTGGGTTTGAGAAAAATTCGCCCCCCAAAGGTTCGCCCCTCTCAAGTCTGCACCTCTGAGATCAACCCCTGTCAGGTTCGCGTACCAGAGATCAGCACCTTTGAGATCGGTATCTGTAAGGTTGGTTTGACTGAGATTCACTCCTTTGAGAGTCGATAATTGCAGGATAGCCGATCTCAAATCAGCACCTTTAAGATCAGGTTTGATGTTTGGGTTGTTTTTTCTCCACTGGTTCCACACAGCAACCCCTTGTTTGAGTATGGCAAGATGTTTTTTGTCAGCCATCGAAGATCAACTCCTTTGTTGGAACTCGGTTCATGCTTTGGCTATCTGATCACAAAAAGACGCGGCTCTGAGAAATCAAGCCACGCTTTCCTAGATTAGCCTATCTTTAACGGCTTTGTGGGGTATGAGTTAGGAGTCCTCTAACTCGGTTTCTAGTTCTAGAACAGAAGTTTCATCAATGATCTCTGGAAGGGTTTCCGGTTCCGGTTCCGGTTCTATGATTACAGGCGCTTGTGAATTCACTTCCGGTTCAACTTCTGGAGTCTGATCAATGATTTCTGGAAGGGTTTCCGGTTCCGGTTCCGGTTCGATAATTACAGGTGCTTGTGAATTCACTTCCGGTTCAACTTCTGGAGTCTGATCAATGATTTCTGGAAGGGTTTCCGGTTCAATCACAGGGGTTTCTGCTTCAATGGTTTCGGAAGTCGGTTCAAATTCATCGGGAACCCGTTTTTGTTCAGGTTCTAAAACGGGTTGAGTGGGTTCAGGAACAGGAACCTCATCGACCATTTCGGGTAAAGTTTGGGGGGATGAGAGTTCAGAGGTGTTTTGCTGAAAACGGCTAAAAATTCGTTTGAATAGATTATCGGTTTCGGCAGGTTCTGAGGTTTCTGATGTTGGTACTAATGGACGGGTTTGAGAATTATTTTTTTGGAAAACTGGGAGTTGCTGAATTTGACCTTTAATACGATTAAACCATCCCTCAGTTTGGGCAGTGGGTGAGGGTTCTGGTGGGGGTATCTCTTCTTGTGCGGGGGGTAAAACATCCTCAACAGGAGTCGAAGATGTTTCTTGCAGGGTTGGAGAAGTTTCTATTGCTGGAACGGTTTCGATGGTTTCGGTTTCGTCTTCGAGAGTCAGGGGTTCAACAGGTTCTGAGGTTGCGGGTTGTTCTTCAACTTCAGGAAGAATTTCACCAGGTTGTAATGTTTCTTCGGGTTCGGAAGTTTCTTCAACTTCGGGAAGAATTTCAATTTCTTCTAGGGTTTCTTCGGGTGAGGGAAGAATTTCAACAGGCTGTAATATTTCTTCGGGTTCGGAAGTTTCTTCAACTTCGGGAAGAATTTCAATTTCTTCTGGGGTTTCTTCCACTTCGGGAGTGATTACAGTCGTATCATAGCCTGGATCTACAATCGGACGGGCTGAGGCGATAGTGAGTTCACCGCGTACCAGTTTAGAGAGCGTGTCTTGACTTTGGGGGTCGTAGGTAAAGACACGAGCGGTATTATTGTAGACATTGGTGAGGGGTTCTCCGAGTTCATCGAGGTATTCGAGTTGTACCCAGTTTTTGCCCGGTTTTATCCCTTTTATGTAGATGGGTTGCCATCGATCAATGATAAAACTTTCGCCGTTGACGGTGACGCGAATTCGCCAGTCAACGATTTCGTCTTCTGGATTTTCTTGAGCGACTAGGTGAAGGGGAGCATTGGTCAGGTAGAAGTCTAACAGTACAGGTTCGGCGCCGTAGGTTCCTGTTGGTTGGTTATAGGTTAAGAGGGGAAGTTGGGGGTTAGGGTTGTTTTCTGGAGTTTTGGTAAAGATATGAAAGGTGGTTTGAGCATAGGCACCATCGTTTTTGAAGCTTTCTTTCCAGGGATAAGCTGCAAATATCTGTAGAGTATGGGTTCCAGCTTCTAAGTCTGATAAAACTAGGGGTTCGTCTAGGCTGTAAATATCTTTAAGGGGTTGATTATCAAGGATGACTTGTAGATGTGGCCCTAAACCTAATGTTTCATCTCGGAATATCGCTAAGTCCTGCACTTGCAGTTGGACTGTGACGGTGTTGTCCTGGAGAATTTCATCCGGTTGAGGACTCAGAATGCTGACTTGAGGTTGATAGACATCCAGAGGTTGATGGAGAAATTGTATTGCTCTTGGCGGCGAGACTTCCGCCATTGGGGGGGTTGCTTGCGGGGTAGATCGACTCGGCGCACTCGCTTCGGGTAACTGCGGTTGCTCACATCCGAGAAGGTTGAAAACTAAGAGAACGGCTAGAGCAGATATTAACCATTTTCTTCGGGGTGTCCGACCACAATTGCTGTTCAACATTGAGTTCTCCTGAAACTCCCAAATCCAATTTTGTCTAGAAGGCTTCCATAGGGAACTATAGACCAAAAGGATCACTGACCCAACAGCGATCGCCGATTTGATCTCTAAAGATCTTCTGAGTTTAAGAAGTTACTCTCATTAACTTTAAGTTTTGTAACGTTTATCGTGTAGATTTAGTAGTTTTTGAGAGAAAATAGGCTTAAAAGCTATACAGGAAAGGAATTAGACGGACTTTTAATTATTGTTAACAACCCACTTCCCCCTGACTGGGAAAGATGATATATCATTTAAATACAACAGCCCCTTGAAAGCGGCAAAGGGAAATTTCCTAAGCACTCAAGAGGGGTAGAGTGTGGAATTACAATTTCCTACTCTTGTAGTAAAGTAAAGGAGAGTTGTGTTGCCCCCTTGCAACTGTTAGTAATACATTAACTTTTGCTAAGGATTTTGAAAGAGTTTCACAACTTGTTTCATAATCAGCAACACGTAGAATATTTGTCATAGAGAGAGGAGAGTCTCAATGACCATCAGTCCTCCCGAGCCGGAGGCGAAGGTAAAGGTTACAGTCGATAAAGATCCAGTTCCAACCTCATTTGAAAAATGGGCCAAACCTGGACATTTCCGACGTGATCTCGCGAAAGGTCCAAATACCACCACCTGGATTTGGAACCTCCACGCCGACGCTCACGACTTCGATAGTCATACCAGTGATTTAGAAGATATTTCGCGCAAAATCTTTAGCGCCCACTTCGGTCATTTAGCTGTGATTTTCATCTGGCTAAGTGGCGCATACTTCCACGGCGCAAAGTTTTCAAACTATGAAGCTTGGCTAACCAATCCCACAGGCATCAAACCGAGCGCCCAAGTGGTATGGCCAATTTTCGGTCAAGAAATTTTAAATGCAGATGTGGGAGGAGGCTTCCACGGAATTCAGATCACTTCTGGATTGTTCCAACTCTGGCGTGCATCCGGCATCACCAATGAATTCCAGCTTTATTGCACCGCGATCGGTGGGCTGGTTATGGCAGGATTGATGCTGTTTGCAGGTTGGTTCCACTATCATAAACGCGCTCCCAAACTGGAATGGTTCCAGAATGTGGAGTCTATGATGAACCACCACTTAGCAGGATTGTTGGGCTTAGGATGCTTAGGTTGGGCGGGACACCAAATCCATGTGTCCTTACCGATCAACAAGCTGCTGGATTCTGGGGTTGCCCCTCAAGATATCCCTCTGCCCCATGAGTTTATCCTGAATCGGGACTTAATGACCGAGTTGTACCCCAGCTTTGCAGAAGGTTTAAGACCCTTCTTCACCTTGAACTGGGGAGTCTACTCAGACTTCTTAACCTTCAAAGGAGGTCTGAATCCCGTAACAGGTGGCTTGTGGTTGTCAGATACAGCACACCATCACCTAGCCTTAGCAGTCTTGTTCATCATTGCTGGCCATATGTACCGCACCAACTGGGGCATTGGTCACAGCATGAAAGAAATTTTAGAGGCTCATAAAGATCCACTGTTAATCGGTGGAACAGGTCACAAAGGTCTCTATGAAACCTTAACGACTTCTTGGCACGCACAGCTAGCCATCAACCTAGCAATGATGGGTTCGTTGAGCATCATCGTAGCTCATCATATGTATGCGATGCCGCCCTATCCCTACATTGCAACGGATTATCCCACTCAATTGTCCCTCTTTACGCATCATATGTGGATTGGCGGATTCTTGATTGTGGGTGCAGGCGCTCACGGTGCAATCTTCATGGTGCGTGACTATGATCCGGCGAAGAACGTCAATAACGTTTTGGATCGAGTTATTCGTCACCGTGACGCGATTATCTCGCACTTAAACTGGGTTTGTATTTTCCTGGGCTTCCACAGCTTTGGCTTGTACGTTCATAACGATACAATGCGTGCCTTTGGTCGTCCTCAAGATATGTTCTCAGATACCGGGATTCAGCTCCAGCCGATTTTTGCTCAGTGGGTTCAAAACCTACACGCCTTGGCTCCCGGTAATACGGCTCCGAACGCCTTGGCTAGTGTCAGCCCTGCTTTTGGTGGAGATGTCGTCGCAGTGGGCGGTAAAGTAGCCATGATGCCGATTGCATTGGGTACGGCAGACTTCATGGTTCACCATATCCATGCTTTCACCATTCACGTTACTGTTCTGATTCTGCTCAAGGGTGTTCTGTACGCCCGCAGTTCTCGCCTGATTCCTGATAAGAGTGAATTAGGATTCCGTTTCCCTTGCGATGGTCCAGGTCGGGGTGGTACTTGCCAAGTTTCCGGTTGGGATCACGTCTTCCTGGGTCTGTTCTGGATGTACAATTCCCTCTCGATTGTAATTTTCCACTTCAGTTGGAAGATGCAGTCGGATGTTTGGGGAACGGTAGAAGCAGACGGTACTATTTCTCATATCACCAATGGTAACTTTGCCCAAAGTGCTATTACCATTAATGGATGGTTGCGTGATTTCCTGTGGGCGCAAGCCTCTCAGGTTCTAACATCCTATGGTTCGGCTCTGTCTGCTTATGGCTTGTTGTTCTTAGGAGCGCACTTTGTCTGGGCATTCAGCTTAATGTTCCTGTTCAGTGGTCGTGGCTACTGGCAAGAACTGATCGAATCCATTGTTTGGGCGCATAATAAACTCAAGGTAGCTCCAGCTATCCAACCTCGCGCTCTGAGCATCACTCAGGGTCGTGCAGTGGGAGTCGCTCACTACCTACTTGGAGGAATCGTCACCACTTGGGCATTCTTCCTGGCTCGAATCATTTCAGTTGGATGAGAGTCTCCCGCTTAAGGGTTAGGGTAAAGTCATACAAAAACTTGCTCTAACTCCTTGAGCGGACCATCGCAAGAGAAGACAATTTAGTTAGGACTTATGGCAACTAAATTCCCCAAATTTAGCCAGGGATTGGCTCAAGATCCGACCACTCGGCGGATTTGGTACGGGATTGCCACAGCCCATGATTTTGAAAGTCATGATGGCATGACGGAAGAAAATCTTTATCAAAAGATCTTTGCTTCCCACTTCGGCCACATCGCCATCATCTTTCTTTGGACTTCTGGCAGCCTGTTCCACGTCGCTTGGCAAGGCAACTTTGAACAATGGGTTAAAGACCCCTTAAACGTCCGTCCAATTGCTCACGCGATTTGGGATCCTCAATTCGGACAGCCTGCGGTAGATGCTTTTACCCAAGCAGGTGCTTCTAACCCCGTTAATATCGCTTACTCTGGTGTTTACCACTGGTGGTACACCATCGGAATGCGAACCAATGGTGATCTGTACCAAGGTTCTATCTTCCTGTTACTGCTGTCTGCAATCTTCTTATTTGCAGGCTGGTTACACCTCCAACCGAAATATCGTCCTAGCCTCTCCTGGTTCAAAAACGCAGAATCTCGTTTGAACCACCACTTGGCGGGTCTGTTTGGGGTTAGCTCTCTGGCTTGGACAGGACACCTGGTACACGTTGCTATTCCTGAGTCTCGCGGACAGCACGTGGGTTGGGATAACTTCCTCAGCACTCTGCCTCACCCGGCAGGTTTGGCTCCCTTCTTTACTGGAAACTGGGGCGTTTATGCTCAAAATCCAGATACAGCCAGCCATGTGTTTGGGACGTCTCAAGGTTCAGGAACCGCTATTCTGACGTTCTTAGGTGGATTCCATCCTCAAACCGAGTCTCTCTGGTTAACGGATATGGCTCACCACCATCTAGCGATCGCTGTATTGTTCATCATCGCTGGACATATGTACCGGACGCAATTTGGAATTGGCCACAGCATTAAAGAAATGCTCAATTCCAAAGATCCTCTGTTCGGTTTCAAAAATGAAGGTCAGTTCAACCTGCCCCACCAAGGGTTGTATGACACCATCAACAACTCTCTGCACTTCCAGTTAGGCTTGGCGTTGGCTGCTTTGGGTGTAATCACTTCGTTGGTTGCCCAGCATATGTACTCCATTCCGCCTTACGCATTTATGGCGCGGGACTACACCACTCAAGCTGCACTGTACACTCACCATCAATACATCGCAGGATTCTTGATGGTTGGTGCTTTTGCTCACGGCGCGATCTTCTTTGTTCGTGACTATGATGCAGAAGCTAACAAAGGTAATGTGTTAGCAAGGATGCTCGAACACAAAGAGGCAATCATCTCTCACCTGAGTTGGGTGTCTCTGTTCCTGGGTTTCCACACTTTAGGAATCTACGTTCATAACGACGTTGTTGTTGCTTTCGGTACTCCTGAAAAGCAAATCCTGATTGAGCCTGTGTTTGCTCAGTTCATTCAAGCGGCTCACGGAAAAGCAGTTTATGCGATGGATGTTCTGCTGTCTAACCCAGATAGCATTGCGAGTACTGCATGGCCGAATCACGGGAACGTTTGGTTACCTGGTTGGTTAGATGCAATCAACTCGGGTAACAATTCTCTGTTCTTAACCATTGGCCCTGGCGACTTCCTGGTTCACCATGCGATCGCTCTCGGTCTGCATACCACCACTTTGATTCTGGTCAAAGGTGCGTTGGATGCTCGCGGTTCCAAGCTGATGCCCGATAAGAAGGACTTTGGTTATGCCTTCCCCTGCGACGGCCCCGGTCGTGGCGGTACTTGCGACATCTCTGCTTGGGATGCTTTCTATCTCTCAATGTTCTGGATGCTGAACACCCTGGGTTGGGTTACGTTCTACTGGCACTGGAAACATCTGGGAATCTGGCAAGGTAATGTCGCTCAGTTCAATGAATCTTCAACCTACCTGATGGGATGGTTTAGAGATTATCTGTGGCTGAACTCCTCCCAGTTAATTAACGGGTACAACCCCTATGGAACCAACAATCTTTCAGTCTGGGCTTGGATGTTCCTCTTTGGACACCTGGTTTGGGCAACCGGTTTCATGTTCCTAATCTCTTGGCGCGGTTACTGGCAAGAGCTAATTGAAACGATTGTTTGGGCGCACGAGCGGACTCCTCTAGCGAACCTGGTTCGTTGGAAAGATAAGCCCGTTGCTCTGTCTATCGTTCAAGCTCGTGTCGTTGGTTTGGCTCACTTTACGGTTGGTTATATTCTGACCTATGCAGCCTTCCTCATTGCCTCGACTGCGGGTAAGTTCGGTTAATTTAGCATCAGCTAAACAGCTTAACTTCCATTCAATCCCTCGCCATATGGTGGGGGATTTTTTGATTCGGGGTAATTTACTTAAGTTAATATCATTGAAAGTCCTTACACTTATTCTTGTAAACTTTGGTTGAATTAACTTGTCACTTTAGGGATAAAGAATTACATTAGTAATAGAAGCTAATCAAGCTTCAGTTTGACAGATAAACAAGCGATGTTTTGATAGTTCATCAGAACTCTAT